>NZ_CP135052.1:0-645137 GCF_029193595.2 Providencia hangzhouensis
GTGTCACTTTCGCTTTGGCAGCAATGTCTTGCCCGATTGCAGGATGAACTACCTGCCACAGAATTCAGTATGTGGATACGCCCCCTTCAAGCTGAATTAAACGACAATACACTGGCACTTTATGCCCCAAATCGTTTCGTTCTCGACTGGGTTAGAGACAAGTACATCAATAATATCAATGAATTATTGAATGACTTTTGTGGAACTGACGCGCCTGCACTACACTTTGAGGTAGGCAACAAACCGATTACAGTCGCACCGGCAGCAACACAAGCTCGTACTGCTCAACAAGTACCTGCGTTTGCCGTTCCGTCAGCCCCAATTAAACCGAGTTGGGACAACTCAGCCAAAGTACAACCAGAAGTTGCTTATCGTTCAAATGTAAACCCTAAGCACACTTTTGATAACTTTGTTGAAGGTAAATCGAACCAATTGGCTCGCGCCGCAGCGAGGCAAGTGGCAGAAAATCCAGGTGGGGCCTACAACCCATTATTTCTTTATGGTGGGACTGGTTTAGGTAAAACCCACTTATTACATGCTGTCGGCAATAGTATTATGCAGCATAAAGCCAACGCTCGCGTGGTTTATATGCATTCAGAACGTTTTGTTCAAGATATGGTCAAAGCTCTACAGAACAACGCAATTGAAGAATTTAAACGTTATTACCGTTCTGTAGATGCATTGCTTATTGACGATATCCAGTTTTTTGCTAACAAAGAGCGCTCGCAAGAAGAGTTTTTCCATACTTTTAATGCGCTACTTGAAGGTAATCAACAAATTATTTTGACCTCCGACCGTTACCCAAAAGAAATTAACGGTGTGGAAGATCGCTTAAAATCGCGTTTTGGCTGGGGTTTAACCGTGGCAATCGAGCCTCCTGAGTTAGAGACTCGCGTGGCGATTTTAATGAAAAAAGCAGATGAAAATGAGATTCAACTTCCGGGTGAAGTGGCCTTTTTCATCGCCAAGCGCCTTCGTTCGAACGTTCGTGAGTTAGAAGGGGCGTTAAATCGTGTCATTGCCAACGCAAACTTTACTGGCCGCGCGATTACTATCGATTTTGTCAGAGAAGCACTGCGTGACCTATTAGCACTACAAGAAAAACTGGTAACTATTGATAATATTCAAAAAACAGTTGCTGAATATTATAAAATTAAGGTAGCAGATTTACTGTCTAAACGCCGTTCCCGTTCTGTCGCACGTCCGCGTCAAATGGCAATGGCACTGGCGAAAGAGCTGACTAACCATAGTTTACCTGAAATCGGGGATGCCTTTGGCGGCCGTGACCATACCACGGTGTTACATGCTTGTCGTAAAATTGAACAATTACGGGAAGAAAGCCATGACATCAAAGAAGATTTTTCTAATTTAATCAGAACATTATCATCTTAATTGCTATGAAATTTACAATAGAACGCGAGCAGTTATTAAAACCGTTACAACAGGTTAGTGGTCCTTTAGGTGGGCGTCCAACTCTGCCTATTTTAGGTAACCTTTTATTACAGGTAAAAGAAGGTACCCTCCAACTCACTGGAACCGACCTTGAAATGGAGATGATGGCCAATGTTGCCCTAACTGGGGAACATGAAATTGGCGCAACAACCGTGCCCGCACGCAAGTTTTTTGATATCTGGCGTGGGTTACCTGAAGGTTCTGAAATTCATGTAGAGCTGAATGATGACAGACTGCTCGTCCGTTCTGGGCGTAGCCGCTTTTCATTATCCACGTTGCCAGCCGCTGACTTTCCAAACTTGGATGACTGGCAAAGCGAAGTGGAATTTTCTCTTCCGCAATCAATACTGAAACGTTTAATTGAAGCCACTCAGTTTTCAATGGCGCACCAAGATGTCCGCTATTACCTCAACGGCATGCTATTTGAAACCGAAGATCAAATGCTCAGAACCGTTTCAACCGATGGGCACAGGCTCGCCGTGTGCGCGATGGATATTGGTCAATCGCTACCCTCTCATTCAGTGATAGTGCCTCGTAAAGGGGTAATTGAGTTAATGCGTTTGTTAGATGGCGGTGATACTCCTCTACAGCTGCAAATCGGCAGTAATAATATTCGCGCTCACGTGGGGGACTTTATCTTTACCTCTAAATTGGTTGATGGCCGTTTTCCTGATTACCGCCGAGTACTACCGAAAAACCCAGATAAAACCTTAGAAGCACGCTGTGATTTACTTAAACAAGCATTTTCGCGTGCGGCTATTTTATCAAATGAAAAATTCCGTGGTGTCCGTCTATATTTCAGTGAAAACCAATTACGCATCACTGCCAATAACCCAGAGCAAGAAGAAGCTGAAGAAATTGTTGATGTAAGCTACCAAGGTACTGAAATGGAAATTGGCTTTAACGTCAGCTACATCTTAGATGTCTTAAATGCGCTAAAAAGTGAAAATGTGCAACTTCTGTTAACCGACGCCGTTTCCAGTGTGCAGATTGAAGACGCTGATAGTAAAGCAGCCGTGTATGTTGTCATGCCAATGCGCTTGTAATCGGTATTTATGATCCTTTCGCGTTTATTGATCCGTGATTTTCGAAATATTGAAAACGCGGATCTCTCCCTTGCTAATGGGTTCAATTTTTTAATTGGCCCCAATGGGAGCGGAAAAACTAGCATATTGGAAGCCATATATACACTCGGTCATGGTCGTGCATTTCGCAGCATTCAAGCGAACCGGGTTATTCGTCATGAGCAAGAACAATTCATTCTTCATGGTAAACTTAGCCATTTAGATGAACAGCGAAAAGACCTTTCATTAGGTTTAAGCAAAAACCGTGATGGTGACAGTAAAGTTCGAATAGACGGTACTGATGGCCATAAAATTGCAGAACTAGCAAAATTATTGCCAATGCAATTGATTACCCCAGAAGGGTTTACCTTGCTAAACGGTGGCCCTAAATATCGACGGGCTTTTATTGATTGGGGTTGTTTTCACAATGACCCACTGTTTTTTTCAGTATGGTCAGATTTAAAACGGTTATTAAAGCAACGTAATGCCGCTTTACGACAAGTTACCCGTTATGAGCAAATTCGTCATTGGGATAAACAACTGGCACCGCTTTCTGAGCAAATAAGCCAATGGCGTCATAACTATATTGCAGGTATTGCCGAAAATATTGAGCAAACTTGCCAACAGTTTTTACCCGAATTTTCACTCTCGGTATCCTTCCAACGTGGTTGGGATAAAGAAATTGATTATTCAGAACAATTAGAGCGCCAATTTGAGCGTGATAGAGCACTAACCTATACCGCTTCAGGGCCACATAAAGCGGATTTGCGTATACGAGCAAATGGAACCCCTGTTGAAGATATGCTTTCGCGGGGGCAATTGAAGCTACTTATGTGTGCATTAAGGTTAGCGCAGGGTGAATTTTTCACCCATCAGAGCGGGCAACGATGCCTGTATCTACTGGATGATTTTGCTTCTGAACTTGATGCAGGCCGTCGCCAATTGCTGGCAGCCCGCCTCAAAGCTACACAAGCGCAAGTGTTTGTCAGTGCCATTACACCTGAGCAAGTTAATGATATGATAGATGCAAATAGCAAGATGTTTAGTGTAGAACATGGCAAAATAGAAGTTCAACCTCAGGAATAGAAAGAGCAGGAAACGTTGATGTCGAATACATATGACTCCTCAAGTATCAAGGTATTAAAAGGACTGGATGCGGTGCGTAAGCGCCCGGGCATGTATATCGGTGATACAGACGATGGAACAGGTCTTCATCACATGGTTTTCGAGGTTGTCGACAACGCTATCGACGAAGCCCTCGCAGGCTTTTGTGATGATATCGTGATCACTATCCATGCCGATAACTCTATCTCCGTACAGGATGATGGACGTGGTATCCCTACAGGTATCCACGAAGAAGAAGGCGTCTCCGCCGCAGAGGTTATCATGACCGTTCTGCACGCTGGCGGAAAATTTGATGACAACTCCTATAAAGTCTCCGGTGGTTTACACGGTGTTGGGGTTTCCGTTGTTAACGCCTTATCTGAAAAATTAGAATTAGTTATCCGCCGTGATGGCAAAGTTCATGAGCAAATCTACAAACACGGTGAGCCTCAAGGGCCTCTGACTGTAGTCGGCGAAACCGACCAAACAGGAACACGCGTTCGTTTTTGGCCAAGCATGGACACCTTCAAAGGTGTGACTGAATTTGAATACGACGTCTTAGCAAAACGCTTACGTGAGTTATCGTTCCTAAACTCAGGTGTTTCTATTAAGCTCGTCGATAAACGCGATGGCAAAGAAGACCATTTCCATTATGAAGGCGGTATTAAAGCCTTTGTTGAGTATTTAAGCCGTAACAAAACCCCTATCCACCCTTCTGTCTTTTATTTTTCAACTGAAAAAGACGGTATTGGCGTCGAAGTTTCAATGCAGTGGAATGATGGTTTCCAAGAAAACGTATACTGCTTCACCAATAACATTCCTCAGCGTGATGGGGGAACTCACCTCGCTGGTTTCCGTGCAGCAATGACGCGTACATTGAATAACTACATGGAAAAAGAAGGCTACCAGAAGAAAAGCAAAGTCAACGCAACTGGTGACGATGCACGTGAAGGCCTGATTGCCGTTATTTCAGTGAAAGTTCCAGACCCTAAATTCTCATCACAAACCAAAGAAAAATTAGTCTCTTCCGAAGTGAAAACGGCGGTTGAAACGATGATGAATGAGAAATTAGTTGAGTATTTACTGGAAAACCCAAACGACGCGAAAATCGTTGTGGGTAAAATCATCGATGCAGCACGCGCACGTGAAGCAGCACGTAAAGCCCGCGAAATGACTCGCCGTAAAGGCGCGTTAGACTTAGCTGGCTTGCCAGGTAAACTGGCTGACTGCCAAGAACGTGACCCTGCGCTATCTGAACTGTACCTTGTGGAAGGGGACTCCGCGGGCGGCTCTGCAAAACAAGGCCGTAACCGTAAGAACCAAGCCATTTTGCCACTGAAAGGTAAAATTCTAAACGTAGAGAAAGCGCGTTTTGATAAAATGCTTTCATCACAAGAAGTTGCAACCCTGATTACGGCATTAGGTTGTGGTATTGGTCGCGATGAATATAACCCAGACAAACTGCGTTATCACAGCATCATTATCATGACGGATGCGGACGTCGATGGTTCGCACATTCGTACGTTACTGTTGACCTTCTTCTACCGCCAAATGCCTGAAATTGTTGAACGTGGTCATATCTTTATAGCTCAACCACCTCTGTATAAAGTGAAACGTGGTAAACAAGAGCAATACATTAAAGATGACGATGCGATGGACGATTACCTGATTTCTATCGCCCTTGATGGTGCTGAACTGCATTTAAGTGCCGAAGCTCCAGCAATGAAAGGCGAAGAACTGGAAAAACTGGTTGTCGAATATAATGCCGCACACCGTATTATTCGTCGTCTTGAGCGCCTTTACCCTCAAGCCCTACTTAACAGCTTGGTTTATCAGTCAACCTTGACTGAAGATGATTTAAAAGTCAGCGAAAAAGTGGAAGAATGGGCTAAAACTTTGGTTAAGCGCTTAGAAGATAACGAGCAATTCGGTAGCACATATAGTTATACCATTAACGAAAACCGTGAACGTCAATTATTCGAACCAACTATCCGTATTCGCACCCATGGTGTTGATACCGACTATAATCTCGATTTTGATTTTGTTCATGGCAGTGAATACCGCCGTATCACTCATTTAGGTGACTTAATCAGTGGCTTAATTGAAGAAGGTGCTTACATCAAGCGTGGTGAACGCCGTCAAGATATCAGTAACTTCGAAGAAGCTTTGGCTTGGTTAACACGTGAGTCACGTCGCGGCCTATACGTACAGCGTTATAAAGGTCTTGGTGAAATGAACCCTGAGCAACTTTGGGAAACCACCATGAACCCTGAGACGCGCCGTATGATGCGTGTAACGGTTAAAGATGCAATTGCAACCGACTTACTATTCACCACATTAATGGGTGATGCTGTTGAGCCGCGCCGTGCATTTATCGAAGAGAATGCATTAAAAGCAGCAAATATTGATATTTAACTATTCTGCTAATTAAACGTTATTCAATAACCCCATACGAAAGTTTGGGGTTATTTTTTATGATTTTTTTTATAGCTATTATTTTATTTTTACCATTTAATCCAACCAATAATAAAATAATAAAAAAACAAAACCAATCAATAAAAAGCCTCTTCGTAAAAAACAAAACAATTAAAAATAAAACTTATCACTTTAATTAATAACGGCTTTTTATTTTTAAAACTGTCATAAAAGATAAATATATTATAAATAAACTCCGCCAAATGAAATTTTTACCAATAGCATCGGCGGAGTTATAATGAGAAAAATTTTTATTTCAGCATCAATGACCTTATTGCCATTCATATTCACCAATACTCTAACAGCAAAAACGAATCTTTTAGAATTAGAAAAAAATATTATCGATACAAGAAATGCATGGCTTGAAGATATAAAGCACAATATTATTAATGATACACCTAAAGAAGGTAGCGAAGTTGCTGAGCGAGATAGGCTGATTAGCAACGAATACATCAGTATTACAGGTGAAAGGAAAAATTTAGCACTCGCGGATAAATCCCAAAACTCAGGTTATTTGTTTAATAGTTATCAAACCATCCTGTTTGGCGAACATGATATTAACCTAAGAAACCATAGCCAATACAAAGAAATCAATTTATTACATGACACAAGTACTCGTGCTTATGATGAAAAAAAGCAGCGTACTCGGTCAGTCGATTTTATTCTTAAAGACCATTTTAAACGCGGTCGCCCTTATCAAGTATTGAATGATGAAGGCCATTATATTGCGGGCTACTCACAAATACAGGGCTCATCTTACCCTAGTGGCCATACGTGGAATGGTTTTAAACAAGCTGCCGTATTAGCGATGATTTTCCCTGAAAAAGGCAGTGAAACGTTCAACCGAGCGATTGAATACGGTGAAAGCCGCGTGATTGTTGGCGCACACTTCGCCACCGATACCATCGCTTCCCGTGTAGGTAATTATTATTTATTATCACAGCTACTATCCGATGAAAAAAACACCAAATTCATTGTTGAATCGGCAAAAAATATTCGTAATGACATTTCATCATCATGTTCAAATAACATACAAAATTGCCTAACCGTTTCTTCCCCTATTACCAATGACCGCATTGGTTATTATGGAAAAAAAGAAATACAAGATACACCAATGATCGCCCCTAAAAATATCCCTAAAACGGCGGGTTATTTACTTCGATTACGTTTCCCTTACTTGAATAATGCACAATGGAATAATATTTTAGCCAGCACGGCATATCCAAGCCAGTCAATTGCGGGTTGGAATATCAAAGAAAATGATCCGAACTCTTATTGGGGATTAATTAACCTACCTACGGCTTATCATGGCCCCGCTTATTTGTATGAAAACTTTATCGTCAACCAAAACACTAATGACTTTGATATTGCTAATTTTGGAAAGTTAGATGAATGGACAAACAATATACAAGGCACAGGAAAGTTAACGAAACAGGGCCAAGGAACATTAGTATTATCTGGTAACAATACCTTCGCAGGCTTTACAGTAAACCAAGGCCATTTAGTCTTAACGGGTGAAAATAAATACTCGCAAAAATCCCATATTAATGGCGGAACCGTCACCCTGAAAAAAACCTTAAACTCTTCATTAGATATCAATAAAGGCGCGCTGGTCCTAGATAACGGCAAAATCGGAGCTTCCGTCAATATTAACCACCACGGTTTACTAACGGGCAATGGAAGCATTCATCAATTAACCGCCAACCAAGGCGCTGTTGTTGCACCAGGCCATTCAGTTGGCACAATTAATATTGTTGATTCCGTGAGTTTTGCACCAGATAGCCATTATTTGGTTGAAATCAATCCAGCAGGTAAAAACGATAAGATCATCAGCCAAGGCTCAGCTTCATTAAAGGGCGGGACCGTCAGTGTCACTCTTGAAAATCAAAATAGCCCGCTTTCTAAGCAAGATATCAACCAACTATTTGATACACAATATACGATATTAACTGCTCAAAAAGGGATTGATGGCCAATTTGATGCCGTTGTACCTAATTACCAGTTTATTGGAACGACGCTAAATTACTCCCCCAAAGAAGTCACACTTAAAATAGGGCGTAATAACACGGCATTTTCCAGCACGGCAGCAACACAAAACCAAATCGCAGTGGCTGAAGCCATTGAAACACTTCCTACGCACCATGCGCTTTATGAACAAACGTTGAAAAGCCAAACAAAACAACAAGCTCAAACGATATTTAGCAATGTCACAGGCCAAATATACGCTGACGTATTATCCAATCAAATAAATAATAGCCGTCAGATTAAAGAAACACTACTTGAGCAAGCTCGCTTATCTGAATCATGGGGTAGCGAAAACAAAAGCAATGTGTGGGTCAAAATGCTCTATGATTGGGATAAAACGACCGACGATAACAATGCCACTGGGTATAAATCATCAAATTATGGTTTATTGCTTGGGGCAAATCGACGTTTTATTAATGAAAAAATGACATTAGGTATCGCCGCAGGTTTTAGCCAAAGTGACTTATCTAACCACTTTGACCACGCTAACAGTAATAACTACCATGCCGCCATTTATGGTAGCGCTTTATGGCAACCTATCGCGGTTCGTGCAGGGCTCGGTCACACTTCACATCTCATTCATACCGAACGCTCAATCAGTGATGGTACAAGTCACTCATCGAGCTATTATACCAATACACATCAAGCATTTATGGAGCTGGCCTATCCAATTAACTCAAAAGGGATAAATATTGAGCCATTTACCAATCTCACTTATATCAGCGCAATGAATCATGCTATTAATGAGAACATCAACAGCACATCACTACAGGCACGTAAACAGCGCATCAATACGGTGTTATCAACCCTTGGGCTACGCCTTGATAACCAATGGAAATTGAGTAAAACATCAAATATAGGTTTACACGGTGAGCTTAACTGGCAATGTCAATATGGGAATTTAAATAGAGGAATAAAATTGAATTTTACCGATACCGCGAGCTCATTTACAACACATAGTGTTCCTGCATCACGCCATGGTGTCGCATTAAAAGTCGGTACCGATATCAATATAAAAGAAAATACTAAGCTATCAATTAATTATAATAAATTTTTATCAAAAAATTATCACGATAACAATATTGATGCCAAAATTGCGGTAACTTTCTAACTCAATACTTTACCTCCCCTCGCAACTTGTGGGGGGCAGGTCATGACTAAACATCACGAGATTTTACAGTTTTTTACGCCACTATTTTGATTATCTTATCTTTTTTTATGTTATAAACAAACAACGCCCTAAGTTAATTAGATGTTAATTAACTATTTTTTAATTGTCTCTATAACCTCAGGTAAGGTCAAAAATACGTAAAATAACACTATGATACGCCAACTTATTATTTCAATTTATGCATTATTGATATCTATCACCCCTGTATTTTTCAGTGGAGATGCCAGCATTATGGCTGACATTGCCATCGTCATTTCAGGAGCGCTGATAATACTGTTATGTGCCGGTATTTATCGCTTTTTGCTTGGCAAAATTTTCACGGTGTTTGTTTCACTCCTGTGGGCTCTCAATTTATCTGTTTCATTCTTCTTTTATCAAAAACACGATATCCGCTTTTCTTCTTCGATTGCAGAAACTTTTATCAATACCAATAGCAGTGAAACCGTAGGAATGCTTTCCTATAACATTGGTTATGTTATTTTTTATTTATTTGTTTTTTCTGCTTATTTAGCATGTATTCATCAATGTGCAAAATACATGAATCGTCGTATAACAACGACAAGTATGGCTCTACTTTGTGGCTATCTATTAGCTATTCCAACCTATTACGCCTCATTACTAAGCAAGCCTGATAGCGCGTTATTGATCACAGAAAAATACTTCTTAAATACCCCTTTCTACAATGCGGCGGCTTTAGTCAAAAATTTGTATGAAAACCGGGGCATAAAAAAAATATCATCACAAAAGGTCGCATTTAACTACCAGAAAAAAGCGTCTGAAACTGAAATCTATGTGCTTGTCATTGGTGAGTCATTGCGCCGTGATCATATGGGTTTTTACGGCTATCAGTATGATACAACGCCTAACTTAAATAAGCGCAAATCACAAATATTGGCGTTTCAACAAGCTTATTCCCCTGCACCTGTGACTATCTTGTCAGTCCCTATTTCACTATCTAATATTCGCTTTGAGCAAATGCAGGATAAATCACACTATTCGGACAATATCATTTCATTAGCCAATCATGCGGGCTTTAAAACCTATTGGGTCAGCAACCAGGGAAAAACCAATAAACGTACCAGTATCATTTCTGCTATTGCTTCTATGTCACAAAAGAAAACGTGGAACGAATTTGTCGGCTACGATGAAGAGCTGCAAGATGACTTCAATAACGCAATCAATGACCCTACTGATAAGAAAAAACTCATTGTGTTACATACTTATGGCAGCCATGAACCTGCCTGTAACCGCTTTCCTGAAGATGAGCTAAAAACATTTAGTGGCCAAGACGATGACGATTGCTACGACAGTTCAATTGCTTATACCGATAAATTTATCGAAAGCCTAATGCAACAGCTCGAAGGGAAACCTGCGAGTTTGATGTACTATTCAGACCACGCATTGCAACGCCTAGACAGCGATAACAATATTCACTACCACCATGGCGTTAACAACCCAAGAAAAGAAGCCTATGAAATCCCCTTGCTGATTTGGTACAGTCAAAGCGCCAGTAAACCAAGTATCAGCCCAGAAAATTTACAGTCTCCCTATTCTACTGCGAATAATTATTGGCTAATCAGTGATTGGCTTAATATACAACAAGGTTCACAGCAAGCTTGCTTATCACCTTTACGTGAATGTTATCAACCCAATAAAAATATTCAGGTAATCGATGGCAATCGAAATATTTTATCCATTAGCCAATTACCTTCTGAGACGATAGATCCACAATAAAACTCGATATTTTGCGAATATTTGCCCATAGTTAACAAATATGAATCCTGCTTACCTATCGAGGTTTTAATGTTCGATTTAGTTTTTTTACGTGAATTACTGGTGTCTAGTGTTCACGTACTCCAGTTACTTTTAGAAGCAATTTCAGTCATCTGCGTGGTGATTGGGTTAATCAAGACCCTAATCGTGTGGATGAAAACCCAAAAAGCACGTACCGCTCGCTATTGTTTTGGTGATTGGTTAGCGACTGCATTGGAGTTCCAACTCGCTGCGGATATTTTAGCAACGACCGTCGACCCTGATTTAGATAGCCTTATCAAATTAGGTATCATTGCCGTGATCCGAACATTCTTGAACTACTTCTTGGCAAAAGAGTTAGAACACCAGCCACCGCAGAATGAACCTGCTCGTCAGTAATTTAGGTACAAAAAAACCTGCATATTGAATTATGCAGGTTTATCGAATACGACTTATCGCTGTGCCGCGCTTATAATAAAATTCTTAGCATACGGCGAAGAGGCTCGGCGGCTCCCCACAATAATTGGTCACCAACCGTAAAGGCAGATAAGTATTCAGGGCCCATATTCAGTTTACGCAAGCGACCAACAGGAGTGCTAAGCGTACCAGTAACTGCCGCTGGAGTTAACTCACGCATAGTAATTTCGCGGTCATTAGGAACCACTTTCACCCAATCATTATGTGAGGCAAGCAATTGCTCAACTTCATTCAACGGAACATCTTTTTTCAGCTTCAATGTGAAAGCTTGGCTATGACAGCGCAGCGCACCAATACGTACACATAAACCATCAACTGGAATAATGTTATTGCCTGTTGCAAGAATTTTGTTCGTTTCCGCTTGGCCTTTCCATTCTTCACGGCTTTGACCGTTTTCTAATGCTTTATCAATCCACGGGATCAGGCTGCCCGCTAATGGTACGCCGAATGCATCCGTTGGCATTGTGCCACTACGAGTGAAATCTGTGACTTTTTTCTCAATATCTAAAATAGCAGAAGCTGGGTCTTGGAGTTCTTTAGCGACCTGAGTATGTAAAGACCCCATTTGTGCCAGAAGCTCACGCATATTACGAGCCCCTGCCCCTGATGCTGCTTGATAAGTTGCAACAGATGCCCATTCCACTAAATTATTAGTGAACAGCCCACCTAAAGACATCAACATCAAACTTACCGTACAGTTACCACCAACAAAGGTCTTAATGCCTTTATTTAACCCATCTTGAATATGTTGGTTATTCACTGGGTCAAGAATAATAATCGCATCATCTTTCATACGTAATGAAGACGCTGCATCAATCCAGTAACCATTCCAACCAGACTCACGAAGTTTAGGATAAACTTCATTAGTGTAATCACCACCTTGGCAGCTAATAATAATATCCAGCGATTTTAATGCATCAATATCAAAGGCATCCTGTAAAACACCACGGTGACCACCGTAAACAGGCGCTTCGGCACCATGTTGTGATGTGGTAAAGAAAACAGGATGAATCGCATCAAAATCACGTTCTTCTACCATTCTCTGCATCAATACTGAGCCGACCATACCTCGCCAGCCAACAAACCCTACATTTTTCATTTTTACTCACCCTGTTCGTTTAAATTTTTACCAAGAAATTTCTAGTTTCGACTCCACAAAGTAAATACCGTCATTGTTATAATTCATTAAGTATTCACAAAAATTGAAGCTAGAAATTTTTCGGATGTATTAAACCTGACAAAATATGCATCTATGTGCAAGTGAATTTCATCACTAATAATAAGAAGATTAGTAATTATGCTAATAATCGAGGGAATCAGAGGGCAAAAAAACAAATAAAAAAAGCCACGGCAGAGAGCAATAATCTGCAATGGCTAAGCGGATAAAATATAAAGCGATACAGGAAATTTTATAATTATATTTAAATTCAATAACTAACGTTTTTTCTTGCAGCCTTGAACTGCTTTAAAGCGCGGGTTTGTTTTACAAATGACATACACCCGCCCACGACGGCGAACAATTTGGCAATCTGGATGACGGGTTTTTGCCGTTTTTAATGAACTCAGTACTTTCATCTTTATTTACCCTCTGACTGTAAAAAACGACCAAAGCGTTTCTGGAACTGTGCCGTTTTACCTTCCTGAGAAATCATTTTCTGTTTACCGGTATAAAACGGATGTGACTGAGAAGAGACATCAAGCGTGACATATGGAAATATTTCACCCTCATACTCGATTGTTTTTTCAGTTTTTATTGTTGAACCTACTTTAAAATAGGCGTCTGCACTTGTGTCATGGAAAACCACGGTGCGGTATTGTGGATGGATCCCCTGTTTCATAATAACCACCTAAATGTAATGTTATAATATAACAATACATTTTTTTAAAAAGCGATGCAATAACTTTGTCGACAATAATAATGATTATCAATCAAGTAATTGTTTTATATGCATTAATCTCTTAGTTATTAGTCATGTCATTATAGATAATCTTTATTTGATACTGTGTTTGTCTGTTGATTGATAGTTTTATCGAGAAGTATCCCAATCAATAAGGACTCCTATGACATCGATACCCGATAGAACTCAGTGTGCAATTACACACAGACCTAATTCAACAGTACCCCCCTATACCACCAGTCCAGCCTTGGAAAAAATAGCATCGATTAAAAATAACTTGCCACAGAGCACCCCCTATAATATTGGTAACAACATTTCTGTACTACCTAATGACGGCAGAACCAAAGGGGCGTCTTCATTTCATATAATGACGCCCCCCTCCAGCGATGATGTAGATGGCTCACTTTTGGGCAAACATACAGAAAAAAGAATTCCTGGAGATCAATTCCAATTAGCTACTGCTTATTCAAATAAATTTAATATAGGGAAAAAAGAACCGATAACCTATTTTGATAGTGTCACAGTTATTGGTGACAGCTTATCTGACTCTGAAGGAAGGATGCATAAAAAGTCGTGTGGATTACTCACTAATGCTAACCAATACTATGATGGACGGTTCACTAATGGTTTTACATGGCCTGAGTTTCTCACCATGCCAAATACGATGCTAAGCCATTCCGGTAAAGGTAAAGTTACACTCACGAATAAGTCGGAAGGTGGCTCAACTTGTGCACCTTATTTTAAGTCCACACTTCACCCTCAATTTGCCATACTTTCAAATATCGAAAAACAAACAAGACACCTTAAGTTTGATGACAAAAGTTTAGATATTATTTTTCTTGGTGCCAATGACTATATGACCTTTTCGAAAAAAAATGTCAATGTTGTTATCTCTAGTCAAGAAAAAATAATCAAAAAAATGATCAAAAATGGTGCGAAAAATATTCTAGTGATGGGGCTTCCTGATCTATCCCAAACCCCTGCAATAAAAACCAGATCACCGAAAAAACAACGAAAAATACAAAATCTCAGCATAGAGCATAATAATAAGCTTCAGACTATAATTAACCAATTGAAATTAAACAAAAATATTAATATTAATTACTTTAATATTAATAACGTAATGAAAAAGATAACGAGTGTAGTTGGTGACATAAATAAAAACTCACCGGGAGCATATAATATAGAAAAAGCTTTTACTAATGGTTATATTCGCCGTGATAATACCGCCCCATTAGAAATTGACCCCCATTATGTTTTTATCGATGATGTTCATCCTACTCAGGAAGTCCATAACATTATTGCAATGGAATTGCATAATTTTATCTTAGAAAAGTACAACCCACTAAACAACAAAAAATAATGTTTTATTTATCAATCAAGGCTAGTAGGTATCTGCTAACTTTGATTGATAATGCGAGATAAAAGCGTGATTTTCTCACTTTGTTTTATCATGAGAAAATCAATAACTTATTTGACTTGCCTCCAAGCATTGCATGTTTGTCAGCTGTCTGTGGCTAGCTTCATGTGAATATAAAAATAAATATTAAATCAATAATTCTTTCATCAAATAACTTTTGTATAATCAGGTTAATTAGCACTTTCATTTATTATTTATCATATAGATACATGATACATAAATAACTAAAGGATGATGAAAATGTATTACGGCTTTGACATGGGCGGGACAAAAATTGAGCTTGCCGTCTTTGACAACGAATTAAATCAGGTCTGGCAAAAGCGTGTTCCTACACCCAAAGATGACTACCAAACGCTCTTAAATACGTTTCTCGAACTCACACTCGAAGCAGATGAAAAATTTAATTGCCAAGGAAAAGTTGGTGTTGGCGTCCCCGGTATCGTAAACCATGCTGAAGGAACCGTATTTACAACCAATGTCCCTACTGCACAATACAAACCTTTAATTCATGATCTTGCTAATATATTACAACGCCCAGTAAAAGTAGAAAATGATGCAAATTGCTTTGCATTATCAGAAGCTTGGGACCCTGACTTCAAACGCTATCCTACCGTCCTTGGTTTAATTTTAGGGACTGGTGTGGGCGGTGGGTTTATTATAAATGGCAAAGTTTTATCCGGTAAAAATGGAATCGCTGGAGAAATTGGCCATATGAACCTCAGCGTTCGTGGAGCCAAGCTGTTAGGGGAAAAAGTTCCTGAAATAACTTGCGGCTGTGGCCAAACTGCTTGTTTTGAAACCTACCTATCAGGCCCAGGCTTTGAGCGTATTTATTCCTCATTCACCAATGAAAAACGTTCCGCTATCGAAATTATCGAACAATATAAACAAGGTGATATTCAAGCAAAAGAACATGTTAACCGCTATATGTCATTACTTGCGATGTTTATGGGGCAAATTGTCACTGTTTTTGACCCCGATTTAGTGGTTATTGGCGGAGGTTTATCACAGTTTGAAGAAATCTATAAACAACTACCAGAAGTGCTTCCACAATACCTTTATGGCATCGCAACACTACCTGCAATTGAAAAAGCACGTTATGGTGACTCTGGAGGTGCACGAGGTGCGGCATTCCTGAACTTGATAGACTAATCTTACTTTTTTGCGCTTCATAGATGCTTTAAACAGTGAAGCGCAAATTTATCACCTTAATCAACTCTATTCTCCCCATTTTGTACTTTAAACCCCCATTCTTTGTTTGAGAATGATTATCATCAACTTAACGATTAATGGTAAAATTCTCTCCTATCAATGCCCTGTTATTATCAATAAGACTTTAGGAATAACTTCACCAAATAAAACTGGATAAACAACCAGTGTTATAAGAAACTCCCAAAAAATAAAAGTGCTTATAGACTAGTCTGATACTGCTATTAATTAAAAAATATATTATTAAGTTAAATTATTTTATGGTGATAAATTAAACAAACGTTACTTTTCACGTAAACTCAATAATGTATTAATAATAAAGAGAAAACCCTATGAGTTTGTTTTTCCATAACAGTTTGATGTTCCCAACAATTATCTTTAGTGGTTTGCTAATCATTGTTTTATTTTATTGGTTATGTGCCGCTTTTGGTTTATTGGATATCGACGTATTTAATATTGATACCGAATTTGATGCCGGTATTGATGCAACCGGTTTTGCTGGCTGGTTAACTAAGCTTGGCTTAGCAGGGATCCCTGTCACCATTATTGTCACGTTATTTACTCTTTTTGGCTGGATAATCAGTTATTTCAGCGTACATATCTTTATTCGCTTCATTGATACTGACTTATTACGCTATCTCGTCAGCTTCGCCGTTTTTGCGATCACCCTATTTATCTCTCTTCATTTAACCGCTTTGTGCTTAAAACCTGTGCGTAAAAAACTAGTGAGCCTCAATAAACCAAAAACAGTACAACAACTTATCGGTAAATACGCCACTGTACGGTCAGGAGCGGTAACTGAACAAAATGGCGAGGCACTATTAGAAGATGGTGGAGCTGGGTTAATTCTACAAATACGCGCCCCATCCTCAGAACAGTTAAAACGCGGTGATCGTGTAGTCATCATTAGCTATGACGCAGCATCGCACAGTTATCAAGTTGTCAGTGAAAATGAATTTCGCCACGGATAACTTCTCTTTTTAAAAATAAATATCTTGCTTGCATAATCGAAATGACGTCATCGTCAGAACCAATGGAGAATCAATATGGACTTGGCTGCACTAATGCCCTTTTTAACAATTATCGGGGGGATCATCCTAGTTATTTTAGGGTTCTTTGGGTTATTCAAAGCCTTCTATATCAAAGTCCCACAAGGTACTGCTTTGATTGTCAATGACATGTCATCACAGCCTAAAGTGCATTTTACAGGGGCATTAGTTTACCCTGTCATCTACAAAAAAGAATTCATGCGTATTTCTTTGCTAACACTTGAAGTTGATCGCCGCGGTAAAGATGGCTTGATTTGTCATGATAACTTACGTGCTGATATCACCGTTGCTTTCTATTTGCGAGTGAATGAAACGACGGAAGACGTGCTGAAAGTTGCAAAAGCTATCGGTGTTGACCGTGCATCAGACCATCAAGCGGTCAGCACGTTATTCAGTGCAAAATTCTCTGAAGCCTTAAAAACAGTAGGTAAGCAACTGGATTTAGCCACTTTATTTGAAAACCGACAAGACTTCCGTGACCGCATTGTTGATGTGATAGGAAAGGACCTTAACGGCTACGCCCTTGAAGATGTAGCTATTGATTACCTAGAACAAACACCTAAATCAGCCTTAGACCCAAATAATATCTTTGACTCCGAAGGTATTCGTAAAATTACTGAAATCACCGCAATTCACAATATTGAGACCAACCAAAAAGAGCGTGACCAAGAGCTCGCAATTCAAAAGAAAAACGTTGAAACCCGCGAAGCAAGTTTAGCTTTAGAGCGCCAACAAGCCGATGCCGAAGCTCGCCAAAAACGTGAAATTGATAATATTCGTGCCCGTGAACAAGCTGAAACTTTACGTGTTCAAGAAGAAGAACGCCTTAAAGCAGAGCAAGCGCGTATTCAAACCCAGCAAGAAATTGAAATCCGTGAAGAAAACCGCATGCGTGAAGTTGAAGTCGCTCAACAAAACCGTACTCGTGCTGTAGCTATCGAAGAAGAGCGAGTGAGCCGAGCACGTGAGCTTGAAATTGTTGCCCGTGAAAGAGAAGTTGAATTACAGCGCATAGAAAAAGAAAAAGCACTCGAAGAAGAACGCAAAAATATCTCCAATGTTATACGTGAACGTGTAGCAGTTGAAAAAACCGTGGCACAGGAAGAGGAACGAATCAAAGAAGTTCGTGAAGTCTCTGAAGCTGAACGTATGCGCCAAGTCACAGTGATTAATGCACAAGCAGAAGCGGAAGAATCGTTAGTTCGCCAAGTGAAAAAAGCCGAAGCCGATGAAGCCAGTGCTAAGCACCGTGCAGAAGAAATAAGCACCATGGCACAAGCAGAATTAGAAGCATCAGCAAAACAAGCTGAAGCCAAAAAACGCTTAGCTGAAGGGGTTGAAGCTGAACATGCGGCATTAGGTTTAGCAGAAGCTCGAGTTCGCCAAGCAACCGCAGAGGCGGAAGAAAAAGAAGGTCTTGTTCTTGCCAACATTACAGCTGAGAAATTGTTAGCGGAAGCACGTGGGCTGAAAGAAAAAGGCTTAACGGAAGCTCAGGTAATGGAAGCCAAAGCCAAAGCAGAACAACAACAAGGATTTGCTGAAGCGAAAATCCTTGAAGAGAAATTAGCCGCTCAAGCTCGTGGTGAAGAACAACAAGCCAATGCCAAAGAAAAACTAGGCTTGGCTGATGCGAAAGTACTGGAAGAAAAACTGGCAGCACAAGCTCGAGGAGAAGGCCAATTAGGTTCAGCACAAGCAGAAGTTATCCGCCAACGCTTGAAAGCTGAAGCCGATGGTTTAACTGACAAATTTAAATCTATGGATCATCTCAGCGATACCGCTCGCTCTCATGAAGAGTTTCGTATGCGCCTTGAGAAAGAATTTGAACAAGCCATGGCATCTATCGACGCCAATAAAGAAATTGCCCGGGAGCAAGCTGATGTATTGGCTGCAGCGCTTAGCAAAACCAATATTGAAATTGTGGGCGGTGATGGCAGCTTCTTCAACACCTTCTCTAAAGCACTAAGCCTCGGAAAAGCCGTTGATGGTTTTATGGATAAAAGCAGTTTCGCAAAAGAAAATGTTGAAAAACTCATTAATCGTAGCAAAGAAGACAAAAAAGTTGATATTGCCGCATTATTGAAAAACCCCGAAGTTCAAGATCTTATAAACGGTTTTATGGCAGCTAAAGGGGCTAATCAGCCAGCAAAAACGGTTATATCAAAACCGATTCCACCAACGGATGACCAACTGTAAACCTTTAGCACATTGGGGTAGTGAACCTACCCCTATTGTTTTTCATTTTTATTGTCTTAGTTAAGGGAATTCGCTGCGCAATGTCAGATATTCAGGATACGGATCGCGAACAAGAAATACTCGATAGTGCTGTTGCAGAAGGTGGTGCTTATGAAATATTACGCAAACGCCTGACCGACCAAGGGCAACAACTTCATCAAAAAGCCGCTCAACTCAATGAAATGCGGTTGGATGAATTCGGCCAGAGCCAAATGGATATCATTGGCCGCATTCGCATTCGTACTGAAAATAATTGCCAAGCAAGGGACATTGTCCGCGTTGGCGAGTGGCTTTTATTTGGCTATAACGTATTCCTCGGCCTAAAAAAAGAAACGCACCTCGAAGATGTATTTTCACTATATCGGTTAATTGAAAACGACAATGAGTTTGATGTTGAAGCAGTCCCTTATGAAGATACCTTCTTGAGTGATAATCGCTTTGTTCAAGATTTTACTGAACTCTATACCTATTATAAGAACACACAGTTACTGCAACTTGTTGAACGGGACGGCAAACTTCTTGCTAGTTTTCAAATTGGCGATCGCATCACGGACGTGCGAGTTTTTCGCTGGTCAATCTCCAGCGACAAACGCAAAATTGAGTATATTGATAACCGGGGTGAACGCGATATCGCCCTCCCACCAGCCTATGACTTTGAATGGCAAAAAACCACGCGAGAAGACACCGTTAACGGCCGATACCCTCACATCAATATTCTTGACACCGTATTCATTGAAACTATCGGCGGTGATTTAACCATCAAGTGTGAAAATAACACTGAAGATGGTTTGGGGATTTACCGAGAAGCGGTTCTTGATAAAAACCAATCACTAGACGACGCCCAAATTGAATACGCACAAACTGGCAGTTTAATTATCTTAAAAGTTTTACCTTATCGGGAAGAAACTTGGCGTTATTTAGTTTACAACACGCTATCTCAATCTGTACAACGTATTGATGCCATTGGGCAAGCGTGCGTCCAGTTACCAGAAGATCACGGTATTATTTTCCCTGGCGGCTACTACTTACAAAATGGTGATTATAAAACGTTTGAACAGCCTATGGGTGGAATGCGTTTTCGCCGTTTACGTCGTTCCCCAAATGGAGAGGATGTTCTATATGTTTTCTATTCACCAAATCAAGGTCGTATTGCCCTATTCAATTACAATTTAATTGAACGAACACTTTCAATTCCACTCATTGGGCATGGTTATGCCATGCTGGAAGATGGAAAAATGGTGTTATTTGAGGGCGAAGGGGAAGAAGCGACTCGCGTTCACCCAATGCAAGTTTGGCAGACCCCATTTTACTCAGAAGAGTTTGCCGACAAACAGCCTACTCGTAGCGGTTTTTTAGGCCGTATAGGCAATGCAGACTTAGTTCGTGGTATTTCTGAAATATTGCATGTATCCAAAGAAATAGAAGGCAGCCAAATTTCTATTGCTCGCTACGAACAACTTAGTCAACAAGCAAAAAATTTACTGGATATTTATTACTGGTTTGGTGATGAGCAATGCCTTGGTATTGGTAAATTGCTTAAAGAAATCAGTCAAACAAGTGAGCTCGTCCTTGATGAATATGAAAAGGTCGAAAGCATACGGCAGCAATCTGCCAAATCAATGAATGAAGCCATCAGCCGCCAAAAATCACTGCTTTCATTAACATTGCCTGAAAGTTGGGCTGATATTCAACAATTTGTTGATGGCTTAAATGCCCTGAGTGCTCAACGCGGTCACTTGATTTCACTGCGTGAATTTCGCTATATGGATTTAGAAAAACTTAGCGAAATGGAAAGCGAAATAGAGAAAAATCAACAATATGTATCACAAGAAACCGCTGTTTTTCTTGCTAGTGATAAAGCATTACAGCCCTTTAAAACACAATTAACTGTTTTCGAAGAACAAATAGAAAAAGCCCAAAACAGTGCCCAGTTAGACATTCCCATGAAGGATATGGAAAAAATGTCTGCTGACTTAGATATGCTTTCAAACCTAATGGCATCACTAAGCTTCAACGATGTTACACAACAAACCCACATTATTGATGCTATTTCTCAAATCTATGCTCAGTTAAACCAATCCCGATCTCGCTTACAACAAAAACGAAAATCACAAAGCAGTGTGGAAACCGTCGCTCAATTTGGTGCACAATTCCGGCTGTTTAGCCAAGGCATTACCAATGCACTGTCTCTTGCCACTGACCCTGAACGTTGTGATGATCAGCTATCAAGATTACTCGTTCAGTTAGAGGAGCTCGAAAGCCAATTTAGCAGCCATGATGAATTTCTTGATGATATATTGGCTAAGCGTGAAGAATTACTCGAAACCTTTGAATCTCATAAACAAGTTCTTATTGATGACCGCCAGCGCCGCGCACAAAATTTAGTCACTGCTGCAGACCGTCTACTAGACAGCCTGCAACGACGAACAACTCGTTTACAGTCTCAAGATGAACTCAATGCTTTCTTTGCCTCAGACCCTCTGGCGCTTAAAACCCGTGAAATTATTGAAAAATTAAGGGAAATTAACGATAACGTTAAAGCTGATGATATTGACGCACGTCTGAAATCTTCTCGGGACCAAGCCATTCGAGTTTTACGTGATAAAACAGATATTTTTGAAAATGGTGGAAATGTCATTAAGCTCGGGCGTCACCGGTTCAGTGTAAATACCCAAGAGCTCGACCTCACCATTTTACCGAAAAATGAACAACTATGGGTTTATCTCACCGGGACAGATTTCCAAGAACCAATAGAAAATGAACAACTATCACAGCTAAAACCTTATTGGAGCGCCTCATTAGAGTCTGAATCTGATACGGTTTACCGCGCGGAATACCTTGCTTATTCAATTATCTATGCAGCAACAAAACGCCAAGAAGGGCTAAATTTTGATATCCTAAAAAACGCATTAACATCAACGGAAAAACTTGAAAAAATTGTCCGTGATTTTGCGAGCCCACGTTATAAAGAAGGTTATGAAAAAGGTATTCATGACCACGATGCTGTTGCTTTACTGAAAAAACTACTGCCAATCGGTGAAAGTGCTGATCTATTACGGTATAGCCCAACAGCCCGTGCTATCGCAGCTATTTATTGGCAACAAGTTCAAAATGACGATTTTCCTGCACTATGGCCTGAACGTGCAAGAACAGCCATGAATATTCACCAATTATTCCATAATGACAATGCATTACTTGACCTACAAGCCGAAATCGAAGCGGGAATTAGCTTGTTTTTACAAGATAACCCCATTCAATGCCAAGCTTATGAGCAGACTCAAGCCGCCGAATATCTTAGCTTTGCACTTGCAAGAACCCCGATAGAACTCGTCTATAGCAAATATGCAAGAGAATTAGTTTTAGCACTCCAGAGCCGCTTAGAAGAAGCCCATATGTGGGGAGATTTTAATCGCTCACAACAAAATTTAGGGGCTCGCTATGCCCAGCGCTGGTCATTAGTTCAAAACTGGTTACAAGGGCTGTGCTCAACCCCTGAATTTTCTCACCTTGTTCCATACATACCCGGTGCTATTGCCATTATTATCTTAGATAAAGCGGCTTCCGCTCGCTTTAGTGAAGCTGACCTTTACTTTAAAGTTAACGGGTTACTTGGCGAACATGCGACCATTGAAAACCAAACTCTATCACTGAGTTTAGATAACTACTTCAGCCGTATGCGAGGGCAACGGAAACGTTTTATCCCCGAATTTCGTCAGTATCAAGCACTACGCCAACAAATTGTTACTGAAGAGCGTAGCCGTTTAAAACTGCATGAATATAAAGCAAAACCATTAAGCTCTTTTGTGCGTAATAAACTGATAAACGACGTCTATTTGCCTATCATAGGCGACAACATGGCAAAACAAATTGGAGCTTTAGGGGAAGGTAAACGCACTGACCTCATGGGGCTACTCTTAATGATCTCACCACCTGGGTACGGTAAAACTACCTTAATGGAATATGCCGCTGACCGTTTAGGGTTAATTTTTATGAAGGTCAACGGCCCTGCACTTGGCCATGATGTACTTTCTCTAGACCCTGAACAAGCGCCTAATGCAACGGCAAGACAAGAGCTAGAAAAACTCAATTTAGCTTTAGAAATGGGTAATAATGTGATGTTATACGTTGATGATATTCAGCACACTCACCCTGAGTTTTTGCAAAAATTTATTTCCTTATGTGATGGAACAAGACGTATTGAAGGCGTTTGGAAAGGCAAAACCAAAACTTATGATATGCGGGGTAAAAAATTCTGTGTCGTTATGGCAGGTAACCCCTATACCGAGTCAGGGGAAGTTTTCCGAATCCCTGATATGCTTGCAAACCGCGCTGATATTTATAACCTTGGTGAGGTATTAGGTGGTATGGATGAAGCATTTGCCCTGAGCTATATCGAAAACAGCCTGACATCAAACCCAGTATTAGCCCCTCTTGCATTACGAGACCTGAACGACCTGTACTTATTTGCTGATAAAGCGATGGGTAAATCTGTCTCTACCAACACTTTAAGTTACCCGTACTCTGATGCAGAAATTAATGAAATCACATCGGTAATCAGTAAATTAATCAAGTTACGAGATGTTGTATTGAAAGTAAATCAACACTATATCGCCAGTGCAGCACAATCCGATAAATACCGGACAGAACCCGCATTTCGCTTGCAAGGTAGTTACCGTAATATGAATAAGCTCAGCGAAAAAGTCTCTTCCGTTATGAATAATGATGAACTTGAAAGATTACTAGATGACCATTACTTGGGTGAGGCACAGCTGCTCACAACCGGCGCAGAAGAAAACTTACTCAAACTCGCTGAACTACGTGGCACATTAACAGAAAAAAATGCTGCTCGTTGGCAACAAATCAAGAAAGACTTTATGCGTAATAAATCTTTAGGTGGTGATAATACAGATATTGGTGATCGGGTTGTTGGTCAGCTAGCGTCGCTTGTTGAAAGTGTACAAGCGCTGGGTAACCACTAATGAACTATTTACAAGGGCATCCTCGCGTTAAACTATTAGCCTGCATTGTCGCAATTTTTATTGCGGTGCAGCTTATTAATAGCTTAATGGCTGGGGGGTTAACTTCATTCGGGATTAAACCTCGCACTATGACCGGGCTCATCGGTATATTCTTTGCCCCATTTATCCATGGTAATTGGGGGCACTTATTCAGTAATTTACCGCCATTTATCATACTAAGTGCCCTATTACTACACCGTACTATTAAGGCATATTTGCTTGCATCACTGTTTATTATTGTTGTTGGGGGTTTTACTGTTTGGTTATTAGGTCGTAATGCTATTCATATCGGTGCCAGTGGTTGGGTTTTTGGTTTATGGGGCTTACTCATCGCCCAAGGTTTTTTCCGCCGAAGCTGGGTTGATATAGCTATCGCGTTATTAGTGCTATTCTATTTTGGCACAATGGCTAGCGGCTTATTACCGACTCACTTGTACATCTCAACTGAATCCCATATAGCAGGGGCTATTGCTGGGGTCATCTATGCATGGCTAAGTCATCGTTTCCATCAAAAAACCCATAATCTCTCACCTTAAATAGTATCCAACACAGTTGTGACTCGTTTTTTTGTAATTTATCTAAATTTATGTATCCTTTTTTGTGATCATGATTCACATATTAACAATTAACTATAAATTAACCATTTATTAACAATACAATAATGCTAGTCTCAAAAAATAATAACAACATGGGACTCAATAAATGAAAAAACATCTCATTTCAATCGCTATTGCTTTTAGTTTAAGCTCGCTATCGCTCTCATCATTTTCTCAGTCAACTCAAATTAAAATTGAACGAGATAACTACGGCGTTCCTCACATCTATGCCAGTGATACTTATAGCCTTTTCTATGGATACGGCTATGCAGTGGCACAAGACCGATTATTCCAAATGGAAATGGCTAAACGCAGTACTCAAGGTACGGTTTCCGAAGTATTAGGTAAAGATTACATTTCTTTTGATAAAGAAATCAGAAATAACTATTGGCCTGATTCCATCCACAAACAAATCACGCAGCTACCCTCTAAAGAACAAGATATTTTAAGAGGTTATGCAGATGGCATGAATGCATGGATTAAACAAATCAATGCTAAACCGGATGACTTAATGCCTAAACAGTTTATTGATTATGATTTTTTACCATCCCAATGGACAAGTTTTGATGTTGCGATGATTATGGTCGGTACAATGGCAAACCGCTTTTCTGATATGAATAGTGAAATTGATAATCTGGCATTACTCACTGCGCTTAAAGATAAGTATGGTGAACAAATGGGAGTAGAGTTCTTTAACCAAATTAATTGGCTTAATAATCCCAATGCACCCACAACAATATCATCAGAAGAATTTACCTATTCAGACTCACAAAAAACAAAAAATATAACGCAGTTGAATCAAATTAGTGATTACCGACTTACTGCTCCAATGTTTGAACGCACGGCAAAAGATGCAACGGGAAAATTAATTGCGCTTTCTTCTCAGGAAAATAATGCGCTAATCGCTCAGCAATATGAGCAAGGTGGTGCTAATGGGCTAGCTGGGTACCCAACCACCAGCAATGTTTGGCTTGTTGGAAAAACAAAAGCTTCTGACGCAAAAGCCATTTTACTTAATGGTCCACAATTTGGTTGGTTTAACCCAGCATATACATACGGTATAGGTTTACATGGAGCAGGGTTTAATCTTGTTGGAAATACACCGTTTGCTTATCCCGCTATTTTATTCGGTCATAACGGGCAAATTTCTTGGGGCTCTACGGCTGGTTTTGGTGACGGCGTTGATATTTTTGCAGAACAGATTTCACCTGAAGACCCAAATAGCTACCTCCACCAAGGGCAGTGGAAACAAATGCTATCGCGCCAAGAGACATTGAATGTAAAAGGTGAAAAACCCATTACTTTTGATGTGTACCGTACTGTTCATGGTAATGTGGTCAAGCGAGATAATACAACTCACACCGCATACAGCAAAGCTCGCGCATGGGATGGCAAAGAGCTTACATCCTTAATGGCTTGGGTGAAGCAAGGGCAAGCGCAAAACTGGCAGCAATGGCTAGACCAAGCACAAAACCAAGCACTGACAATCAATTGGTATTATGCGGATAAAGACGGAAACATTGGCTATGTCCATACCGGGCACTACCCCGAGCGCCAAATAAACCATGACCCTCGTTTACCCGTATCAGGCACGGGAGAATGGGACTGGAAAGGGATACAGCCCTTTGCAAATAATCCTAAAGTCTATAATCCCAAATCCGGCTACATCGCCAACTGGAATAACTCCCCAGCTAAAAATTATCCCGCTAGCGACTTGTTTGCCTTCTTATGGGGAAGTGCAGACAGGGTGACAGAAATCGATAGCCGCATTGAGGCCTATGATAAGTTAACAGCTGATGATATGTGGACGATTTTGCAGCAAACTAGCCGTGTCGACCTCAATCATCGCTTGTTTACCCCTTTTTTAGCTCAAGCGACACAAGGTTTGCCGTCAACTGACAATGCGGTCAAATTAGTGTCTATTCTCCAGCAATGGGATGGTATAAACCAGTTATCAAGTGATGGGAAACACTATATTCACCCTGGGTCTGCTATTCTCGATATCTGGCTAAAAGAAATGCTTAAAGCCACCCTAGGCCAAACCGTCCCCGCACCATTTGATAAATGGTATCTAGCAAGTGGTTATGAAACGACACAAGAAGGCCCTACTGGGTCGTTAAATATCAGTACAGGCGCAAAATTACTGTATGAATCTCTCTTAGAAGATAAATCACCAATACCTCAGCCTATCGATTTATTTTTAGGACAATCGCGGAATGATGTAATTAAAAAAGCACTGAATGCGACCTACCAAAAAATGAGAGTAAAATACGGTGATAACCCAGCTAATTGGCAAACACCAGCCACGGCATTAACCTTCCGTGAAAGTAATTTTTTTGGTGTACCACAAGCCTTACCTCAAGAAAATTTTCATCAAAATGAATATCACAACCGGGGAACGGAAAACGACCTAATCGTATTTACCGAAAAAGGAGTGAATGCATGGGATGTTGTTGCTCCAGGGCAAAGTGGCTTTATTTCCCCGCAAGGAAAACCGTCACCTCACTACCAAGACCAACTCTCATTATACCAACAGTTTGGTAAAAAACCGCTATGGCTTGATAGCGAAGAGCTGGCACCACATGTTGAGTCAACTGAAACACTAATAATTGAGAGATAATACTATTATTAAGCTAAATACCAAGATGTCTCGGTATTTAGCTTTTAACCTTCACACGATACACACAGCGCCCAGCACCATTTAATAAGTACTGTTCGCGCTCAATGCTACCATCATCACCCACAATCTCACTGAACAACGCCAATTCCGAACGACAAAAGTTTTGGCAAGCGGTGGCTGCTGCACAAATTGGACAATGGTTTTCGATAAACAACCAACTGTCATCATCTTGTTCAACCTTCGCCATATACCCTTCTTCGCTACGCACTTCAGCCAGCTCTTCAAGCCGCTCAGCTAATGGTAAATTTTTACAACGGGCAAAATATTTTTCTCGGCTTTCCATTTCCCTTTGGCTAATCAGCTTTTCTAGCCCTTCATCACCAAAAATAGTCCGAACAGAATCAATTAATTGAAGAGCAAGCTGCGCATGAGTATCAGGAAAACGTTGATGCCCTAATTCCGTTAACACCCAATTTTGCCGAGGGCGCCCCGCCCCTGTTTGTGATAAACACTGCGCACCTTCAACTAGCCCCAACGAAGTGAGTTTTTGAATGTGTTGCCTTGCAGCTTCCCCTGTCATATTTAAGTCATTTGCGATCACTGCGGTAGAAATTGGTCCTTTAGTTTTGATACAAAATAGAACCTTATCCACAGCCTGCGTTAGATTTAAATTATCAAAGTAATTACTTGCATTAATCATTATGCGACTCTATTATCCAAGCGATTACTTGTATAATACATCTTTTTCTACTATTCCGTCTAGCGGGTCTCTCTATGAGCAATGAAACATCAACCGTACCTCAAGCCAAGTGGGCTGATTTACTTAGTGGCACCAATGCATTACTCACTATCGCCTTAACTGGTGGTGTTGCGCTACACGCTATCAATATTTATATCGTAACAACCATATTGCCTAGTGTTGTTAATGATATTGGCGGTCTTGAATATTATGCATGGAATACCACTTTATTTGTGGCAACATCAATTGTCGGTTCAGCCCTTTCCAGTAAAGTATTAGACAGCTTTGGGCCTAAATTTTCTTATTTATTCGCACTCATTCTCTTTTCTTTAGGGTCTATTTGGTGTGCAGCTTCCCCATCAATGCTAGTGTTGCTGGGAGGCAGGGCATTACAAGGACTGGGTGGCGGTATTTTATTTGCTCTGAGCTACGCATTAATTCGCATTGTTTTTACTGAAAACTTATGGTCCCGAGCCATGGGTGTCGTTTCGGGTATGTGGGGAATAGCAACACTCTGTGGCCCTGCAATTGGAGGTATTTTTGCTGAAAGTGGCCATTGGCGTTGGGCATTTTGGGCTTTACTACCTGTCGCTATTTTTCTAGCGCTCATTGTCATCAATCAACTCCCCAAAAAACAATCCCAGGCACCAAAAACTAACAAAATCCCATTCTTAGCGATTTCTTTGTTAGTAATATCCGTTCTTGCTATTTCAATTGGAAGTTTGTCTGACAGCTTATTCATGAACCTTATTGGTTTATTAATTGGCCTAGCCATACTGCTGACGATTGCCTTACTCGATGGCAAAAATGAAAAACGTTTATTACCGACGGGAGCCTATTCACTCAAAAGTCCACTTGGCGTCATATTTTTAACCATGTGTTTGTTAGTTGGAGGCATGACAACAGAAATTTATGTCCCTTATTTCTTACAAACCATCCATCTGTTTTCTCCGCTCACAGCAGGTTATTTAACCGCAATAATGGCTGCGGGTTGGACTCTTGGGGCACTCTTTAGTGCCAATAAAACAGGTGCTATTGTTATCCGAATTATTCGAACAGGCCCGGTCATCATATTTATTTCTTTAATTGCGCTTGCTGTTCTAACTCATAATCAAAAACTTATCGAATCATGGCCATTATTCGTTATTTATCTCATCGCCATGGCAGGGGTTGGTCTAGGAATTGGTGTGTGTTGGCCACATCTGGTATTACGTGTTTTTAAGAATGCGCCAGAGGGAGAGGAAAACCTTGCGTCATCTTCTATTATTACCATTCAATTGTATGCAACTGCGCTATCTGCGGCCTTAGTAGGAGTCGTCGTCAATAATAGCGGGCTAATTAACCCTGGGGGGATCGCGGGGGCACAGCAAGCTTCAATCTGGTTATTCGCCCTATTTGCAATTAGCCCATTACTAGCAACGGTATTAATCCGCAAAATAAAATAAAGAGCAAAAGGGAGTAAAAGCTCCCTTTTTGCGGGAAAATCAACCTAATTAATTTACTAATGCCTTTTTGGAACGTAACAAATAAGGCAGAACAATAATACTGATCAGCAGAACAAAAATAGTTGCTACCATCACCCCTAAGAAAGCATGGTCAAAGGCAATATTTGCCTGATTTATCAATGCTGATGCAGTATTTACTGGCAGTGATTCAGAAACTAATAAAGCCTCATCAATACTGCCATAAACTTTATCGCTGACAGTCATGTCTTCAGGTAATGAGAGTTTTAACGTATAGATAGCACTCATTAACCCCCCCATAAAGGTGACACCTAAGACACTGCCAATTTCATAAGCAATTTCTTCAATTGATGCTGCCATACCCGCTTTTTCATCAGGGGCGTTTAACATCACTGTCGTTGATGCTGTCGTGAATATCGCACCAAGACCAAAACCAATAAGAAAAAGAAATGAAAGCAGTAAGATACCCGTTGATGTTTGATAAACGACAGCCAATCCCACAACACCAATTAGCGTACAACTAAACCCTAAAATGGTAAGTTTAATCTCACCCAACTTATGTAAGAACATACCGGCTAAAGGTGCTGCAAATACTGACGCTAAGGGTATTGGGATGATGTACAACGCAGCTTGAAATGGGGTATAGCCCAATACCAGTTGTAAACGTTGGCTTAGTAATAATTCGACACCAACAATAACCACAATGGATAAAATCGCCATCATCAACCCTGCATTGAATTTAGGGTGCTTTAATAGCGTAAAATCAATCATTGGTGATGTTGATTTCACTTGTCGATTTCTAAATGCCACCAAAAAGAAAACCCCAATAACACCTGAAACCAATACCGCCGGCCAGTCGGTATAAGGTTTACCGAGCTCTTTCAACGCATAAATAACTCCAATTAAACCAATTAACACTAGAATGGAACCTAAAATATCGATTTTTTTATCGCTGTTACCACCACATTTGGGGATTAAATAACAAGCGAACGGAATAACCAATAAAACGACGGGTACATTAATTAAAAAAACAGAGCCCCACCAAAAGTGGTTAAGTAAGATACCGCCGATCAAAGGGCCTATTGCCGCCCCACCTGAAGCAACTGCCGACCATATTCCAATTGCTAACGCCCTTTCTTTCGGGTCTAAAAAAACATGCCTTACAATCGCAAGGGTGGCAGGCATACTTACTGCGGCACCTACAGCCAAAAAGCCACGAGACAAAATCAAACTTGTTGCTGTTGGTGAAAATGCAGCACACAACGAGGCTAAACCAAATAACGGCAGCCCCAACAAAAACATTTGTTTGTGACCGACTTTATCACTTAGCATCCCCGCTGCAGGTAATAACCCAGCGACAACCAGTGGGTACGCATTCATTATCCACAGTTTTTCAGATGACGTAGCGCCTAAATCATGGGTTAATTTAGGTAATGCGGTATACAGTACAGTGACATCAATAACGATAAGAAACAGTACACTTGAAACTAATAGAAGCACTATCCAGCGCTTATAATCGGTTAACATAAAATTCTCTCAATGAGTTTATTTGATCATGATTTCTGTGCTGATCGTGCTACAATATAAATCCATACGTACGTATTGAAAAGAGGTTTTTCTAAATGGGACGTCAACGAACAATCGATAGAGAAAAATTACTTGATACTGCTGAAGACATTGTTCTACAGCAAGGCGCTACAGCGCTCACTATCGACGCAGTCGCCAAAGCGATGGGGATATCTAAAGGTGGGGTTCAATATTGTTTTGGCAATAAAGATGCCTTAATCGATGCAATGTTTGAGCGTTGGGGCCAGTCCTATGATGAAATTTTCAATCAAACAATTGAACAAGATAACTCCCCTGAAGGGAAAATTTTTGCGCATATGCAAGCGACCCACCAGCACGACAAAGTCTCGATGGCAAAAGGCGCTTCCTTAATGGCATCCTTATTACAAACCCCTGAATATCTGGAAAGTACGCGTACTTGGTATCGTGAACGGCTTGCGAGACTAGATACTTCAACAGAAAAAGGCAAACAAGCAAGAATTGTTTTTCTAGCCACTGAAGGCGCTTTTATGTTGCGTTATATGGGATTTATGGAAATTGATGATAATGAGTGGCAATCTATATTTAGTGATTTAGAAAATTTATTAAAAGGGTAGACTTAGTCTCTTTTTTTGATATCGATAATAACTCCACTCCAATAAACTAAAAATAAGAAATAAAATGGAGATAATTTAAAATGAAAGTAAATGAATTAAAATTACTTATAGAGACAAATAAAAACAATAATTTTATTAATAATAAGAAACCATTTGTCTATAATATAAAAGAAAAGCCCATTAACACTGACTGTGTAGCTTCATTAAAGAAGAAATTTGAAGAGTTAGATAGAAAAACAGACAGTTTTAAAAAAACACAAACGAATAAACCACAAAGTTACATAAAAAAAGAATTATCAGAATACGATAATTACGCATTTGGAAATGATTTAACGAAAAAAAATCTTTACTTTATTTACAGTTCACCAGACTCAAAAAAAATAGAGCTAATACACAATCATAATAAAAACAAAATAAATAATGACAATGCAATTTTTATCAATATGTTTAGTTTATTAAAAAATGAACCTGATGGTTCCATATATAAAATAAATAATCACACAATCAAAATAGCTAATAAAAACGAAGAACTAACAACAAATGATGATCGATTTACTCACAAAATCACGTTAAAAAATGGGAAAGACATATTAATAGAAAGATACAATGAAAAAAGTAAATTTTCATTTTAATAAAGAAAAACCCGGCAAAAACAGATTGTCGGGTTATTCTTATCATCAGTATATTACGAATTTATTTTCCCAATATATTTATATATTGAATTTAAATAACAAACACTAAATATAATAATTAAGGTGAATTTATGAACAAATAATAATACTTAATTTTATCATTCTTGGTGCTGATATTATTTTAAAATTATCTAGTATGAAAAATGTGTTTTACGTTCCTATGCAGCAAGATTAGGTGATTGAATCATTAAGACATAAAATTATGTGTTAATGATTCAAGAAAACCCCCTTATCATCGTCAGTTATAATTTGTTTTAACGATTTATAAATACCACCATCATCTGTTTGCAAGATAAATACAAATAAAACCTGACAAAGTACCGATTGAGGGCAATGACGAGGCCGATATTTTGAATAGATCGACCATCCATTAGCTAAATATCTTTCATGCATTCGCTTCATTGCATCAACAACAGAGTTCGCAGCTTGCCCTTTGTTGATTTTAGTCGATTTTTTTTGGTGATATATAAAAGCATCGGTAACTGTTTTAGATATAATATAGAAAACTTGCCCTACAGATAAGTTTTCTAATAAACAGGTGATGTTTTTCGTGGTTTTTTCACCAATTTGAAAAGATGTGAAATTATATTCATTCATTTCATGGTTTAAATAAAAAAAACACTCAAATAGATTATTTTTTTTACATAGTTCAATTAGTGATTTTTTATTTTCTTGTAAGTAATATAAATCAGATAATTTCCTCTCCAATAAATCAATAATCGATGATAAGTTATCTGTTTCTTTAACAATAACTTCCCAGCACATAAACTCATCATTAAAATAAACATAATCACCACTAACACTTAAATATTTTAAATTAGTAACTGTACTTATTGCTATCACACCAGAAGCATAAAGCTGTTCTATAATTAATAAATCAAAATTATAACTAGGTGTTAATTTCTCATGTTTCAGATTGTTAAGACTATCTAAATAAATTAGGTTTTCATCCGCACAATACCGTATAAGTGAAAGTAAAAAAACACTATTTTCAAAAGAAAGATCATTAATACTTAATGCATTTTCTTTTTTACAAAATAATAAGTCATTAATGTATTCAATTTTTTCCTGCCTTTCTTTTTCATTCTCTATACGAATACAATCAATACAAACATGTTCAAGACCGTTTAAATGTGAAAAGTGGCTTCTATCTCGTAGACATTCTATTTCACCACATGAAACACATTTTAGTTTTAAACTATAGGCTTTACAGCTTTTAGCAACAATAGTTTTTATTTCCTTAGATTTTAATTGTGTTTTTTCTTCTATCTTAATCATTGAATATGAAAATCGACCATTTCCCTCAACCTGCCAATATAATTGACATAAAAATTCATACTCCTTATCAATAACATCGATAAATATATTTTCCATATGTTTATTTCCTTATTTTTTTATTATGTTATATTAAAAAAAACAAAAAATAGAAATTATATTATGACAAAAAAAATAAAAAGGCTTATTATGATTAAATAATGAACATTTTATTAATCAATTGACCAATTCTAAATAAGGTTAACACTTTCCCAATCCACAATTGGAGAATGTTAGAAACTGCTCACTAAAACACAGTCAACACGATTATTCCCTTGCCTTTAAATTTCAGGTTGTTGACCAAGTTGAAAAAAGCAAACAAACCTATAAATAAGCCCAAGGCTACTACAGTATACAAGGATGCTCCGCTACTTTAAGTCAATAGATATTGATGATAACAAATGGCAAGAAGCATTCCGTGACATGTTACATCTTCTAGATTTCACCTTTCTTGTTAATTATTTGAATAACATATTTATTTCTCTCACTTACAATTGAGAATAAAAAAAAGAATAATTATCATTTACTATTCTTTTATGTGATGCTAACGTTATTAAAATCATCTTTCAAATATTCTTATCTATATCCTCCCTTTAGTGAATATAGATTACAGATGCCGTTAATTGATTCATTTTCGTAGCTTAAGAGGCTGATCATGATAAGTAACCCTATAAAGAAAGTAGCTTTTAACATTAATGAAAAACACTCTAATAATAATGCACTTAGACGTTTAATTCATTGTTTATTTGCTGAGAATCTTATTGATAAAAAGCAAGTTTATTGGGATATAGACCATTGTGGGTATATTTATAAATTTAAGAAAACCCCTTATAAGATTCTTTTTAAGAACATGGAAATATATCCGGTAGATACATTCTTTAATTATGGTGGTATTTATTTAATTAACAACAACAATAAAAAAGAAATTATTCAAACAATATATTATCTTCTAGAAAAATTAGAGGAAGAGTTAAATATAACCTTTAATAATAACAATATTAATAAATTAAAATCAGATATTGAAAACAGTATTAATAATGATATTAACGCTCGCAATTATCGTACCGAATGGTCAGTACTGATTAATACTCAAATGGCAAAATACAATACCAACTATCTGACTGATTGGGTTACCGGACAATATAGTATACGTGATGCGGCTTTATTTCTTGATCAATGGGGCTCATTGGAAGGCCATCCCTATTATCCTACATGGAAAAGTAGGCCAAACATGAGCTTAGAAGATGTTGCAGCTTTATCTCCTGAGTTTAATGCAACGGTAAATTTGACAGTTATGGCGCTACGCCAAGATATGGCCTATGTTGAGTCACTACCTCATGTGGAAAGCATTCATGATTGGTTCCTTCAACGATTCCCTATCGTTGGCCGGCAATGGGTCAAATGGCTTAAACAACAAGGGAAAAATCCATACCAATGGCTGCCTCTTCCCGTTCATGACTGGCATTTAAATCATTGGGTAAAACAACAAGCAACATCACTGATTGACGAAGAAATTTTACTCATTGATGGCCCTCAATTAGAAACAAAACCCACAATGTCATTCAGGACAATGTTACCAACAGATGCAATTAACACCGCATTTATAAAGTTACCTATCGCCGTTTGGATGACCAGTGAAATGCGTAGCTTACAAGCTAAGTCTATCCATATGGGACCTAGAATAAGTCAGCTAATAGATGACATTTTAAACCACGAACATTATTTTAATGGAAAAATGGAGTCTCTGCGTGAAGATGTAGGTATCCATTACCGCCATGCAGTAGAACAAGATGATTCAGCAGGACGCTTTATTTCTGTCGTATTTCGTTGCACCAACGCTTATGAAAAAAACGATCACTTACTGCCAATAACTGTGGCAACTCTATTTACTGATTTACCATATCAACCACGACCAATATTTACTGAATTGATTGAAAAATCAGGTTTAACACCTCAACAATGGTTTAACCAATATGCGACTGTAATTCTAACACCTTGTATTTCGATGTTTTTACTTTATGGAGTTGCTCTGGAAGCCCATCAACAAAACACTCAAGTGCTCTTCACTGTTCAAGGTATTCCTGAGAAATTTTTAATACGTGATTATGGTGATGGTCGAATATTTTTACCTTTATTGAATCAGCGGGGTTATCAGCTGCAAGCTTATCGTTGGCCTGGCATCTTACCTACTATTTTTGAAGAAGATATAGAACCCGTTAGAACATTTCTAATCAGTGCCTGTTTAGTCTGCCATTTACACGAACTTGCCGTACACCTAACTCGATTTTATCGATTGACTGATCACCAGCTTTGGTTAGAACTAAAAACAGTTGTTCATGATGTTTTTAAACAGCTCCAACCACGAGTTGATGATAATTTATGGCGACATGAATACCAAATGTTTATGAATGAGCCTTGGCAAACTCGTTCGCTACTTAGTATGCATATTCAACAATATACTAATTATCGAATACAACATGGGTTAACAAATCCTTTTCTATTATTTCAAAAATAACAAATAGAAATCCATTAACCAAGAAGGCGAGTGTAATACTATTCCCTTCATTTTATTAAAAATCAATTGAATGATAATTTAAATATGAAAAATAATTTAATAGAAAATAAAACTAAACACACAGATAAGAATATAAACATATTCTCTACATGGTTATATATTGTTATTGGGATATCTTGCACAATAACAGCACATGCTCAAACTAATGAGCAAAAAAATAAAGATAGTATTCTAGTTACCACAACAAGTAATAATAATCAGCAACCTAATAACTTTTCATCTAGAATAATGCAAGCAGGATTAATAGGTGATAAGGATATTATGGATATTCCATTTAATATCTCAAATTATAATTCGGCTTATATGCAGTCGCAACAAGCACAGCAAATTTCAGATATTTTATCTCACGATACCTCAATACAAATTAGTAGCTCGAAAGGAGGTCTTCTTGATTCCTTATATATTCGAGGATTTCCTATTACTGAAGGCAATATCAGTGAGTTTGCATTAAATGGAATTTATGGTGTATCTCCTAATTTTCAACTTTTAACGGATTATGCCGAGCGTGTTGATATTTTAAAAGGACCCGCTTCACTGCTATATGGTATGTCTCCTGAAGGTGGAGTTGGTGGAGTTATTAATGTCGTAACTAAACGTGCAAGTGCCCAGCCGATTACACAATTAACCGCTCAGTACCTTAGCGACTCACTATTAGGTGGCAGACTAGATATGGGCCGCCTATATGATCTAGATAATAACCAATACTTTGGTATTCGTGTTAACGGTAGCTACACCAATGGTGATACAGCTGTCGATCATCAAACACGCAGGCAAAGTGTTGGTGCAATTGCGTTAGATTATTCTAATGAACGCTTTCGCTCATCTTTAGATTTAATAATTCAAAACCAAAATATGAATGCTACGAATCGACCATTTTATTTAGGTCCTGATGGTGTTGTCCCTTCGGCCCCGAGTGGGAAAATCAATTTAGCCAGCCCTTGGACATGGTGGAAATCTAATGATGATTCCGCATTACTACATATGGAATATGACATATTAAGCAATACATCGCTATTTATGGATATAGGAGGAGCACTTACTCGTATAGATCGAGTTAATGAGCAAATCTATACAATCCTTAACAATCAAGGCGATATTTCAACCTATATCATGAATTTCCAAACTAAAACTCAACGTTATTCAGTTGGTACTGGGGTTAAAAGTGAATTCATGACGGGTAGAGTATCACATCAACTTGCATTGCAGTGGAATCAATATTTTGATCGCTACCGTATTGGCACTACAGCAGGAACACCTTATACAACCAATTTATTTAATCCTACTTATATTGATAAACAGATCCCTGCTTACGCTAAAATAACTAAACGTTCTGAAAATACACTATCAGGAGTTTCTTTCGTCGATACTATCGGCTTCTTGAATGATTCTTTTATGGTGACTCCAGGCCTTCGCTATCAAAATGTAAAGTCTGACAATTTTACTTTGGGTAAGCTTTCAACTCGTTATGACGAGTCCGCAATCACCCCTCTCGTTAGTGTATTGTTTAAACCTGTAGATAATATTTCTCTATACGCTAATTATGTCGAAGGGCTAAGTAAAGGAAGCACCGCACCAGTTAATGCAAAAAATAGTGGCGAAATGATGAAACCATTTCGTTCAAAACAGTATGAGTTAGGGGTTAAATATGAACAACCATCTGCAATAACCACTTTAAGCCTATTCCAAATTAGTAAACCAAGTGGATCATTAGATCCTAACAGTTTGATTTACTCAGCAAATGATGAACAAAGAAACCGAGGAGTCGAACTAAGTATATCAGGCAAACCTTTTGAATCACTTCGTTTAACGGGTGGTGTTACCTATATTCAAGCCGAGTTGACTAAAACTGCTTCAGGGAAAAACAAAGGGCATGAACCCATCGGTGTATCTCCTTGGGTGGCTAATATTGGAGCCGAATATGATATTCCTTCAGTCTCTGGTTTAAGTATTAATGGCAATGTTAATTATCATACCCGCCAATATGTGAACAAAGAAAATACCCACTCAATTCCTTCATGGACAACCGTTGATGTCGGTTCTGCTTATAAAACAACTGTTTCCAATACCCCTGTAACATTGAGGCTAAACATCAATAATATTTTAAATGAACACTATTGGTCTGGCGTTGCTTCGTACAGCACCTTCGCTCAAGGCTCACCAAGAACTGTAATGGGATCAATTGCTGTGGACTTTTAAGAGGTGAAAATCATGGTGGATCAATCTAACTTAGTCAATATATCAACTGTTGTTCATTTATCAGCTAAAACAATAGCCCCAACAGAGCTTCCTCCTATTATGGATCCTCAGATTCATCAACTGTGTTTTTCTAATAATGAACAGCTTGTCGGATTGATTAAGCGGTATGGTTCACCATTGAACTTAGTTTTTCCTCATACGATGAAACAGAACATCCAAAAACTGAAGGCTGTTTTTCAAGAAAACAACGTGAATGGATGTATTTTATATGGTGTGAAAGTTAATCAATCAAACGTCCTGCTCAGAACAGCTATCGAAGAAAATATTGGAGTTGATGTTTCAAGCCTTCATGAATGGAGAGATGCCAACCAATATGGCATTTCACCTGAAAAAATTTGCGCTACTGGCCCTGCCAAAACAGATGATTTTCTCTGGCAACTGATATTACATAACTCACTAATTGTCGTAGACTCACTTGAAGAATTACAAGATATTCTACATTTATTAGAATTTCAATCACTTAAAGCAAGAGTACTACTGCGATATCAACCGCATTCAAGCCATTCACGATTCGGCATGAAATACCCGGCTTTTGTTAATGCACTTAAATTAGTGAAACAACATGATAAATTACAATGGCAAGGGATCCACTTCCATTTAGGTGGCTATACACTAGCCTCACGGGTACAAGCTTTTCACGAAATATTACCGCTGATTGAATTATCACAACAATTAGGGCTTAACATCCAAACTATCGATATCGGAGGTGGGCTACCTATTCAATATGTCCCAACAGAACATTATCAAGCTTGGGTTAATAATCAATCCACTGAAACTTATCAAAATCACCGTATTCCAGCAGATTTTTATCCTTATGGTAGTGAACAGTCAGCAGAACAATGGCTTAGCACATTACTCACAAGCAAATGTACCGATAATGAAACAATCGCCCAATATATTAATAAGCTAAATGTCACATTAGCGATAGAACCTGGGCGTAGCCTTGTTGATCAAAGCGCCATCACTCTATTTCGAGTTGTACGTACCTGCCAGCAATCCGAACACCCTATTATATTTGTCGAAGGCAGTAGCTTCAGCGCCTGCGAAACGTGGTTTAACTCTGAATTTTTAATCGACCCTTTTCATATTGTTACCAAACAATCAAAACAGCAACCTATCCGAGCATGGATAGCAGGACATAGCTGTTTAGAAGATGATGTTATTACTCACAGACTTATTTTATTTAACAACCTTCCCCAAGCAGGTGACTTATTAGGATTCGTTAATACCGCGGGATATCAAATGGATTTACTTGAGAGTCAATTTCATCGGCACCCAATACCTTGCCGATTATATGTACAGGAAAACAATGTTGGGCAGTTTATCTTTTTCAAAGACACTAAATAGGTAAGCTTATGATCTACAACAAAACCACTGATTTGATAGGTAATACACCCATTTTACGTATTGCAGTTCCCCATAAAAAAAGTGCCTTATTTTTAAAAATAGAAAAGAACAACCCTGGTGGAAGTATGAAGGACAGAATGGCACGCAATATGGTTATTGCAGGGCTAAAATCGGGGAAAATTAAGCCTAAAAGTACCATTATAGAATCATCATCAGGCAATACTGGGATTGGCCTTGCGCTTGCTGCTATTGAATTTGATTTACATTTTATTGCCGTTGTTGATCATCACGCCGCTCCTGACAAAATAGCGATAATGAAAGCACTAGGTGCTGAAATCCGTTATGTTACTGGTAATTATCAGGAAGACGAAGTAGCTGTTGTCGAACGTCAGCGCCTTGCTAGTGAATTAGCCTCCCAACTTCCCAATACAACGTTTATGAATCAATCAGACAATGTAGCAAACTCAGGTGGTTATGCTGCATTAGTTTGTGAACTAATAGAACAAATTGGCAGAATTGATGCATATATAGGCTGTGTTGGCACTGGCGGCTCAATGACTGGTGTTTCTCAAGGCCTAAAGTCCCATAATCCACAAACTATCACTGTTGCCGTTGAACCTGAAGGGTCCATTATTTTTGGATATCCAGGAAAACCTTATTATCAATCAGGTACAGGCACTCCTGAAGGGGACGAAGTTGGATTAGTACTGGACTACAGCTGTATTGACCATAATACACAGGTTTCAGATATTCAAGCATTTGAAACTGCGCGATATATTGCTAGCCAATACGGTTTGTTAATAGGAGGCTCTACCGGAGGAATTGTCTATAAAGCCTTAGAGTATATTAATAACGATACTATTCACGGCAATATCGTTGTTATCGTAGCTGATGGCGGTGAAAAATATCTTAATACCGTATTTAATGAGCAGTGGCTTAGCTCTCGTAATTTGACCTCACCTGATATATCTCATCAACTTAATCATTGGCTTACTAATACTGTTTCTTTAGAGAAAGCTAGCTAAGGAGGAAGTCATGTCGGAAGAAAAACATCTTAATGTTGTGATTTGCGGAGGAGGTCAAACGGGTCACCTTGCTGTAGCTTTATTTAGTCAATATCTAAATATAAAAACATCACTACTGACCCAAAATGCAACAACGGTTGAACGCCATCAACAGCAAAACAATATTCTGTCTGTTCATTACAATAATGGTGAGATAATAAACCATTCTGTTGGATTAATAACCAATTCACCACAACTGGTGATACCTGAAGCTGACATAGTCATTCTTACTGTCCCTTCCCATCATCAAGCAAGTTGGTTACGTTTTATTTCTGCTTATCTATCTTCTTCTAAAACTGTTTTTATCGGTGCTATTCCTGGAATTAATGGTTTTGACTGGCTTGCTGAACAGTTCTTTAAAAACAATCCTAATATCGTGATTTGGGGAATGAAAGATGTTCCTCATATAGCATGGGGATTAGAACCTGGGACTAAAGTCTGTTTCGGTGGAGAAAAGTCGGCACTTTTTATTGCTTTTCATCGTCGAGAAAATGAATCCAATAAAAAGCAGCTTCATAAATTGTTATCAAGGCTATATTCCGCACCTATTAGTATTCTCGATAACTATTTGGAAATTACCCTAACACCAGCAAACCCTATAATGCATAGCTCGGTAATCTACGGGCTAATCGGCCCATACGCTCAATGGCATAATGACTATTTTGAGTCACCTATCTGCTGGTGGAATGATTGTACCGAGCTTAGCGCCTATTATTTACAGCGTTGTGATGAAGAACGACTCTCTATTTGCCGACACTTAATAGACAACTTAGGTATTCCTTTAGTCACAGTAAAGTCCTTAATTGATGAATTACGCGAAGTTTATCCTAAACAAATTAGTGATACAAAAACCCTTTGGTCAATACTTCGTACCAATGAGGCTTACCATGGTATCCAATTACCATTAATAAAACATAAGCAAAGTGGCTGGTCTTTTAATAAACAACATCGAGTATTTCAGGAAGATATTGTTTATGGGCTAAGTTTACTCGTTCATTTAGGTGAGCATCTCAATATTCCACTCCCTTATACGAATGAAATATACACTTGGTGCATGGGGTATCTAGGACTAGACCCTAACATTCCGCATCCTGCCTTCAGCGAGCTAAATCTAACTCAATATCAGGTAAGTTAACCGTGAATTTACTGAAAAGCCATCTGATTATTGGTTTCTTATTTGGTATCCAAATTGTTTCAATGGGAGCGATGGAAATGAGTGGGCCATTTTGGCCTATTCATTTACAACATAATAGCTCGGGTTGGCTACTGTCTTTTTCTTTGACAATGGTTTATGTCGCCCCTATGACTGGTGTCATGTTAACCAGTACATTTTGGGGAAGAATGGGTGATCGAATGGGTAATAAAGCAATGATGATCCGTGCATTGCTTGGCTTAGCAATTACCCAAATTTTATTATCATTTTGTAACGACCCTTGGCTAATTTTATTACTGAGAACTGTGCAAGGAGCTTGCGCAGGGTATATTGCTCCAGCTCAAGCTTATGGCGTTTCAGTCACCGATCCTAAAAAGCGAACACAGCTTTTTGCCTTCCTACAAGTATCTACAAATATCGGATCTTTACTGGGGGCACTTTGTGGTGGGTTAATCTTAGATTATCTCAATTTCTTTTGGATCAATATAATTGCGGGGCTACTCTGTGGTGTTTGCGCAGTCACTGTATTTGTTTTCTTACCTTCAGATAAAAAACATCATCTAGTGATACAAGCAAAAAAAACATCTAACAACAAAAAAAAGTATCGCCCTCAACAAGTTGTGAAACACCTTATGTTATTAATGGGGCTTTTATTAATGAGTAGAATGCTCACCCTCCCCAGTTTTTCATTATACCTCAACCATTCCTACTCAATAGATTTCTGGGTTATTGGGTTAATTTATGGTCTACAAGCAATGGGGGTTATTCTATCTGCTCAGTTATGGGCTAAATGGTTTGAACACCAATCAATAACTGTTTCATTGGTTCGCTTAAAATGGATTATCTTCACCTGTATCATTGTTGTTATCTGTCTTGCATTAACCCCTATAATTTTTTGGTTTGCCTCACTGTACTTGCTTTGGGGAGTTTTACTTGGTGCAACAACGCCAATACTCACGGCATTAATATCTTCAACTACATCCTCTGAACATCAAGGCTATGTACTTGGTCTATCACAAAGTATCAATCAATTCGCTTCTATCGGAGGAATTGCCTTAGGAAGTATATTTATTCTATTTCCTGGAATTGATTGGCTTTTTTATTATGTTTCAGCTGGTTATATCACAAGCCTAATTACAATCATTTTACTGATCAAACATTCATCCAATGAGGAATTATATGAAAGAAAAGCATAAATTATCTATCAAAATAGTATCCCTGTTATTGTTTTCTTTTACTTTGCTATTCTCTACTGCTATTTCAGCAGAGCAGATTGCTGTCACCGACATTCTAGATAGAAAGGTCAAGGTCAACGTTCCAGTGAAAAAAGTCATTTTAGGTGAAGGCCGTATGCTTTACCTAGTCGCCATGCTAGATAAAGAAAACCCTGCAAAACGTATTGTTGCAATGGGGAACGATATGCAAACCTCAGATCCTGCAACATGGCGCCAATATAGTGAGCATTTCCCTGAACTAAAAAAAATTCCAACATTTGGTGGCACAGAAAGACGTTCTTTAAACATAGAGCATGCATTAACTTTACAGCCTGATGTCATCATTATGAATATCGAAGCTAAAACCGCTATTGAAGAGCAAGGTCACGATAAAGCATTACAGAAGGCGGGGATCCCGATTATCTATGTCGATTTTCGCTTTAACCCATCAAAAAATACACCACCAACCATGCGCTTATTCGGTGCTTTATGGGGGAAAGAAAAAACAACTGAGAAATTCATTCAATTTAGAGAAAAACAGCTAAAACGAGTTAGTGATGTACTCACAAAAAATAATCCCCAAAAACCACGCATTTTTATTGAACGCATAGGTGGTTATACCGATGAGTGCTGTCTGACTTTTGGTGATGGTAACTTTGGTCGCTTTGTTTCACTTGCTGGTGGTGACAATATCGGCACAAACAATGCCCCTAACACCTTCTATATGATGAATCCTGAACAAGTGCTTGCCGCTAACCCTGATAAAGTGATTATTACCAGCGCCAACTTTTCAAAATTCATGCCTGAAGGAGATTGGATAGGCTTAGGTCCAAATGAAAACCTCAATGCGGCTAAAATAAAACTAGAAAAATACTTAAAAAAACCCGCCTATACTGGCAGTAATGCCGTTAAGAACCAACAATTTTATGCTATTTGGCATCAATTCTATAACAGCCCTTATGATTTTATTGCTATACAGCAGCTCGCACATTGGATCCACCCAGAACTATTCGCTGATTTAAATGCAGATAAAACATTTAAAACATTCTATGAAAAATTTTTATCTATTCCTTATGAACCTGGATACTTTGTAAGCTTAGATAATAAGTAATTTTTTGATAAAGGTGATGTTATGACTAACGATACCTACCATATTGAATTGAAACCAATACAATTTTTTTGCTCATCAGAAGAAACAGATGAACAGCATGTTGATTATCTTAGCCACAAAATTGCCTGTGATGGGACTTGGACAACACCAATTACATGTGAAATTCACACTGGTATTATTATGGATGGTAACCACCGCTATCAAGTGGCTAAGCAACTAAAACTATCGCTGTTACCTTGTATATTACTGAGTTATCAAGATAATCGAGTCAAAGTCAACTATCAAAACTCAGACCAACCTTATGATGTGAAAAATATTTTTGAAGTTATTTTATATCAAAATAAGCTATTGCCTTATAAAACTACAAAACATCATTTTTCGCCATTATTACCAACAGTTAATTTTAAATTAAGCCTATTAAAAGGCCTGTAAATATAAATAAAAATCCGATTATGCCATTAACAACATAATCGGATTTATTTATATTTCAATCAGCTGAATTACTCAACCGTCACCGACTTCGCCAAGTTACGTGGTTGGTCAACGTCTGTGCCTTTAATCAATGCAACGTGATAAGACAACAGTTGCAGAGGAACAGTGTAGAAAATTGGTGCGATCAGTTCTTCAACATGAGGTAGCGAAACAATTTTCATATTTTCACTGGCTTCAAAGCCTGCATCTTGGTCAGCGAATACATACAGCAAACCACCACGCGCACGGACTTCCTCAATGTTTGATTTCAGTTTTTCTAACAGCTCATTGTTAGGTGCAACGATGATAACAGGCATATCGGCATCAATTAACGCTAATGGGCCGTGCTTTAACTCACCCGCTGCATATGCTTCTGCGTGAATGTAAGAAATCTCTTTTAATTTCAGAGCCCCTTCAACTGCAATAGGGAACTGATCACCGCGACCTAAGAACAATGCGTGATGTTTATCTGAGAAATCTTCTGCCAATGCCTCGATAACTTTATCTTGCGATAACATGCTTTCAATACGAGCCGGTAGCGCATGTAGAGCGTGAGAAATGTTTTCTTCGAGCTCAGGATTAGCACCTTTCAAGCGGCCCATATACGCAACTAACATCAGTAAGACGGTTAACTGTGTGGTAAACGCTTTAGTCGATGCCACACCAATTTCTGCCCCTGCTTTGGTCATTAAAGCAAATTCAGATTCACGTACTAGAGAAGAGCCCGCCACGTTACACACTGCTAAAGAAGTCAGATAACCTAATTCTTTTGATAAACGCAGGGCTGCCAGTGTATCCGCAGTTTCACCTGATTGAGACAACGTAATCATCAGGCTATTTTTACGGTGAGCAGGGTTACGGTAGCGATACTCTGAAGCGATTTCCACATCACAAGGAATACCAGCCAAAGACTCAAACCAATAACGTGCAACCATTCCCGCATTGTAGGATGTCCCGCATGCGACGATTTGGATATGTTCAACTTGAGATAAAATTTCACTTGCACGAGGGCCTAACTCGCTTAAATCGATACCATTGTCTTTGTCAAAACGCCCTTCAAGGGTGTTTTTAATTGCCATTGGTTGTTCGTAAATTTCTTTTTGCATGTAATGGCGATAGACGCCTTTATCGCCTGCATCATATTGAACGTTTGATTCAATTTGCTCGCGATCGACAGCTTCACCACTTTTATCAAAAATACGAACAGTACGACGAGTGACTTCGGCAACATCCCCTTCTTCGAGGTAAATAAAGCGACGAGTCACAGGCAATAATGCTAATTGGTCTGATGCTAAGAAATTTTCACCTACACCTAAACCAATAACCAACGGGCTACCAGAACGTGCAGCAACTAATAATTCAGGAATACGGCTATCCATGATCACGGTACCGTAAGCACCGCGCAATTGTGGGATAACACGTTGAACCACTTCCACCAGCGTGCCACCTTTTTGTTGTTCATGGTGAACAAGGTGAGCAATTACTTCGGTATCAGTTTCTGAACTAAAGATATAACCGAGTTTTTTCAGCTCATCTTTCAATTCTAAATAGTTTTCAATAATGCCATTATGAACAACCGCAATGTAACCAGAGGTATGCGGATGAGCATTACGTTCACTTGGAATCCCATGAGTCGCCCAACGGGTATGTGCAATCCCCGTTCCACCCGATACCGGGTTTTTCTCCGCTTCTTCAGCTAACATTTGCACTTTGCCGACTTCACGTAAGCGTTGCAAATGCCCTTCGTGATCAACCACAGCCATACCGGCTGAATCATAACCACGATACTCAAGACGACGAAGACCTTCTAACAGAATTTCTGCAATATCACGTTGTGCAACAGCACCTACAATTCCACACATATTTTTTTGATTCCTAGACAAAAGGTTCCTTTCTTGAGAAACCTTCATTTGTCGCAACCTAATTGTTGTACAGTTTTCACTGCTCCCCAGCCTTGTAGAAAATGGGGATATTATTTTTATATTGCTACCTTGAGTAGCTATTTTAATTTTCGCGATTAATTCGCATTTATAATAGGAAAGATATTGCTACCTCTCCTCAATATTTACTTATTTTTTCTTAACTGGACGTTGCCAGTTTTTAATATGCATTTGTTTTACACGGCTAACGACAAGTTCGTCTTCATTCACATCACGTGTAACCGTCGTGCCAGCGCCTATTGTTGCACCTTTGGCAACAGAAACTGGCGCAACTAACTGAGTATCAGACCCTACAAACACATCATCACCAATAATGGTTTTATGTTTATTGGCACCATCATAATTACAAGTGATGGTACCTGCGCCAATATTCACATTATCACCAATTTGGGCATCCCCGAGGTAACTTAAATGACCCGCTTTAGAACCTAAACCTAAAGAGGCATTTTTCATTTCGACGAAATTACCGACGTGTGCTTTGGCTGCTAATTTAGCACCTGGACGTAAACGCGCAAAAGGGCCAACCGTACATTCAGCTGACAATTCAGAGTTTTCTATCACTGAATATGGGCTGATAACCGAGTTATCACCAATCACACAGTCTTTCAAAATACAGCCAGATTGAATATGTACGTTATTCCCTAATGTGACATTACCTTCAATAATCACGTTAGTATCAATAATAATATCGCGACCATGAGTCAGCGTTCCGCGCAAATCAAAACGTGCAGGGTCAATCAACATCACGCCGGCTAATAACAGTTTTTCCGCTTGTTCTTTCTGATAAACTCTTTCTAACGCCGCTAGTTGTAGGCGGTTATTCACGCCTTCCATCTCACTTAAATGTTTAGGATGAACGGTTGCAATTTTATTACCTTCTTTATGTGCTAATGCAATAATATCAGTAATATAATATTCGCCTTGTGCGTTATCGTTGTTCAGTTGTGCCAACCAACGTTTAAAATCTTTGCCACTAGCAACCATAATTCCTGTATTGATTTCTTGGATTTTACGTTGCTCTTCACTGGCATCTTTTTGCTCGATAATACCGACAACTTCATTATTTTCACGAATTATACGGCCATACCCTGTTGGGTTATCTAAGATAACCGTCAGTAAACCAATACCGCCTTGTGGTTTGACTTCAATCAGCCTGTCCAAGGTATCTTTAGCGATTAATGGCACGTCACCATAGAGCATGACAATATCTTCATCATCTTGGAAGCTAGGGGCAGCTTGTTGCATCGCATGGCCCGTACCGAGTTGCTCCGCCTGCAATACCCAATTGAGGTTTTGCTCACCCAGTTTTTCTTTCAGTAAATCACCGCCATGTCCGTATACCAGATGAATATCTGATGCACCAATGGATTTTGCTGTATCTATAACATGCTGAACCATTGGTTTGCCTGCAAGCAAATGCAAAACTTTAGGTAGCTCTGAATACATCCGTGTGCCTTTACCGGCAGCTAAAATCACGACACTTTTTCTTTGCACAGTCATTTTTCCTGAAACTCCAACTTAGGGATGAAAGTAAACCTATTTCCTTTATAAATTACTACATATTTCGCTCAAATAAAAAAGCCAGTTAGACTTAACCAACTGGCTTTTTTTACTATACCGCTATCATTACATTAGCTTTTTAGTTAACTCGATGACTCGAAGTTTCGCTATTGCTTTTGCAAGTTCTGCTGATGCCTGAGCATAATCAACATCGCCGTGAGCTTTACGGACGTGTTCTTCCGCTTTGCGTTTAGATTCCACTGCACGAGCTTCGTCTAAATCTTTACCACGGATCGCTGTATCAGCGAGTACGATAACACCATTTGGTTGTACTTCTAAAATACCGCCGGAGAGGTAAATTAGCTCTTCGTCACCAAACTGTTTGGTAATACGTACCATGCCCGGTTTTATGGCAGTCAGCAGCGGGGTATGCTGTGGGTAAATCCCCAGCTCACCTTCACTACCTGTCACCTGAATTTTCTGTACCATGCCTTCAAACATTTGTTTTTCAGCACTCACTACAGTCAGGTGGTATGTCATTGCAGCTACCATATCAACCTCCTGTCAGCTGGATTAAAGCTTTTTAGCTTTTTCCACAGCTTCTTCAATGGTACCAACCATATAGAACGCTTGTTCTGGCAGGTGGTCGTAATCACCGTTCAGGATCCCACTGAAGCCACGGATAGTGTCTTTCAGAGAAACGAACTTACCTGGTGAACCGGTAAATACTTCAGCAACGAAGAATGGTTGAGACAGGAAGCGCTGGATCTTACGAGCACGAGCAACAACCAGTTTGTCTTCTTCAGACAGTTCATCCATACCCAGGATTGCAATGATATCTTTCAGTTCTTGGTAACGTTGCAGAATAGACTGAACGCCACGAGCAACATCATAGTGCTCTTGACCAACAACCAGTGGGTCAAGTTGACGGCTAGTAGAATCCAGAGGGTCAACCGCAGGGTAAATACCCAGTGATGCGATTTGACGGCTCAGAACTACCGTTGCGTCTAAGTGAGCAAAGGTGGTTGCTGGTGATGGGTCAGTCAAGTCATCCGCAGGAACGTAAACCGCTTGAACGGAAGTGATAGAACCTGTTTGAGTTGAGGTAATACGTTCTTGCAGAACACCCATCTCTTCCGCCAGCGTTGGCTGATAACCTACCGCTGAAGGCATACGGCCTAACAGTGCTGATACTTCAGTACCTGCCAGTGTATAACGATAGATGTTGTCAACGAACAGCAGTACGTCACGACCTTCGTCACGGAATTTTTCAGCCATAGTCAGACCAGTCAACGCAACGCGCAGACGGTTTCCTGGTGGCTCGTTCATCTGGCCATAAACCAGTGATACTTTATCCAAAACGTTTGAGTCGGTCATTTCATGATAGAAGTCGTTCCCTTCACGAGTACGCTCACCAACACCAGCGAATACTGAGTAACCTGAGTGCTCAATCGCGATGTTACGGATCAGTTCCATCATGTTTACTGTTTTACCAACACCCGCACCACCGAACAGACCAACTTTACCACCTTTCGCGAATGGACAGATTAAGTCCATTACTTTGATACCGGTTTCCAGCAGTTCTGTTGAGTTAGCTAATTCTTCATAGCTAGGTGCAGCACGGTGAATTGACCAGCGCTCTTCTTCGCCGATATCACCTTTCATATCAATAGGTTGACCCAGAACATTCATGATACGTCCTAAAGTTGCTTTACCTACTGGTACTTCAATTGGGTGCTCTAAGTTTACAACTTCTAAACCACGGCTCAGACCATCTGATGTACCCATTGCGATACAACGGACAACACCACCGCCTAACTGTTGCTGAACTTCCAACACCAGTTTTTCTTTACCGTTAACAACCTCAAGAGCGTCGTACACTTTTGGTACGTCATCTTGAGGGAACTCGACGTCCACAACGGCGCCGATTACCTGGATAATCTTTCCAGTAGCCATCTTGAATCCTCTACGTAATTCGTAAACCTAGCTGTTAAACCGCGGAAGCACCCGAAACGATTTCGGTAAGCTCCTGAGTAATGCTGGCCTGACGAGCTTTGTTGTAAACCAACTGTAACTCTTTGATCAGGTTTCCACCATTATCAGTAGCGGCTTTCATCGCTACCATTCGTGCGGCCTGCTCACTAGCCAGGTTTTCAACGACGCCCTGATAAACCTGCGACTCGATATAACGACGTAGCAGGGTATCCAGCAACGCCTTAGGATCGGGTTCGTAAATGTAATCCCAAGACTTCTTCTTCAGTGTTTCATCATCACTTGCAGGCAATGGTAACAATTGAAGAATAGTTGGCTCCTGAGACATTGTATTGATGAACTTATTCGTCACCACATACAGTTTATCCAAACGCCCTTCATCATAGGCTTGTAGCATAGTGTTAACTGGACCAATCAAGTCCGAAAGCGTTGGGTTATCCCCCATTCCGGTAACTTGAGTCACGACATTGCCGCCCACAGACCCGAAGAATGATACCGCTTTAGAACCGATTAAAGCCAAATCAACCTGAACGTTTTTCTCAGACCATAACTTCATATCTGCTAACAGTTTTTTGAACAAGTTAATGTTCAAGCCACCACACAGACCACGGTCTGTTGAAACAACCAGATACCCGACACGCTTAACTTCGCGCTCTTCGAGATATGGGTGTTTATATTCCAGATTACCTAACGCTAGGTGACCAATCACACTGCGCATGGTTTCTGCATAAGGACGGCTGGCCGCCATGCGTTCCTGCGTTTTACGCATTTTGGACGCAGCGACCATTTCCATCGCTTTAGTGATCTTTTGTGTATTTTGTACACTTCCGATCTTGGAACGTATCTCTTTTGCGCCGGCCATTTCTGCTTCTCCTTATTAACCAGACGGCCCTAAGAACTGGGCCGAATAGTATTACCAGGACTGAGTTGCTTTAAATGATTCGAGCAGTTTTTTCAACTTGCCTTCGATATCATCGTTATAGCTACCAGCCGGGCCAATTTCGTTCATAAGGTCAGCATGCTCGCGCTGTGCAAAAGAAACTAAAGCAGCTTCAAACGCACCAATTTTCGCTAACTCAACATCATCCAAGAACCCACGTTCTGCCGCGAACAGAGACAGTGCCTGCTCTGCTACTGACATCGGTGCGTACTGTTTCTGTTTCAGCAGTTCAGTTACTTTCTGACCATGACTTAACTGTTTACGAGTCGCGTCATCGAGGTCGGAAGCAAACTGAGCAAACGCTGCCAGTTCACGATACTGAGCAAGTGCGGTACGGATACCACCAGACAGTTTCTTGATAATTTTAGTCTGAGCAGCACCACCAACACGAGATACTGAAATACCTGGGTTAACCGCTGGACGAATACCAGAGTTAAACAGGTTAGATTCCAGGAAGATCTGACCATCTGTAATCGAAATTACGTTTGTTGGTACGAATGCAGAAACGTCACCAGCTTGGGTTTCAATGATAGGCAGAGCTGTCAATGAACCTGTTTTGCCTTTAACTTCACCTTTAGTAAAGTTTTCTACGTATTCAGCGTTAACGCGAGCAGCACGCTCAAGTAAACGTGAGTGCAGATAGAAAACGTCACCTGGGTAAGCTTCACGTCCTGGTGGACGACGCAGCAACAGTGAGATTTGACGATATGCAACAGCCTGTTTAGACAGGTCATCGTATACGATCAGTGCATCTTCACCGCGGTCACGGAAATATTCACCCATCGCGCAACCAGCATATGGTGCTAAGTATTGCAGAGCAGCTGATTCAGATGCTGTAGCAACAACAACGATAGTATTTTGCAGTGCGCCGTGCTCTTCCAGTTTACGAACTACGTTAGAAACGGTAGACGCTTTCTGGCCGATAGCTACGTACACACATTTGATGCCTGAGTCGCGTTGGTTGATGATTGCATCGATAGCCAAAGCAGTTTTACCTGTTTGACGGTCACCGATAACAAGCTCACGCTGACCACGACCGATTGGAATCATGGCATCGACTGATTTATAACCAGTTTGAACTGGTTGATCAACAGATTGACGGTCGATAACACCTGGAGCAATAACTTCTACAGGAGAGAAGCCATCGTTATCAACAGGACCTTTACCATCAATTGGTTGACCCAGTGTATTCACAACACGTCCTAGCAGGCCACGGCCTACTGGAACTTCAAGAATACGACCAGTACATTTAACTTTCATGCCTTCTGCCAAGTCGGCATAAGGACCCATGACGACCGCACCAACAGAGTCACGCTCTAAGTTCAGTGCGATAGCGTAACGGTTGCCAGGCAGCGCGATCATTTCACCCTGCATGACTTCGGCTAAACCGTGAATACGAATAATACCGTCATTAACGGATACAATCGTACCTTCATTGTGAGCTTCACTCACAACATCGAACTGAGCAATACGCTGTTTGATCAGTTCGCTGATTTCGGTGGAATTCAGTTGCATATGCTCCAGTCCCCTTAAGACTGCAAGACGTCAGTTAAACGCTCTAAGCGACCGCGGATACTCCCGTCAATAACGAGGTCTCCAGCACGAATGATCACTCCAGCAATAACAGACTTATCAATTTTGCAATTCAGCTTAACTTTGCGTGACAGACGTTTTTCCATCGCTGCAGAAATTTTAGCTGACTGCTGTTCACTCAGTTCGTTGGCAGAAATTACATCAACTTCAATGGTTGATTCCAGAGAATCACGCAATTGGATAAATTGCGTTAACACTTCTGGTAGCGTCGTTAAACGCCCGTTATCCGCCATAACACGAATCAGATTCTGAACATGCTCGTCAATTTCATCTCCACAAACAGAGATAAACGTTTTAGCTAATGTTTCTGGTGCAATAGAACCAGAAAGCAGCTCTCCAACCTGTTCATTGCGCGTCACCTCAGCGGTGAAGGCTAGCATTTCCTGCCATTTAGCAACAGCTTGGTTTTCCACAGCAAAGTCAAAAGCTGCTTTGGCGTAGGGGCGAGCTACAGTAGCAATTTCAGACATGCCCCTCCCTCCTTACAGTTCAGCGACTAGTTTATCAACGATGTCGCTGTTAGCAGCTTCATCCACGGAACGTTCGATGATCTTCTCGGCACCTGCGATAGCAAGCATCGCAACCTGTTTACGTAACTCTTCACGTGCACGTTTGCGCTCAGCATCAATTTCAGCTTGCGCTTGCGCGACGATTTTTGCACGTTCTGCTTCCGCTTCTGCTTTTGCTTCATCAATCATTTGAACGCGCTGTTTATTAGCTTGTTCAATGATGACTTGTGCTTCAGCTTTCGCTTTTTTCAGTCGGTCGGTTGCGTCGGTTTGCGCCAGTTCCAGGTTCTTTTTAGCACGTTCTGCGGAAGATAAACCGTCAGCAATTTCTTTTTGACGTTTTTCAATGGCCGCCATAATCGGTGGCCATACATACTTCATACAGAACCAAACAAACAGGACAAACGCGATAGCCTGGCCGAGGATTGTTGCATTTAGATTCACAGACAATACCTCATATTCATTAGTGAATTAATGTTCTTACAGTGTTCCGTAACGTTAATTAAGCAACAGCGAACATTACATACAAGCCCAGACCAACAGCAATCATCGGAATAGCATCGACCAGACCCATTACGATAAAGAACTGTGTACGCAGCAGAGGAATTAAATCTGGCTGACGAGCAGCACCTTCTAAAAATTTACCACCTAGGATGCCGATACCGATCGCAGCACCGATCGCCGCTAAGCCCATCATCACAGCGGCAGCCATGTACAGCAGATCCATACTCAGGTTTTCCATGACAGTCTCCAGTTTGTTTCAGTTAATACAATTATTGATAAAATTAAATTAGTGTTCTTCAGATGCCATCGACAGATAAACAACCGTCAGAACCATAAAAATAAAGGCTTGTAGCGTAATAATCAGTATGTGGAAGATAGCCCAAGGTAGGCTTAACAACCACTGTGACCACCACGGAAGCAGAGCCGCGATAAGAATAAAGATCAATTCACCTGCATACATGTTACCAAACAGTCGCAGACCGAGTGATACAGGTTTTGACAGCAGGCTTACCCCTTCAAGAATCAAGTTGACTGGAATGAAGACAGGATGGTTAAAAGGCTGCATTGTGAGCTCTTTTGTAAATCCGCCAATTCCTTTCATTTTGATGCTGTAGAAGAGGATTAGGATAAACACACCAATAGCCATCGATAATGTGACACTAACATCTGCGGTTGGTACTGCACGTAATGCAGGTAACCCGAGATAATGCTCAGCAATATACGGAAGGAAATCAATTGGGAGTAAATCCATTAGGTTCATTAAGAATACCCAGACGAACACAGTTAATGCTAAAGGAGCAATAACTTTGCTCTTGCCGTGATACATATCACGGACTGAGTTATCAACGAAACCAATGATCAGTTCTATTGCAGTCTGTAACTTACCGGGTACGCCACTAGTCGCATTGGCTGCAACTCTTCTAAATAGCCACAGGAACAGAGCCCCGAGAACTACCGAGAAAAAAAGCGAGTCAATGTTCAACGTCCAAAATGTTGGACTAGCGTGGGGATCGACCAACTTAAAGGTACTCAGGTCCAACTGAAGGTTTTTCAGATGGTGGCCTATGTAATCCTCTGTAGTCATCACTTCTCCTGATGCAGACATGATGCCTCTTACCCTTTTGTAGTTTAAAAATACTTACCGTTTAAAAACGGCTGGTGCAACAATCTGAACAATTAGCACCGCTAAATAGGTCAAACCCAGTGGTGTTAATGACGCTTTGAACACACCGAAAGCAACAACTAAGACAGCGATAGTTGTAACAACCTTTAGCCCTGCTCCTAATGCTAAGAACCAGGCAATGCGGACAGGTTCATCCTCTCCTTTTGCTTTCTGAAATTGTGCTAGCAGCATAAATACGATATTTGGTAACCAGCATGCTAACCCACCAGCAAGAGCAGAGGCCCCCCATTCTATACTATTTGCACAGAAAGCCCCACTGAGGATCACTAAAGTTATAAACTGAACAGACAACTGCTTTGCAGCGTGTTTGTTGTCATAAAGGGATACAGACATAACTTTTTGTTTACTCCCAGCTCTTCTCAGCCTCAGAAACGCTAAGTGTTGTATAAAACTGCCTTTGCGTAAATGTGTCAAGAGACAAAAACGTGCAAATTATACGGGCAGGCGAAATGAATTCAATCAGTAAGTAGCGAAAAGGTGAATAAATATTTAATTTTTTCGAGTTGGCGCAGAATTGTCGCTGTAATAATTAATAAATAGTTAATGAATTGCTGCATATATTCACATTAATGTGATAAATATCACATTTGACTTTATCCTCTTTATTTATTCTTTCAACTTTACTGACAACAAAAAATAGATTTAATCTGTAAATCAAACAATTAAAGAATTAGTTTTTTAAGTTAAATTTAAACGTGATAAATCAAATATTTCACTGTTAACTATTTACCTAGCTAAATCGATTAAGTAAAAATTGCCAATTAGCCAGCATTTTTTCTATCAACACTTTATTTTTGAAACTTATTCGTTATTTACATGTAAATAACACGTGAAATATAAGTATTTATTCTTTAGCTAAAAATAAAAATAGCCGGTGCTTTTTAACACACCGACTATCGCTCTAAAAGACAAAATATTTTGACAGAAAGCAACTTTATTTTATAGAAACTTTAACTAAATGGCGCTGCTCATCAAGTTCAGGTACTTCAAGCTCTGTAATAGATTCAATCACAAAACCTTCTGGTAGCACCATTTCATCATCACGAATGACACCTTTAAGTGCATAAAAGCGCCCTTCAGATGAAGGTAAATGATGGCACCAACCCAACATATCATTCAGTGAAGCAAATGCGCGGCTAATCACACCATCAAAACCATTTTCAATCCGATATTCTTCAACACGTGATTGAACAGGCTCAATATTAGTTAGCCCTAACTCATGTTGAACCTGTTTTAGAAAGCGTATGCGCTTCCCTAAGCTGTCCAATAAAACAAAATGGGAATCAGGTCGAACAATCGCTAAAGGAACACCAGGCAAACCAGGACCTGTTCCTACATCAATAAATTTTGTTCCGTTGAGTTGACCGTTCACCACTATGCTATCCATGATATGACGGATTAACATCTGCTGTGGGTCACGTACCGATGTCAGGTTATAGGCTTTATTCCATTTCGCTAATAACCCAACATAATCAACTAACTGCTGTTTTTGCTTTTCCGTTAAGTCGATATCGGTTTTTACTAGCAATTGATTAAGTTTCGATAATAAATCCACGTTAAGCGCTCCGGCGTAGCATGCCTTGTTTTTTCAGCCAAACAAGTAAAATAGAGATTGCAGCAGGCGTGATCCCTGAAATTCGTGATGCTTGACCAATAGATGTTGGTTTATGATCGTTTAGTTTCGCCATCACTTCGTTAGACAACCCTTTGACTTGTTTGTAATCAAGGTCAACAGGCAACAAGGTATTTTCATTACGCAGTTGTCTTTCAATTTCTTCTTTTTGACGAGCAATATACCCTTCGTATTTAACTTGGATTTCCACTTGATCCGCAGCTTGAGGATCATCAATACCCGGTGCAAAAAGGTTGAGTGAAGTTAACATTTTATACGTCATTTCTGGGCGACGGAGTAAATCTTCCCCATTTGCTTCTTTAGATAATGGAACGGTTAAAATTCCATCTATTTCTGTGTGGTTATCCGATTTAGGATGAACCCAGATATCTTTTAAGCGCTGACGCTCTTTTTCAATCAATTCGACTTTGTTATTAAAATGCGCCCAGCGAACATCATCAACTAAACCTAACTCTCGGCCTTTTTCTGTCAGACGTAAATCTGCATTGTCTTCACGAAGCATCAAACGGTATTCAGCACGTGAGGTAAACATACGGTAAGGTTCTTTTGTCCCTAAAGTACAAAGGTCGTCAACGAGAACACCAATATAAGCTTGGTCACGACGAGGGAACCAACCTTCTAAACCAAAGGCATGTTGTGCAGCATTAAGGCCGGCTAGTAGTCCTTGAGCCCCTGCTTCTTCATAACCTGTTGTACCGTTAATTTGGCCAGCAAAAAATAAGCCATCAATAAATTTACTTTCAAGCGTTTGTTTTAGATCTCTAGGGTCAAAGAAATCATATTCAATAGCATAACCAGGGCGGATGATCCTTGCATTTTCCATTCCTTTCATGGAATGAACAATTTGCATTTGAACATCAAATGGTAAGCTGGTGGATATCCCGTTAGGGTAAATTTCATTGCTTGTTAAGCCTTCTGGCTCTAAGAAGATCTGATGTGAGTCTTTATCGGCAAAACGCATAACTTTATCTTCGATCGAAGGGCAATAACGTGGGCCGATCCCTTCAATAACCCCTGCATACATAGGGCTACGATCCAAGTTATTTCTGATCACTTCATGGGTTTTTTCATTGGTATAGGTGATATGACAAGGCATCTGCTGTGGATGTTGATCTTGTGAACCTAAAAATGAAAATACCGGCATTGGATCATCACCTAGCTGTTGAGCTAACTGACTGAAATCAATAGTTCTTGCATCAATACGTGGTGGCGTTCCTGTTTTTAAACGATTAACACGTAAAGGCAATTCTCTCAAACGTTGAGAAAGTGAAATTGAAGGGGGATCACCTGCACGACCACCACTGTAATTTTCTAAACCTATATGAATTTTGCCATCAAGGAAAGTACCAACGGTTAATACTACAGCTTTGGCTTTAAATTTTAAGCCCATGCGAGTAATAGCCCCTGTAACTCGATTGTTTTCAACAATTAAGTCTTCTACAGGTTGTTGAAAAATCATCAAATTTGGCTGATTTTCTAAAGCCATTCTAACAGCTTGGCGATAAAGAACACGGTCAGCTTGTGCTCGGGTTGCACGAACTGCAGGCCCTTTGCTGGCATTTAATGTTCTAAATTGAATACCTGCTTTGTCTGTTGCTGTGGCCATTAGACCACCAAGGGCATCAATTTCTCTAACCAGATGCCCCTTACCGATCCCACCGATGGCTGGGTTGCAAGACATCTGGCCCAATGTATCAATATTGTGAGTCAGTAATAGGGTTTGACGCCCCATACGTGCAGCTGCCATTGCTGCTTCAGTACCGGCATGACCACCACCAATTACGATGACGTCAAATTGCTCTGGATAAAACATGTGTGGACCTTAAACGTTAGAAAATGCGGATTGTGCATTTGAGGAGAGAATTCTACTCAAGTTTGAGGAAGAGACCAAGCTTTAGGTTTCTCCCCTATATAATATAAAGATCTTTTTATTTAAAGATCTCTTTATTAGATCTTTTATTAGGATCACTCGTTTCTGTGGATAAGTGGATTTTCACTTTAAAGATCATAAAAGTGTAAAGGATCATATACTGTGAATGATCCGTGATCCATTTGCGTATAAGCTGGGATCAAAAAGGGTACTTATACACAGGGCATGGGGAACCTAAAACTTATACTCTGGATAACTACGGGTTAATACCGGGATCTTCCCTGAGTTATCCACAGTTGATTGCTGTTATTTTAATCAAATTAGAGTTCATTTGCCCAAATTTTAACCCATTCCCCTGCGGGATCTTCGGGTATTTCGTGTTGTTGGACATCAATTTCCAAACATTCACCGATCCTTTTAGCCCCTTGCTTGGTTAACAAGTCATCTATTTTATGGATCGCACCACAAAAAGTGTCATATTCAGAGCTACCGATCCCTACCGAGCCAAATTGAACTTGGCTTAGATCAGGAGCACTTTCTTCTATTGAATCAAAAAGAGGTTGAATATTTTCAGGGAGATCACCTGCACCATGTGTTGAGCTCACCACCAGCCATATGCCTTCAAGTGTTAAGTCATCAAGCTCCGGGCCATGCTGAATTTCGGTTTCATGACCGAGTTCTTCTAAAATCTCAGCCATGTGCTCGGCAACATACTCCGCACTGCCCATTGTACTGCCACTTATTAAGGTTACTTTTGTCATGGTGATTCTCTTTCACAATAATAGGGCGCTATTGTACGCTGTGAATGAGCTGGGATCTACCTGTGGATAATGTGGTTATATCATTTTTTTTCTACGGATTGATTGTTCGTAAGATCGGGTTTTGTAAGGAGATCAGTGTTTCTGTGGATTGTATCTCATCAATGGTCTGAATTTTGTTGATAAGTACGTCTTGTAAAGAATCGATAGAACGGCACATTACTTTAATAAAAATGCTGTATTGCCCTGTTGTATAGTACACCTCGACAACTTCTTCTAAGGCATCTAATTTTTTTAGTGCGGTTGGGTAATCTTTTGCACTTTTTAAAATAATGCCAATAAAGCAGCAAACATCGAACCCTAATTGTTTTGGGTTTATATCAATACGTGTGCCTTTAATAATTCCTGCTTGTTTCATTTTTTCGACACGGACATGAATTGTCCCGGGACTAACAACGAATTTTTTGGCTAATTCAGCATACGGTATGCGTGCATTTGCCATTAATTCGTGAAGTATGTCACGATCGAGATTATCGATTTGATAATTTTCCGGCATTATTTCACCTCTATTTTAACGATTATTCATTTTTATACCTGTTTTTTTATTCAAAATAAACAGTAAAGGCTTTTTTTAATGATGGATATTGAATTTATACCTCATTTTGTTGCTTAATCTATACATCAGCTAATACAGCTAACAAATTATGGGAATAAATTATGGACAAGTCATTTATCGAACATCAGCAACAAATTAGTTTTGTGAAATCATATTTCTCACGTTTACTTGAAAAAGAATTAGGGTTAATTGAAGTTCAAGGGCCAATCCTAAGCCGCTTAGGGGATGGTACTCAAGACAACTTATCTGGCAGCGAAAAAGCCGTTCAAGTGAAAGTGAAATCAATTCCAGGTGCAACCTTTGAAGTGGTTCATTCTTTGGCTAAATGGAAACGTAAAACATTAGGGCGTTTCGGTTTTAGTAAAGGCCAAGGTCTATACACTCATATGAAAGCGTTGCGTCCGGACGAGGATCGCTTAACCCCAATCCACTCCGTCTATGTTGATCAGTGGGATTGGGAAAAAGTGATGGCAGATGAGGAACGTACACTTCCTTATCTGAAGCAGACAGTGGGTAAAATCTATAAGGCAATAAAAGAAACAGAAGCTGCCGTAAGTAAAGAATTTGGGTTGGCACCGTTCCTGCCTGACCAAATCCACTTTATTCACAGTGAAGAGTTGTTACAGCGCTACCCTGATTTAGATGCGAAAGGGCGTGAACGCGCAATCGCAAAAGAATTAGGTGCAGTATTCTTAATTGGTATCGGTGGTAAGCTATCTAGCGGTGAATCACATGATGTTCGTGCGCCAGACTACGATGACTGGACAACAAAAAATGAAGACGGTTTTTGTGGTTTGAACGGCGACATCATTGTGTGGAACCCTGTTTTACAGGACGCATTTGAGCTTTCTTCAATGGGAATTCGCGTAAGTCCTGAGTGTTTAACTCGTCAATTAAGTTTAACTGGCGATGAAAAACGTATGGAATTAGAGTGGCACCAAGCGTTAGTGAAAGGTGAAATGCCACAAACTATCGGTGGTGGTATTGGCCAGTCTCGCTTAGTTATGCTACTTCTTCAACGCCAACACATTGGCCAAGTGCAATGTGGTGTATGGGGTGCTGAAATGCAAGAATCCGTTGAAGGTATGCTGTAATTAGCGGCTAAAGCGGCGTAACAGCCTGCTTTTTAACCCAGTATCAAAACGCCAAATATGGTCAAAGATCTTCATGATACTGGGTTTCCCATAATTTGATACAGATACCGCATGGAAGCGGTATTTACCTTTCTTCTGCATAATCTTTATTTTCTGAATTAACTCATCCGGTAAACGCTGAGCAACAAAATCAGAAATCACCACGGCATCTGCATCAATCCACTGTTTTGATTCCAATTTTATTGCGGTTTCTTGCAAACAAGCCGCAAGGTCAGTCCCACCTTTAAATGTTTGATGTAAAAAACGAATACATTGCTCTAAGCCATCAATAGAAAGTAAATCGTAATGTACAATTTCTGTGGAAAATAACATCACATGGCATGAGCGGTTATCCGCCAGCGCAATTTTCATTAGCGCGAGGCAAAATGCTTTGGCGCAGCGTTCATTTAAACCGCCCATCGAACCCGATGTATCAATACATACAACAAATGGTCCTCTTGGCTGTTCTTCATTATGGTGGTGGGTAATAGGGCGCAGAACTTTTCTTTCTTGCCAGCTATCTCCTTGTAACCGATAAGTTAGAAGCTGTTTTTCGAGTAATTTTCGATAGAACTCAAATTCAATATCTTCAAGGCCTAACATAGCGAGTTCTGCAGGTAATAACCGTAAAATATCATCACTCTGATTTAAGCCATTAACTTGCTCAGGAACCGTTTCTGGCACTTTTTCCATGATAGTCATTGGTTCAAGAAAAACACTATCATCAGGAATGGATTGAGCGGATTGGCTACGGCCTAATAATTGGGCTATTTTTTCTAATTCAGGCTGCTGACGTAAAAATTCACTGTATCGGCTTAATAATTGGTCATTATAAGTGGAAGTCATGTTCACACCTTTGGTTAAATCCCACAGCCGGCCAGCAGCACGTTCATTTTCGCCAAGAATATCTTCTAAATTACCACTTAGAGCCAGTCGGCGTTGTAATTCTGCCAATAATTGTTCTTTTTCCTGTTCTAGTAGCTCTTTATGTAGTGTTGTAACTTGTAAAATTAAGCTAATACGCCATCTTTGAACAAACAGTGATTGCCTTGCACTGCGGTTTTCTATTTTCCCACTCTGTAGCTGATATGCCTCACGGTAAAAAGGGGAATCCAGTTGGTGAAGTTTTGCGATGACATTAGGTAATTGGATAAAAAAGGCATCTGTCGAAATCCCAAGGGACTGACGATAAAGTTCAAATTCTTCTGAAAGTTGTGCGGGAACAAGCGCATCTTGCATACGCTGTTTGAGATCCTTTTTCCAACCCGATAAATCTTTGAGTAAAGCTTTTTTTAATCGAGGATGTTTTTCAAAAAATACCGCCAATTGAGGAGTTGCTAGCAAAGATATAATTATCTCTTCAATTAATTGGCCTTCATTAACTGAAAGCAGCATTTCTAATGTGGCTAAACTCATCATCGCTATTCGGCCACTTTACCCATGATTTGGTTACGTAATTGGTTTAGCTTTTCAGTGAGCTTTATAAAACTTTGTTCAATATCCGCAAGCCAGTGTGGTTCAATAAATAAGTTGGGCTGCTGTTTTTCAAACTGATAACGCGCGGTTTGAATCTCTTCTTGAATTTTATCCAGCTTGTCTAGCCACTCTTGATTATTTGTATTTGGCGCAAGTGACGAGGTTTTATCTTGAATATATAAAGTAGATGATTGATGACTTACATCTAATAACTGTATCTGGTTTAAATTATTTACCTCAGCAGCAATGTCTTGCGCAAAACCAATCCCATTTAGATGAGCGGACAGTGTCGTTCCTTTATTTAAGAAGGTTATTAGTGACTTTTTATCAGTTGTTACAAAGGTAACTTTCATATTATGCAGTTGCAGTGGGCGATGTAAAAACAGCGTAATTCGGCCGTCACTGATATTTTCAGGCAATACATAAGATGCCTTACGAGCAAACATTGCATTGTTTTTATTGACTTTAAATGCATCTTGGTTGTTTTGATCTTGGGTCGATGACATCCATTGCTGATAAATTTGCTCTATTTCACGGGTTAATTTTCGCTGTTGCCAGCCATCTTCTTGTAATAATGATTGCAATAGTTGCGGTAAAGTATTCATCGATTGCATGTCATGCCAGAGACAATCTTTTAATAACACAAGATCTAGAGGAGATACGCTGTTGCGACCATTAAAGAAAGCACTTGCTTGTAATAGGTAAACCGCTTTCTTCCAGCGCCTATCAGAAACATAAAGCTGCTTCTCTGTAGCATCTAATTGTTGGCGTAATTGGTAAATCAATTCAAAACAGTGATCGGGTAGCGTAATTTTAGGAATTTCTTGTTGCCACTGTTGGTACTCTTCATCACTGATTTTTAAATGCTCTGGCATTTGAGATTCATTCAGCGATGATTTTCCTGTTAACAGTGCGCGAAAATTTTGTTTCTCTTGCACTTTATCCAGCCAAATACGTACTAGCATTCTGTCGAATAGCGCCTCGAGGCTATTATCAGCATCGGGTAATTCATTTGATGCAGTTACTAATAATCGCATAGGGATGGATTTTTCTTCATCACCATTACGGAACTTGCGCTCATTAACCGCCGTTAATAAGGTATTTAAAATGGCTGGGCCCGCTTTCCATATTTCATCAAGAAATACGACTTCAGCGTCTGGTAAATAACCTTTGGTTAAACGTTCATATCGTCCTTCATCTTTTAGCGCCTGTATTGAAAGAGGACCAAAGATTTCTTCCGGTGTTGAAAATCGCGTCATTAAGTATTCAAAAGCGTTTGCGTGACGAAAAGCATATTTCATTCTTCGTGCAATTAAGCTTTTGGCAATACCTGGAGGGCCTAATAGAAATACGCTTTCACCGCTTAATGTGGCTAATAAGCACAAACGAATAGCTTGCTGGCGTTCATATAAACCGCTTTCAAGGTAATTGCTTAATTGGGCTATTCGTTCAGCAAGCTGCATATTCATTCCTTTTATTATAGAAGCGTTGATATTAAAACTATCAATTTCTTTTATTACATACTGCGACCTATTTTTCCATTTTTCTTTGATATGCCCCAAGAAATCAGAAAAAACGATTCAGCTATAAGTGATTCAATAAGTTATTGTTTTTAAACTTTCTCAACACGAACGAAACGTTTCGATATTGATCACAAATATTAATCATCAATATTGAGTTGTGACTTATCTTTACTATTATTACATGAGCGAAACGTTTCGCTTACTGGAATGGCGGTGAAAAATGAAAAAGGGTGTTTTACTTAATGCCAACGTTACCTCTGTAATCGCAAGATTAGGTCATACAGACCAAATAACGCTTTCTGATGCAGGTTTACCCATTTATCAAGGAACGGAACGTATTGATTTAGCCATTACGCAAGGCTTACCAGATTTCATGTCAGTTTTAAGTGTCATCACCCAAGAGATGCAAGTTGAAAAAGTCATTCTAGCAGAGGAAATCAGCACCATTAACCCACAAATGGAAGCTGCTATTTTGGCTCACTTACAACAGTTAGAAGTCACTCAAAACAATACGATTGAAATTATTTATTGCAGTCATGAACGTTTTAAACAACTGACTCATGACAGTAAAGCGGTGATCCGAACAGGGGAATGTTCACCGTTCGCTAACGTTATTCTTTGTTCTGGTGTGACTTTCTGAGGTGACTATGCAACCTTTATTAGAACTTATCGGGATTGATAAATCATTTCCAGGGGTAAAAGCCCTCAGTGGTGCGACATTGAATGTCTATCCAGGGAAAGTCATGGCGCTGGTGGGGGAAAATGGGGCTGGCAAATCAACCATGATGAAAGTGCTGACAGGTATTTATAAAAAAGATGCCGGGCAAATCCGCTATTTAGGCAAAGAGGTGGCGTTCAATGGGCCCAAAAGTTCCCAAGAGGCGGGTATTGGGATTATCCACCAAGAACTCAACCTGATCCCTGAATTAACCATCGCTGAAAATATTTTTCTAGGCCGAGAGTATGTTAATGCATTTGGCAAAATTAACTGGAAAAAAATGTTCAGTGAGTCTGACAAACTGCTTAAACGGCTTAACCTTGATTATGATAGCCATCAAACTATTGCAGAGCTTTCTATTGGCGAACAACAAATGGTGGAAATCGCCAAAGTCCTTAGCTTCCAATCACAAGTGATTATCATGGATGAACCCACTGATGCGCTAACGGACACGGAAACAGAATCCTTATTTAGAGTTATCGAAGACTTAAAAGCTCAAGGCTGTGGCATTGTTTATATTTCTCATCGTTTAAAAGAAATTTTTGAAATTTGCGACGATGTAACGGTGTTTCGCGATGGCCAGTTTATTGGTGAGAAACCCGTGAGTGAATTAGAAGAAGAAAAACTCATTGAAATGATGGTTGGTCGTAAACTTGAAGACCAATATCCAAGGGTTGAGGTAGAAACTGGAAAAATTAGGCTGCAGCTTGAAGATGTATCTGGACCAGGTGTAACAAATGCCAATTTCACCCTAAAGAGTGGGGAAATTTTAGGTGTATCTGGTTTGATGGGCGCGGGGCGTACAGAGTTGATGAAAATCATCTACGGCGCGGCGACAAAAAAATCAGGTACGATAAAACTGGAAGGCAAACCCGTAACACTGAAAACACCACAAGATGGCTTAAACAGTGGCATTGTTTATATTTCAGAAGACCGTAAACGTGATGGATTAGTATTAGGCATGTCAGTGAAAGAAAATATGTCATTGACGGCATTACGTTATTTCAGTCGTGCAGGGGGAAGCCTCAAGCATGGTGAAGAGCAGCAAACCGTTAGCGATTTCATACGATTATTCAATATTAAAACCCCGTCTATGGACCAAATAATTGGCAATCTTTCTGGTGGAAACCAGCAAAAAGTGGCCATTGCGCGCGGTTTGATGACAAGACCAAAAGTACTGATCCTCGATGAGCCAACTCGTGGTGTAGACGTTGGTGCTAAAAAAGAAATCTATCAACTAATTAACCAGTTTAAAAAAGAAGGGCTGAGTATCATTTTAGTTTCTTCAGAAATGCCTGAAGTAATAGGAATGAGTGACCGCATTTTGGTGATGCACGAAGGTCATATCAGCGGCGAATTTTCAGCCAAAGACGCGACTCAGGAAGCCTTAATGGCTGCCGCAGTGGGTAAAAATTATGGCTCAGTTCAGGAGTTATCAGTATGAGTTCAACTACCGCATCATCAAAACGCTGGTTCAGCAAAGCATGGCTGATGGAGCAAAAATCATTAATCGCACTATTAGTTTTGATTGCAATCGTATCAACATTAAGCCCGAATTTTTTTACGGTTAATAACCTATTCAATATATTACAACAAACCTCCGTCAACGCCATTATGGCGGTTGGGATGACATTAGTTATCTTAACGTCAGGAATCGACCTTTCTGTTGGGTCCTTATTGGCCTTAACGGGAGCGGTTGCAGCCTCTATGGTCGGGGCGGAAGTTAATGCATTAGTGGCTGTTGCGGGGGCATTAGCACTCGGTGCTGCTATCGGTGCATGCACCGGGGTGATTGTCGCAAAAGGAAAAGTCCAAGCTTTCATTGCGACTTTAGTCATGATGCTACTACTGCGTGGTGTGACACGAGTTTACACAGACGGCAGCCCTATCAATACAGGATTTAGTGATAACGCAGACTTATTTGGTTGGTTTGGTATTGGCCGCCCATTTGGTATTCCTACCCCAGTCTGGTTAATGATCATCGTTTTTGCTGCGGCATGGTATATGTTGCACCATACTCGCCTTGGTCGTTACATCTACGCACTTGGTGGGAATGAAGCGGCTACCCGTCTTTCTGGTATTAATGTCGATCGCATTAAAATAGTGGTTTATGCCTTATGTGGACTGCTAGCGGCATTGGCGAGTGTCATTGAAGTTGCACGTTTATCATCGGCTCAGCCAATGGCAGGTAATGGGTATGAACTTGATGCTATTGCTGCGGTTGTACTGGGTGGTACCAGTCTTGCTGGTGGTAAAGGGCGCATAGTTGGAACATTGATTGGTGCGCTTATCCTTGGTTTCTTAAACAATGGATTAAACTTATTAGGTATTTCGTCAAACTACCAGATGATTGTTAAAGCTGTCGTCATCTTACTCGCTGTACTTGTTGATAATAAAAAGTAACCCTACAGGAAAATTATTATGAAACTGAACAAACTAGCAACGTTATTATCTGCAGTTGCACTGAGTGCAACCGTTAGTGTCAATGCGATGGCGAAAGATAGCATTGCACTCGTAATTTCTACATTGAATAACCCGTTCTTTGTGACGATGAAAGATAGCGCACAAAAAGAAGCGGATAAATTGGGTTATGAGCTGATTGTTTTAGATTCCCAAGACAATCCAGCTAAAGAATTAGCCAACGTTCAAGATTTAACCGTTCGTGGTACAAAATTAATGTTAATTAACCCAACGGATTCAGATGCGGTGGGTAACTCAATATTAATGGCTAATAAAGCAAATATACCTGTCATCACTTTGGATAGAGCAGCTAACAAAGGTGAAGTTGTCAGCCATGTGGCATCAGATAACCGCATGGGCGGAAAAATGGCTGCCGACTATATTGCACAAAAAACAGGCAATGAAGCGAAAGTGATTCAATTAGAAGGTATTTCAGGTACATCAGCAGCGCGTGAGCGCGGTGAAGGTTTTAATACTGGAGCAAAAGAGCACAAATTCAATTTACTGGCGAGCCAACCTGCTGATTTCGATAGAACAAAAGGCTTGAACGTAATGCAAAACTTGTTAACGGCACATCCCGCTGTTCAAGCGGTATTTGCTCAAAATGATGAAATGGCATTAGGGGCATTAAGAGCTTTACAAACCGCAGGCCGTACTGATGTTCTGGTTGTCGGTTTTGATGGAACAAATGATGGTATCAAAGCCGTTGAAGGTGGAAAATTAGGTGCAACTATTGCACAGCGCCCAGACCAAATTGGGATTGTTGGTGTTCAGATTGCAGATAAAGTCTTAAAAGGCGAAAAAGTGGATTCAACGGTTCCGGTTGAATTGGAATTAGTGGTAAAACAATAAGATAAAAACCGCCGCGGCATACTGCGGCGGTTTATTTTTAGTTTGCAATTCATTGGTCATCAAAAAAGGAAATAAACGTTATGGGTACAGCAAAACTGGTGGTTCTCGGTAGTATCAACGCGGATCATATATTAAATGTTAAGCATTTCCCTCAGCCGGGTGAAACCGTTAGAGGCGATCATTACCAAGTTGCATTTGGCGGGAAAGGCGCCAACCAAGCTGTTGCGGCAGGTCGCAGTGGTGCTGACATAACGTTTATTGCTTGTGTTGGTGATGACGATATTGGTGTGAGTATAAAAAAACAGTTATCTCTCGATAATATTAAAACTGAATGTATTGATGCAATTGAAGGTGAAACGACAGGTGTCGCCCTCATTTATGTGAATCAACAAGGGGAAAATACAATTGGCATCAATGCAGGAGCAAATGCGCAACTAACCAAGGCAAGGTTAGCTCATTATCAGCAAAAAATTGTGGAAGCGGATGCGGTATTGATGCAACTGGAATCCCCCATTGAAACAGTACAAATGGCCGCTGAAATAGCTAAGAAAAACAATACGAAAGTCATTTTGAACCCTGCACCTGCTCAATCATTACCTGATTCATTATTATCATTAGTTGATATCATCACACCAAATGAAACAGAAGCTGAACACTTAACAGGTATTGCGGTTAATGATAATCAAGGTGCTCAGGATGCAGCTGAAGCCTTACATCAAAAAGGTATTAGTAAAGTGATGATAACACTTGGTTCTCGAGGTGTTTGGTATAGTGAAAAAGGTGCAGAAGGTAAAATAATTTCTGCATTTCGCGTAAAAGCAGTGGATACTATTGCCGCAGGTGATACATTCAATGGGGCTTACGTTACTGCACTGCTTGAAGGTAAGGCTGACGAAGAAGCGATTATTTTTGCCCATGCGGCGGCGGCGATAGCTGTGACTCGCCCAGGAGCTCAACCGTCTGTTCCATGGCGTAAAGAAATTGACCAGTTTTTGACTCAACAGGATTAACTTGTGGCAACAATGAAAGATGTGGCACGCCTTGCGGGGGTGTCGACATCCACCGTCTCTCACGTTATTAATCAAAATCGCTATGTCAGCGAGAGCATTACCACTCGCGTTAAAAATGCGATTGAAGAGTTAAACTATGCCCCTTCTGCGTTAGCGCGTAGTTTAAAAATGAATCGTACTAATACGATTGGGATGTTACTGACAACAAGTAATAACCCATTCTACGCAGAAGTAGTGCGGGGGGTAGAGCGGAGTTGTTACGAACGCGGTTATAGTTTGATTTTGTGCAACACTGAAGGTGACCTTCAGCGGATGAATCATAGTTTAGAAACGTTGCTACAAAAGCGTGTTGATGGGCTATTGATTATGTGCACAGAAGTTCAAGGACCATCAAAAAATGTTTTGGCTCGTTACCCCGCTGTGCCAACGGTTATGATGGACTGGTCACCATTCGAATCAGATGGCGATATCATTCAAGATAACTCTTTTCTGGGTGGGGAAATAGCCACTCGTTACCTTATTGAATCTGGTTTTACCCGTATTGCATGTATTGCAGGACCACAAGATAAATCACCAGCAAGAGCGCGTCATCAAGGTTTTATTCAAGCCATGACAGATTGCGGCATTAATATTTATGATGATTATATCATTTTCAGTGATTTTGAATTTGCTGGTGGGTTTGAATCTATGAATAAACTGCTTAGTTTACCTGTCCCTCCCGAGGCTATTTTTGCCGGTAATGATGCGATGGCGGTGGGAGCTTATCAAGCGATATACCAAAAGGGCTTGAAAGTACCTGATGATATTTCAATTATTGGTTATGATGATATCGATCTTTCACCTTATATGATCCCACCACTAACAACAATTCATCAGCCAAAAGATAAGTTAGGCCAACAGGCTGTTGACCAACTTATTTATCGTATGGATAACCCAGAAGCAAAGGCGAGCGTTTTGGTTCTTACCCCTGAGCTAATTGAGCGCCAATCGGTTAAAAAATATTAATTCTTCGCTTTTTTGGTTTTGTTTTTTATTAAATTGTCACCGTCTGTCTTACTTAATAATAAGAAGACAAAAGCTGAGATAAGCGTAATGACACCAACGGTAATAAAAGTGTAGTGAAAATTATCGACCGTATTGCTATTAGGTTGTCCACCATAGAAGTTTAAGATTGCAGCACTGACTGCAATACCGAAGCTTATCGATAGTTGCTGAGTCACCGCTAACATACTATTTCCCGCACTCGCATTATTGTCTGTTAAATCAGCCAAGCAAATAGTATTCATTGCGGTGAACTGCACTGACATCACCATTCCTAAAATGAATAAAGGTACGATTAACAGGTAAATCGACATACTTGGTGATTGTAAGGAAAACTGTGCGATCATTAATCCAATAATAATGGTGATAACAAATAATGTATTACGGTAGCCATACTTAGTTAGGACCCGAGTAACTCCCGATTTAGCAGTGATTGACCCTATTGCTAGTGGTGCCATCATCATTCCTGCCACAACGGCTTCGTAACCAAAACCCACCTGCAACATTAGTGGCATTAAAAATGGAATACTGCCTGTTCCTAAGCGTGTCGCGATATTACCGCTGATCCCAATAGAAAATGTACGCGTTTTAAATAAATTCAATGGGATTATTGCGTGCTTAGTGCGTCTTGCATGGAAAATATAAACAAATAAGAAGAGAAAGCCGACTAAGACAATAGTGACTGGAATCGATGTTGAAAGAGATTTATCACTGAATAAGTCTAAGCTGACAGATAGCATGACTAAGCCGGAACCAAACAATAAGAACCCTAAAGTATCAAATTTACGTTTTGGCATTTTAAAGTCAGGCATATGTTTTAAGGCATAAAAAATACCTAAAACACCAATAGGAATATTAATAATAAATATCCAATGCCAAGTTGCATAGGTTACTAAGATACCACCTAATAGAGGCCCCAATATTGGCCCTACTAAACCAGGGATGGTGACGAAATTTAAGATAGGTAATAACTCACTTCGAGGGTAAGCCCTTATTAAGGCTAAGCGGGCGACTGGCATCATCATTGCCCCACCAATTCCTTGAATAACCCTAGAGGTCACTAAGAAATTTAAGGAAGGCGAAAGGGCACAAAGTAATGAACCAAGAGAAAATAAAGAAACCGCTAAAATAAATATACGTCTTGTACCAAATCTATCTGCAAACCAGCCGCTAACAGGAATCAATAGAGCAACAGTAAGCGTATAACTGACTACGGCTGATTGCATCGCAAGCGGCGAGTGATCGAGGCTTCTTGCAATATCAGGTAAAGCCGTATTCAAAATTGTGGCATCAAGCGCTTGCATGAAAAAGGCCATTGCCGCAATCCATGGAAGGCCAGACATATTTTTCGCTGTTTTGAACATCAGTTACCTATACAAATAAATGAAAGCTTTAATGGAATATTGTTTTGTTAGTCTTGCTTTTGGGTAATCGTTAGTAAGTTATAGCAAAGGTCGAGTGCTACTGTACTTTTACCATGAATAATTGCATTGGCAAGTTGTTGATGAATTTCGACCTCTATAACCTCATTATTAGTAATGACATCAAAGTAACGCAGATAAATAGAACGGAATAAATTAGCAAAAGAAATTAAGAAAGGATTGGCACAAGCTTTGTAAATAGTTAAATGGAAATGATAATCAACTTTCACCCAATGCGCTCTGTCAAATTCTTTGGCGAGTAACTGCATTTCACTTGCTAATAATTGTAATGATTGTTTTTGTTCTTTTGTCGCATGTATAGCCGCAAGATAACAAGCTTGAGGTTCTATTGCGAGTCGAACCATTTTAAAGTGTTCCATCACGACCGATTGCTCTTCACTATTGGACCACCATGTTAAGAGATCTTGGTCTAAAAAATTCCAATTTGAGGGAGGCATAACACGGGTACCTATTTTGGGGCGTGCTAATACCATTCCTTTTGCCGCTAATATTTTTATTGCTTCTCTTATTGCTGTTCGACTCGCTTGGAATTGTTCTGATAATTCTAATTCGCTGGGTAAAATGGAATCAGGTAAATAGGCGCTGGTTAAAATCAACTGGCCAAGATTTTCTGCAATAATATAAGAGCGATTTTTTTGTGAGGCTGTTTGTTGCTTACTTAATTCCATAATTCATCTCAAAGCATAATTCTTAGATGCATATATTACGTGAGTAGATGTGTGATTGCTGCTTAAATAGTCAACATATAGACCTAATTTAACTTATAAATATGTTTTTGGCTAAAAAAAACACGAACAAGATAAAAACTCAAAAAAACACTTGCGAGAATTTTTCGACTCCCTATAATGCGCATCCGTTGTCACGACAAACCGGTTAGAAGAAAACTTCATAACCCAGTGATAACAGAGGTGAGAAAGAAAAAAGTTGAAAATAAACGCTTGACTTTCTAAATAAAAAACGTATTATACGACACCTCGCGACAACGACCTGATTCACGGAATCAAGTCCGAAAATCGAAAGATTTAGTCGCAACGCTCTTTAACAATTTATCAGACAATCTGTGTGGGCACTCACAGGACACTATCAAAAAAATATTTGATTTTAAGTCTTGAAGAGTGACTAACACGTTAATTCATATATATGAACTAATAGGTAATATGTTTTCGCAAGAAGACATACGACAGTAAACATTCTTTGAGCATCAAGCTACTTTTAATTGAAGAGTTTGATCATGGCTCAGATTGAACGCTGGCGGCAGGCCTAACACATGCAAGTCGAGCGGTAACAGGGGAAGCTTGCTTCTCGCTGACGAGCGGCGGACGGGTGAGTAATGTATGGGGATCTGCCCGATAGAGGGGGATAACTACTGGAAACGGTAGCTAATACCGCATAATCTCTCAGGAGCAAAGCAGGGGAACTTCGGTCCTTGCGCTATCGGATGAACCCATATGGGATTAGCTAGTAGGTGAGGTAATGGCTCACCTAGGCGACGATCCCTAGCTGGTCTGAGAGGATGATCAGCCACACTGGGACTGAGACACGGCCCAGACTCCTACGGGAGGCAGCAGTGGGGAATATTGCACAATGGGCGCAAGCCTGATGCAGCCATGCCGCGTGTATGAAGAAGGCCCTAGGGTTGTAAAGTACTTTCAGTCGGGAGGAAGGCGTTGATGCTAATATCATCAGCGATTGACGTTACCGACAGAAGAAGCACCGGCTAACTCCGTGCCAGCAGCCGCGGTAATACGGAGGGTGCAAGCGTTAATCGGAATTACTGGGCGTAAAGCGCACGCAGGCGGTTGATTAAGTTAGATGTGAAATCCCCGGGCTTAACCTGGGAATGGCATCTAAGACTGGTCAGCTAGAGTCTTGTAGAGGGGGGTAGAATTCCATGTGTAGCGGTGAAATGCGTAGAGATGTGGAGGAATACCGGTGGCGAAGGCGGCCCCCTGGACAAAGACTGACGCTCAGGTGCGAAAGCGTGGGGAGCAAACAGGATTAGATACCCTGGTAGTCCACGCTGTAAACGATGTCGATTTGAAGGTTGTTCCCTAGAGGAGTGGCTTTCGGAGCTAACGCGTTAAATCGACCGCCTGGGGAGTACGGCCGCAAGGTTAAAACTCAAATGAATTGACGGGGGCCCGCACAAGCGGTGGAGCATGTGGTTTAATTCGATGCAACGCGAAGAACCTTACCTACTCTTGACATCCAGAGAACTTAGCAGAGATGCTTTGGTGCCTTCGGGAACTCTGAGACAGGTGCTGCATGGCTGTCGTCAGCTCGTGTTGTGAAATGTTGGGTTAAGTCCCGCAACGAGCGCAACCCTTATCCTTTGTTGCCAGCGATTCGGTCGGGAACTCAAAGGAGACTGCCGGTGATAAACCGGAGGAAGGTGGGGATGACGTCAAGTCATCATGGCCCTTACGAGTAGGGCTACACACGTGCTACAATGGCGTATACAAAGAGAAGCGACCTCGCGAGAGCAAGCGGAACTCATAAAGTACGTCGTAGTCCGGATTGGAGTCTGCAACTCGACTCCATGAAGTCGGAATCGCTAGTAATCGTAGATCAGAATGCTACGGTGAATACGTTCCCGGGCCTTGTACACACCGCCCGTCACACCATGGGAGTGGGTTGCAAAAGAAGTAGGTAGCTTAACCTTCGGGAGGGCGCTTACCACTTTGTGATTCATGACTGGGGTGAAGTCGTAACAAGGTAACCGTAGGGGAACCTGCGGTTGGATCACCTCCTTACCATTGAAGTGTTTTTGTGAAGTGCTCACACAGATTGTCTGATGAAATAGAGTAGCGGTATCGATAGGCTTGTAGCTCAGGTGGTTAGAGCGCACCCCTGATAAGGGTGAGGTCGGTGGTTCAAGTCCACTCAGGCCTACCACTTTTCTCTTATGCTGCGTTATGGCTCAGCTCGTTTACCCAAAAGTAAACTTCGCTAATCCACGCCTTGCCTAAGAAAAAAGACCTCCGAATAAGAAAATCTTATAAAGAGATTAATTGATACCGAAAATACCTTTATGGGGCTATAGCTCAGCTGGGAGAGCGCCTGCCTTGCACGCAGGAGGTCAGCGGTTCGATCCCGCTTAGCTCCACCATAATTTTTCTGATTATTCAGAATAGATTAGTAATAGTCTATTGCGAATAATTATGCTCTTTAACAATCTGGAACAAGCTGAAAATTGAAAACAACGCACATTGTTTATCGCTTAAACAATGTGAGAGTCTCTCAAAATTTCAGACCTGAAATTTTCGGTCACAAACTCGAGCGGCATGCGCGAGCAGTGTGAAATTCAAGGCGGACAGCGCACAGCAAGCGCAGCGTACTTAGGTACGTGAGCATTGCGAGCACTGCCCAACGAAGAAGTTCACCACGCACAGCCATGACAGTAATGTGAACGTTGAAACAATTTCGGGTTGTGAGGTTAAGCGACTAAGCGTACACGGTGGATGCCTAGGCAATCAGAGGCGATGAAGGACGTGCTAATCTGCGATAAGCGTCGGTAAGGTGATATGAACCGTTACAACCGACGATTTCCGAATGGGGAAACCCAGTGCAATTCGTTGCACTATCGTTTGATGAATACATAGTCAAACGAAGCGAACCGGGGGAACTGAAACATCTCAGTACCCCGAGGAAAAGAAATCAACCGAGATTCCCCTAGTAGCGGCGAGCGAACGGGGAGCAGCCCAGAGTCTTAATCAGCATTAGCATCAGGAGAACGGTCTGGAAAGTCCGGCAGTAAAGGGTGATAGCCCCGTATCCGAAGGTGTTAGTGTTGTGAACTCGACGAGTAGGGCGGGACACGTGTTATCCTGTCTGAATATGGGGGGACCATCCTCCAAGGCTAAATACTCCTGATTGACCGATAGTGAACCAGTACCGTGAGGGAAAGGCGAAAAGAACCCCGGCGAGGGGAGTGAAATAGAACCTGAAACCGTGTACGTACAAGCAGTGGGAGCACCTTTAGGGTGTGACTGCGTACCTTTTGTATAATGGGTCAGCGACTTATATTCTGTAGCAAGGTTAACCGTATAGGGGAGCCGTAGGGAAACCGAGTCTTAACTGGGCGAATAAGTTGCAGGGTATAGACCCGAAACCCGGTGATCTAGCCATGGGCAGGTTGAAGGTTGGGTAACACTAACTGGAGGACCGAACCGACTAATGTTGAAAAATTAGCGGATGACTTGTGGCTGGGGGTGAAAGGCCAATCAAACCGGGAGATAGCTGGTTCTCCCCGAAAGCTATTTAGGTAGCGCCTCGTGAACTCATCTTCGGGGGTAGAGCACTGTTTCGACTAGGGGGTCATCCCGACTTACCAACTCGATGCAAACTACGAATACCGAAGAATGTTATCACGGGAGACACACGGCGGGTGCTAACGTTCGTCGTGAAGAGGGAAACAACCCAGACCGCCAGCTAAGGTCCCAAAGTCATAGTTAAGTGGGAAACGAAGTGGGAAGGCTCAGACAGCCAGGATGTTGGCTTAGAAGCAGCCATCATTTAAAGAAAGCGTAATAGCTCACTGGTCGAGTCGGCCTGCGCGGAAGATGTAACGGGGCTAAACTATGCACCGAAGCTGCGGCAGCGATATTTAGATATTGTTGGGTAGGGGAGCGTTCTGTAAGCCTGTGAAGGTGTGCTGTGAGGCATGCTGGAGGTATCAGAAGTGCGAATGCTGACATAAGTAACGATAATGCGGGTGAAAAACCCGCACGCCGGAAGACCAAGGGTTCCTGTCCAACGTTAATCGGGGCAGGGTGAGTCGACCCCTAAGGCGAGGCAGAAATGCGTAGTCGATGGGAAACGGGTTAATATTCCCGTACTGGTGATAATTGCGATGGGGGGACGGAGAAGGCTAGGCTATCCGGGCGACGGTTGTCCCGGTTTAAGGATGTAGGCAGGTGAATTAGGCAAATCCGGTTCACTACATGCTGAGGTCCGACGACGAGTCACTACGGTGATGAAGTAGCTCATGCCCCGCTTCCAGGAAAAGCCTCTAAGCTCTAGATTATCATTAATCGTACCCCAAACCGACACAGGTGGTCAGGTAGAGAATACTCAGGCGCTTGAGAGAACTCGGGTGAAGGAACTAGGCAAAATGGTGCCGTAACTTCGGGAGAAGGCACGCTGGCATTAGGTGAAGTGATTTACTCATGGAGCTGAAGCCAGTCGCAGATACCAGCTGGCTGCAACTGTTTATTAAAAACACAGCACTGTGCAAACACGAAAGTGGACGTATACGGTGTGACGCCTGCCCGGTGCTGGAAGGTTAATTGATGGGGTTATCCGTAAGGAGAAGCTCTTGATCGAAGCCCCAGTAAACGGCGGCCGTAACTATAACGGTCCTAAGGTAGCGAAATTCCTTGTCGGGTAAGTTCCGACCTGCACGAATGGCGTAATGATGGCCAGGCTGTCTCCACCCGAGACTCAGTGAAATTGAACTCGCTGTGAAGATGCAGTGTACCCGCGGCAAGACGGAAAGACCCCGTGAACCTTTACTATAGCTTGACACTGAACATTGAGCCTTGATGTGTAGGATAGGTGGGAGGCTTTGAAGCGTGGACGCCAGTCTGCGTGGAGCCAACCTTGAAATACCACCCTTTAATGTTTGATGTTCTAACGTTGCCCCATTATCTGGGGTGCGGACAGTGTCTGGTGGGTAGTTTGACTGGGGCGGTCTCCTCCCAAAGAGTAACGGAGGAGCACGAAGGTTGGCTAAGCATGGTCGGACATCATGCGGTTAGTGCAAAGGCATAAGCCAGCTTGACTGCGAGAGTGACGGCTCGAGCAGGTACGAAAGTAGGTCTTAGTGATCCGGTGGTTCTGAATGGAAGGGCCATCGCTCAACGGATAAAAGGTACTCCGGGGATAACAGGCTGATACCGCCCAAGAGTTCATATCGACGGCGGTGTTTGGCACCTCGATGTCGGCTCATCACATCCTGGGGCTGAAGTAGGTCCCAAGGGTACGGCTGTTCGCCGTTTAAAGTGGTACGCGAGCTGGGTTTAGAACGTCGTGAGACAGTTCGGTCCCTATCTGCCGTGGGCGTTGGAAGATTGAAAGGGGCTGCTCCTAGTACGAGAGGACCGGAGTGGACGCACCACTGGTGTTCGGGTTGTCATGCCAATGGCATTGCCCGGTAGCTAAGTGCGGAAGAGATAACCGCTGAAAGCATCTAAGCGGGAAACTTGCCTTGAGATGAGTCTTCCCTGACTCTTTAAGGGTCCTAAAGGAACGTTTAAGACTAAGACGTTGATAGGTTGGGTGTGTAAGCGTAGCGATACGTTGAGCTAACCAATACTAATGAACCGTGAGGCTTAACCTGACAACACCGAAGGTGTTTTAGAGAGATAGAGTTGTTTTCGAGAAGTGAGAAGCCGAAAGGTGAAGGACACGCAGCTTGTTTGAGATTGAGGTTCTGGTTTAGTGAAGAAAAAACTAAACGGGAACAAAACAGAATTTGTCTGGCGGCAATAGCGCGGTGGTCCCACCTGACCCCATGCCGAACTCAGCAGTGAAACGCCGTAGCGCCGATGGTAGTGTGGGGTCTCCCCATGTGAGAGTAGGGAACTGCCAGACATTAAATTAGTGAGAAAGCCACCCATTGGGTGGCTTTTTTGCGTTTGGGGAAACTAACTAATTGTTGATGTTAGAGTTGAAACGCTTTAATGTCTCAATAACCCAATAACCCAATAACCCAATAACCCAATAACCCAATAACCCAATAACCCAATAACCCAATAACCCAATGACCCAACGACTTTTTTATTTTAACGACTCGATTTATTTGATTTTATTCCTGTTCTCAGGGCCATTAGTCATGAATATACCTATCGTCAATGGAAGCTCACGATGAAAAGTAGTGAGTAACAGCTCACAAGTTGTTTGGTATATGTAGCAAAATTTTAATGAAACCTAATGGATATGATTGATAGGTGGTTTTCCATCACCGTACTGAATGGAATTACTTGGGAAATAAGTAACAGTCCACTTAAAAAGGAAAATGGAGCAGTGAAAGTAAGCTGGAACCTTCATCTCTTAAATAGGTATGAAATGAATTCATTTATATACCCTACTGATAGATGAATCCTAAAATATTAAAATAAGTAATAAATCAGGGGAATTAGTTCATCGATTTATTCTACTTTACTTTTTTGGGCTTTTTATATTTTATGGCTTTTATAGTGTTAATTGATATGTAAAAACAGTATGTGTTTATAATTTAAATATTAATAATATCAATGAATAATATGTTGTAAGTTATTTTTTCTGCTAAGAAAGTAGTTCATCACGCTTTTAAATTTTGTCTGAATTTTATCTGGATAGTTATTTTTATATATAAAAATTGTTAAATTGATGTTTTATTTTATTGTGCTTATAATGAATCAATAAACTTAAGATATTACATAAGATATAAAATATATTTATAAATAGAATTTTCAATGGAAAGAACACAGCCCAATGTGTCGTTAATAGCATAAGCGGTAATCATTAACTGACTGTATTTCATGTAAATATTGTTTATGTGCCAAAGGTGGATCGCATGAAAAAGGCAAAAAGCGCTAATCATAAGATTTTTGATCAAATTCTTTCTGTAAATAAGCAGAAAGAAAACGAATTTAATAATGGGCAAGATGGTGCAATTATTCTTTCTATACTTGTGATGTTTTTTGTACCATTTTTACTATTAAATGCAGCAAGAATTTTTTTTGGGATAGATTACAGTTTTGTCGCAGTGATCTCCATGTTGGCAGTTAGTGCCATCATCACATACACACTGTATAAGCGTTTAAAAATGGATTCTGAATTTGCTGAGAAGCATATTGTGTTAGACCAATTATTGATGCGTTATACGCCAAAAAATAAAGCAGAGTTTAAGAGCCTTCAAGAAGAGAGAAAGGCAAACCCATCAAGTACTTATTTACTTGTTGAAGATTGGGCTAATAGAGAAAGGCTGCACTATGCAAATTTGCATACACTAATAATCTAATAAATGTTTGCATATCCCTCGGCTATTTTTAGTCGGGGGATTTTTTTATCTATTGCAATGGCTAGCCCTACATTGAGGGCTAGGTTAGTAAAAATAACTAATTCCAGTTTTTACCTAGAAGATATGCAATTTCGAGAGATTGCATTCTGTTGAGTCTAGGGTCACATAATGATTGATACCTATAACTAATATCTTCTTCGCTGATTTCAGGAATACCTCCTGTGCACTCAGTAACATCTAGTCCTGTCATTTCTAAGTGGACACCTCCTGGATGTACTCCTGCTTCCTTTAATATATGAATGAACTGAATCATTTCATCAGTAATATCCGTAAAATAGCGTGTTTTATATCCTTCTTTGGCATTTTTAGTATTACCATGCATAGGGTCAATCATCCAAATGACAAACTCTCTACTGGACTGAATTGATTTAATGAGAGCTGGAAGCTTTTGTTTAATAACCCCCGTTCCCATTCTAATGATGATAACTATTTTTCCTTTCTCTTGACTAGGATTCAATTTCTTTATTAATTTCAGTAACGTATCTGATGTGATATTTGGCCCGCATTTGATACCAATAGGGTTTTCTATCCCTCTTAAATATTCGATATGTGCTTTTTTTAGATCTCTAGTTCTTTCTCCGACCCATACCATATGTGCAGAGCAGTTATACCACTTGTTATCTTTAGAGTCTTTTCGTGTCATGGCTTCTTCATAAGGAAGTAAGAGCGCTTCATGACTGATATACATCGGTTTTATAGCATTTTCTTTCTGCGAAAGATAATTTGCAGTTTTGTATAAATCCTCTAGAAATGACATGTAGTGTGTTTGCTCGGTCGAACCCGGATAAACTTTGATATTCAATCTAGATTGATATTCAGTAGGATCAGATGTGTTGATAGCCCGAATTAAATTGAGCGTAGCAGATGAGTAATGATAAGCACTAAGCATTCTTTGGGGGTCCGGTGTTCGGCTTTTTTCTGAAAAGTCTGCACCGTTAATAATCTCACCTCTAAAGCTTGGTAGCTCAATACCATTTTGTGTCTCAAAAGAGTTACTTCGAGGTTTAGCGTATTGACCGGCTATGCGGCCAATTTTGATCACTGGAAGGTGAGTTGCTTGACTTATCAATCCTGCCATTTGGTTAAAAGTGAACATAAAGTCACGGATAACTGTTGACTGGCAATTATTAAAAGATTCTGCACAGTCCCCTCCCTGTAAAATAAACGCCTTTCCTTCAGTTACTGAACTCAGTATGTTTTTAAAGCTACGAATTTCAGACGCTAATACTAAGGGGGGGTGGTTATGTATGTTATTTTGAAAATACTCTAATGCACATTTATCTGGATAATGCGGATTTTGTTCTATGGGAAAGTCCTTCCATGAGGAAGGCCTCCACAATGTTGACTGGTTATAAGATCCCTTTTTATGATGAGAAATATCATTATGTTTCCCTATAATGACGTCATAATCATAAGAAAGTAACATATCAACTCCTAGGCCATGAGAGTAAAAAGTAAGGATGAGGAAAGATTATTTTGACTGAGATGTGTTGAGGTACGTTGTGAGAGTACCATTTTGTCTTGCAAGATAGTCTTCACGCACAGGTGTATATACATCGATAACTTCTGAAGGCTCAAGTGCTTCCGCATCATGAACAGCCCAAGAAGGGATGATAAAAGAGTCACCTGCGTGTAAGAAAACGGTTCGACCATCAACAGTTAATCTTAACGAACCTTTTAATATTGTTGTTGCAGTTTCATGTTCATGGACATGTTCTGGGATAATCGCTTTTGGCTTGAATGTCCAAAAGGCAATAGTAAAACCGGTACCATGAATGAATTTTGCTTGTATTTTGCTTTCCTCTCCTTCATTACGGTTTAGGTCCATATCATAGGAGATCATTTCTTTAGATAAAAAGAGGCTCATATTGTTACCTTATATAAAAATAGGGGAATATTAAATAGAGTATTTATTAAATGATTAATTAATCTTTGAGTGGATTGAGAACCCCATAGGAACGGGACCAAAGTCATGTAATATATTGAGGTTATGGTTTTTAGCTGCTTTTAGCGTAGTGATACATGCATCAACAGTTCCATTGGCGCATTGTAAAGCCGCTTCACTATTGGAATTAAACAATAAAGACTCAATTGGTTTATTTAAGCCATTAACCTCTGAAAATAAATCTTTAGGTGCAGGATGTGAACCTATTTTTTTTATTTTATTCAGGTCAGTATAGCGACTTGCAAATAACATGTTATGAGTATCCAATACAAAACAATCAGTCAACTTTAAAAAAGTTAAGTTTTGAAAGACTATGTTGTGTAAATAAGGATAAACAATACAACCGAGTAATATGCAGTTATTATCCTTTTTTATTTTTTCTACAGCGATTTCAAGTGTTTCGTGTAATATAACATTTCCATCTAAGTCATTTTTTTCTAAATAATAATGTGCAGCTTTCTCGCAATTTGTTCCTTTAGGGCCTAATGTATGGATAGTAAACATGGCAATACCTCATATAGATTATATTCTTCCTGTTTCGTTTATTAAATCAGGGAGTCTTCTCCCTGATTTAATTTGAGCTAGCATTGTATTTTCAGTGTTATTAATTTTTACAGCTTCTTCAAAGACTTTATCAATCATATCTAATGGAACAACGACACTCCCGTTTGCGTCTGAAATGATGAGATCGCCAGTCTGGATGATATTGTCTTCAATTCTGCATGAAGTGCCTGTCTCACTGACATAGTAAGCACCTTGAGTGTCTGATGGAATTATATTACTCGCGATGACAGGGATATTCAGATCTCGTAATTCTTGAATGTCCCTAACGGCGCCACCTAAAATAATACCGTTGAAGCCGAGTTGCTGAAAATAGGTGCAACTCATTCCTCCGGCTAGAGCAGCATGTTTCATTAAATCACCATAGCCAGCAACATAAATAAGTCCACTTGCGTTATGTAATTCAGGTACGAGAAACTGTTGGACTTGTTCCCATGTTGATGATTGTTTCTCTATGATACATTTTTCTTTTTTAATTAATTTCCATTGAACGGTATATGCATGTCCGACGATATAAAAATCGTTCATATTAAGAGGATGTAGTTCATGAGATAAAACACTACCTGATGTTAATCCATCTAGAATGTCAATAATTGTAGATGTGCTTATTTTTAAATTTTTTATCTTCTCGAGTTTTTTTATATCGGGATTGTAAAACATAAATTTTCCTTGTTTAGATAGAAAAAGGATTATTAGCTTTTTAATTAATAGATATAAATTCTAGTAAGGTCAAGGATAAATAAAATATAAACCTACCAATTTTTAGTATTTGCATGATATAGATGGTTATTTATTTTAAGTTAATTTTCCATCGTAATGATTTTAATATTTATATTTTAGTGATGATAATTGAATTTATTATAAATAGATGTGATTATTGTTATTTGACATTTAAATTATTAATAGAATAAAAAACGGCATAAATAGCCGTTTTTTATTCTATATAATTATGAGAGATAGACGTTAATGTGATTTACCCTGCTCAATACCAAGCCCAATTTGTGAACGAATAAACTGTTCTTTGAAACGTTCCCTCTCCATTTTTCCTTGTTGTGAATTATCTGTTACAGAGAATAACCATGAAGCAACAAATGCAACAATCATGGAGAAGAAGGCTGGGTACTCATATGGATAGATTGGTTTTTCATGGTGAAGAATACTGACCCAGATGGTTGGTCCTAAAATCATTAAAACAACAGCAGTAATTAGCCCTAACCAACCGCCAGCCAATGCACCGCGAGTTGTCAGCTTACGCCAGTACATCGACAGTAAAATGATTGGGAAGTTACAACTAGCCGCAATAGAGAATGCTAAGCCGACCATGAAGGCAATGTTTTGTTTTTCAAACAAAATACCGAGGCCAATTGCAACAAAACCTAAGATAACAACGGTAATTTTAGAGACACGTAATTCATCTTTTTCATCCGCTTTACCATTTTTCATTGCCATCGCATATAGGTCATGAGAAACCGCGGAGGCGCCTGCTAAGGTTAAACCAGCAACAACAGCAAGGATAGTGGCGAATGCAACTGCAGAAATAAAGCCTAAGAAGAAATTGCCACCGACGGCATCTGCAAGGTGAACAGCAGCCATGTTTGTTCCACCGATAAGTGCTCCAGTAGCATCTTTAAATGCAGGATTGGAACTGACTAGAACGATGGCACCAAAACCAATAATAAAGGTTAGTATGTAAAAGTAACCGATAAATCCAGTGGCATAGAACACACTTTTACGAGCTTCTTTAGCGTCACTAACGGTGAAGAATCGCATAATAATGTGAGGGAGGCCAGCGGTACCAAACATCAATGCAAGACCAAGGGATAAGGCGGATATTGGGTCGGAAACCAGTCCTCCTGGGCTCATAATAGCAATACCATTTTTATGAACTTCAACGGCTTCTTTAAATAAGGTATTAAAGTTAAAGCCAACATGCTTCATAACCATAACGGCCATGAATGTTGCACCCGCTAATAACAAGATGGCTTTAATAATTTGCACCCAAGTTGTGGCTAACATTCCACCAAATAGGACATATAGCACCATCAATATACCCACAATAACAACCGCGACGTGGTAATTGAGACCAAATAACAATTCAATTAATTTACCTGCACCAACCATTTGAGCAATAAGATACAGTGCAACAACAACTAGAGAGCCAACCGCAGATAGAATCCGAATGGGTCTTTGTTTTAATCGATAAGAAGCAACATCAGCGAAGGTATAGCGACCTAAATTACGTAAGCGCTCGGCAATTAAGAATAGAATGATCGGCCAGCCAATTAAGAAGCCAATCGAGTAGATTAAGCCATCATAGCCAGAGGTATAAACCAGAGCAGAGATCCCTAAGAAGGAGGCTGCAGACATAAAGTCACCCGCGATAGCCATCCCGTTTTGGAAACCAGTAATTTTCCCGCCCGCAGTGTAGTAATCAGAGCGAGAACGCGTTCTTTTTGACGCCCAGTAGGTAATATACAGAGTGAAGCCGACAAACAGTAAGAACATCACAATCGCCTGAATATTTACAGGCTGGCGTTCAACATCCCCTGTCAATGCATCAGAAAACGCCATTGATGAGGTAAAAAAGAGAATGAGTGAGAGCAATATTTTCATTTTTCTACCTCTTTTAAAATTTCTGCCGTTAAGCGGTCATATTCACCGTTGGCTCGGATGACGTAAAGCCCTGTAAGTAAAAACGAAATGACGATTAGTCCTACACCAACAGGGATCCCTCTTGTTATGTATGAACCTTCGGATATTGGTGTTCCAAGCCAACTTGGGTCAAAAGCGATAAGAAAAATAAAACCCACATACAGCACGAGCGTTATTGCAGATAACAACCATGAAAAGCGACTACGTTTCCTAACCAGTTCTTGAAAGCGAGGGTTATCCTCTACCTTTTCGTAAGCAGTAGCATTCATCAGAGTTCTCCTCTGTTATACTCGTCATACTTCAAGTTGCAGCTTTGTTGACTGCACTCACTCACACGAGTCACATACTTATGTATGCTCCTCGTGTTTCGTTCGCTTGTCGCCTAGCTGCACCTCGAATTATTTAGAGTAAACCATCTTGTTGGGATGTATGTAAGGCCGCCTCTATGAGTTGGCCTTTTGGCGTTATGACATACTCATAGACTGTTTTTCTTCGAGTAGTTTTTCGACAACACCTGGATCAGCCAGAGTGGAGGTATCTCCGAAATTACTGGTGTCTCCTGATGCAATTTTTCGTAGGATGCGACGCATGATTTTACCGGAACGGGTTTTGGGTAGTGAATCCGTCCAGTGAAGTACATCCGGGGTGGCAATAGGGCCGATTTCCTTACGAACCCAGTTGCGAACTTCGGTGTATAGCTCTGGTGATGGCTCAACCCCAGATATTAATGTGACATAAGCATAGATTGCTTGGCCTTTAATATTATGAGGAATACCGACCACGGCAGCTTCAGCCACTTTCGGATGTGCAACGAGCGCTGATTCTATTTCTGCGGTACCTAAACGGTGGCCCGAAATATTCAGTACATCGTCAACACGGCCAGTGATCCAGTAATAACCATCTTCATCACGACGAGCACCATCACCACTAAAGTACATGCCTTTAAAGGTTGAGAAGTAGGTTTGCTCGAAGCGTTCGTGATCGCCGAATAAGGTTCGGGCTTGGCCCGGCCATGAATCAACAATCACTAAGTTACCTTCTGTGGCGCCTTCGATAGGTTCACCAAGGTTATCGACTAATGCAGGGCGAACACCAAAGAATGGCAATGTTGCAGACCCTGGCTTTAACATGGTTGCCCCCGGAAGTGGTGTGATCATGAAACCACCTGTTTCGGTTTGCCACCATGTATCGACAACAGGGCAGCGGCTGTTACCAATTTTTTTATAGAACCATTCCCAAGCTTCAGGGTTAATGGGTTCCCCCACGGAGCCGAGAATTCGTAATGAGTTGCGATCTGTACCTTCAATGGCTTTATCGCCTTCGGCCATTAATGCGCGGATAGCCGTTGGGGCAGTATAAAGGATATTGACTTGGTGTTTATCAACCACTTGGCTCATTCGGTTAACTTCTGGGTAATTAGGTACCCCTTCGAACATTAATGTTTTAGCGCCATTGGATAATGGCCCATATAACAAATAGCTATGGCCTGTTACCCAGCCTACATCTGCAGTACACCAATAGACTTCACCTGGATGGTAGTCGAAGGTGTATTTAAATGTCAGTGTGGCATAGACTAAATAACCGCCAGTGGTATGCAGAACGCCTTTCGGTTTACCTGTAGAGCCTGAGGTATATAGGATGAACAGCGGGTCTTCTGCGTTGATTTCTTCTGGAGGGCAATCTGCACTGACGCCTTTGATGACGTCGTGCCACCAGAGATCACGGCCTTCTATCCAGCTCGGCGCGTTGCCTGTGCGTTGGTAAACAATCACATTAGAAACCGTTGTGACTTGTGGGTTGGCGAGTGCGTCATCTACATTTTTCTTTAATGGAATTGCACGGCCAGCACGTAAGCCTTCATCTGCAGTGATGATAAGCTTCGCTTTACAGTCGATAACGCGACCAGAGACCGCCTCAGGGGAGAAACCAGCAAAAATGACCGTATGTATAGCACCAATACGAGCACAAGCTAGCATCGCGACAGCAGCTTCGACAACCATCGGCATGTAAATGGCGACGACATCACCTTTACGGATCCCTTGTTGTTTTAGGACATTCGCAAACTGACAAACATCATGGTGCAGTTCGCGGTAAGTGACATTTTTTGACGATGAAGGGTCATCGCCTTCCCAAATAATCGCAGTTTGGTCGCCTTTTTCAGCCAGATGGCGATCCAAACAGTTAGCACTTAAATTTAATGTACCGTCTTCAAACCAGCGGATATCGATGTGCCCGGGGTCAAAAGAGGTGTTTTTAACACGAGTGTACGGTTTAATCCAATCAACGATTTTTCCTTTTTCGCCCCAAAATCCTTCAGGGTCTTGAATCGAGCGTTGGTACTCATCGTTATACTGTTGTTCGTTTATCAGGGCATTTTTTGCAATTTCAGCAGGAACGGGATGTTTAGTTATTTGAGTCATATTATTATCTCCTTGCAGATGTTAATACTATGTCAAAAAATGGTTAACTAAAGCACGATTTTTAAATTTGTTTTTCTTTTGCGCGGAAGATCACGTATTAATTGTAATGAGATTTGCAGGATTATCATTTGATGCTAAATGTCAAATTGACATATAAATCTAAAAATATAATAAAAGGTAGATTTAAAGAAAAATAAATGGCGGGGTTGTTGGTATTAGTTACTGAATAAACAAGTTCTCATAGCGAATATAAATATCCATACATTTCTCATGGGTTTGATAATGATTTTCATTAACAGTAAAATAACTATAATAGATAGTTATTCACAAGGTGCGAAGTTACGCAAGTGTTTACCCTATGAGCCTTGTGGTAAAAATGAGAAACATAGCGGTATTTACGTCACTGGAGACAATAATATGAGTTATACATTACCTGCTTTACCTTATGCTTATGATGCGTTGGAACCACATTTTGACAAGCAAACCATGGAAATCCACCATACTAAGCACCATCAAACCTATGTGACTAACACCAATACAGCGTTAGAAAAACTACCTGAATTAGCAGGTTTAGATATCGATGTTCTGATTCAAAAATTAGACCAAATTCCTGCTGATCAACGTACGTTTGTTCGTAACAACGCAGGTGGCCACTCAAACCATAGTCTGTTCTGGAAAGGTTTGAAATTAGGTACTGAATTAAAAGGCGAATTAAAAGCTGCGATTGAGCGTGATTTCGGTAGCGTTGATGCATTCAAAGAACTGTTTGAAAAAGCAGCTGCAACCCGTTTCGGTTCTGGTTGGGCATGGCTGGTTCTGAAAGATGACGGTAAATTAGCTGTAGTTTCAACAGCGAACCAAGACAGCCCATTAATGGGTGAGGCTATTTCAGGCGCATCTGGTTACCCAATCATCGGTTTAGACGTATGGGAACACGCTTATTATCTGAAATTCCAAAACCGCCGTCCTGATTATATTAAAGCATTCTGGTCAGTTGTGAACTGGGATGAAGCAGCGGCACGTTTTGCAGCGAAAGCTAAATAATCTTATAAGATAACGTAATTTGCTATAAGCGCAGCGTTAATGCTGCGCTTTTTTTATGCCTACAATTTGATATCGATTCCAAAACTTTACTTTTTATTGTTAAATAAAACTCATTATCATTTAAAATATTGGTTATTAATTTATTTCAATAATGATATGGATTTAGTTTGTTGATAAATAAGGAATAAATAAAAATGGATCGTTTAGCAACACACTTAGTCATGGGGATTGACCTTGGGACAAGTAACAGTGCGGTAAGTTTGTGGTTAGATGGCAAATCAGTCCTAATTCCTAATCTACAAGGAAACGTTCTAACACCTTCTGTGGTTGGTTTAGATGATGAAGGCCAGATTATCGTAGGACAAGCTGCTCATGAACGTTTACAAAGTCATCCTAATATAACTAAAGCGAGTTTCAAACGTTATATGGGAACCGATGCCACTATAACACTAGGTAAGCTTGTATTTCGTGCTGAAGAAGTCTCCGCTTTGTTGTTACGTCAACTTAAAGATGATGTTGAAGCATGGTTAGGTTATGCCGTCAAAGACGCCATAATTACAGTTCCTGCTTATTTTAATGACGTCCAGCGCCGCGCAGTTAAAACAGCGGGGCAGCTTGCTGGATTGAATGTTGTAAGGTTATTAAATGAGCCAACAGCCGCTTCACTTGCTTTTGGGTTACTCGAAAATAAAGAACATAAATACCTCACATTTGACCTAGGAGGGGGCACGTTTGACGTATCGATCATCGATATGTTTGAAGGCGTTATCGAAGTTTGTGCTAGTAGTGGTGATGTACGCTTAGGCGGTGATGATTTTCGTGAAGTGATTTATCAATGGATGTTGAAAAAGTACCCCGAATTACACAAAGATAAGTTTCTGATACGGCCTGAATTATTGAAATTGGCGGAACATCTCAAGTTAGCCTTGAGTCAAGCACCAGAATGCTATGTTTCTATGCATTGGAATGAGTCAGATTTTGAATGGAAAATGACAGAACAAGAGCTAGCTACTTGTTGTCAGCCTTTATTAGCTCGTCTTCAACAACCTATTTTACAGGCATTGCATGACTCCCGTTTTTCGCTTAATGATCTTGACGATATATTGCTAGTGGGAGGGGCGACACGTATGCCTCTCGTTAGACAAACCGTAGCTCGTCTTTTCGGGCGATTTCCACGGCATGATTTAAATCCTGATGAGGCAGTTGCTTTAGGGGCTGGTGTCCAAGCAGGTATGGTAATGGCAGATTGCGCTTTGGATGATATCGTTTTAACCGATGTCATGCCATTTTCATTGGGGGTTGATACCACGAAACAGCATGGTGAGCGTTTTGAATTTGGTTACTATCTTCCTATTATTGAACGCAATAATTTCTTGCCTATCAGTAAGATGCAGGAGCTAAGTACAATTGTAGATAACCAAGAGCATATTTTACTCAAGGTATATCAAGGTGAAGCTCGCCTAGTCAAAGATAATGTTTTCCTTGGGGAATTAAAGATAGATATTCCTCCACGACCAGCCGGGGAAGTGACGATTGAAGTTAGGTTTACTTACACGGTTGATGGTTTACTTGAAGTTGAGTGTCATTATCAAGGTAGCCCTAAGGTTTATCGGTTATTGATTGAAAAGGTACCGGGTCAAATGAGTGAGGCTCAAATTTCAGCCAGCTTGGCAAAAATTGCAGGGTTAAAGCAGCATCCAAGGAATATGCCTGAAAATAGAGAATTGTTAGCCCGTTGTTCTCAATTATATGAATTCTTGCTCGGTGATGACAGACTTTGGGTCGATAAGATAACAACTGAGTTTGAGATAGCGTTAAATAGCCAAGATTTACGCTTGATCGCAACATTTCGCCAGCAAGTTGTTCAACTTTTGAAACGATATGAAAGGGATTTGCATTAATGGATATGTGGCAAATATTGGGAATTCCGTTCACTCATGATGAAAAAGAAATCCGTAGGGCTTATGCAAAGCAACTCAAAAAATATCGACCCGATACTCATCCAAAAGAGTATCAGCAGCTAAGAGAAGCATTTGAAAATGCAAAAAACGTATCCTCTTATCAAGTGAGTTCTCAGCCTGAAGTTGCTTCTGAAGACGAAAGTTATGGTGAAGCCGTATTATTAAATGAACACACCAGGTATCAAGATATTTATTTTTCTGATTGGCTATCAAACACATTTGTAGTGGATGAACCTTTACCAGCTATCACTGTGGCTGAAGCTGTTTATACTCAAGATGAAATTGATACTGTCGCGAGCCTGATTGTGGAGAATGAAAGCAAAGGGAAGGCCGCGCTATCTTTTCTTTGGGCTCATGTGATGGAAAAAGGCAATTTACACATTTTTGCTCAGTTTCATAAGGATTTTGCCAAAGCATTATCACAACAGCAGGGCTTAATGGAATCGACCGTAGATTGTGCTTCTGAATTATTGAATTGGCAGTTAAATGATTATAATTCAGACAGTGTGGTTCCAATGTTTATTCAAGAAGGTATTCAAAATCAATTACGTAAAACTGCTGTTGAACGTGCATGGCGAGATTGCGAAATTGAAGCATCACATAAGTACTCGATCTCAGCATTTACAATGCAATTTTTAATTGGAAAGCAGGCAGAAGTGACTGGGTGGATGCGGTTAGTACCTGGGGTGCTGGATTTGTTGATGAAGCAATATCAGCAGTTGATACAAAATTACCCAGAGCTTGCAGATCGAGTTAATCCAGCAGTGGCCGCTTTTTTCAGTCAACCTAGAGTATGTTTTTCTCTTTCTCATTTATTTCTTCTTATGTTTTGGGGAAGTATATTTTGTATTGCGGCGCCGTCTCCGGATATCGATAACCGGGTTATTATCGCAGTTGCGATGATTTTTATTTTCTATTTATATCTTAGCGATGCGTTATTATTTTTCTTTTTAAATAAAAATAAAGACACTTTTGGCGCTATATTTTTATTGGTAGATTTTCTATTTTCGATAATGGTGCTAACAGGGATATATGTATTCATTATGTCTGTCATTGCTGACGTAGTGAATATTACAATTAAAGGTGGTGATAATCAGGTGGGAACTATCATGTTTAGCGGTATGTTCTTGTTAATGATCATCTGGCAAATAGTACCAAAGACAAAAGGGATACCAAAATTGAGGTTACCAGGGATAACCGTATCGCGTATTCTTGGGTTTCCATGGATATTTTTAAAGTGGTTTAATTCTTGGTGGATTACGCTCACTTGGGGGCTATTGATATATATTATTTTAGAGCTGACATTGATAGGAGCCCTGCTAAAAATTAGTGAGGTTATTAACCATGGGTTATGGTAACTTGAACACAGTAACAGTTATTTCATCCTATGTGAGTATTAAGGTGTGATCTTGCATGAAAGTATCTCCCCAAGTTTTTATCGGTAAAGTCCAAGCAACCCAGTTTTGTGGGCACAGCGCTATTCACAAGCAAGCTGCCGATGGGTTATTGATGTTAGGGCAATTGGGACTTGATGGCGATGAACAAGCTGAAAAACGCTTCCATGGCGGGCCTGATAGAGCACTTTGCCATTATCCTCGTGAACATTATGATTTCTGGGTAAATGCGTATCCTGATTTAGCCGATTTATTTGTTGCCTCTGCATTTGGGGAAAATATATCAACATTGGGTATGAGTGAAGAAAATGTATTTATTGGGGATATTTTTGCATGGGGTGATGCGCGTATTCAGGTCACTCAGCCTCGTTCCCCTTGTTATAAGCTCAATGGGTTAACGGGAATTGAAAATTTTGCACAAATGATGCAAGACAATGGGCGCTGTGGTTGGTTGTACCGTGTCATTAAAACAGGCAATGTTAGTGAAAATACGCCATTAACCTTATTAAGCCGCAATAGTGATATTTCAGTACAAGAAGCGATTATGATTGCATTTCACGCCCCTTATGATGAAGAGCTGTATCAGCGGCTTTTAAGTGCTGCAGGGTTATCCGCAAGTTGGAGCTTAACCATGCAGAACCGTTTAGATAACCACCGAATTGAAGAGTTTAAGCACCGGTTGTTTGGTAAGCGTTAATATAAAGCGATGTGCTTATGGCAAAGAGAGTATTTGGCCATAAGCACTTGCTAGCAATATAACGCCTAAGTCTTAGGCATTTGTTGTATAAACTGTTGGTACCACGGTATATTCGCCATTAATTCGAGATGTGTTCCCTGGGCAATAATTTTTCCTTTCTCCATATACACAACATGGTCTGCTTGGCGAGCGAGATTAGGCTGGTGGGTGACGATGATACGTGTTTGTTGTTTTGCTTGAGTAATAAGGTCAATCACGGAGGCTGTATTGATATTATCAAGGCTTGCCGTTGGTTCATCCATTAAAATGATATTAGGATGCTGTAGAATCAGCCTTGCAATACACAGCCGTTGTCTTTGTCCTCCAGAAAGTAACATACCACCGGCACCTACCTCTTTTTCTAAGAACGTATGATTGGCAGTGAAATTAAGTTGTATCAGTAATGCACTGATTGCCCGGTCATCAATATTATCATCATCAAGTACCAAATTTTGGCGTACGCTACCGCTAAATAAACGGCTATCTTGCAGTAAGACTCCCCGGCGAGCACACAACACCTCTTGTGATAGGTTTTTAATATTTTTATTACCGTAGTTCACACTGCCATGTGTTGGGTCTTGTAAGCGGGTGAGTAAGCCTAATAATGTACTTTTTCCTGCTCCTGATGGACCTACAATGACGGTAATTGTATGTTCTTTAAAGTTAAGGTTTATATTTTGTAAAATGCGTTTTTTATTATCACTGTAAAATGATAACTGTTCACAGCTAACGCTATCGATAGTGGGTGTTAATGAACGATAAGGAAAGTTCAACACGGGGGCCTTCAAGGCTTTTTCGATTTGTTGAATTGCTTTTTTCATTTGCCTAATTGATTGGTCTAAATGAGAAAGTAACCACATAGGCTCAATTAAACGAGCTAATAAAACTAACCCGGCTAGCCACATGTTTAGTGGCATCTTTGCATGATCAACTAAATAAATTCCGAATCCAAAGAGCGTAATAAACGCGGTTTGTACCATTAATGAAAATAATAAGTGAAATGGCAAGCTTCTTCGTTGTAGTTGTCTCTGAGTTTGATATTGGGATGCTAAGGCAAGTTTAGGATGCAGGTGCTCATAGTGAGTACTTGAACGACGAATCAATGGCTGGTGGAGAGCATATTGGTTGAGTGCACTCATTGCTTGTTGTTCTGACTCATGAACTGCTCGTTCGAAAAAAGCAATTTTGCTGGCAGACAAGCGTAAAGAAATTAATAACAAAAAGAGTATAAACAGTAAAATAGCGCCAAATGTACTTTGATAGATTAAAACCCCGATCACGATAGTACAAGGTGTAATTAACCCACTAATAATAGGATGCAACAAATGTGCAGGTACAGACATAACCTGTGATACCGGCCCTGAAATTAGTTGGTTGCTGTTTGATATGGGTTGTAATGAAAGAGGTAGATGGTGAATAAGTGCCGTAGCAAGATAGCGCATCACTAACCCCCCAGCAAAATAGCCTTTTTGAGTGGCTATAAATGTTACGGCTAATGTCGTTAAAATAGAAAGAGCGAATAATGTTAATGGCATTGTGGTATCAAGGTGCCAATCTAAAATAACAACAAATAAAAATAACCCGCTAATTCCCTCTAAAACAGCGCTTAGCGTCATCCAAAATATAGCATTACGTACGGTGTACAATAAGCGTTTAAGCACAGTTATCCTCCAAGGCACGTAAAAGTTTCTGATAGGGTTCTGAATGTATTGAAAGGTATTGATGCGAGCCTTGTGCGATTAATTTTCCGTTGTCTAACAATAATATGCGGTCTGCTAGATTCAAACCGCTTAAGTCATGGGTAATTAATACACAGGTTCGCGGCTCGGAGTGTAATAAATTGAGAACCCGTTGTGCATTTTGTGGGTCAAGCGCTGATGTTGGTTCATCAAGCAGCAATAAAGGCGCTGACGATAGGAGTGCACGCGCAATTGCGAGGCGTTGAGCTTCTCCACCGGATAACACCATATCTCGCCCTATTACGGCATCTAGCCCTTTAGGCTGTTGTTTTACAATCGATAATAAGTTTAGTTCATTAAGATAACGGTACATATTATCTTCAGTGGTGTTGGGGGCAAATAGCTGTAGATTTTCACGGATAGAACAAGGAAAAGGAGGGGAGTTTTGCATGACGATGGAAACTGTACGGTTCAAACTTGTCAATGATAGAGATGGTAATGGCGCTGAGTTAAAGAGCACATTTCCTTCAGTTGGGTCTAAATAGCGCGCCATAAGCTGTAATAAAGTACTTTTCCCTGCACCAGATGCCCCGACAATAGCGATAAATTCGTTAGGCTCTACGGTGATATTAATATTTGATAATATTGGATTATCACCTATTTTAACGTCAACTTGGACAAGTTTGAGCTCACCTTGGGATGGGATAACGTCCTTTTCTCCGTAATGCATGTCTGGTTCAGTTAGAAACTGGCGAATACGTTCTGATGCGCTGACGGCAAGGTTTAAGGCGTCTGCGCCATGCCCCATTGCAGCAACCGGTGCGGCGATACTGCTGATTAATAGAATGAACAAAATGATTTGATCGAGAGGCGCGGGCGCTGGCAGCAATGAGACCCCAAAAATAACCCATAATGACAGCAATGTGCTGCTGATACCGACTTGGGTCAGTGAGCTCAAGGCACCTATTTTTCTTATCCATCGTTTAAAGGCGATTTCAAATTGATATAGAGCTTGTGATGCTTTCTTTTGAATGGATTGATTAGGATATTGCCTTGCTTGCAGCGGGTTATCTGCGAGTTCGGCGTATTGTTGATATAGAGAGCCCATTGCTTGGTTACGTGCGGTGTATAGCGCCTGATAACGCACAGAACGCATTTGTCTAAATAAAAAAACAGAGACAATTAACGGTATTAAGCAAAAAACGGTGAGTAGGGCATTTTGCCATAATAGAATGAGAGTTGCTGTTGTGGGGAGGATAATCAATTTTGTAATATCAGCGGGGGCATGAGCGGTTAATTGATGTAACCCTCGCACATCGCGATCTGCAATTTGTAAAAAGCCGTCTCTACCATGTTGGGCAAAGTGGTTTAATGGAAGTTTTTCTACTTTATTCAGAAGTTGTAGTCTGACTTGATGGCAGAGATGGTTATCCGTTTGATGTGTTAAATACAGAGCAAGAGTTTGGCAAATTAGCCAACTTACACCACCGGTACAAGCAATAATAACCCACTCATAATATTGATGAACGGGAGCAACTGCAACTTGGCTAATTGCTATTAATGGAATGAGTGAACAGAGGCCTGCAATAGCTTGTAAAATAAGTGCAAATAATAATGTGAAACGATAGGGGTGAAGTAATTCCCTGAGTGCGCGGTACATGCGAAACCTCCAATAGCGAATCTGTCACTTTAATTTATTTCGCTTTGTTATCGTGAATTAGTTGTTTTGCTCACCAGACTATTTGTTTTGTTTGCAGGCCTTAAGTGGCAGTATTCATTTTTAAAGCGCTTTTTTAGGGTTTTTAGTAAGATGGTGATATTGCGATTGGGAATGTTGGGAGGATGAGATGCAATATGATTTAAATGATCTCTACTATTTTGTGAAAGTTGTCGAATATGGTGGGTTTTCACAAGCGGGTTTGGCTCTAGGGATCCCTAAATCTAAATTAAGTCGTCGCATTGCAGACTTAGAAAAAAATCTTAATGTTTCATTGATTTACCGTTCTACCCGCCAGTTTCATGTCACGGAAGTGGGACAAGTTTTTTATCAGCAGTGTAAAAATGTAGTTGATGAAGCTGAAGTTGCTCACGAATTGATTTGTTCCGTTCAGTCACATCCTAAAGGAACGATCAAACTATCCTGCCCAGTTGCACTATTACAAGTATATCTCAATGAATTACTTGTAGATTTTATGATGAAATACCCTGATATCGATATCCAAATCTTAGCGGTTAACCGCCCTGTTGATGTTATTAGTGAAGGGTTGGATTTAGCTATTCGCGTGCGTTCATTGCCCTTAGATGATTCAGGCTTAATGATGAAAGTACTAGGGTATTCACGGCGTATATTAGTGGCTAGCCCACAATTATTCGCAGAGCAGGGTGAACTCATAGAACCAGAAAAGCTGGTGGATTACCCGATGTTAGCGAATACAGAGCATTCACAAAATTACACGTTAACCCTCAAAAACAGTGACGACCTTAGCTTTACACAGCATTTTACCCCTAAGTTAGCGACAACAGATATCTTAACGTTATACCGCGCGGCACTAAAAGGTGTCGGGATCGCAAGGCTACCTTATGGTGTGGTAGAAAAAGACATTGAATCAGGGAATTTGATAGAGGTATTACCGCAATGGCAGTTTCCTGAAGATATCATTCATGCAGTATATCCATCACGTAAAGGGTTGTTGCCGTCAATCCAATTACTGTTAAATTATTTAGCAGATAATATTTCGCCGTCAGTGAAATAAATTTCCCCGATAGCGCATTAGGCTATCAGGGAAATATTCGTTATTTATTGTGTTTCAGGAATGCGGCCAAATTTCCCACTGTTGAAATCATTTATGGCTTCATTGATTTCTTGAACAGTATTCATCACAAAGGGGCCGTAGCCAACAACTGGCTCATTAATGGGATCACCACTGAGTAACAGCACTAAGGCATCTTCTGTGGCTTCTAACAGAATATTGCTGTCTGTATCGTCGAGGATCATCAGTTCCCCTTCGTTTAAAGCAGAACGGCCATCAACAAATATTGAACCACGTAGCATGACTAAACCGACATGGCGTCCCGCTTTAGTTGGGATACCCACAGTTTTACCTTTGTTAAGCTGCAAATCCCATACATCCAATGGACTAAAGGTTTGTGCTGCACCCTTATTGCCCAAATAGTCACCGGCAATCACTCGCAATGTACCTGCATCATTGGGTAATGCGACTTTTGGCATGCTTTGGCTTTCTAACAGTTGGTAGCCGGGGGCCGCTGATTTGTCTTTTGCTGGCAAATTGACCCACAGTTGCACCATATCAAGTGTGCCACCTTTTTTCATAAAGGCATCAGACTGATACTCTTGATGCAAAATACCCGATGCTGCAGTCATCCACTGAACATCACCTGGGCCTATCACACCACCTTCACCCGTAGAGTCATGGTGGGCGACTTCGCCATCATACACAATCGTGACTGTTTCAAACCCACGGTGTGGGTGCTCTCCAACGCCTCTGTTTGTTGAATTTGAGCTTGGGAAATCAAAAGGCCCCGCTCTGTCGAGCAAAAGGAATGGGTTGAGGTATTTCCCATGATCGTTATAGCTAAACATTGAACGGACAGGGAAGCCGTCTCCTACCCAATGGCTACGAGGAGATTGATAGATACCAATAATTTTTTTCATGGTTTTGCTCCTAAAATTGTTTTGATGACTGAATAATAAAGGAGCAAATCATTTGGCAGTAGTGGCAAAAATAGGTTTCATTGTTGCAGTGATAGAACAATAAAATAAAGTCTAATTATTCTATTTATAGAACAGTGTTTATCAAAAACTGGACTACTCAGCTTTAAATCGATGAATTAATCTAAATAACACGAAAACGGAGCGGATATCGTTCTATTTTTAAATCAAAAATAGGTTTCATATTTTATCGATTGAGAGGTTTCATCATGAGTAGCCCAGCTAATTTTAATGGTCAACGTCCTGCTATTAACCCAGAAGATGCGGTGATGTTATTAATCGATCACCAGAGTGGTTTATTTCAAACTGTAGGTGATATGCCAATGACGGAATTACGTGCTCGCGCCGCTGTTCTGGCTAAAATGGCTTCCCTAGCTAAAATTCCAGTAATAACAACTGCTTCTGTACCTCAAGGCCCAAATGGCCCGTTGATACCAGAAATTCATCAAAATGCACCACATGCACAATATATTGCACGCCGCGGTGAAATTAATGCATGGGATAACCCAGAGTTTGTGGCGGCCGTGAAAGCAACAGGTAAAAAGCAACTGATTATTGCTGGAACTATTACCAGTGTTTGTATGGCGTTCCCTGCAATTAGTGCGGTGATGGATGGCTACCAAGTATTTGTGGTGATTGACGCCTCAGGCACTTACAGCAAAATGGCGCAAGAAATTACCTTAGCGCGTGTCGTTCAAGCGGGTGTCGTTCCAATGGATACTGCTGCTGTTGCTTCAGAATTGCAAGGGACTTGGAACCGCGAAGATGCTGCGGAGTGGGCAATGGCTTACACGCAAATTTTCCCTGCCTATCAATTATTAATTGAAAGCTACAGCAAGGCGCAAGATGTTCTGAAAAATAATGAACAATTAGATTCAGAGCGTTAAGGTGAAATAAACAGCATCAATGAATTAATTGGTGAAAATTGATTAGAGTAAAAATGGGGAAAAACCCCATTTTTACTGAGTTAATACAATGATTGTTACTGAGGGCGTTTAACAAAACCAATAGCTTCGTAAACTTTATCTAACGTTTCTTGTGCGCGAGCAGCGGCTTTGGTTGCGCCTTCATCCATAATTTGGTTGAGCAGCGCTTCGTTATTACGGAATTCATGATAACGAGTTTGAAGTGTGGTTAACATACCGGAAACGGCTTCAGCCACAGCGCCTTTAAGATGACCATACATTTGCCCTTCAAATTCGGTTTCAAGTTCTGCAATTTTTTTGCCAGTTACGCCTGACATAATATCTAATAAATTAGAAACACCCGGCTTATTTTCTAAATCATAACGAATACGCGGTGGCTCTTCAGAGTCAGTCATTGCACGTTTGATTTTTTTCACGACAGATTTCGGGTCTTCTAATAAGGCGATAACGTTGTTACGGTTATCATCGGACTTAGACATTTTCTTGGTTGGATCTTGCAGAGCCATAACACGGGCACCACCACCAGTCGGAATGAATGGATCGGGTACAGTGAAAATATCACCATAAATGGCATTGAAGCGTTGAGCAATATCACGGCTCAATTCAAGGTGTTGTTTCTGGTCAATACCAACAGGTACTTGATTCGTTTGATAAATCAAAATATCTGCTGCCATTAGTACTGGGTAATCAAAGAGTCCCGCATTGATATTTTCTGCGTGACGGGCAGATTTATCTTTAAACTGAGTCATACGGCTCAACTCACCGAAATAGGTGTAGCAGTTAAGCGCCCAGCTCAGTTGAGCGTGTTGTGGTACGTGTGACTGCACAAAAATGGTGCTTTTTTTCGGGTCAATACCACATGCTAAATAGAGCGCAAGTGTATCGAGGGTTCTTTTACGCAGTTCAACAGGGTCTTGGCGAACGGTGATGGCGTGCTGGTCAACGATACAGTAAATGCAGTCGTAGTCATCTTGCATTTGTACCCACTGACGTAATGCACCCATGTAGTTACCGATGGTTAATTCACCGGAAGGCTGTGCGCCGCTGAATACGATTGGTTTTTGGGGTTGCTTTAATTTTTCAGTGGGAGTGCTCATTTAGTTATGTCCTTGCTTATTTTATTTCAGATAACCCGATTGCAGGTAATAAATCAGAAAAATGTGTTAATACACAGTTCGGTTCACTCAGTGCAATAGATTCACCATAGTTATAACCGTAGGTCAGACCGACACACGGGCATTCAGCGCTTTTCGCTGCAATAATATCATTACGAGAATCGCCGACAAAAAGCAATTCTTCTTTACGTAAACCGAATGTTCCCATCGTTAGGTAGAGGGGAGCAGGATGCGGTTTTAAAGCTTTGACGTCATCGCTACCCAAGACTAGAGAAAAGTAGTGTTCAATACCTAATTTCTTTAATAATGGCGCAATAAATGGGGTCGCTTTATTAGTAACAATCCCCATAGGTAAGTCATGTTTTGCTAATTGCTCTAAAGTGTCTTTTACTTCAGGAAACAGTTGGCTGCCTGTTGTGACGGACGTTGCATAGAATTTATCAAAACTGGCTCGAGCTTTTTTTTGTCGCTCAGGTGTGATTTCGGCACCCGCCCATGAAAGTGCGCGTTCAACTAACACATCAACACCATTACCTACCCAAATAGAAACGCGTTCTTTACCTGCAGGGGCAAAATTAAATTCTTTGAGCATGTTGTCGATGGCTTCAGCTAAGCCAGCTGCACTATCTACGAGTGTGCCGTCTAAATCGAAAGCGATCGCTTTGATATTCTCTAATACTACTTCAGTCATTGAGATACCTTTTGTAATTCGTTACGCATCGCGTCGATGACGGTTTTATAGTCCGGTTGGTCGAAAATAGCAGAACCCGCAACGAAGGTATCGGCACCTGCCGCTGCAATCTCTGCGATATTATTCACTTTGACACCGCCGTCGACTTCCAAACGAATATCATAGCCACTTTCATCAATTAATTTACGGACTTGGCGCAATTTATTGAGTGTTTGTGGGATAAACGATTGGCCTCCAAAACCTGGGTTCACAGACATGAGTAGGATCATATCAACTTTATCCATGACGTAATCAAGGTAGCTAAGTGGTGTTGCTGGGTTAAATACTAACCCCGCGGTACAGCCATGTTCGCGAATTAACTGTAGTGAGCGGTCAACATGTTCGCTGGCTTCAGGATGGAAACTAATATGGGTTGCACCGGCCTTAGCAAAATCTGGGATAATGCGGTCAACTGGCTTCACCATTAAATGAACATCGATAGGTGCAGTAATTCCGTAGTCTCGCAGTGCTTTACATATAGGTGCGCCAAACGTTAAGTTGGGTACGTAGTGGTTGTCCATAACGTCAAAATGCACAATATCGGCACCAGCTGCAAGAACATTGGCGGTATCTTCGCCTAAACGTGCAAAGTCAGCAGATAAAATAGATGGGGCAATGAGAAAGTTTTTCATTATTGTCTCCGATTATTAATCGTTATCTGAGAGCCATTCATCGCTAGGTACAAGGCGCTGCGTTTTTTTCTTATCCGTTTTTCTAGGAGAAAGGCTATTAGGTATACCCGGATATAATGCCAGTAACTCATTGACTTTTGTCCGGTTTAATATATTTCTACTAATGGTGCGACGTACTTTTACAATATGCAATTGAGCTTGATAATACCACTCTCTCGTCATCGGGGTATCATGATTTGAGATCAAGACAGGAATTTTACTTTCTGTTGATAACTTTTGAGCCAAAATAGCTAAGTTTTGTTGTTCGAGCGAATTAAAGGCATTCGTGTGATACGCCGTGAAGTTAGCTGTATCTGATAAAGGTGCATATGGTGGGTCACAGTAGACAACAGACCCCTCTTTTGCGTTGAGCAAAGTTTCACCATAATGCTGAGTCATAAACGTGGCATTTTGTGATTTTTCAGCAAACCACAGTAATTCTTCTTTAGGAAAATAGGGCTTTTTATAGCGGCCAAAAGGAACGTTAAATTCACCACGAGAATTATAGCGGCATAACCCATTATAGCAGTGGCGGTTTAAGTATAAAAAAAGGACACTGCGTTTCTCAGTATCGGTCGATTGGTTAAAGGCTTCACGCATTAAATAATATTGTTCGGAAGTATTATATTCAGGTGTGAAGATTTGCTGGGCTTCTTCAATAAAAGCATCAGCGCGGTCTTTAACCGTATTGTAAAGGTTGATGAGGTCACTGTTGATATCTGCCAGTATGTATGAATCATAACTGGTGTTTAAAAACACTGACCCAGCACCAACAAAAGGCTCAATTAAGCAATCACCTTGTGGAAGGTGTTTTTTGATTTCTTCCACAAGGGGGTATTTACCCCCAGCCCATTTTAAAAAAGCGCGTTTTTTTTTCATGCCGTCTTATTATTACAATCGTTTAGAGTAACTGCATTTATACTCTGTCAGGACAACATAATGCGCCCGGGGAAAAACGTTGTTATTTTTGATCCTGTTTGACTTGTTTCATATTTCTAACCCACGGTTTTTTCGCTTGTACTGCAGCAGGTAAGGTCCCTATTGCATTTTTTGCGTCGGTCACTGAACTATAATTTCCGTGAATAAGAACATACCAAGTTTGCCCATTACGTATGGTTTTATAAACTTTGTAATTGGCCAATTTGTTTTCTTTTGCGAAAGCTTCCAGTGTATCAGAGCGGCTTGCACTGCTGAGTTGCAATGTGTAGCTACCTGCTGGTGCAGACATGATATTGCTACCTTGGCTACTTGCCGTTGATTTTGCTGGCTGTTTAGTTTGCACAGGATGTTTTGGCTCAACGGGTTTTACAGGTGTTTTTTCTGGCGTTACTGGTTTGACTACGGGTTGTTGTTCCACAGGTTTAACGGTTGGTGGCGTTAACGGTGTCGTATTTTGTGGCTGGCTAGTGCCTGGCACAGAAACTTGGCCTTGGTTTAAGGCATCAACTACATCGCCAGGTATTTCGATTCGCTCACCCAGACCATTTGGTTGAGTTTGAGGTTCGCCTTGGGTTGGCGTTGGCGTAATTTGTGAACCAGTGATTTCTTGCGGTTGCCCTGATAGCGTTTGACCTTGTGAATTTGTCAACGATGAGGAACCCGATAAATCGATATTCTGTGAATTATTGGTACCCGTTGTTTGTTGCTTTTCATGCTCTGTAGGGGCTTTCAGCGCTGAGCTGATAGCAATAATGAGCAGCAATAAGACCAGTACACCCACACCAATCATAATATGTTGACGTGAAAGTGCAATTTTAGGTTTTGCAGCAGATGATGATTGGCGTGAGCGCCCTGTCGGTCTATCTGATGTATCAGGCCTAAGATCATTTTGACCTTGAGGCTGGTTATCTGGTTTAAATTCGTCCATTTTCCTCTCCCGAATAAAATTTGCCTATAGTAGAGATAAAATGTCTCTTATCAGTACAACCTCTAACGACCAAGCAGGATATCGCTGCTTATTTAAAGCATATATCCTTTCGTAATACCACGCTAGCCAAAGTGGTATTGATAATACGCTTTTTCAGAGTTTCGTATATAGGCGTAGGCATACCGTATAATTTAACGACTTTAGTGAACATCTACCAGTAACATTTTAAAACGCCAGTAAAAATTCAGCTTTTTCTTCGTTTTATGACATACAGGATGATATTGCCGCAATGACAGTCTGCGTATCAACATCTGAACGCATTTCCGAATGGCCGATAGTGGTAGGCAAAATTAAATGCAGTTTTCCACCCATCACTTTTTTATCTCGCATCATATGTGGGAGATAATCATCGGGCTTCATTTGTGAAGGGCCTTTGACGGGAAGTGATGCACGCTCTAAAAGTGTGACCACCCGCTGAGTTTGTTCAGGAGTAAATTGACCAAGTAATTCTGCTGTTTTTGCTGCCATAACCATGCCAGCCGCGACAGCTTCACCATGTAACCAGACGCCATAGCCCATATGCGCTTCGATAGCATGACCAAAGGTATGGCCTAAGTTCAATAATGCACGTAACCCACTGGTTTCTTTTTCATCCGCAGCAACCACTTGTGCTTTTAGTTCACAACAACGGCGAATACAGTAAGCCATCGCTTGGTCATCAAGAGAGACGAGGGCATCAATATTCTCTTCTAGCCAGCTAAAAAATTCACTATCGAGGATAATGCCATATTTAATGACTTCTGCTAAGCCGGAGGCAAGTTCTCTTGGTGGGAGAGTTTTTAAGCAGTTGAGATCAACCACAACAGAAGCGGGCTGATAAAATGCGCCGATCATATTTTTCCCTAGTGGGTGATTGACGGCGGTTTTACCACCGACAGAAGAGTCCACTTGAGATAATAAGGTCGTAGGTACTTGAATAAAACGTACTCCACGCTGATAGCTTGCTGCTGCGAAACCTGTTAGGTCACCAATGACGCCCCCACCAAGAGCGATGAGGGTGGTGTCACGGTTATGGTGTTTTTCAAGTAATGCGGTAAATACATCATTCATAATGAATAATGATTTGTATTGTTCACCATCCGGTAGAATGATGGTATCAACTTTTACGCCTGAAGTTTCAAGGGCATTCTTTATCTTATCGAGATAAATAGGGGCAAGAGTTTCATTTGTCACGATCATTGCTCGTTGACCCGCAGTTAATGGCTCAAATGCCCCCGTTTGTTGATATAAGCCGGGTGCAATATTGATTGGATAACTACGTTCGCCTAGAGTGACGGTGACTTTTTCCATCTTGCTTTACCTTGAGTTCATTTTTGAAAATAACACCATGAACAATTAGTTTTTTTCTAATAGTTCAATGATTTGGTTGGCAACAACTTTTGCACTTTGCTCATCAGTATGAATGGTAATATCAGCAATTTCTTCATACATAGGATTACGTTCGTCAGCCAGTTTCTCAAGAACCTCACGTGCGGGTTCGTCAACTTGTAGCAGTGGACGTTTTTTGTCACGTTGTGTACGAGATAATTGTTTCTCAATGGTGGTCTCAAGATAAACAACGACACCGCGAGCGGATAGGCGATTACGGGTCTCTTTGGACTTAACAGAGCCACCACCTGTTGCTAATACAATGCCTTGTTTCTCTGTAAGCTCATTGATGATTTTTTCTTCGCGATCGCGAAAGCCTTCTTCACCTTCAAGGTCGAATACCCAGCCTACATCTGCGCCAGTGCGTTTTTCTATCTCGTGATCAGAGTCGAAAAACTCCATATTAAGCTGTTGAGCCAACTGACGGCCAATAGTACTTTTGCCAGCACCCATTGGTCCAACCAGAAAGATATTGCGTTTCTCTGCCATGTTTTTTGGTATTACTACGATTATTCGTTAATGATTACCCGCCCCGCCAATCAGATTAGCGGCGGGACCTAAACTGAAACCTCATAAGTGATGATGTGAGATCAGATAAGAAAATTATCTCAATACATCAACCTGAATTGCAACTATATAAATATGGCACTAAGCAAGCAAAGTGCCATATTTAAAATTACAGGTTTCGATACTTGAGCCGTCTATGTTGTCTAATGCCTTGTTTATCATGCTTTTTAACAGTTTCTAGCTATTGGTATCAGCAAGTTATTTCTGTTAAGAATAGAGCAACATTAATTGTGGCTGTTTTATAAGCGACTGACAGCTTGTTCTTTAATCTACGGATAGTTAGAACACTCAATGGATAACCTTGTATGCTAAAACGACGCCAGCGTCAAATTTATCCGGTAGGTTTATGCCATAAAAAATATTTTTTTTTGTCATCTTTGACTTATTGTGTATTCAACTATTTGAAGTATATGCGTTATTTTTTCCATGTTAAATATTGATAAGTTTTGGTGTTATAAAAACAATAAGGACACGCTTATCTGTATGCTCTGCCGTATTTGTGAATAATGTACCTAGAAAAGGGATATGAGATAAAAAGGGTAAGCCCATCTCTGTTTTTTCTTGTTTTTGCTGAAAAATTCCCCCAAGGATAAGGGTTTCATTATTTTTGATGGTTACGGTTGTTGCGATTTCTTGTTTATTGATGGCTAAGTGATGATGTTGGCTGCTAGTGAGAGCAGTATCGGGTGAGTTATGACTAATTTTAAGGTTTAATTCAATTTTTTCATCACGCACAATCGAGGGGGTAACATCCATACCCAGAACGGCATCTTTAAATTGTACGTGTGTTTTCTTGTCATTACTGGTGACATAGGGGATCTCTGTACCTTGCTGAATACTTGCGGGTTGTTGATGCGAAGCAACTAAACGAGGACTCGCAATAATAGAAAGCAGATTTTCTTTTTCTAATGCTTTCAGTTTCATTTCAAGTAAACCATCACCAAGACTAAGAACATTGAAGGCAAATTGTCCTGATATTGAAGAGTAACGATTGTAGCGATATAAGTGATTAGCGTTTAGATTTCCACCTGCCATCATTCCCCATTCTAAGCCCAACTCCTGTAATGCAGTTCGGCTGCTACTAATGATATGTGCAGTGATCTGTACTTGTTTATTTGGCTTATCTTGATGTTTTATCCATTCATCAATCAGTGCTAATCGATCTGGATCCTCTTTAATAATGAGGCTGTTTGTCGTGATATCGTGATGGATAGAGGCATTTTTTGATAATAACGAAGTATCTGGATGTTCTAATAGATGACGAACCTCTTGGACATTGGTTGAGATTAATTTAAATATTTTTTGGGTTAATGATGTTTTACTTGGCGTTACCTGCGCTACTGCTGTTTCCGGGGTAGGCTGGTTTTCTGTTACTAAGGGAGGTATCAGTGGTGCAAAGGGATCTCTAACCTCTTCGGCAGAGATTAAAAATGAAGATAAAAAGAAGAGTCCCCCAGCAATCAGCATGAGGATGTTAGTTCGTGAGCTATTCATTGCGGTTTTCATCCTTGATAGCGAGAGTGTCGTTGAACAATGAAAATGAGATGGAGGTGATGATAATTCCTTGTTTTAAATATATTTTTATGTCATGAAAATGCCATCTCTGGGTTTGAGGAAGGGTAAGAAGCTGTTCTATAACGTGATAAATAGGAATGAAGTGACCTTGGAACTCCATAAAATAGGTATTGGTATCTGTTGGTTGCAATTGATTAAGTGTCACAGATGAATGTGAGAGCAAGGTATTTAACTGTGTCAGTAATTCAAGAGGCGCTTCTTTAATATCAACGGATTGCTTTAGTGATTGAGCTTGTTTTTCAAGTTGTTGTAACGAAGGTGAGTGATAGAGAGCTTTCTTTTCTCTTGTAATTGCTTCAATTAAATTCAGGTTCTCAATGGTTAATTCCATGATCTGATTTTGATTTTTTTTCCAGTATAAAAAATACCCCGCAGTGATACAAAGCACAATTAAGAACCAAACAGGTAGGGTTTGTTGCCAAAATGGGCGATACCAAAAAGAATGTATGGACTCATTCATCGAGCACTCCTTGATATTTGGCTGTGAGGTGTAAACGGTTTAATTGATTCACTCGGCTGATTTTTTTCAATTGAATATCACTCAAACCTGGGTGATTTTTAAGCTGTAAGCCAAGCGAATTGATATCTTGAAAATCATAACTGTTAGCTTTGATCTCTATTTTGTTATTCATTAACTGTAGATTTGTTAGCCAACTTTTGGGTGGAGTTAGAGTTGGAAGGTTTTGTAGTAACTTAAGTAAAAATTGGTTATTTACTATGATGCTATCTATCTTTCTTTTTTTGCTCATTAAGCTATTAATCTGTGTTTGTTGAGTCGCGATTTGCAATACTAATTGTTGTATCTGTTCATATTGTAGTTGGTTATTGTGCTTTCTATTTTTTAGGTCTTTCATTTCAATTTGTTGAAAAATAAATAAAAAAACACACGCTATAATCACTGAGCAGCAAACCACAGAACAAAAGAGTAAAAACTCTCGTATCTTCTTTTTTATTTGCTGTTGGCGCCAAGGGAGAAAGTTAACTTGGTATATTTCCATCAATTAAATATCTCCATGACGTAAAGCAAGACCGGCAGCAATCACAAAATCCCCCAGTAACTGTGGTAATTTAATATTATGCTGTTGAAAAGCTTGGCGTAATTCCCAGTGGTGAGCTACCTCATCAGTACGAGAAATCTGTTCATGATCTGTAATGAGGTAAATAGGTGAGGCTTTTTCTTGATCAATAAAGGGCAGCAAGTGGGAAAGTGTCGGTATATCGGTATCTTGTAAATGGTTATAATTAGCTGGTTGGCTAATTGGCCCTGACCAAAGCCATTCACCTTGTCGATAATGAATAACCCAGCATTCATCGGGTAAACCCGCGTTTCTTGCCACATAACGTAAAGCTATGGGGGCGACATCAATAGCAAGCAGATTGAACCCGCTTTCTGTAAATAGATTTTGCCAAAAAGTAATATCTGACTGGCGGGCCCCATTAAAATAAACCTGTTGTTTGATGACGCGATAGTCGATAACCAGCTCTTGGGCGTGCATAGAAAAACGTTTTTCAGCTTGAGATTGTAAATACCACCCTAATTCTGGTTGTGGCAATTTGATTTCACTGGGTAATGAAATTTGTTGTTTTATTGTACGGACAGCGGGTAATGCGAAGGATACGGAACACTTTTTAGGTAATTTCTGACGCCATTGTAATAAAATATTCAGTAAAATTTGATATTGTTCATGGCTAGAATTATCAGTTAGCTCGAATGGTAATTGTTGTTGCCAACATTCACATAAATGCCAGTATTGTCTGCGCCGCTTTGCAGCGACTAGCTGTATTCTATCTCGATAGAGGTCGATCCCAATGTTCCATTTTGATGTATACATAGTTAATTTCCTTATCATTAACAAATAAATTACGATTTCTATTGTGCTGTATAAGCTTTATACTGTGTGTTAGTGATATCTAAACCCTCTTGTTAGCCGAGCATGGGAATTTTCCGGTGAAGTTCGTAAAATATTTTTTTATTCTTGTTTTCTGTTGCATTTTTTTTGGAACCGCCTCGATTTATGGCATGTATAAATATGTGGAAGGTGAGTTACCTGATGTAGCAACAATGAAAGACATTCGTCTGCAAATTCCAATGCAGGTATACAGTGCGGATAACGAATTGATTGCCCAATATGGGGAAAAGCGTCGTATTCCTTTACCTCTGGCAGAAATTCCTCCTTTAATGATCAAAGCGTTTATCGCCACTGAAGATAGCCGTTTTTATGAGCACCATGGGATTGACCCTATTGGTATTTTCCGTGCGGTTACCGTAATGGCGTCTTCTGGCCATGCATCTCAAGGGGCCAGTACAATCACTCAGCAGCTCGCGAGAAATTTTTATTTAAGCCCTGAAAAAACCCTCATGCGTAAAGCTAAAGAGGCATTTTTGGCTATTCGCATTGAGCAGCTTTTTACTAAAGATGAAATTATGGAGTTGTACCTGAATAAAATTTATTTAGGTAACCGTGCTTATGGCGTCGGAGCAGCTGCGTACGTTTATTTTGGTAAGACAGTGGATGAGTTGACGCTTAGTGAAATTGCGATGATTGCAGGTTTACCAAAAGCACCTTCTACATTTAACCCTCTGTACTCTTATGACCGTGCGGTAAGTCGTCGTAATGTGGTTCTTTCTCGCATGTTTGAGGAGAAATACATTACTCAAGACCAGTATGAACAAGCAAAAAATGAAAAAATAGTTGCTTCGTATCATGCGCCGAAAATTGATTTTTCTGCGCCGTATTTAGCCGAAATGGCGCGTCAAACCTTGTTTGATAAATATGGTGAAGATGCGTATACCGATGGGTATAAAGTCTACACTACGGTGATCCGTAAAGATCAGGAAGCTGCAACAACCGCAGTCCGTAATAATTTGATCGACTACGATACTCGCCACGGTTATCGCGGCCCTGCCGAGGTTTTATGGAAACAGAATGAAACGGCTTGGACAGCAGAGCAGATTGTCGAAAAATTGAAAAAAATGCCGGTTTATGGGCCTTTAATGCCTGCTGTTGTGACATCTGCAACAGCTTCAGAAGCGCAAGTGATGTTAGCTGATGGTTCGCAAATTCCTATTACAATGACCGGTGTGCGTTGGGCGCGTAAATTTATTTCAGATACTCAACAAGGTGCCGCGCCAAGAGCTGTAAATGCAGTCATGCAAGTGGGTGAGCAAATTTGGGTTCGAAAAGTTAAAGATAACTGGTGGTTAGGGCAAGTACCTGATGCGAATGCGGCATTTGTTGCTTTAAATCCAAATGATGGGGCGATTATTGCGCTAGTAGGTGGGTTTGACTTCAATATGAGTGAGTTTAACCGAGTCACCCAATCATTACGCCAAGTTGGTTCGAATATTAAACCTTTCCTATATACAGCGGCAATGGATAAAGGCCTGACATTATCATCATTACTTAATGATGTACCAATTAGCCGTTGGGATGCAGGTGCAGGTTCTGATTGGCGTCCTAAGAATTCACCTCCTCGCTATGATGGGCCTATTCGTTTACGTCAAGGTTTAGGCCAATCAAAAAACGTTGTGATGGTTCGTGCGATGAGAGCCATGGGGGTGGATTATGCGGCTGATTATCTGACTCGCTTTGGTTTTCCAGCGGAAAATATTAACCGCACTGAGGCGTTAGCGCTAGGTGCGCCATCATTCACACCAATGCAAATGGTTCGTGGATATGCTGTCATGTCCAATGGTGGGTATTTGATTGACCCATACTACATTTCGAAGATCGAAAATCATAATGATGAGGTTATTTTCGAAGCCAACCCTAAAATAGCATGCCCTGATTGCACGAATATTCCGGTAATTTATGGTGATACGGAACGCACTATTGTGAGCAAAGGTATTGATGATGAGTCTACCGAAGAAGTGACACAATCAGGCGATAATACCGTCATAAAAGAGCCAACAATGGAATTAACGACGGCAGCTAACTTAGACGGGAACTCTGGTGACCAATATGCACCTCATGTAATTAATACCCCACTTGCATTCTTAATTAGGGATGCGATGATGACCAATATTTATGGCGAGCCTGGTTGGTCAGGTACAGGTTGGCGTGCAGCGAGAGATTTAGGTGGTCGCCGTGATATTGGTGGGAAAACAGGGACAACTAACAGCTCTAAGGATGCTTGGTTCTCTGGCTATGGCCCAGATGTTGTTGCTTCTGCATGGATTGGTTTCGATGATAATAGGCGAACATTAGGTCGTGGTGAAGCTGGGGCCAAAAGTGCACAACCCATGTGGAACGACTTTATGAAGTCTATTTTAGCAGGGGTACCAGTGAAAACAATGAAGCCGCCTAAAGGTGTTATTTCGGTCTCCATTGATAGCAGAACAGGTAAATTAGGTTCCTCCCGTCGTGAGTATTTTATTGAAGGAACTGAACCGAAAGAACATGCGGTACAAGAGGTAGGTACGACAATTTCTACGGAAGGCGGGGCCAGCCAAGAGCTATTTTAAAATTATTGTTGGTTAAATACCTATAATTAGCACCCCATTGTTGGTTTAAAACATGGGGTGTTTTCTATAGAGACGTTTAATATATCAGTAGGTTATATACCTATATTAATGATTAGTTATAGAAATAACATACAGCAGATGTAATGTTAAGTGTTATTACCTAACACTTTTTAGGTAACGTTCTAGATAGAAAAGTGCGCTAATATTCCGAGCTTCGTTGAAATCAGGGTGTTCCAGTAATTCCATCATTCGAGATATTGGCCATAGCTCTTGTTGTAGAGGTTCAGGCTCATCTCCTTTGAGTTTTTCCCTGTATAAGTCTTGAGCGATAAGAATATTCATTTTACTTGAAAAGTATGATGGCGACATCGTCAGTTTGGCGAGCTGAACCATGTGATTAGCGCCATAGCCAATTTCTTCTTTGAGTTCACGCTGGGCTGCTTCAATGGCAATTTCACCGGGGTCGATAGCACCTTTGGGAAAGCCTAATTCATAGCTTTCAATCCCGACAGCGTATTCGCGAATGAGGATGAGGTTATCACCCATGATAGGAACAATAAGAACCGCTTCGCGTTTTGCGGGCCGCATTCTTTCATAGACTCGTTTTTCACCATTACTAAATTCGAGGTCAACTGATTGAATGCTGAATAATTTTGATTGAGCAACATCTTGAATATTCAAGATTTTAGGTTTTTTTAACTCTGTCATAACGATTTCCGAACAGGATGAGTGAAATCTATTGCTAAAAGCATATTTCATTGATTTACGAGACGCGTTTTACCTAGCACTGCCCGTATTTCGAAATCATCATACAACTATGACCTATATCAAAATAAAATGATAGATATTATCGAGTAGATAAAATGCTGTTAGTATAATTGACTCAAACAAATAATACGGGTAAACAAATAAAACATTTTTTACAACGTGTTGTAATTTAAAATAAAAACTACAAATAGAATAGGAATCGGCTTATTTTTAGGAAGTGTGAGGGCTGATATGCTTTTCTTATTCATTTTTCATTGGGGAAACAATGCTGAACCATGTCATTATAACGGCTATAATTGTTATTAGCCTGACTATAATGGCTTCCTTCCTATATTTTAGGCGGGGGCGGCATTCTGGCGTCTATCAAATACCTTCTGTAGCGTCACCATCATTTAGGAAAATGATTGATTCAGATTACCAAACCATCTCCCAGTATTTAAATTATTGCGCTGCTATATCAACAAATACATCTCAGCATCCATGGCAAATCAAAAAAAACTCAATCATAGCGACAGTTTGCCATTCATTGACACGTTTTAACTTACGCCAAGAGCAAGGAAATAGTTGGCGCTATTTTATTGATACAATTGAGGTTCAGCTCCCTTCACAGCTTGAGCCTTTTTTGCAACGCCAAAATGTTATGGAAATAGTGGAAACAGACCACTTGCCGTTAATTATTTCAATGAATAGCCATTCGCTGAAAGATTTCAGTAGTGAATGGCAAACGGGTATGCCTATCGATTCAACATGGCCTGATGCGGCAATTCAAGAACGTGGCCAGCATAGTATTGAGCGATTGAAAGTTCGTAAAGAGACGAATGAAGAACATCGGCTACACCATTCTACAGGTTGGCTTGGTGCTGCGATTATCTGCCTGAGTTTTTTATTTGGTTATTTAACCCTTGTTTCGATTCCTTTATTACAGGAATCAGGATTAGTGATCACAACGATTACGTTTATTATTGGGTTACTTATTCTCTTTCGTTCTAGGATGTTTCCCCGACAATATCAAGATATTCAATGCATTCATGGCCAACCAAAGCGCTGGGAACTCTATGGCGAACTGGATAAAAAATATTCCACCAATACGTCTATTGCTGGTATTGACTTGCACTACCCTAATCATTGGACGAATTATTTAAAATACGAAGAAAACCAAGCTGTAAATATTGATTTTTATACGACGGGTGAGGTGGTCAGGCACGGTAAGTATCTTTCTTTGCATGAAGAAGAGCGCTATTACCCGTACAAACGGTTCAAAAAGAATGTATTGATGTTAGTTGGGGCTTTATTAACGATGGCCCTGATATTTGCATATCAACCGATAGATTTGCCAATAAAACTGGGTTTTGCGTGGCTAGGTGGCACAGAGAAAATCAAGGCTGAGAGTCCTAATGAGCTCGCTTCCCGTCAGCTCAAAGTTGGGGATACATTAGTTGCCCAAGGAAAAGGGATGTGTTACCGATCACCGAATTTGAATAAAGAAAACCAAGCTCAATTTGTGCCGTTTGATTGCTCTGGTATTTATTGGAATGATGTTAGTTTACAGACTGAACCTCAATCAGAGGTTGTTGAACACTCAATATCATTGCTTGATACCGTCAAAAGCCAATTGCATCCAGATAAAAACTCGACAGGAGTTAACCCAAGATTACAGCGGGATATTATGAAATCAGGGATGAATATTATCTTTGATTTTTCGGCTATCATCATGGGGACAGAACAACTGTGCCATAATTCTGATAACTGCCTAAAATTAAAAAATGCACTGACTAACCTAGGGAGTACAGATGATTGGCCTTCTTTAGTAAAGAAAGCGTCTACGGGAAAACTAAAAGGGGCTCATGTTTTATTGCGTGCTGGTAGCGCTGAGGCCTTGGAAAACATCGTGGAAGACACCATATATGATTTTATCAGGACAGAAATAGATAGAGAAGTGCGCAAAATTAATAGTCCGCCTCCTGGTGGTGTTTTATTAATTAGTGATGAAAACAAGCCTTTAGTTGATTCGATACAGGGAGCTTCTTTTAATGAGCTATCGCCATTACAGCGTTGGCAAGAGTTGCAAAGGTTATCAAATCTTCTGATCAATACACCGTTCAATATTGAAGGTGTCATTACGGATTTATCAGTAGATGCCAATGGGACATTGCAAATTGTGTTGCATGAAGAACCCAATGAAAAAGTGGTATCTCAGTATATATGTAGTGCGCTTTTTATCCTATTTTTGTTGGTGTGTGCGTTGTTAAATGGTTCGTTGATTGTGCTACGTGTTTTGAATAATAAGAAGCGTTTGCGTAATATCACAGAATATTATGATAAATGCTTTGAGGCTAATCCCCCTTCCTATCGTCGATAGCATCATCCCGGAAGTAGAGGGAGCCTCTTCTTAGTTTGATTCAGACTTATGTTGAGGAGGCCCCATGAATCAATCCATTATAGAACCTGTTCGCCTTGATAAGTGGCTGTGGGCTGCGCGATTTTATAAAACGCGTGCGGTCGCCCGTGAAATGATTGAAGGCGGCAAAGTCCATTACAATGGGCAAAGAACTAAGCCAGGGAAAATTGTTGAGCTGCATGGAATCGTTAAGCTTCGGCAAGGTAATGATGAACGAACGGTTGAAATCATGCAAATCAGTAGCCAGCGCAAAGGTGCACCGGAAGCTCAGTTGCTGTACTGTGAAACGATAGAAAGTATTAATCAACGCGAGAAAATGGCACAAGCGCGTAAGATGAATGCACTGACGATGCCACATCCAGAGCGACGCCCGGATAAGAAAGAACGGCGTACCCTGTTAAAGTTTAAACAAACAAATTCTCATGAGTCGTCTTAATGACGGCCTGAGCAACAGCCCGAGCAATAGAGAGATATTATGGCAAACCAAGACTTACTCCACCGTTTTTTATTTGAACAACATTCTGTTCGTGGAGAAATGATCAGTGTTGATGAAACCTTTGAACATATTTTAGAAAACCATGACTACCCAACAGCGGTAAAAGGGTTGTTGGGTGAGTTACTTGTTGCTACCAGTTTATTGACGGCAACGTTGAAGTTCGATGGTGATATTACTGTGCAAATTCAAGGTGATGGGCCTGTTAATTTGGCGGTTATCAACGGTAATAATTTACAACAGATGCGTGGTGTTGCACGTGTAGATGGCCCAGTTGTGGCGGGTAGCACTCTCAAGCAAATGATTGGTAACGGTTTTATGGTTATTACCATCACACCGAACCAAGGTGAACGTTATCAAGGGATTGTGGCTATTGAAGGGGATTCTATCGAAGAAAGCATTGATGCCTATTTCCGCCAATCAGAGCAATTACCAACCCGTTTATTTATCCGTGTGGGTGAAGTAGATGGGAAACCAAGTGCAGGTGGTATGTTATTGCAAGTTTTGCCAGCAGCAAATGAAACAAGCCATGACTTTTTTGACCACTTAGTGCAACTGACTGCCACGATTAAAGGCCAAGAGCTGAGCACATTGGATGTGAAAGAGGTTTTACATCGTCTTTATCATGAAGAAGATGTCACTTTATATGACCCTCAATCTGTCGAGTTTCGTTGTACTTGTTCAAGGGAGCGTTGCGAAAGTACGTTAGCCACCTTACCTAAGGAAGATGTTATCGATATTTTGCACAAAGATGGGAAAATTGATATGGAATGTGAATTTTGTGGCTCACATTATGTATTTATTGAATCCGATCTTCAGGGGTTAAATAATGAGCTAAATCAGCAACTTCACTGATACGATTTAGCAACCTAATTATGTGACAAGGGTGCAATTCTGCACCTTTTTCTTATAATTTTAAAGCATTATTACGTGCTCTAAGTCTCATTATGAATTAAAAAAAATCATACATTTTCAATTCTTTGATAGCAATCGCTGTTAATTAGTCGTAAAGAATTATGATCATCCGCAGATTAGTTATGTTTACCAGGAGCAATATAATGAGCGCTAAAAGCATTACCCTGAAGGAACTTGAAAAGTACGGTATTCATGATGTAACTGAAGTGGTTTATAACCCAAGTTACGAGCTATTATTCACGGAAGAAACTAAGCCTGGACTTGAAGGTTATGAGCGTGGAACAGTAACCACTTTAGGAGCTGTTGCGGTTGATACAGGTATCTTTACTGGTCGTTCACCAAAAGATAAATATATTGTACGTGATGACGTGACTCGCGATACAGTTTGGTGGGCAGACCAAGGTAAAGGTAAAAATGACAACAAACCTATGTCACAAGAAGTTTGGGCGGATCTCAAACATTTAGTGACTGAACAACTGTCAGGTAAACGTTTGTTTATCATTGATGCATTCTGTGGTGCGAACGCTGACACTCGTCTAAAAGTACGTTTTATCACCGAAGTTGCATGGCAGGCGCATTTCGTTAAAAACATGTTCATTCGCCCATCTGATGAAGAATTAGTGGGTTTCGAACCTGATTTCATCGTCATGAATGGCGCAAAATGTACTAACCCGAATTGGAAAGCACAAGGTTTGAATTCAGAAAACTTTGTTGCGTTCAACTTAACCGAACGCATGCAACTGATCGGCGGCTCTTGGTATGGCGGCGAAATGAAGAAAGGTATGTTCTCTATGATGAACTACCTGCTGCCATTAAAAGGCATTGCATCTATGCACTGTTCTGCTAACGTCGGCGAAAAAGGTGATGTAGCCATTTTCTTTGGTTTATCTGGAACAGGTAAAACCACACTCTCTACCGATCCAAAACGTAAGTTAATTGGTGACGATGAACACGGTTGGGATGATGACGGCGTATTCAACTTTGAAGGTGGTTGCTACGCAAAAACTATCAACTTATCTAAAGAAGCTGAGCCAGACATCTATGGCGCTATCAAACGTGATGCGTTATTGGAAAACGTGATGGTGTTGGCAGATGGTTCAGTTGACTTCAATGATGGTTCAAAAACAGAAAACACCCGTGTTTCTTACCCAATCTACCACATTGAAAATATTGTAAAACCTGTTTCTAAAGCGGGTCATGCAACAAAAGTTATCTTCTTAACCGCAGATGCATTTGGTGTGTTACCTCCTGTTTCTCGTTTAACGCCTGAGCAAACGCAGTACCACTTCCTATCAGGTTTTACCGCGAAATTAGCAGGTACAGAGCGTGGTGTCACGGAACCAACTCCAACCTTCTCCGCTTGCTTTGGTGCGGCATTCTTATCACTGCATCCAACACAATACGCTGAAGTATTAGTTAAACGTATGGAAGCAGCGGGCGCGAAAGCTTACTTAGTGAATACAGGCTGGAACGGTACAGGTAAACGTATTTCCATCAAAGATACACGTGCCATCATTGACGCTATTTTAAGTGGTGACATCGAAAAAGCAGACATGATTAAACTGCCAGTGTTCGATTTAGAAATCCCAACAGCATTACCGGGTGTGGATACCAATATCCTTGACCCACGTAATACTTATGCAGACAAAGCACAGTGGGATGAAAAAGCGCAAGACTTAGCGGAACGTTTCGTGAACAACTTTGATAAGTACACGGACACCCCAGCAGGCGCTGCACTGGTGAAAGCAGGGCCAAAACTGTAATTGGTTTTGTGAATCAATAAATAATAAAGGCTCTACCAAAGTAGAGCCTTTTTTGTTGTGAAAATGATTATTCTGCTGATGGTAAGTCAAACAACAGGATTTCACTATCTTCACTCGCTTTGATGGAGAGTTCAGTTTCCTGCCAAATGGCTAAACCATCGCTGGTGGTTGCTTTTTGGCCATTCACTTCAACATTCCCTTTAACGAGCTGGATCCACACGACACGTTTATCAGCGATAGCATGGGTGTGTGTTTCATTAGCAGGTAATGCCCAGCGCCACAGTTCCATATTTTGATAAATTTTTAATGAGCCATCACGTGCATCCGGTGATAGCACCAATTGCTTGCCGTCTTTGGAGTCGAACCGTTTTTGCTCATAACGTGGCTCAATGCCTGTTCTTTCAGGAATGATCCAAATTTGGTACAGATGTAGCTCTTCTTCATTGCTTGGGTTGTACTCAGAGTGACGAATACCCGTACCCGCACTCATTATTTGAAATTCACCCGCAGGGATTTGCTCCATATTGCCCATGCTGTCTTTATGTTCCACAGTACCATTGAGCACGTAGGTTAATATTTCCATATCTTTATGGGGATGTGTTCCAAACCCTTGGCCAGCAGCAATAAAGTCTTCGTTAATCACTCTCAGCGCAGAAAAGCCCATAAATTGCTCATCATAGTAGCTAGAGAATGAAAAAGTATGCCAACTGTCGAGCCACCCATGATTTGCATGACCACGTTCGTTCGCTTTGCGTAAATAGATCATCGTGTTCTCTCCTGTACGGGTTTCAACCTTGGTTGAACTCGCTCTAAATGTATTGATGACAGTTTAACCAATTTATACACAGAGAAAAGTAGCTCCCATTAACCATAGGATCCAAAAAATTTGAATAAGATATAAGGTGATTGCAGAGAATGTGGTGTGAATAAAAAAATAGCCAGCGCAAGGCTGGCTAAAGTAAACACTGGAAGCAATGTGAGCAATGTCGTACTCCCTGCAAAGGGTGACTAAGTAACCCTGTTGAGGAAGTGATGATAATGATAATAGTTATCACTATCGTTTGTAAAGCATTATTTTTAACCAAAATAATATATCTTATAATTAAAACTGCAATTATATGATTTATATGAAATTAAATATTAACCATTATTTTTCAATGGATTAAGATTATTTGGCCATAAATAAAGGCCGATAACTTTAACAGAGCAATCCTGTTAAGAGTCTGGTTAAGGCCGAGTGTTTTTTAGTCGTTTTTTGCAAAAGGGAGAGGTAAGCTTTCCGCGCATGCAGCCGCGGAGCTCCATGCCCATTGGAAATTGTAACCTCCGAGCCAGCCGGTCACATCCATCACTTCACCAATAAAATACAGGTCTGGTACTTTAAGTGATTGCATGGTTTTAGATGATATTTCGTGAGTATCAACGCCACCCAATGTCACTTCGGCGGTACGGTAACCTTCCGTTCCATTAGGTTGCACCTGCCATTGGTGTAAGGTGGTGTGTAACGCTTCAATTTGAGGATGATTAAGCTGTTTTAGAGCAAACTCAGGGATTTGTCCTTGGGCTTGTAATACCTCAATTAGCCGTTTTGGTAATAATTTAGCTAAGGTATTTTTCAATGATTGATTTGGGTGCTGTTGTCTCTCTGAAACGATAAAATCATTGACGGAGATATCTGGAAGTAAGTTAATACTCACGTACTCGCCAGGGTTCCAGTAGCTGGATATTTGTAAAATAGCTGGACCAGAAAGCCCTCGATGGGTAAATAAAATATTTTCTTTAAATACGGTGCCGCTTGCCGCTGTTACCGTTGCAGGGACAGAAATACCTGAAAGTACCTGTAAGGTTTCTAAAAGGGGTTTATGTAAGGTGAATGGCACCAGTGCTGCTCGTGTTGGAATAATAGTATGCCCAAACTGTTCCGCAAGACGATAGCCAAAAGGGGTCGCACCTAAAGCTGGCATAGATAGGCCGCCTGTTGCAACGACAAGTGAGTGGGTACTTACTTGAGAGCCGTTGATCGTGACTAAAAAACCATCATCTGCTTTGTCAACGGCAGTCACCTCACTGCGTAACTTGATAGTGATATTAGGTAGATTACACTCACTTTGCAGCATATCGACGATATCTTGTGCACTATTATCACAAAAAAGCTGCCCTAAGGTTTTTTCATGATAGGGAATATTATATTTGGCCACTAAGGCAATAAAATCCCACTGTGTATAGCGAGCAAGTGCTGACTTACAAAAGTGTGGGTTTGTTGAAATGTAATTGCTGTGTTCTGCATACATATTAGTGAAATTGCAGCGCCCGCCACCGGACATCAATATTTTTCTGCCTAATTTTTTCCCGTTATCAACCACTAGCGTCTTCAAACCGCGTTTGCCAGAGTGTGAGGCACAGAATAAACCCGCTGCACCAGCACCTAAAATAATAACGTCGAAATTTTTCACAATAAGTGTCTCTATATATGTTTGATTTTAAGCGTAATTACATTGATAACTGGGATATTTTACGTCATCTCACCGGGATTGTAATGTAAAGCTTTGAGGAAGAACTGATGAAAACTATACAGGACGTATTATAATTAGAAAAATTCGTCTAAAAAAAGCAAACAACGATTATTTTCTGGAAATATCGTTAAAAAGTTTCAAAAATTCAGAATAAGTTTGATTGCTTTAATGTATTGAAAAATATGGGGTAATTGCTATGAGGTGCTTTTTTGATGGGTAGTTAAATCAAAAAAAGGTTAGATTTTGCTTCCACCGCCAGCGTTTGTCACTGATAATGCGCCGCGTTCATGTCCAACATATAATGGCTTAACGTCTATGCTACATCTTTTTACAGGTTTAGAATTTCATACAGGTCTATTATTAGTTCTGGCACTGTTATTTGTGCTGATCTATGAGGCTATAAATGGCTTCCATGACACCGCTAACGCGGTAGCAACGGTTATTTATACCAGAGCAATGCGGGCTCAGTTCGCAGTTGTCATGGCAGGGGTTTTTAACTTTTTTGGTGTCTTGCTGGGAGGGTTGAGCGTTGCATATGCCATTGTCCATCTCTTACCAACAGACCTCTTGCTTAATGTGAGCTCAGCTCACGGCCTTGCAATGGTTTTTTCATTGCTCTTGGCTGCAATTATTTGGAACCTTGGAACTTGGTACTTCGGTATCCCTGCTTCCAGTTCACACACACTGATCGGGGCAATAATCGGGGTGGGTTTAACCAACGCGATTGTGACTGATTCGTCTGTTGTTGATGCCTTGAATATACCGAAAATGATCAGTATTTTCATGTCATTAATTTTGTCTCCCGCTATCGGTTTCGTGATTGCCGGTTTGATGATTTTCTTTTTGCGCCGTTATTGGAGTGGCACAAAGAAACGTCGTCGTATTCACTTAACACCAGCGGAACGTGAGAAAAAAGATGGTAAGCGTAAGCCACCATTCTGGACCCGTACTGCATTGATTTTGTCAGCAGTTGGGGTGAGTTTCTCCCATGGTGCGAACGATGGCCAGAAAGGCATCGGTCTTATCATGCTGGTGTTAATTGGTGTTGCTCCAGCAGGTTTCGTTATGAATATGAATTCTAACGGTTATGACATCGCAAAAACACATGATGCGGTTGTCCACCTGCAACAATACTATGAAACACATAAACCAGCGTTAAACCATGCAATAGAAAATGCCCCGGCCGTTGCAGAAAGTAGTGATGAGCCTGGCGGTGAATTCCATTGTGATAGCACGCGTACTAGCGCTATTTTAAATCAAGCGCAAAAGATGCTTGATGGCATTCAAAGCTATGAAGAGCTGACGCCAGACCAACGTAACCACGCACGCCGTTTGCTGATGTGTATCTCTGATACTGCGAATGCGGTTGCGAAATTGCCAGAAACCAGTTCGAAAGATGCCAGCTTACTGAAAAAACTCAGTAATGATTTGCTGTATACCGTTGAATATGCGCCACTGTGGATCATTATTGCGGTTGCTTTAGCATTATCATTAGGCACCATGTTTGGTTGGCAGCGTGTTGCTGTGACCATTGGTGAGAAAATTGGTAAGAAAGGCATGACTTATGCGCAAGGTGTATCTGCCCAGGTGACTGCAGCAGTTTCTATCGGCGTGGCAAGTTATACTGGTATGCCAGTTTCAACAACGCAGGTTTTATCTTCTGCGGTTGCGGGGACGATGGTTGTCGATGGTGGTGGTGTACAAACAAAAACCATTAAAAGCATTGCATTAGCATGGTTATTGACTTTACCGGTGTCCATTGTGTTATCGGGCGGTTTGTACTGGCTATCGCTGTTGTTTATCTAGTCGCACTAATTTTGGCTTCATACATGAGTATGGAGCCTTTAACAGTTACATGAACACAGTAATCTACATATATAAAATAGTGATGATCGGAAGGTCATCACTATTTTCTCGCTAGCAAGTTACTAATCACAATTAACCGGTTATCAATAAATAGGCTAAGCTCACGACAACAAGAATACTGAGTCTGCTTATCATCATGAATTGCTTACGGATCCGCTCACAACGCAAAATAACTTCTGGGTCGTAATGTTCCAGATATTGTTTATTATTTATGTATCGAACTAACCGCAGTTGTTTGTTCAGTTGGCCGTGTGTAGTAAAAAAACCATTACCATCAACGGATTGATAAAGCAGGGGATCTGAATCCCTTAGAATAGACAATAAAACACGAACGGAAGAAAAGTACCGCATCATATTTAAGATGCACAAAATGCATAATGCCCAAAACAATGCAATCATACTGAACATAATCCTCTCCTTAGAACCTAGCTCAAGCTCACAGCAATTGTCGCAAAGGAAATACAGCAGAAAAATTGTACTTATACTCAGTTATTTTATTGTAGGATAAATTACTGTTTAAAAAAAGTGCAGTTAGCGCAAATTTGTGATGACCTCTTGTTTCTATTGAAGAAAATAAATCTGAGTTACTGAACTTTATTATCACAGTTTGCTGTGCAACTTTGTTGCATTTCTAAACTAAAGAGTCGCCATAACTCGAATTTTTTAGGGCAATATATTAATATTGAATGAATGATGTTATTGTTTTATAAAATGTTATATGAAGTGATGATTTTAAGGTTAATCTGCTTAGATGTGATCAAAGCAACACTTAATAATCACAATTAGCAGGTATAGTATTCATAAAGATGTGGTGAAGGCATAACCACCAGATAATCAGCATTCGGAAGGAGTTTACTTATGGCTTACAAACATATTCTCGTTGCGGTAGATTTATCACCTGAAAGTAAAGTATTACTGGATAAGGCTGTCTCTATGGCAAAACCTTACGGGGCCAAAGTATCTATGATCCATGTTGATGTTAACTATTCAGACCTCTATACCGGTCTTATTGATGTCAATCTTGGTGACATGCAGCAACGTATTACTGATGAAACACGTAATGCTCTGAAGGATTTGTCTGCGGGCGCAGGTTATGAAATCCAAGAAACACTCAGTGGTAGTGGCGACCTAGGCCAAGTACTTGTGGACGCGATTAAGAAATACAATATGGATTTAGTGGTCTGTGGGCATCACCAAGATTTCTGGAGCAAGCTGATGTCATCTGCTCGCCAGTTAATCAATACTGTTCATGTGGATATGTTGATTGTGCCACTAAATGATGATGAAGAATAATCCATATCACTCAATTTGAAATATTATTCACTGAAAACGCTTGCTTATGCAGGCGTTTTTTTTGTTTCAAAATATGTATTTTGAGGGAGTTATTGGCAGGTCAAGCAATTTATTTTGCTATAGAGTGAAAAAAAACCTTGAATTTAGAATACAAACTAATGATATATTCAATAGGCAAACACAAATCAACCTCACATTTCCTAAAAATAATGATAAGAAAGAGTGAGGCACATCACAACAACTACATGTTAAAAAGGAAGACATAGATGACACAATCACTATCTTCGTTCTTGGAGTCTGTCCAAAAAAGAGACCCTTCTCAACCTGAATTTCTACAAGCCGTGCGTGAAGTATTCACTTCCCTTTGGCCGTTCTTAGAGCAAAATGCTAAGTATCGTGACCAAGCATTACTTGAACGTTTTGTTGAACCTGAGCGTGTAATTCAATTTCGAGTATGTTGGGTAGACGACCAAGGTAAAGTTCAAGTTAACCGTGCATGGCGTGTGCAATTTAGCTCTGCAATCGGCCCATTCAAAGGTGGTATGCGTTTTCACCCATCTGTGAATTTATCTATCCTGAAATTCTTAGGCTTCGAACAAACACTGAAAAATGCTTTGACCACATTGCCAATGGGTGGTGGTAAAGGTGGCTCTGACTTTGATCCTAAAGGTAAAAGTCATGGTGAAGTGATGCGTTTCTGCCAAGCATTGATGACAGAACTCTATCGCCATATTGGTTCAAATACTGACGTCCCAGCAGGGGATATTGGTGTTGGTGGCCGTGAAGTGGGCTTTATGACAGGTATGATGAAAAAGCTGTCTAATGACACTTCTTGTGTATTTACCGGTAAAGGCTTGTCTTTTGGTGGTAGTTTAATTCGCCCTGAAGCAACCGGTTACGGTTTGGTTTACTTCACAAATGCGATGCTAAAACGTCATGGCCTAGGCTTTGAAGGGATGCGTGTCGCGGTTTCTGGTTCTGGTAACGTTGCGCAGTACACCATTGAAAAATGCATGGAGCTAGGTGCCAAAGTGGTTACAGCTTCCGATTCAAGCGGTACTGTAGTTGATGAAGACGGCTTTACAACAGAAAAACTCGCACGTTTGGAAGAAATCAAAAACAACTATGGTCGTATTGAAGAATATGCAAAAGAGTTTGGCTTAACTTACTTAGCGGGTCAGCAACCATGGAATGTTCCTGTCGATATCGCTCTGCCATGTGCAACACAAAATGAGCTAGATGTTGATGCAGCAAAAGTGTTAATCAAAAATGGCGTTAAAGCGGTCGCTGAAGGGGCTAATATGCCAACGACTATTCCTGCAACTGAGCTGTTCCTTGAAGCAGGAGTGCTGTTTGCGCCAGGTAAAGCGGCTAACGCAGGTGGTGTGGCAACCTCAGGTCTTGAGATGGCTCAAAATGCGGCTCGTCTAGGTTGGAAAGCAGAGAAAGTTGACGCCCGTCTGCATCACATCATGTTGGATATCCACCAGCATTGTGTGGAGTTCGGTGGTGAAGAGAAACAAACTAACTATGTTCAAGGCGCTAACATCGCGGGCTTTGTAAAAGTCGCAGATGCAATGCTTGGGCAGGGTGTGTTGTAATCCTCTGACCTCAAAACGTACGCGAAAGGGCGGCTGTATCATACTGATAAATTCACCTGTACATACGCCCTTCGCCGTTACGTTTATTCGCTATTTTTAATGCATGGATAGATATCAAACCGATGGTTTTTAGTGATAACTGCTGATGGCGCTTTTTGTCCCGCAAGGGGCTCCGCGTAGTCAGGGCGCTTAACAACCACTCTACGTTTAGCCAAAGCAATCGCAGGGGCTAATAATGAATCTGCATCATCATCTGCTCCCACCAATGACTGAAATACTCGCATTTCTTTCTTCACTAAAGCACTTTTTTGCCGATGAGGGTACATCGGATCAAGATAGATAACATCAGGGGCATGGGTTATCTCACTCAGTGCTGTAATACTGGATGCATGAATCAATGACATTCGCTCTTGTAACCATGGGCCAATTTCTGCATCTTGGTAGCCTCGTTGTAAACCATCATCCAATAGAGCAGCAACTACAGGGTGGCGCTCCAACATACGGACATGGCAACCGAGAGCGGCTAGAACAAAGGCATCACGCCCTAGGCCAGCAGTGGCATCAATGACATCGGGAAGATAATCTTTTTTGATCCCGACGGCTTTGGCAACAGCTTCACCGCGACCTCCACCAAATTTGCGACGATGGGCCATCGCCCCAGAGACGAAATCAACAAAAATCCCACCTAATTTAGGCTCATCTAGTTTGCGCAGTTGTAAGTTTTCAGGCGTAAGTACAACCGCCATAATGGCATCAGGGGTATGAGAAAGTTGCCATTTTTCAGAAAGTTGAGAAAGAGTGCCGGGATCGGCACCCTCTTCGCAGATCAATTGGATCTCAATACGATTAGCCATGAATACCATAGCTCTTCAACATGGCATCTAATTCTGGTTTGCGACCACGGAAGCGTTCAAACAGCGCCATTGGTTCTTCTGAGCCACCACGACTTAAGATATTGTCGAGGAAAGACTGACCTGTTTGACGGTTAAAGATGCCTTCTTCACTGAAACGTGAGTATGCATCTGCCGCAAGCACATCTGCCCATAAGTAGCTGTAATAGCCAGCTGCATAGCCACCTGCGAAAATATGGCTAAAAGCATGTGGAAAGCGCGACCATTTTGGTGAAGGAACCACAGCGACTTTATCTTTAATCGCATATAGCGTTGGCATGACTTGCGCACCTTTGGCTGGGTCATACTCAGCATGTAAGGTGAAATCAAACAGGCCAAACTCTAACTGGCGTAGAACAAACATAGCTGATTGGTAGTTCTTCGCCGCTAACATACTATTGAGCATTTCTGTTGGTAATGGCTCGCCTGTCTCATAATGGCCGGAAATAAATTCGAGGGCTTCAGGCTCCCAGCACCAGTTTTCCATAAACTGACTTGGTAACTCGACAGCATCCCATGGTACACCGTTAATCCCTGCGACATTTGCAACATCAATTTGCGTTAACATATGATGTAAGCCGTGACCAAATTCGTGGAATAAGGTAGTGACTTCATTATGAGTAAACAGTGCGGGTTTATCGCCAAGTGGTTTATTGAAGTTACAGGTTAAATAGGCTACAGGATTTTGTAATGAGCCGTCTTTATGCACCATACGGCCAACACAATCGTCCATCCAAGCTCCACCGCGTTTATGTTCGCGAGCATAGAGGTCTAGGTAGAAGCTGCCGCGTAAGGTATTGGTTTCATCATAGAGTTCAAAGAAACGCACATCTTTATGCCATGTTTCTACATCATTGCGTTCTTTGGCAGTTAAACCATAAATGCGATGAACAACTTCGAACAAGCCATTCAGGACGCGTTGTTCAGGGAAATATGGGCGCAATTGTTCATCATTTAATGAGAATTTATGCTGTTTTTGTTTTTCGCTGTAATAGGCTAAATCCCAAGATTCAAGCGTATCGACACCATAATGTTCTTTAGCAAAAGCCGTCAGTTCAGCCAGTTCATTTTCCCCTTGCTGATGAGCACGGTCAGCTAAATCATTGAGGAAATTCAGCACTTGTTCTGGCGATTCGGCCATTTTGGTCGCTAGGGATTTTTCTGCGTAGTTTTTAAAACCTAATAATTGCGCTAGCTCGTGGCGTAAAGCCATCAGTTCATCGATTAATTCGCTGTTATCCCATTTACCCGCATTTGGGCCTTGGTCAGACGCACGGGTGCTATATGCATGGCTCATCTCACGACGTAATTCTGCGTTATCAGCATAGGTCATAACAGGTAAATAGCTTGGCATATCGAGAGTGAGTAAGTAGCCTTCTTCACCTTTTGATTCAGCCATGGCTTTTGCTGCAGCAATAGCGCTTTCTGGCATACCCGCTAATTCTTTTTCATCTTTAATCAGTTTGGTCCAACCCATAGTTGCATCAAGCACGTTATTGCTAAATTTAGACGCTATCTCCGACAAACGTGCCACAATTTCACCATAACGTTGCTGTTTTTCAGCAGGTAAGCCAATGCCGGATAACTCAAAATCGCGTAAGGTATTTTCGATAGACTTACGTTGAGCTTGGCTAAGGGAATTAAATTCAGCCCCTTCTTTTAATGATTTATATGCTTGATACAAAGGCTCATGCTGCCCCATCCAGGTACTGAATTCAGACAGTAATGGTAAACATTTTTCATACTCTTCGCGCAGTTCTGGGCTGTTTTTCACGGAGTGTAAATGACTCACTGGCGACCAAACACGAGACAGCTTATCACTGGCTTCTTCTAAAGGTTGGCACAGGTTGTCCCAAGTGTATTGATCTGTTGCACTCAACAGGTTTTCTACTGTTTGGCGATATTCATTGAGTACGTGTTGGACCGCGGGAAAAATATCCGCAGGCTCTATAGTAGAAAAACGGGGTAGTGCGGAATCGGCTAATAATGAATTTGTCATAAAACATCCTGTGATTGCAGGCTTGTGCTCGTAGGCCAAGGCTTACTGTGTTGACAATAAAAGTTAAATGGCGAACTTATACCCAAATAGGATAAATGTTATGGGTGATAGAACCAGCACGCCATTGCGAATATAAGAAAGTATATGGGGGCAGATGTACAAACCTCAATATCAATCTAACGTTTTTTCTTATTAACGCTTATCAATAAATGGGGTTTTTGTTGGTTTTTATCAATAAAGGCAATAGTTGTAGTTTCAATGCTTTGGAAAATAATGAATTCAGTCTATAATCACTTTCCAATCTATAGAGGAAGATCGTCGTCTCCGGTGAGGCGGCTGGATTTCAAATCCAGTTGGGGCTGCCAGCAGTCCCGGGCAGGTTCGACTCCTGTGATCTTCCGCCAAACGCAGTTTCTGAATTTCTCTCAAAGTCTATATTTTCCTTTTAAATCAACAAGATTAATCACTTCGAAGTCTGTCTGATTCTCCCCTTGTTTACTGGTTTATACCCCTGTTTGGGGGCAAAATTGGGGGCATAATTTTTCCCTATTTTTTGGATGCCCCCACAATGAAGCTTAAAGCCAGTCAGCTGGATATGGGCTTAACCAGCTATAAATTTGATGAGGTGCATAAAACCGATGTCACGATCGCGAAGAACTATCTTCGAGAAAATGAACTGAAAGAATTAAACCGTATCGTCAATATGTGGTTAGATTTTGCAGAAGACTAAGCACTGCGTCGTAAGCAAGTTTTTTTACAGGATTGGGATACCAAGCTGGATCAGTTTTTAAGTTTTAATGACCGTGAAGTTTTGCAATGTGCTGGTGGGATTAGTAAAAAAGCCTACCACTAAAAAACCAATCTGGGGGTATTAATGGGGGCACTGCTATTTATCCAACTCACCAAATGCGACTACTTTGTTCGATACCGTATCGCTTCTACAAAAGCCATAAAAGCGGGTGAGGACTGTCGACGGTTTGGGTAATACAGGTGAAAACCTTCAAAGTAAGGGCTATAATCGATTAATACAGCCTGTAACTTCCCCTTGGCAATATAAGGCTCGGCTAAATGTTCTGGAATATAGGCTATTCCCATTCCGTCCAGCGCTGCATTTAACTGGTGCAGTGTACTATTGAAAACGAGTTGCCCATCCACCTTTATACTTGTTGTATGATCATTTTGTTTAAATTCCCACGCATAAATAGCCCCCGCAGCACGATGGCGAATATTGATGCATTGATGTTCAGATAAGTCGTTAGGAAATAAAGGTTTAGGGTGCTGTTTAAAATAGTCCGGTGAAGCGACTGCAATTAAGCGCCAATCTGGCCCAATGCGAACTGCTATCATGTCTTTATTGATATCATCGCCAATTCGAATTCCTGCATCGAAACGTTCTTCAACAATGTTTGTAAAACCATAGTCCACATATATTTCTATTGTGATATCAGGGTATTTTTGTAAAAAATTATTCAATATTGGTCGAATATAAATTTCTATTTGGTCATCGGTACAACTTAAGCGAATAGTCCCTCTAGGGCTGTCTCTTAACTCACTTAATGCATTAAGTTCAATATCAATCTGTTCAAATAATGGTCGGATGGCATTCATTAGCTGTGCGCCAGCCTCTGTTACTGAAACATTTCGGGTTGTTCTTGCGAGAAGTCGAATCCCTAAGCGTTCTTCCAAAAGTCGTATTGTATGGCTTAATGCCGAAGGCGTCACACCGAGTCTTGCGGCCGCTTTTGTAAAACTTTGCTCTTGAGCAACGATAAGAAAAGCGTGCAAGTCATTCATTTTACCTTTCATCATTAATGAATTTTTCTCACAAGTTCATAAAGATTATACCCACTAATTAAATTATTACCTGTATGCCATGATGATGTCCATTAAATATCGTAGGTACATAGGCGAATATAACCGATGGATAATGCCATTTTTCAAGAGCGAAATTTTCCTGAAAGAGCGAACTGGAGTGCAGTTTTTGCCATGACGCTATGTGTTTTTGTATTGATAGCCTCAGAATTTATGCCTGTGAGCTTGTTAACACCGTTAGCGCTTGATTTTCAGGTGACAGAAGGAATGGCGGGACAAGGTATTACTATCTCAGGAATATTTGCTGTCATAACGAGCTTATTTATTTCTGCACTTACTCGTAATTTAAATCGTAAAGCCTTATTGCTGGGGCTTACGTTCTTAATGGGGGCGTCAGGCGCGATGATTGCTTTAGCCACCAATTATTATACTTATATGGTTGGTCGTGCGCTAATCGGTATTGTTGTTGGCGGTTTTTGGTCTATGTCTGCTGCGATAGCAATGCGCCTTGTGCCGATAGATCAAGTTCCTAAGGCACTGGCTATTTTCAATAGCGGCAATGCGCTAGCAACGGTTATTGCTGCACCTTTAGGAGCTTATCTGGGCTCAACTATTGGATGGAGAGGGGCATTTTTAGGCTTGGTGCCTATCGCGATTGCAACTATTTTGTGGTTGTGGGTGAGTTTACCCTCAATGCCAACTGATCCGAACATTCATCAAAATACGCCTCAGATTTTCAGTATTTTTAGCTTCTTTAAATACCGCGTTATCACACTGGGTATGCTTGCTATCGGGTTATTTTTTATGGGGCAATTTACCTTATTTACCTATGTACGCCCTTTTCTTGAGACCGTCGTAAAAGTCGATATTTCGATGGTGACATTTAGTTTGTTACTTATTGGTATTACGGGATTTATCGGAACTCTACTGATTAATCGTGTATTAAAAATAGGGTTCTATCAAACATTAATCGCCATTCCACTATTGATGGCCAGTATTGCGGTATCACTTATTTTCTTTGGCTATTCCAGTCTTACTTCCATCGTATTATTGAGTATTTGGGGTTTTATCGCGACTGCGGCGCCTGTTGGTTGGTGGAGTTGGATACCTCGAATATTTTCAAATAGTGCAGAAGCAGGAGGGGGATTGATGGTTGCTGTGATCCAACTTTCCATTGCCTGCGGCGCTTCGGTGGGAGGCATAATATTTGATTTGATGGGCTATGAAAGTACCTTTGCAGTCAGTGCGTTATTTCTTGTAGTCGCAGCAATACTTGTTCAATGCACAGCAAAGGCTGAAAAGGAAAAATAATATGTTGAATCTATTATTTAAAAATAGGCTTACCCCATTAAATTTTTATTTTCTGTTGGTATTTGCCTGCATCAGCCAGCCATTATTGGCACGTAGTTTACCAATAGAACCTAAAGTGTATTTAATCGAAATTCGTCTTGATACGCAAATAATCAAGGCAGAATTAAAAGATTCAGAAATGACGCGTGATTTTATCAGTTTATTACCGCTCACTGTTGAGTTAGCAGATTATTCATCCACAGAAAAAATCACTTATCTTCCCCGAAAACTACTAACTCATAATTCATCCAGTGGGATCGTGCCAGAGATTGGGGATATTACTTATTATGCCCCTTGGGGAAATATTGCTATTTTTTATCAACCATTTAGTTACTCCTCAGGGTTATTTAAATTAGGAAAAATAACCGATGGGCTGGAATATTTACAATTTACATCACCAAAACAAGCTGTGATAGAGCTTATCCAAAGAAATAACTAAAAGAGGATGCATATTATGAATCATGAACGTAGAGATTTATTGAAATTAACGGGGGCAAGTATTGCTGTTGCGAGTATGGCATCAATAATGACATCACCAGTATTAGCGCAACCAAATACAAATTTCAGTGAGCTATGGGATAAAACCTTTGTAAAAAGTGATAAGGTTGAACATAGAAAAGTCACATTCAAAAATCGCTATGGTTTAGCCTTAGTCGGAGATTTATATCAACCTAAACATACTAGTGGGTTATTTGCTGCGATTGTATTGAGTGGCCCATTTGGCGCAGTAAAAGAGCAGTCTTCGGGGTTGTATGCGCAAACATTAGCAGAGCGTGGTTTTATTACTCTAGCATTTGATCCCTCTTTTACTGGAGAAAGTGAGGGTGAGCCTCGAAATGTTGCTTCTGCGGATATCAATACGGAAGACTTTAGTGCTGCTGTCGATTTTTTAGGGCTACAGCCAAATGTGGATCGCGAGCGTATTGGTGCGTTAGCTATCTGCGGATTAAGTGGTATGGCTTTAACTGCAGCGAGTAGCGATTCACGTATTAAAGCCGTAGCAACAGCATCAATGTACGATATGTCTCGCAGTATTAGCCGCGGATACCAAGATAGTTACACCATTGAAGAACGACATAAAGTGATTGATTATCTTAGCCAGCAGCGCTGGAAAGATGCAAAAAACGGACACTATGCTTTAGGTTACCATGAGGTGCCATTCGATGAAGATGGCAATATTATCGAGGGACAACGTGTTTTACCGGAGACTCTGCCAGAGAATGCACCGCCTGTATTAGCCGCATTTTTTGATTATTACCGTACTCCTCGAGGTTTTCATCCCCGTTCAATTAATTCAACAACCGCGTGGACAGCAACAACGCCTATATCTTTTTTTAATTTTCCTATGCATACCAATATTGAAATGATATCACCAAGACCAATTTTGCTGATTGCAGGGGAAAATGCACATTCTCGTTATTATTCTGAAGATGTGTACAAAGTAGCTTCAGATCCTAAAGAACTCTTGATTATTCCAAATGCTGATCATGTTGATTTATATGATAATCTAAGCAAGATCCCTTTCGATAAACTCACTGTTTTCTTTCAACAGAATTTATAAATATAGTAGCACATTATTTTTAGTAAAATAATGTGCTTGCTGTCAGTTACTGCGTTACATCTGTTGGTGGCACTCAATTTCGCCAGTAGGCAACGCAAACGCTAGAACGGTATCTGATCAAAGGGTTTGTGATGGATGATGAGCGGCTGAATTACTTACTAGCGGTTCATAACTATAAAAAGTGTATTAAGAACCTCCCAGTATTCGTTGGGCATTACAGATTTTAGTTGGGTTGACTTTCTAACTAGAAATCAGCCTTAGAAAAACCGGTCATAACATCCAGTTCCATTTCGCGGCCTAATGCCGTCATTGGATGGACAATGGTCAAGCCTCGCACGGATTTTTTCAGCTTGCCAAGGTCGGCTTGTTCTTTCTTAGTGATGGGACGCTTGAACGGCATATCTACTAGTTTTTGCGCTTCTTTGCTTAGTTTTTTGTTACGCACCGCCTTCAGACGAGCGATTTCAATTTCCAGTGTCGCTTTTTCTTTCTCTAGTTCTGCGTGTTTTTCTACTTCACTCGTCAGTTGCATACTTGCCATCTGGCGACGAATAAGATCTAAACGGTCGCTAAGAAGCTTAATTTGTGCTTTTTCGATTTCTTTCATTATATTAATTAACCGTGAATAAATTTCTTGTTGGCAAGTATACACTATTCTAGATAAGGGGGGAAAAGGGATACAGGGCGGTTAGCTATTAAATATAACACTTATGACAAATTGTTAGATAGAACTTGTTATTAAACCAATGTAGGTTCAGCCAATAATTGTATTATCATCGGTATCATCTTTTCTTAAATAACATCACATAATTTCTACATCTATAAAGCTCAAAGCCTATCAGGTCTCAGTAGCTACAGGTATAATCACATAATTATCCGATAGATTTAGAGGCGAAGATGGCGAAACTCACCTTACAAGAGCAAATGCTAAAAGCAGGATTAGTTACTAGTAAGAAAATGGCAAAAGTGCAAAGAACGGCTAAAAAATCACGTGTTCAGGCGCGTGAAGCAAGGGAAGCCGTAGAAGAAAATAAAAAAGCACAGCTTGAGCGTGACAAACAATTGAGTGAGCAGCATAAACAAATGGTGCAATCCAAAGAGTTTAAAGCGCAAGTTAAACAACTTATTGAAATGAATAAAGTTGATATTTCAAAGGGAGATATTAGTTTTAATTTCACAGATAACAACGTTATCAAGCAAGTTGTTGTAGACAAGATAACACAAACGCAACTGATCAGTGGGCGTCTGGCGATTGCACGTTTAGCGATTGATAACAGTGATGTTAACGAGTATGTGATTATTCCAGCAAGTGTAGCGGATAAAATAACGCAAAGAGATGCGGATAGTATCGTACTCAACAATGCTCTCAGCCAAGAAGAACAGGATGAAGATGACCCGTATGCGGACTTTAAGATCCCTGACGACCTGATGTGGTAATACTCGTCAAATTTTAAGTCGTAGCTTTGGCGTTAAAACGGGCTAGCGCTAAACATTTTAACGTTCTTCTGACTCGCAGGGTGAACAAAATGCAATTCGCTAGCGTGCAAAAGTAAACGTGGAGTCTGCTCAGTCCCTTGTAATAATCGCCCACCATATAGGTCACAGCCTAATATAGGGTAACCTAATTTTTGGCAATGGATACGTAGCTGGTGGGTGCGCCCTGTCTCAGGGGTTAATTGGACACGGGTTACAGGTAACGATATCCCATTTTCTACAGGGTGATACAGACGCTCTATCACTTGATAGTGGGAGCGGGCAGGTTTGCCATTCACCTCGCAAAGCGACATGCGGGGAAACTGTGCAGGGTCTTTTGCTATTGCCGCATCAATGACACCCTCATCATTAGCTAAGTGGCCACAAAGTAGAGCTTGGTATATCTTAATGACGGAGCGTTGGCTAAATTGCTGGCTCAGAGCTGCATTGATGGCTTTATTGCGAGCAACCACCATCAATCCAGATGTGCCGAAATCTAAACGGTGGACAAGGGTGCAGTCTGGGAATATTTTTACTAATCGGTGATGGACGGAGTCTAAGTTTTGTGGGTTTTTTCCAGAAAGGCTGAGTAGGCCACTTGGCTTATTAATAAGAACCAGATGCTCATCCTGATAGATAATTTCTATCTCATCGTGACAGGGCGGAGCAATAAAGGTGTCGATGATTTCAGTCATTAGCCTTTCCAGCAAAAAATGGTTGTTGATAATAACCAATTTTTAGTAGGTAGGCGAACGCTGTCACTTGCATCACGTAAATTTATCACTCAGACTAAAAGCAAAGCCGTAGTCTGCACACGCATTGTGCTCTATACTGCGGGTTGTAAAAACTGAGTCAATAAAAGATTAATTAGGCGGTAATGGCAATGAATGGAACGATCACAACATGGTTCGAAGATAAAGGTTTTGGATTTATCAAAGATGAGAATGGCGATAACCGTTATTTTCATGTGGTTAAGGTTGCCAACCCAGATTTGATTAAAAAAAATGCTGCAGTTACTTTCGAACCGACGACAAATAATAAAGGGTTATCTGCTTTTGCGGTCAAAGTCATACCTGAAAGTAAATATATTTATATCGCAGGAGAACGGATTAAGATTACATCAATTAAATCCTATCGTGTTTATTCAGTAGAAGTACCTGCAGATACGCGTATCGATAAAGAAAATACCGTGTTATCAATTGGCGCATTAATGAATAGTATCAAACCAAAATCAGATAAACCTGGTCAAATGCGTTCATTGAAAAAATTAGAAATTAGTACGTTACATGGGACATCATTAACATTTTCGGAAGATGAAATTGATATCGATGAGGCTGTGAAACAACTTAAGTTTAAGTGATTTCTTGTCAGGTAAACAGCGCCACTCTTGAGTGCTGTTTACTTGTTTATTACTTAATAGAGTCATTTGAAAGCTAGCTAGGCTTATCGGAGAGGGGATATGTTAGATTTCTTAAAAAATTACGATAATTTAACCATTAGCGAAAAAAAAGTCTTAAAATACCTGACTGATAATATTACAGATATCCCTTACTTAAATATTAATGAACTAGTTGCTAAAACCTTTGTTTCTAAAACAGTTATTATTAATTTGTCGCAAAAATTAGGGTTTAGTGGATTTAAAGAACTTAAGTTTCAGATTAATAATTATATTTTAACAAAAAATAAAACTGAAAAAATCACACCTTCGTCTTATAAAAAACAACTCGAAAAAAATATTAATAAAAGTTTTACATTAATTAACGAAGAGCAAATTAGCGATTGCGCTAAAATACTACATAAATCGAGAAATATTTTTATTGTTGCCAGAGGGACAAGTAAAGCTGTTGGCTATTATCTTGAACACTTACTATTTGCGTTAGGTTTACACTGTTTTTTTATTAATGACTACAATTTATCTGACTCTTTCACTCGATTAGTTAGCAAAGATGACACCGTCATTTTTATCTCACTATCAGGGGGAACCAAAAAAATTATTGAAACAGCAAAAATTGTGCAATTAAAAGGGGCAAATATCATTAGTATGACCGCTTTTAATACTAATGAACTAACCACTTATACTGATAATACTTTGTTTTGTTTTGCCGATAATTTTGATACTAAAAGAGATGACACAAAATCCAGAATTGGCTTTTTTATTTTAGTTGATTTACTTATCAATGAATTAGAAAATCTACTTTAAATTTTCTTTTTTATTTTCTAAGAGAACTTCACTCGTCTTTCATTCTTATCTTTGGTAGATAGTTTTTATTAACATGACCTAAGTCATTAGTTATGACCTAAGATAACTTTTAAAACCGTGACATCATTTCTTTTATAATCCCCCCAAGCTAGTATGCCTTTAATTCTAATAATAGAAGTCATAAGGAAACAGTATGGCCAGAAAAAAGTTTGGTGAATCTATTCAACGCTTTGGGAGAACATTACTCCTTCCAATAGGTGTTTTAGCACCTATTGGTATGATATTGGGTATCAGTGGTGCATTAGTGCAAACTTATATGATTGCACGTTTTCCTTTTCTCGGAAATGAAACGGTTAATGCATTACTTGTCAGCATTCGTTCAATCGCGGGTGTTATTTTTGATAATATTCCCCTATTGTTTGCTATGGGTGTGGCCTATGGTATGAGCCATCGAGATAAGGGGATCGCCGTCTTTGCGTCGGTTGTCGGCTACTTGTCGCTGATCATCACCATGAATATTTGGTTAGTGCTTACTGGTAAACTTGCAGACCCTGCAATGATGGGGCAAGTAGGACAAATTAAAGTTCTTGGTATACAAACTTTAAATATCAGTGCCGCAGGAGGGATTATTACCGGTTTGATTGCCGCTTGGGCGACTGATAAGTTCTATAACCTTGAATTGCCAACCGCATTTGCTTCCTTTTCTGGTAAAAAATCCGTCTCTATTATTATGATCGGTTTAATGATTGGAGTGGGTGCGTTATTACCGTTTATTTGGGAAGTATTAGTCCAAGGTTTGATGAAACTCTCCGCGGTATTTTTAAGTCCTGTAGGGCCATTTTTTACCGCGGGTGGTGAACGTTTATTTATTCCATTTGGTTTACACCATGTATGGAACGTTTTATTTAGATTTACTGAGGCGGGTGGTACTTATGTTATTGACGGACAAACCTTTGTTGGTGTTGTTCCTGCATTAACTGAGGTGCTATTTAACCAAGGCCCAGATAGTGAATATTGGTCGATGATGCCAAGTTTGACTCGCTTTATGGCGCAGCAACAAATGCTAGTCACACTATTCCTATTCCCTGCAATTGCTCTTGCTATTTACAAAACATCGAAGAAAGAAAACCGCGCAGAAGTGAAATCCATGCTGGTTACCATGGTATTAACAGCCATGCTTGGTAACGTCACGGAGCCACTCGAATTTACCTTCGTATTTATTGCGCCATTATTGTACTTAATTTACGCCATTATTGTCGGTATCGGTGCGGTATTACTTTCTTTAGCTGAGGTCGGTATTGGTTATATTCGTGGAACCGTATTTGATTTCACGATTTTTGGTCTACTGTACGAAAACACTAACTGGATTTTCTTGGTTATTATCGGTAGCTGTTTGGCTGTCGTCACTTATTTTATTTTCTACTGGGCCATTATTAAGTTTGATATAAAAACACCAGGTCGCGAAGAATCGAGTAATCTGAAAAATACCTTAATTAAAGAAAAACGTTATGGCGAAATTGCAGAAATTTTAATTCAAGCGTTAGGTGGCAAACAAAATATTCGTAACGTAGATAACTGTATTACCCGTATGCGTATTGATGTTGGAGAAGTGAACCAAATTGATAAAGATTTAATGTTGGAATCAGGATGTACCGCATTCTTCTTTCCATCGGCAAACCACGTCCATGTTGTATATGGACCAAAGGTTGAGTTTGTTCGCAATGCTGTTGATGAAGCAATGAAGAAATAAAGAAGGGATACGAAATGAGAGCATTATACGATTCTAAAAGTAAAACTATTGATGACCGTGGAATTAAAGACTTATTGTCTGATGAAGCAAAATATTCTACTTGGTTAATGTTTGAATCCATGCTGGCCCAAGCTCAAGCGGAACTGGGATTTATTCCACAATCCGCGGCAGATGAAATTAAAGAAAAGGCCGTTATCGAAAATATCGATTTTGAAGAAATGAGCCGTATTTACCAAAAAATAGGCCATGGCTTTGTACCTTTCTTGAAAGTTTTAGTGAATGCTTGCTCTGAGGAAAGCGGTAAATATATCCATTATGGAATTACCACGCAAAATATTCAGCAAAGTTCACAGCTCTATATGATGAAAACTGTACATCATAAATTTATGTTGTTACTCGGTGAAATCATCGAAAACTTAGCCGATTTGGCCGAAAGAACCAAACATATGGTGATGCCGGGAAGAACTCATGGGCGTCATGCCATCCCCATCACCTACGGCTATAAAGTTTCGGTGTGGATCAGCGATTTTATTGATTGCTATCAACGTATGAAAGAGTGTGAAAAACGGGTTTTCACTATTATGATGGGTGGTGCAGTTGGTGCATTTAACTCAATGCCTAGTGTTGGTATGGCGGTACAAAAACGTGTTGCTGAGTTGGTAGGGATGGAAGCCATGGAAGTGCCATCCAGAAACTTGAGTACGCATAAGCTTGAATATATGGCAAATTTAGCGTTAATGGCCAATATTTGCCATAAAATCGGTGAAGAAGTTTATAGCACAACGTTAGAAGAAATTGCAGAGGTTTCTGAAGGCTTTACTAAAGGAACAGTGGGCAGTAGTACTATGCCGCATAAAATAAACCCAAAACTTGCTAAGGGAATTATTGCTAACTCACAGAAATTATATTCTTTACCGAGTGTTGGTATGTATTCTGCGGTAAGGCCTTATGAAGGTGATAGTAGTTCTTATATGTTATTTGATGGGTTAATCGAAGAAGCTTTGGAATTGACCACGGAAATTTTACTAAGAACTGAAGAGCTTTCTAGGACGATTGTGCCACATGAAGAGAGAATGCTTCATAATGTCTTGAGAAACAAAGGGCTGGATAATACTGAGTATGTCATGATGAAGATGGCGGAAAAATTAGGCAAAGATAAAGCTCACTCCCTTCTGTATGAAGAAGCAATTAAAACTGCGGCGGATGGGGAAGATTTTTATACTAATTTGACCAAAAATAGTGTGATATCAGCAGCATTCAGTAATGAAGAAATTAAAGCAATGCTTGACCCGAGATCTTATATCGGGTTATCCGTTGAAATTGCAGAAAAAGAAGCAAAACGTGGATTAGTCGTTTCGCAAGAAATTAAGCAACAGTACAAATAGGTATTTTTAGTATTTACTAAAAATTATTTTAAATAAGGGGCTGTCTATTATATAGATAGCCCCTTACTTATTTATTCGCCAGCGAGTGCTCTTGGGAATAATAAGTTATTTTCTAGGTTAATGTGATTCATTAAATCATCAATCAGTTCATTGATACCATTATACAACACACGCCAGGTAGTACAGGCTTCTGGCGGTGGTGTGACATTATTGGTAATATCTTTAATTGCTTCTAAGATATCACTAGCATCATCATGTTCTTGTTCCATGACACTAATTGGACCTGCTGCGTTTCTGCCCATTCCGTTTTTTATCATAGGGAATAAAACGCGTTCTTCTTTCATCATATGGCTAGCTAGTTCTTCCAGTAATGCTTCTAAGTATTTTGATAAACCTTTTGGCACGCTTGGCTTATTTATATGAACGCGTTCAACTTTTTGTGCCTGTAGTATTAGTTCAGGTAATTGTTCTCTGTGCCTATCATGATAGCGAACAATGATAAAATCGATAATCTCACTGAGTGGGGCTTTGCGCCAATCCTGTTCTAACGTTTCTGTGGCTAATTTAGCTAATTGGCTTTCTAATAGGTCAATATCTAACTTTAATTTTTCTGCGCTGCGATTCAGCGTCTGTTTGCCACCACAACAGTAATCCATATTATATTGGCGAAATAAAGAAGAAGCTCTAGGAATGGATAATGCGAGCTGTCCGAGTGTTTTATCTCTAAATTGCATATGAGGTATCCTTTAAAAAATCATAAAATTCTGATGCTACTTTGTTATTTAATTTATGCAGGTAATGCCCATTGGCGAGCAATATTACGCCCATACTCACGGCAGTCATCTAATGTTTTTGTGTCTGGTTTCCATTTTGCTTTTAAAGATAATGCGGTATCAAAACCGGCATCCATCAAACGTGTTTGAACACGGTCAACGGCGCCGCCATTCCAACCAAAACTACCGAAAGCAGCGGCTTTTTTATTTAAAAAACGTAAGCCTGTAATTTCTTCAAGCATACCTGCTATTTTAGGCATCATGACATTATTCATGGTTGAGGTACCGACCAGTGCCGCTTTGGAGCGAAAAACATGAGTAATAATGTCGTTTTTATCACTGCGTGCAACGTTAAATATTTTAACCGCGACATTAGGGTCGGCTTCATTGATGCCTTGAGCGATTGCATCCGCCATTAAACGAGTATTATTTGACATGGTATCGTAGAAAATAGTGATACGATCTTCTTGATAATCTGCTGCCCATTTCAAATACAATTCAATGATTTGATTTGGATTATCACGCCATACTACTCCGTGAGATGTCGCTATCATATCGACAGGTAGATTAAAGCCTAAAATTTCATTTATTTTTGGCGTCACTAAGCGGCTAAATGGGGTAAGAATATTGGCGTAGTAACGCTGGCACTGTTCGAATAATTCATTTTGGTCGACTTCATCATTAAATAATCGCTCATCACAATAGTGCTGCCCGAAAGCATCATTACTAAAAAGTACGGCATCTTCAGTAAAATAAGTCATCATGCTGTCAGGCCAATGTAGCATTGGAGTCTCAATGAAAATCAATTGTTTATTGTTACCTATATCGAGCGTGTCACCTGTTTTAACGATTTTGAAATTCCATTCAGGATGATGGTGATGACCATTTATTGAATCAATGGCATTGGCTGTGCAATAGATCGGGGTATTAGGAATAAAGCTCATTAATTCGGTTAATGCACCTGCGTGATCTTCTTCTGCATGGTTAATGACGATGTAGTCAATATCATTTAAATCAATTTGCGAGCGCAAATTTTGAACAAACTCACGGCTAAATTTATGATCGACAGTATCAATAAGAACATTTTTTTCTTCGCGGATTAAATAGCTATTATAACTACTTCCCTTTAATGTTTTGTATTCGGTTCCATGAAAATCACGTACTTCCCAATCACGCTGACCTACCCAATGGATGTTATTTTTTACATGAATCGCCATATTAATTTTGTCCTGTAGCTTTTAGAGTATAAGAAGACATAATCAATATTCATGCCAATATCTAACATTTTGATTTTTAACTAAATTAAAATAATTTGTTTTAGTTTATAGTCAAAATGACTATGCTAAGTGTTGTCATTATGACTATAATTGTTGTCAAATTGACAATGGGGAATGAATCATGGGTTTTTCTGTCGAGGCACTGGCAAAGATTGCAATCGAATTACAAAGTGGTATGGAGCATTCAGATCGATTTCAGCGTTTGATTACCACGTTAAGGCAATCATTAAGGTGTGATGCATGTGCGTTATTACGTTATGAATCAGGCCAATTTATTCCTTTAGCAATCGATGGGTTAATGGCTGATGTTTTAGGTCGTCGATTCTTTTTGTCAGGGCACCCTCGGCTAGAAGCAATTGCAAGAGCCGGTGATGTAGTGCGTTTTCCTGCTGATAGCCAGCTCCCTGACCCATATGATGGGTTAATTCCTCATCATCAACACCTAAAAGTTCATGCTTGTGTCGGCTTACCCTTGTATGCGGGGCAAAATCTTATTGGTGCATTAACATTAGATGGTATGGAACCTGATCAATTCGATGCATTTAGCAATGAGTCACTGAGGTTAATTGCCGCGTTAGCTGCGGGAGCACTAAATAATGCATTACTTATTGAACAGCTTGAAAAGCAAAATATATTACCGAATAAACCCATACTATTTAAACCTTCTGGAGAAACCGAGATTATTGGTTTATCTCTTCGTATGCAACAATTAAAAAAGGAAATTGATATTGTTGCCGCGTCTGAATTAAATGTTCTGGTCGGCGGAGAAACGGGAACAGGAAAAGAGCTAGTCGTTAAATCTATCCATGAAAAATCCCTTCGAGCAGATCACCCTCTTATTTATTTAAACTGTGCTGCGCTGCCTGAGAGTGTGGCGGAAAGTGAATTATTCGGTCATGTTAAAGGTGCCTTTACTGGGGCAATTAGCCACCGTAGTGGTAAATTCGAAATGGCGGATAATGGTACCTTATTTTTAGATGAAATAGGGGAGCTTTCATTAGCGTTACAGGCTAAATTACTGCGAGTATTGCAATATGGCGATATTCAACGTGTTGGTGATGACCGTAGTTTACGCGTTAATGTTCGTATATTGGCGGCAACTAACCGTGATCTACGCGAAGAAGTGTTAGAAGGTCGGTTTAGGGCCGATTTATTTCATCGTTTAAGTGTATTTCCGCTATTTGTTCCCCCATTAAAGGAACGTGGCGAAGATATTATTTTATTAGCGGGGTTCTTCTGTGAACAATATCGTCAGCGTTTTAGCTTATCCAGTGTGGTACTGAGTCCTTCATTACAACGGTATTTACTCAATTATTCATGGCCAGGTAATGTACGTGAATTGGAACATGCGATTCATCGTGCCGTTGTTCTTGCTCGAGCTTCAAGTGATACTGATGAAATTATCTTACAGCCTCAATATTTTACCTTTGATAATAATAAGTATGAGTTTACAGAAACATCACAGAAAGCCTTACCACTAACTAAAAATTTACGTGAGGTAACGGATGATTTTCAGCGTAAAGTCATTTCACAAGTATTAGAACAAAGCCATTATAATTGGTCTGCATGTGCCAGAGAATTGTCTGTCGATATCGCTAATTTACATCGATTAGCTAAACGACTAGGTCTGAAATAAAGTATTAATGCCTGCTTTAGTCGGGGTACTCATAAGAACTTATTTTATTATTAGCAATATTCTTTTTCCATATAGTGTTTTACATATTTCTTAAGCTGTTCAAGTTCTTTATTATCATTTTCGTTACGCTGTAAATGCTGAAATAGTGTGGAAATTTTCTTTAAGTCAAAGCGATTTTGTTGAATGCGTTTTTCAAGCGCAATAAGGGCTCTTTTCTTTGATGCGTGGTGCGCAAATTGCTTATGCAAAATAAGTAGATACAACCAAATACTTTGTCGAGTTATAAAAAAATCAAATATAGGCGGGTGAGGAAGATTTGCTTTTTTTGCTAGCAATAATCCACTAAATAAACGGTGCATGAATTGGGATGTGGAAGGCTTATTGCCCTGAATTAGAGCCGCTACTCCTTGTTTAAATTGCTGCTCAGAGAGATAGATTAATTGCTGGTAACGCTTGGTCGGGTTGGTTGGATAAATCCATGCGAAAGCAGCCATTGCAACTAATGGGCCTGAAACTATCGCAATGGCATTACCGATACTTTGAGGGAGTGAAAGAGAAAAAGGATAGCTCGGTTGGAGCAAAATTAAAGAAACCATAATGTAATCAAAAGCAATTAAAATTAGGCGGTTATGGGAAAAAATGATAACGCCACTAATAATCACTGGAATAATGAAAAAGGTCATCTGCCATGATGAAGAGGCAAAAGGCCATAAGTACCATGTGCAGATTAACGCTGTAATAGCGCCAAACAATTGCCCAGTAAAAATATTTTTCATAAACCTAGCGGGGTAATCGAGGGATGCGAATAGAGCCAACATCACTGAAAGACCGAGAGTAAGATAAGCCAGTACTTGCCACTGTGTCCACAACCATAACAAACCAACTGCAGCGATAGTCATAAAAGAACGAGCAAAGGCGTGCCATGCTGAAATTTTATCTTGATGAAGCTTCAGTTTATCCACTTTTTCAAAGTGTTTCGCTGATTTACCAAAAATAGCATAGTAAAGTGGGATCAATAGTGTTTTCAGTACTCCAGCGGGGCATAATGATAAAATATGTTTCCATTGAGTCTCAGTTGGCTCTAGTGCAGGAAAATAAAAAGGTGCAATAGATTGATATTTATCTAAGTGTAATAATATTTGGCTTTGAAACATGAGTTTTTGACGCGCTTTAGCAACTTGTTTGCGGTGATAACGCCAGCCAATACGATGAGTCTCTAAAATTTCGTCATAGCTAGCCATGGTTTGCCAAAGATAGTCGATATCGTGTTGCTTAATTGGGTGCTTTTTCTCAAGTGAGTCATGTAGTATTTGGAAGAATAGTGTATCAATTTGATTTTTAAGGGTAATGATATTATCTTGTTCACGCTTAGGGGTAAAAAGGAAATTGAATACTACCGCTGAAAGCACGCCAACCAAAATGGTCCATAGCCGATCCCAAGCGACTATAAATAAGTTATCAGTAATATGAACGCTCAACATACTCACCATCACGGCGGAGTAACCTGCTAAAAATGTGCCATAAGCGACAAAGCCCTTTTGTAATTGGCCGATACCACTGCAAATGCCTAACCAACTCGCTAGCCCAATAATGAAAAGTAACGGGTGAATAAGGTGAAGCTGAATTAAGACGACACCGGCAAGCACACCACAAACTGTTCCAGCAAAACGCCACCAACTTTTTTCCAGTAAATTTTCGCGCCAAGGTTGCGCTGAAGCCCAGACGGTCATGGCTGCCCATTGGGGGTGAACTAACTCTAAATATTGAGCAATAAAGAGCGCAGCAATTGATGCACAAGCGGTAATGGCGGCAAAACGAAAGCGTGCTGGGTTGAATCCCAATGAATTCAGTAAAGTTATTATTTTTGACATAGAATATGAGTAAATTTGGGGTGTTAAAAAAGTATTTAGTTGATAATATCAACTAAAATCAGCGTGATTATTAACTAATTGGTTGATAAAATCAACTAAAGAGGGATTATGCGTACAGAACAGGCTCGAGTATTTGGAGTGATTAGCCGAGCAGCTCACCATTATATGAAATGGATGGGAGAGCCTTATGGTATCAATGCAATTGAGTGTTTGATGATTTTACATATTCATCAATATGATGCATCAACCCTAGAGCAGATTACGAAAGCGATGGTTGTGGATAAATCAGTGACGACTCGAGGTGTGAGCAAATTTTTAGCTAAGGGCTGGGTTGCTAAAACGAATAGCTTAGTCGATAAACGGGTTTATCATGTTTCGTTGACAGCGCTCGGCAAAACGATTGTGAATGAGTTAAATTTTAAACTAGATAAATGGAATGATTATTTAGCGGCGGATTTGCCAGAACAAGAGGCTGATCAGCTATTTAGTGCACTAGAAAGCTTAGCGAAACGAGCTATTGAAAGCTCGGCGGCAGATTTTCCGAGTTTATTAGAAAAACCAAATGAGTGAGGCTCAATAACCAACCTAGCAATGTTATGTATTTAGGGCTGGTTTGAGAGCGGGTTATGACATTCTTCATTAAGAGGAGGAGAATTCTTTAAATTTATTTTGGCGAAATGAACGTTGTTATTGCGAAATAGCGGTCATAGGAAGTAATACTACTTCAGACATATTCTCAGGTATTGGGCTTAGTTTATTACTCATCATGATTAATTCGCCATCTTTTTCAATTCTTGCACTCATTCCTAAGGTATACCGTTTGGATTGAAATTCTTCAGGAAGAGCGACTGTAAATGCGATACTACGTCCTGCACTTTTTGTTTTTAAACTGTAATCCAGATTAGACTTTGCGTTGTTTTCATTTTGTTGTATTGAGGTCAATGACAGTGTAATTGTGGAATTTTCGGGAATATCATAAGAGTGGGAATAAATATTACCATTAATATTATAAGCGGGAGTATGAGTAAAATAACTCATTAAAGTACTATTACAAGCAGATAGCATGAAGGTTATAAAAAGTATAAATAATAAAAAAAAGTATTTCTTTGAAAAATTTGGGTTAATATTTAGCATTAAATTTTCTCTTTGATGAAATCTGGTTATAGTGATGAACGAATAAACATTCTCTGAAGAAAATATCGTATATAGGTGTAAAAGCTTTTTTTTGTATCATATTTAGAGAGCACTGGCATTTCTGATTTCTCTCCTGTATATAAAATGCCAATTCGAGGTAAGGTCATAATTAAATTTTCATCGAGATCGACTTTTTTAAAGGATTGTCGTAATTGCCTGACTAGCTTGTAATAACTACTTTCAGTTACGATAGTGCCTCTTTTTTCCCAAATTTCATACATGACTTCTCTCTTACTATTTGTTTTTATTAATAATAATTTAAGCAGGCATGATTCATTTTCGGAAAGGTTAACGACATTTTTTTCACGGGAAAGTGTGCGTTTGAGTGGGTTATAGACGACATTCCCAGATAAGAGGATCATTGATTCTTTTTCATTATAGTCAATGTTATCCATAAGGTTTTGTACTGTAGGTAAATCGGTCATAATTTATATCTGTCCTGATCATTTATGAATATATTTCAATACAAAAAACGAGACTAGATAAGATGTTTAAAAAAATAAAATCGCTTTTTGATATTGAGCTAATGTGTTTTGATAAAGTGAATTTAAACGATATTCAGAGGTTGTATATATCAATTTTTATTTAAATTTTTTATGTTTTTTATATTTTTATAAATAAATAGGCTTAGGGTATTAAAAAAATACACTAAACCTATAAATATTAGTCGATAGATAATAAATTCAAGATGAGGGTAATAGAGGCAATTAATGCTAGATTACTAGTTCATCATCCTCATCGTCGCTACCCTCTAAATTAATATTAGTCATATTATGACGAAGTTGGTTGCTAAGAGGGGCGCTCATCAAACTGATAGACATATAATGGTTGAGTGAGCGATTAAATTTTTTATTTAGTGATACTAGCTCTGGGTCATTTGATGATTGTAATGCTTGGCTAACACCGGCGATAAAGTTTTGTTTTTCATCTTTACCCAATGCAATCATAGTTTTAAATACATGAGAGAAGAATATTTTGTCATCTCCCTTTGATTTAAGCTCATCAATAAAGTTGTTAACTTTATTTTTTTCTATAGGGGATAAATCTATTTTTTCGCTGTATTGATACTTATTTGTGGTCTCCATATTTTTCTCCTGCCATATTGAGGTCATTTTACTTTGAATATTTTCTGTATGAATTTGAGAACCGTTATATTGAGGATTAATAACCTTAGTTTGTAGATTAGTCTGCATATTTGTGTTCTTCCGGTATTGAATTTATTGTTGTTATCAAGTTTTGATAGGCATTTTTATGCATTTTTAAAATTTGGCATTGTGTCGGAACAGAAAATACATGAGGAAAAATATTTTTAGAGGCAATGACAGGGGAAAAGTAGGTGATTCTATTATCGACTTCTAAGGCAATTGTATTATCAGCCGTGGTTGAAAACTTCATATCAGAACCACCTATCGTAATACGAGTTTGCATTTTTTCAGGTAAGTGTAATGTTGTATTGGTTGTTTTTGCACATTGCCTCTCAAAATAGGTTGCAACCGTCTCTTGTAGATGGTTATCACCAAAAATATCATTCAATATTTTCATCAGCTGTTCTTTGCTTTGACTGATATTTTCTTGGTATTGAATTTCACTGGTTTCTACCGCATGAATAAAATCAGTTAATAATTGTTTAATTCCATCGTTATAGCCTTGTTGATAAGCGGTTTGGTAGATAGCTTCTTGCTGTTGTTTTGTTTGTTTGTATAGCTCACTCGCCTTTTTTTGAGCTTGTTGAGTGATAATTGTGTGGTATCTATCGGCACTCAATGCTTGGTATTTGATCAAAACTTTTTCAGACATCGTCTGTTTAACATTTGGGGGTGTTTTCTCTGACATATCGACATGTTTCTTCAATAGTATTCCAAGGTAGCATCGTTTTTACGGATGACGGTATAAGTTGCTGAGTTTCAAGACTAAACATATATTTAGCTCGAAGAGTGTAAGCGGTGCCAAAAGGGGTTAAACACATCAATAATTGTTGTGCTCCAAGGGCAGTTAATACCTGTGGTGAAGTAGTGGGTTGATTTTCTGACTGCCAAAGTGGGCGACTTAGGCGTGTATGTAATACACGGTATTTGGAAAGTTCAACCCACCAAGGGAGCGGTTTGGCGTGTAACAAAACCCCTAAGCCTAACGCTACCTCCGGTAGTAAAGCCCAATGTTCAGATAATACTTTTGGCAATAAGGGAGTTTTCTCATTGGGTAAAGGCAATGAGTATTGATGAATCAATTGCTGATTGTGTTTACGTTGCAGTAAAGGTGGAAAGTCGTTATATCCGACCCCATTAAATTCACTATGGAAATAGCAACCTGGCGCGAGTAAAATATTCCCTTGTTCAATTAGTAGGTTAGTCAGCGTTGCCATCAACAGGTTTCTCCATCAGATGAGTTGCTGATTTTTTGTTACTTAGCTGGCGCCACAGTAATAGTAAAATAGTAAATAGAATGATAATTGCTGCGATAATTGAGCTGATTATAATTGGATTGAATGTATTTTCTGGTTCAGATTTAATTTGGTATTGTAATGGTGGCCGGTTGACGACGACGACTGAGACATTATCGTAATTTGCTTCAGCAAAACTGTTCGTTAGAAACAGTTTAATTTTATGCATCATCATCTGAGGATCTTCACTTCCGGAATAAGTAACTAAGCTAGACACATTTTGTATTTGCTTGGTCGGATTATTGCCATTTAATGGGTAGCTGACATGCACTCGAGCATTAATAATGTCGGGGATGGTGAGCAGTGATTGTTCAAGCCGTTGTTCGATTAAAGAAAGTAAACGGGTACGTTCTGCTTGTGGTGATGCGACCAAAGAATCTCCAGGGAATGCTTGAATAATTTCTATTGGCTCTTTTGATGGTAAGTTATATTGGCGCAATAAATCTACCGCGATAACAAAATCACTAGGTTGAACACGAATAGAATCCCCGTTTTTATTATCTTGTTTACGCGTAGCCTCAACACCATGCTCTTGCAGTATGGCCAACACTTCATTACTTTGCCTTTGGCTTAACTGACTGAGTAATAATTGGTTATCACAGCCCGCTAAGAAGCTAATAAATCCAATCAAGATAAACTTCTTTAAAATATTCATGGTTTACTGTGCTTTTAAGACGGCATCAATTGCAGAGACGCTTTTATGTGTCAATGTGCTAATCATATTCATTGTCAGGCTATAATTGCCGACACGATTTTGAAATTGCAGTAGTTGGGTTGGGTTACTTGGGTCAATATTATTGACATTCTCAGTTAAGGCTTTCCGTTCTTGACTGACAGTTGCTGTGTATTCAGCAAATAGCTTTTTGACCTTGTCTTCAATCGGAAGAGATGGTGAGAGAACTGATGTGGTCTCTGTTGGGGCAGTGAGTAGTAAATGTGGTGTAATAGCTAACATAAATAATTATCCTAAATAAAATAGAGCATTATAATTAATAATGCTCTTTAAAATTAAACGTTACGAATAATGGCTTGGTCAGTATCTTTAATGGATTTCATAAAATTACTCTGCAATTGGCGTGCCATATTATAGTTACCACTCATAGCGGTGATTTTTGCCAACACTAGTGGGTTATCGACTTCTAAATTGGTGCTAGCAAGTAAGGTGTTTAATTCATCGCCAAATTTTGTAGCTTTAGCACTAATACTTGCCGAGGTACGATAGATCATACCCAGATCATTTTTACCTGTTCCTTCGGTTTCTAATTTAGAGCTGCCCCAACGGCCACTAGTATCTAAACCTGAAATTATATCTGACATTTTATTTCCTCTTTATGTTTAAAATCATATTAATTAAATTTTTTAAGTTAAAAACTGATTGAATTAAAAAACCAATGGTTATTACCTAATAGAATATAACCATTTGCATTGGTGACAAATGATTTTCCTTCGAGCTTGTTATTTGCAAGGGAAATAGAAAATTGAATGTGATTTTCTCCCCATTTTTTGTAAAATAAATTTGTAAAATTAATCAGTGAAGCCGTCTGGTCGTCATTTAAGCTGTCTTTTATTATAAATATGACTTTATTATCTTTAGTGATTTTACGCCATTGAACATTACTTTCTGTTAATCCTAACTCTGCTTTTTGTAATAATTCACCAAGGTTAACCTGTTTTATTTCACTCTTAATATAACAACTGAAATAACCAGATAATATTTTGTCTATTTTATTGTTTACATTAATGGATGTTTTGTCATCTATCGCTGTTATTTTTGGATTACATGGGTTACTAAGCTCTATCTTTAATGTATCTGGAAATACGTCAATAATCTTATTTTCAATTTCATTTTCGAGTTTATTTATTATTTTAATTGAAAACTTTTCATTATATTTAGCTTTGACTAGGCGTTGCATACTCCAGTCGGCATCTCTTTGGGTTTTAACTAAAATGAGGCTTTCGTCATTTGCACTTTGAGTTACAGTAATAGGGTCGTGGTTGCCTTGAAGTATGCGCTCTAGTGTTTTTACTTTTTTCTCAGTACTTTGTTCTGGAATATATTGAAAAATAACGTAAGCAATAAATATTGAAAATAAAGTAAAGAAAAAGACCAGCATAGTTTGTTTATTAAAAACACTTGCTTTTTCCTTGGTTGACTTTTTTACTTTAGATTGAATGGCAGGTAATGGATTTTCCACTTCCGAGCTCAATGCATCCTCAAACGTTTGGAAGCTTTGCCAATCAGTATCTTGCATTTTTATTGCAATAGGAAATATATCAGCCAAAAGCAATTGCTGAAGAACGATAGGAATTTCGGTACTTAGTCCACTATCATTTAGTCTAATTGCCAAACCACTTTCAGTAGATTGACTTGCCGTAACAATTGAAAACTCACAGGTAATACCATCACTAGGGATCTGGTAAGTTGTAAATCCATCATCATTGATGTCAGTTTTGTAATCTAGGCCGTTACTAATGATAATAAGATTATTATCTGTATTAACCATTAACTCTTGGCCGGTCATAGGACCACTAGCAATTTTTATTATGCATGTTTGGCTATTTGTGTTACTCATAAAAATAATCTCATGGAATTCATTTCATTTTAGTTATGTATTTATTGGGTCTCGTTATTGGCAGCAAGTAAAACAAGAAATATTTTTTCTGTCAGTTGAATTGTTCTTATTCATTTTTACTTTTAATTTGGAATGGAAAGTGTGAAGGATTCCAGAGTATTCCCTTGAGGATTTTTCATCTATCGCTCATTCTGTATACACCAAATTACTTTAATAAGGCTTATATCATGTCAAAAAAAGATATTGCTATATTATTAGAAAGTAGGGGCTGTTGCTTTTCTTTGCAGGATAAATTGGTCTTGGCTATACCTAATAAGAATGCAACGCCTTTTTCTTATAAATCTCTATATTCAAATTTAAATATTTCGATAGAAATTCAGGCTATATTTATTTGCCAAGAAAATGAATGGGAGTTGATAGATAAATCAAACTGGAATTTATATTCAATGGATTTATCAGAATTAGTTGAAATTTTAGCGGTTATTGATACCGCGACAGGGCAAGCATTTCTCGCTAAAAAAGAGAAACCAAAGGTTGATGAAAATAGTCAAGACGAACTTATTGTATTACCGGAAAAGTTTCCACCAACCGTTTCGATTAAAAATATAGCGATTGATTTAATTATTAGAAACCACCCTGTATTTGATAGTTGGTGTGAAATATTAAGACGATATGAAGCCTACGGTATGATGCGATTTATTCTTACTTCCGCTCAAGATGATAAGAATGCCAATATTAATCAGCTATGTGCACGTTATGGTATATCAGCTTCTTATTTTAGGCAGCTTTATCGAGAAAACTTTAATAAAACGGCAAAACGTAAAATTATGAGTGTGCGTATGGCTAATGCCATTCTACAGCTAATTGAAAGCGATGATTCAATATTAGATGTAGGGCTGGAAGCGGGATATTGCTCAGCATCTCATTTTACTAATGATATTAAAAAAGAATTAGGCCTAACACCATCAGAAATTAGGCATATTGGAGCAACATTATATGAGCAGTAAAAAAAATCGAGTGTTAGGACTAACACTATTTTTACTGAGTGTGAATTTTTATTCGGCGCAAGCAGAAATTATTGTGGCGGAGCCTGTTACACAGTCAAAAAACCACGATACATTCGTCGCAAATAATATAGCAGTGGGTAAGGTGTTTGATGCGGTCGCAGAGCGTCTAAATAAACCGATTATTCTTAGTAAATTAGCAGCTCAAAAAAAAGTAACTGGCAATTTTAATTTGGCTAATGCAGATGAAATGTTTAAAGCATTAGCTCGGCGAATTGCGCTAGTGTGGTATGACGATGGCGCAAGTATCTATGTTTATGATAATAGTGAAATGCGCAGCGCAATTATTCCAACGAATAACGTCAGTAGTAACCAGTTGCTTAATTATATTCAACGAAATGGCATCTATGATTCACGTTTCCCTGTACGTTCACAAGAGGGGGAAAGATTATTATTTGTTTCTGGTCCGCCTCTGTATATTGAATTAATTAAAGCAGCTTCTTTATACCTTGCAGAACAAATTAGGAAAGAGGAATTATCCAGCGGTGAAGTTGCGGTTATTCCGTTAAAACACGCCTCAGTAACAGATAGAAGTTATTCATTACGTGGGCAAAATATTACGATCCCAGGTTTGCTGAATGTCATTAATAACTTATTTAAAAATGGCACAACAATCGATGAAACGTTAATTATTCAGCCTCCATCTGTAGCGATTAACTCAACAGGAGATTCAATCGATGAATTAATGGATGCGCCAATTGGGGACTCATCATCTTCTACGAATAAGCCCCAGTTGGTAACAAGAAAGCCTTCTAACAGTGCTTTTTCTCTAGTGGCGCATCCTGACAGTAATAGTTTGATTGTTAAAGGCAGCCAAGAGCAAATTCGTTATGTTCGTCAACTTGTGAATACATTGGATATGCGTCGTCGCCAAGTGGAGCTGTCATTATGGATTATCGATATTACTCGTTCTGAATTAGATAATTTAGGTGTCAATTGGGAAGTTGGCACATTTAATACGGGAACGGGCTCAGTATCTTTTAATCGCAGTACATTATCGAACAGCCAGCAATTTCTATTACAGATTGATGCATTGAATAAGACGGGTAATGGGCACATAGTTTCTCGGCCAGTGCTATTAACCCAAGAAAACATTCCTGCTTTATTTGATAACAACACTAGTTTTTACGCCAAATTACAAGGTGAACGTATTGCGACTCTTGAGCAAGTCACATATGGCACCATGGTGAGTGTGATGCCGCGTATTTCCGCAGGTAATAACGTTGAAATGGAAGTCAATATTGAAGATGGTGCAGAAAACCGCGATAGCATGGGTAAAACATCCAGCGTAGAAGGGCTACCAGCCGTTAATCGAACCAGTATTAATACTGTTGCGCGTATTGCAAAAGACAGTAGTTTGCTTATCGGTGGTTATACACGTGAGCAATATGTTGAAAATGAGAGCAAAATTCCTTTTTTAGGCGATCTTCCTTATGTGGGAGGGTTATTTAGCCATTCATCTACGAATCAGCAAAAGATGGTGCGTTTATTTTTAATCCAACCGCGTTTATTGAATGAAAATGAAGGGTGGGATGGGCGACAATTTTCCGAAAAAACGCGGATTACCAACCATGACAGTCAGTTGCATAGTACGGTTCAATTTCTTCAACAATACATGAGTGAGTCATGGCAATAACACCACTGAGCTTTAATACCCGCTTTTCGGTTAATACTCAAAACAAAAGTCGTGCACCAGTGAGTAGCAGTAGTGACGACTCCGATGAAGTTGCTCGTGGCGCAGGTGTCATTGATAGCTCTAGTGAATATGCATCGATGTCGATGCTAGCGGCAAGTCATGTGCGCCGAGGAAGTTCTAAAAAGGGCAGCGAAGAAGACTGGTTGCAATTTTCTGAACGCATTTTAGATAAAGATGCGGATGACAAAGTGTTACATATAGAAGGGTTACTTAATAAGCAGTTAATGACCCCGAAACAGTTACGAGAATTTTTATTGCAATTTTTTACTGATCCTAGTGACTTATTAATGCTTCTTGCAGCATTACTTAATCGAAAAAAATTAAAAAAAGAACAAATTGATAACCTTGAAGCTTTAGCGGAATTACTGCAAGCAGAAGACACTGAACGGAGCGCTCAAGCAGGCATTAATGTTGCACTCATTGCAAAGGCATTTGCAAAAAAATTACATTTCAGTGCTGGGAATTTACGTACATTATATCGTGAATTTATTAGTTATGACGGGCCGATTGTTTATTTATATGAGCAATGGGTTGAGGAAATGGAAATCCAAGAGCGTGAAAATATGATGCGTTATCTTGGTCGGGCGCTTGCTTGTGATTTACAGGCGTTGCCATTAGGCGATCTAAATATCACTGCGTTCGGTAGTTTTTTTAGCCGTGTTGGCCGGCTCCGAGAATTGCAATCATTAGACTATGTATTTTGTCAGCAATTCTTTCAATCCGGGTTTTTTCGCCACAATGGAAAATCAAATCAATCAAAGCTTGAAAAAGAGTTAAGCCAATTATTTACCCGAGGGATACGTAATCACGTTGGCTTTGAAGAAGTGGTCATCACTTTTATTAATAACATATTGAACATAATGAGCTCCGATATTCGAGGCCAATTTTTACAATTACTCTTACTGGCGTTTTCTATCATTCCAGTTGCTGTATTTCCTTCATTGGAAGCACGAGAGGAACTTATTGATCAATTAAAGAAACTCATGGACCAAGTTATGGTGAAAGAGCTGTTTTTACACCGACATTCGTAGTTTGATAGGAAAAGTAATTTCATGAAAAATATAACCGGATTTTTATTACAAATCCGTAATCGCCCAGAGCTAATGGTATTAGTTATCATGGTTATGGTTATTGCGATGTTGATTATTCCATTACCCACAATATTGGTCGATTTATTGATCGGCTTAAATATTATGATCTCAGTACTTATTTTTATGAGTTCTTTTTATATTACTCGGGTACTTAATTTTCAGTCATTTCCATCTATCTTGCTAATTAGTACGTTATTTCGACTTGCTTTATCAATTAGTACTAGTCGTCTAATTTTATTAGAAGCAGATGCAGGGGATATTATCGCAACGTTTGGTGAATTTGTTATTCAAGATAACTTAGTTGTTGGTATGGTGGTATTTGCGATAGTTACCATTGTACAGTTTATTGTTATCACTAAAGGTTCTGAACGTATTGCTGAAGTGGCTGCACGCTTTTCCCTTGATGCGATGCCGGGCAAACAAATGAGTATCGATGCTGATCTACGTGCAGGTGTGATTGATGAGGCGACAGTTAAAGAGAAGCGTGGCGACCTTGAAAAAGAGAGCCAATTATTTGGGTCTTTTGATGGCGCGATGAAATTTATTAAAGGGGATGCGATAGCGGGTATTGTCATCATTTTTGTTAACTTAATTGGCGGAATATCTGTTGGCACAGCTCAACAGGGAATGGATGTTTCAACTGCATTAAATACGTTTTCTTTATTAACGATTGGTGATGGTTTAGTTGCTCAAATCCCTGCACTACTCATTTCTATCAGTGCGGGTTTTATTGTCACTCGAGTAGGCGGTAATGATAAAAACTTAGGTGAAAACATTGTTTCGGAGTTATTTGCAAATGACTTTACGATTTTAATTACAGCATTAGTTGTACTTTCAATGGGTTTTTTACCTGGTTTTCCAACGATTATATTTTTACTATTATCAGGGCTTCTTATTGGACTATTTTCTTTCCGATATTTTAAAAAACAAAAAAATAAGCAAAAAATAGTGAAAGGTGAAGCAGAATCGATTAATTCAGATGTGACGGAAGGTGAAACACAAAGAGAAATCAGTGATATTGAGGAAGAATATATTCCAGAAACATTACCGATTATCATATCTGTTAACCAAAAATATAGAGAACATTTAGAAGATAATAGATTTTTGTCTAGAATGAAAAAAGATATTTTTATTCGATATGGATATAGGATCCCAGATATTGCTGTCAACTATTCACCGATTATTCCTGAAAATAAAATGGTGATACTCATTAATGAAATTAAAGCAGGAGAATATGATATCTATTTTCATGGGTATCGCTTACTGACTGTTAATGATGAACCTGAATATCTAGGTATGGAATTAATAAAGTTTACGGATGAATACGGTTCAGTGAGCACGTGGTTTGAAAAAAATGATCTATCTAATATTGAACAACTCGGTTTAATGGTTCGTGATGATGTAACAGAAGCGATTGATTGTGCTAGTACCTTGTTGTTGAGATTTATAAATGAATTTTTTGGTATTCAAGAAACTAAAAACTTACTTGATGACCTTGAAAGAAAATACCCTGAATTATTAAAGGAGTGTTATCGACATACGACAGTACAAAAAGTTACTGAAGTTTTTCAACGTTTATTAATGGAAAAAATTTCAGTTCGTAATATGAAACTAATTATTGAAACCTTAGTGCAGTGGGTGCCAAAAGAAAAAGATAGTTTAATGTTAGTTGAGCACGTAAGAAGCTCAATGGCACGTTATATTTCATCCTGTTTCTCTGTGGATGGGCGTTTGAATGTCCTCATGATTAACTCAGGGCTAGAAGACACGATACGTCAAGGGATTAGGCAGGCTTCCGGTGGAGTGTACTTACATCTTGAACCTGAAAAAACCAATGAGTTGATACAGGCTGCAGAACTTGCTTTAGAAAATAGTTATTTGTCAGTTAGGGATGTGAATGTTTTAGTACCGGTTGATATTCGTCGTTTTGTCAAAAAAATCTTAGAAGGCCGCTTTCCAGAGCTAGAAGTGCTTTCTTTTAATGAAGTTTCTGAAATGGTGAAGGTTAATGTGGTTAAAACCATATAATCAAAAAATTGGCTTTATTAACAAATAAAGCGACTTAATTCAATATAATTAAAAATGTTGGATGATATAAAATATATTTAAAATATAAGGAATACCAATGAAATATAGATTTATAGAAATGTTAAATGAGTATTTAAATTCTATGGGGCGTAGTGACCTAGTTAACTCTCAGCTAGATTGTCATTCTAATATTCAATTTGAAATGAACGAGTTCTCTGCGATTAATATCGATTTATCAACGAATGATATTATCATTTGGAGTCAATTAGTAGATTGCAATTACAGTCATTTAGAGTTAGTTAGTGCTCCTTTATTGAAATCATTATTAGAATATGCGCCAAATAATTTTTATCCGGGGCAACCGGCATTGAATCTTGTGGATGATGCCTATGTTCTTTCTGCGGTTTTAAAAGAATCAGCTTTAAATGATATGCAATTATTTGCAGATAGCTTTGAAGAGTTCTTTGAGCGTGCAAATGAGCTTAGTGCTCAGCTAACGTAACCCATTATGAAGTTATTCGATTTCTGCGCGCATCCTGCGCGCATTCATGGATGCTTAATAGAAGCACCTTTACACGGTGTTTTTATTGGTGAAATTTGTTTTATTGAGCGTTCTCTTATGCAGCCCGACATTATTGCGAAAGCGCAAGTTGTTGGTTTTAAAGAAGGGCTCACAGTATTGAGTTTAATAGGTCGCACACAAGGTTTAACGCGAGAAGTGGTTATTCGCCCGAGCGGCTACCCATTTGTATTTGAAGTTGGCGAACACTTGGCGGGTAAAATTTTTAATGCGGCAGGTGAACAAGTTGGTGCGTTGAGTGAAGACCTTACTGAGCCAATGTTGCTCAATACAAAATTATTACGTATTGATAGCCCTCCAGTGAGCGTGACACAAAGGCGACCGGTTTCTGAGCCGATGGTCACAGGGGTACGTGCAATTGATAGCCTACTAACATGTGGCTTAGGTCAGCGTATTGGTATTTTTGCCGCCGCAGGTAGTGGTAAAACTTCATTAATGAACATGATCATCAACCACGCTCATGCGGATATTCATGTCGTTGCTTTAATCGGTGAACGAGGGCGAGAAGTTATTGAATTTATTGAGGAGTTGAAAGAGTCGCCTCATGCGGCACAGACGATATTAATTTATGCAACTTCAGACAGCCCACCGATTGAGCGGTGTAATGCCGCGTTGCTTGCGACTACGATTGCTGAATATTTTCGTGACTGTGGTCGTAATGTATTGCTGTACGTTGATTCCATGACCCGATATGCGAGAGCGTTGCGAGATGTGGCTTTAGCTACCGGAGAACTGCCGGCTAGACGCGGTTATCCTGCCTCTGTTTTTGAACAGCTTCCTATGTTGTTGGAGCGTCCAGGGCAATTAAAGCATGGCTCGATTACTGCTTTTTATACGGTGTTATTAGAAAGTGAAGAAGAGGCTGACCCGATTGGCGATGAGATTCGCTCCATTCTAGATGGTCATATTTATTTAAGCCACAAATTAGCGGGACGTGGGCATTACCCAGCGATTGATATCTTACACAGTATTAGCCGCGTATTCCAAAAGGTAACGACTCCAGAGCATCGCCAGTGCGCAATTGATCTACGTGACATGATCTCAAGGCTTGAACAAATTCAGCTTTACCTTGAACTCGGTGAATATCAACGAGGTGAAAGCCATGAAAATGATCGAGCTTTAGATAAAAAAGAGCAAATTGAAGCTTTCTTAAAACAAGCCATGGATGAGCCAATGAGTTTCGACAATATATTAAGCAATCTCAATGAATTGGCATCTTAATGATTTCTAACTTGCTGGCTTTAACTGAGAGACGTTTTGACCGGACATTACAAGAACAATCGCAATTAAATTCAATAATAAAGCAACAGCAACAGCAATGCAGGGATATTCGCCAGCGTATTTTAGTTCTATCAACACAAACTGCATCTTATGAAAAATCAGAAGAATTAAGCCGAACTGCTTTTTGGGAAAGGCAGCGATTAAAGGCAGCGGTTCTTGCGGAAATAGCTCAACTTGAATTTCAAATAGAAACTCTAGCAGCCGAAATATCAAAAAATAAAATACTACAGTCTGAAATTGCTAAACGAATATTCATATTACGTAATAAGTGCGAGAAATTCCGAAATTATCTCAAGCAACAACGTATAGCCAGAAGGTTAAAATCAGAGCTACAGCAACAAAATGAAATTGAGGAGTTATTCGTACATGTCAGCAATAAAAATAAGTTCAAATGAAAAAGTACCCTGTGTAGCTATCGACAGAGAAGCAATATCATCAACATATAACACCACTGAATTTAGCCACCAAAATATAACTCCAAAAATGGCAAAAGTAGTGAATGACAAAAATATGATGCATCTATTCGGCCATAAAAATAAAAGTCAGCCAAAGGATATATCTGCTTTTCTATCCGTATCCCTTCCTTTTATGCAAAAAATATCGCAATTGAGCGACTTAGCGAAGGGGTTTATTACATGGAAAGAAAATGTATATATTGGTGAAGGTATCCAAATAGCCGGGGAAAATAAAGAATTAAAGGCCAAAGCGATTGAGCCGCTAATAAATAATTATATATTTACGGAAAGTTGTATACCTGTTGTTCATTATTTTCAGGATAACTTACCAAAGACTCATCAGGTCAATATTACGAATAAATTGATGGTGGATAATCAGCCAGATATGAATCTATTGGCTGATTTGACGACTACTGGGAAAGTCGAAACCGTCCCTGAATTAATTGAGAATAATGAGAATAATGAGAATACTAACTTTATTATTAGCACCCCAGCCGCTGACCTAGTCGATATACTAAATAAACCAGTTGTTGATAATAATCTGTCAGAGAGTCCGGTTATTCACGTTGAACAAAATATTGCTGACGAAGATGAGATTCCTTTGTTTAACACTATGATGGTTGGCTATCCACTACTGAATATCCCACAGCGAGCAAGGGGGAAAGCTAACGATAATTTAGTCCCATACGGGGAAAAGAAACCGCAATTAAGTGAGAAGAATCAGCTCAATATGGAAAGTCCACTGGCAAATTTGGCGCTTAGGAGTACTTTAGAACCGACATCAAAAGAGTTGAAACCAGAGGTTAAAACGGGGAAACAGTATATTAGATCTTCAGTCAAAGTAGAGCTTGAGCCCGCTATCCAAAGGAAAATAGTTGGAGAACAATCCAAGCCAGTTAATATTCGACAAATTGATTCACTCGATACCATTTTGTTAAATACATATCCACGAAAAAATAACCCAGCAAAAGATGACTCACTAAGAAATCCCCCTTCTCTTCTGGGAATGCAGTTAGCTACCCATCATTTGCATGACCAACAGGGCACCCATCAAGGTATTAAAGAGAACACTCATCAAGGTACTAAAGAGAACACCCATCATCATGTTGTTGGGCAGCTTGAACTTGCTTTTACAAAAAATGAGCCACCTACACAGCCAGTTACCTCACTGAGAACTTCTTATCTACATGATAATAAAAGTATTTTATTATCTGAAAATGAGACGAATAATCTCCCTGATAAAGTGCAAGAGACGACAATTTCTGCACAAATCTCACCTGCAGAAGATATGAGCCCACCTAGCAATATGATAGCAACGACTACTAATGAGGTTATGCGGGTGTCTGTGCCACTACAAGCCACACAGCAAAAGCCAGAGATGCACAAAATGCCAGAGCTAGTGGAAACCCCCCCATTTTTAGGTGAAAACCAACAGCCGAAAACTGCAGAACGTAGTTTCACTTATACCTTTAACCAGTGGCAAAGTAGCCCATCAGTGACGTTTGAATTGGCCTCTAAAGGAGAGTTCGTTGCCTCAACAGCGAGTCCAGAAGTTCAATTGGCATTAAATGAGAATAAGCATTTATTGGCTCATGAAACGAGTGTGCATATTCGACGTGAAGATGAACGTCAGCAGCATCGAAACCGACAGCAGCATGACCAACAGCAAGAAGAAGATTAATTATGTTGAAGATTAGACGGATCAGCTCTCAAGAAAAACAACTTAAAATTTGGCAGCAATATTATTTAGTTAATCCACAAATAAAGCTAGCTAACCGCAGTATTGGTTATTTTCAATTATCACTAGTGAGTGAAACACAGAAAATAAATGCATTCGTTGTTGTTGAAAGTTGGTGTCATTATCGTTGGCCTGAACTGGTTCATTATGCATGGAGTTCATTATCAAACAGCCAGCTATGTGAATTGTTTGCTTCTGAATATATTGGAATTACATTTTTCTCCCAGAATTTCCGTTGTGAATCTGTCGAGATAGTTGATGATATGCGTATTAATTACCAGCCATGGCTAATTGTTAAAGAAGCTAGCCTCGGGGAAGTATTATTAGCAGAACCAATAGAAAGCCTCGAAAAAAAGCAGGGAACTAATCAGATATTCGACCATTTAAAACTGCGAGCGGATTGGATATTAGGGTATAGCTATATTAGTGCCAAACTTTTGCAAACTATAGAATTACGTGATGTGCTGAGTATCCAACAATTACAGTTAAATATGTCTGTGGCAGGACAGGTATTAGCTCGATTTCAAAAGCAAGATGAAGGACTACTTATGATTGAAGAATTAGTGGCGCCAGAGAGTGAAGAGGAATTCGTATTTCCTGAAGAAGATGAAATGCAAGAAATTGTGCGCCCCTTTAATGTAAAAGAAATGAATATTAAATTAACCTTTGTTTTAGGTCATAGTGATATTACGGTCGATGAGCTTTCAAAAATGGAGCCCGGTTATATTTATTCTATTGGTGAAAATAAAGAACGTGAAGTTAAAGCCTATGCTAATAAGCAACTTATTGCAGAAGGGGAGCTTATTTATATTGGCAATAGTGATGAGTTAGGTTTGGAAATCACACATGTTGTCAGTTTGGGTGATAAAAGAGTTTAATATGCCAACGATACCTGATGGGATCCCATTATTAGCGATTATCGCATTCTCGACATTATTGCCATTTGTTATTGCTGCAGGCACCTGCTATTTAAAAATATCTATTGTATTAATTATGGTACGCAACGCGATGGGCGTTCAACAAGTTCCTTCTACTATGGTATTAAATGGTATTGCATTGTTACTTTCTATTTTCGTTATGATGCCAGTTTTACAGGATGTGAATAATCATATGCGACAAGAACAGGTTGATTTTAGTAATGCTGAATCAATCGATAGTTTTGTTGAAAATGGGCTGGGGGGATATAAAGCGTATTTGAAAAAATATTCAGATCCACAACTAGTGACGTTCTTTGAGTCAATACAACAAGGTCGAAGTGAAGAAGAAGTGACCGCTGATGAAGGCGAAGCTACATTATTTTCTTTATTACCTGCTTATGCATTAAGTGAAATAAAATCAGCTTTTGAAATTGGTTTTTATATCTATTTACCTTTTGTTGTAGTTGATTTAGTTATTTCCAGCATTTTATTGGCACTGGGTATGATGATGATGAGCCCAGTAACAATTTCGATTCCGGTTAAATTAATTCTATTTGTTGCAATTGATGGCTGGTCACTGATTTCTAAGGGGTTAGTGATGCAATACATTGAATTAGCACAGCATTAAAGCGAATGATACTATGGATCAAATCGTTTATTTAAGTAACAAAACGATGTTATTAATCGTTATATTATCTGCAATACCAGTAATAGTGGCTACTGCAGTAGGATTATTGGTAGGGTTACTACAAACTGTCACGCAACTTCAAGAGCAAACATTACCTTTTGGTATTAAATTATTAGCTGTTTTTGGTTCACTTTTTATGATCTCTGGTTGGTTATCCGATAAGGTAATGAATTTCGCATTAGAAACCTTAAGCGCTGCTATCCCTGCTATCGGGTTATTCGGATGAATCAGGAAATACTATCGCTGATGTCCTCGCTCTATTTTATCTTTCAAGAAGGATTGATAAAAATAGCGTTAGCTTGGTTGAGAATTGCACCAGTGATGTTTTTATTACCTTTTTTAAGTAACAAATTACTTAATGGTGGGATTATTAAAAACTGTGTGGTGGCTTATATTGCATTAGGTTTATGGCCTTTTTTTTCATCCTATGAAATACAATGGGATGAAATTAATTTTGTTGATGTATTTATTTATGAAATTTCGATTGGACTCGTATTAGCACTGATGTTAGCGCTGCCTTTTATGATAGCCAATATTGTTGGCGAATTAATTGATGCGCAGCGTGGCGAGACGATTAGTAGTATTGTTGACCCTGCGAGTGGAACCGAAGCTTCGGAGCTTGCTGTATTATTAAACCATATTACGTGTATGATATTCTTAGCACAAAATGGAATGTATCAACTTGCTAATCTATTCGCACAGAGCTATCAGTTATTACCCTTTGCCCATGGATTTACGTCATTCAATAGCCTTCCTTTAGGGGAATGGTTAAATAAAATGGTAGTCAATGGAGTTGTTTTAACTGCACCCATATTAGTGACATTATTTATTACAGAGGTTGCCTTAGGGCTATATTCCCGTTTTTGCCCTCAATTAAATGCATTTTCATTATCTTTAGCAATAAAATCAATCATCGCTTTCTGTGTTTTTTTACTTTATTTCCATAATGAGGTACCAGAGATATTAGTCAATATGATTTCGATTTCACCACTGCGAGACATATTCCTTTCTTCTTGATTTTATGGATATAAATAAATATGGCTGAAAAAACAGAAAAACCTACGGATAAAAAAATTAGAGATTCAGCTAAAAAAGGGCAAAGTTTTAAGAGTAAAGATAGCGTTGCGGCAATTGTATTAGTCGTAAGTGCATTTGTTATTGAAGGCGTATCTAGTTTATATGAACTGGGTGGGTTAATGCGAAAAATATTTTTATCCCCAACGGAGATAAAAATTGATGCACTACTTTGGCAATTCTTCACGATATTTTTAAGTATTGTATTACCTGTTCTATTTACTTGTTTTTTATCCGGTACAATTATTTCTTTATTACAAAGTCGATTTAGATTGGCCAGTGAAGCAATAAAGCTTGATTTTGCTAAATTAAATCCAATTGCAGGATTTAAAAAAATATTTTCATTGAATTCATTGAAAGAGTTAATTAAGGCGATTTTGTATTTAATTGTCTTTATTATATCAATATTAGTCTTTTTTATTGTTTGGCGTAAAGATATTTTTATGCTCTACCGAACAATGATTAATGGGATGATTAGCCAATGGGTTAGTTTGTGCGTAACATTTATTGTCGTCTTTCTTGCAGTTGCTCTTATTATTATCTTGGTTGACGCAATAGCTGAATTCTTTTTGTATATTAAAAACTTAAAAATGGAAAAGCAAGAGGTTAAAAAGGAATACAAAGATAATGAAGGTGATCCTCATATCAAAAGTGCACGTCGAGGAATGCATCAGGAATTACTGTCTGAAGAGGTTAAATCAAATGTTCGTAATTCAACATTTGTAATGGCAAATCCAACGCATATTGCATTGCTTATTTATTATGATTCGAATATTGCACCATTACCCTTTTTATTCTCTAAAAGTAAAGGCGCACAAGCAAAAGCAATTATTAAATACGCGGAACAACAAGGTGTTCCAGTTATTAGGGATATCGTTTTAGCTAGGCAAATATGGCGGTCATATAAAAATGATAGTTTTATTGATGAAAAAGGATTAGAAGATGTTATGCAAATAATATCATGGTTAATCCGTATAGAATTAGTAAAAATGGGAGTCGATATTGATAAAGCATTAGAAAAAATATCAGAGAACGAGGCATATTCGAAAAATAATAGCGAACTTAATAATTTATTTATTACTTAAATCGTTTTTTTAAAGAAAGAATCAAATCGGTTAATTATGATGCAAGCATAAAGTATATGTTATGCATTGCATATCAACAATAAGGTAAATATATGAATAATGCGGAAACAGAGAGTTTTCAACAATCTGATATGGAAGAATTACTTGACAATATTACAACTGCACTAATGGATGGTGCAACTTATAAAGATATTCACGGGATCCCACAAAGTACAATGGATGGCATTTATTCCTATGCATACGAGTTCTATCAACAAGGCAAATTAAAAGAAGCAGAAACTTTTTTCCGATTTCTAAGTATTTATGATTTCTATAATACAGATTATGTGATGGGGCTTGCTGCTGTCTATCAATTAACGAAACGGTATGACAAAGCAACTGAATTATATGCTCTCGCATTTGTATTGGCAAAAAATGATTACCGCCCGCTATTCCATGCAGGACAGTGCAATTTAATGATGAAAAAAAGCAGTACCGCAATTCATTGTTTTGAAAGCGTTGTAAAAAGCAGTACAGATATTGATTTAAAAAATAAATCTCAAGCTTATTTAAATGCATTAAAGAAAAACTCAGAAAGAGATTCTAATATATAACGAGGAAATGGCATGGTAGATATTAAAGCTTTAGGAAATAGTGAACGAATAAATAATATTAATGCCTATTTACAAGGTAGTAATCCTTTAGCACTAAGTGAGGATATTACAAAATCAGTTTTAGCTTTAGAGGATGTATGTAGGGAGTCCATATCGGGAGAACAAGCAAAACGAGCTAAGATAGAAGGCTCGCCTCGCCTGAATAAGCCGATGATGGCAAAAGCTATGCTAAGTGCACAATCATCTTCGCAAGATAAAACATCTAATGCAATGGCCATACTGGTTGAAACATTTGCGACAATTCGTCGGTTGTTACATGAAGGTAATATTGGTGAACTAAGTAATCGGTTACAGCTTTTAAACCTTGAATCAGGTTCCTTACGAGAGAAAGGGAAGGAGTTACTTGATTCTTTCGCAAATTCGACAAAAAAAGCACTTAATATTAAACATCAATTAGATGAGGCCAAAGGTATTTTAGATTTAGGTAAAAATAAGTTGGCGAATACCTTAAATTTACTAGAGGAACATCAATTTTCTGTAGCAGATAATATAAATGATATTACGAATACAAAGGAAGAATTAAGCAATTGTGAACAACGATTAGAGAAAATAAATACTTTTGATAAACCTATTACAGAAGAAGTTTATAACCAAGAAGTTAATATTAAAAATAAAATAGAAGTGCTTACCAATAAACTCGAAGAGTTGACAAATAAACGTGATGCTTTAGAAAGCACAACAACTTTATTTAAAGCTAATGTTGGAACGTTAACTGAAAATGTCGATAAACTTCAAAATAATTATGAAGTTCTAATAAATAAAGAATATGAGCTTGTAAAAACTTCTGACGACGCCAGCCAAAAACTGAATGTATTTATGGAAACAGCACCTAGGTCTGTTGAGGTTGACGGTGAGAAATGGGAGAACACATTATCTCTCTTAACGATGCTGACGGCTCAGCTTAAAAAGGTTATGAATGAAGACTCTATTCGTAACATGAAAGAGCAAGAAGCAGTGATGATGAAAATCAATGAGGCCTCTCGGAAAGATTCTGATAACAAAGCAAAAGAGGCCGCGGAATCTGAACGTAAAGCGGCTGAAGCAAATAAAGCGGCATCTTGTGCCAGTAAAATTTTTAGTTATGTACTTTTAGCTGTTTCAGTGGTTGCTACCGTAGCTTCTTTTGGAACAGCAGCACCGTTAACACTTGCGATTGCAGCTATTGGTATTTCTATGGCGGTTGCGGACATTGTATTGGAAGAAACAGGGCACGGTAGCTTAATGCAGATGCTTGCTAATGAAATTTCTTCAGTAGTAACGGATGTATTGATTAAATTTGGTGTTGATGAAGATAAAGCTAAGCAGATTGGTAGCATCGTGGGAATGATTGTCGCTGCGATTGCATTTTTAGCTCTTTCGTTAATTTCTATGGGTTCAATGGCTAAAAATATCGTGAATACGGTGAAGAGTGCGGCTCAATTATTGCTCAAAAATGCGGGTTCTTTACTCAAAAGTACAATTAAAGCCATGCCAAAAAATTTAACTAATGCATTGGGTAATATGGCAACCAAAACTGCAAAAGTGAGCGATTCAGTGGCTGATAGCACAGATGATATGGTGAAGTTAACGAAATTCACCAAGCTGGCAGACAAATTTGATGATGCAAAAGATACCGTGAAAACGACCGAAAACACGATAGCTAAAATCAAAAAAGTCGACACGGTGAAAAATCCAAGTGTAGCAATGGCCAAATTAGAAGTTACTGCAAGAGGCATGAATGCAGGGCTTACAGTTGCAAATGCAGCGACAACAGGAGGGTTAAATGTACACGCGGCATCAATGGGAGCCAAAATGAAAGAGATGCTTGCAGGTATGATGTTAAATAACTCTGCTATCGAAGCTATTACCGAGTTACTTAATCAATTAATTCAAGCTATGTCGAAAAACTATGAGCAGTTTGATGAAATGTTTGTATCAATGCTTAATGGCCTTCAAAAATCGGGTCAAAGTAAAGTCGATATGATGAATACCGCACGCTTTGCGTAAACTAAGGAGTAATTTTATATGACACCCATTATGACACAACCCGTTATAGCCAATAAAGCTGTTTTCAATGCTGAAGCATTAGGTAATAAAAAAGAGATATCTGTTTCAACTCATCCATCTGCTCGACAAGAAATTAATTTAGCAAGTTTGCCACAATTAACACCCGCAGAATTTTCAGATAAGCCGGTATGAAAGTCACCATCGAGTGGGGAAATAATGCCAGAACAATTAATGGGCGCCCTATCAGAGCTTGATTCAGACGAAATAGAAAAGGCGGCAATACGGTTAAGTGCATGTCCTCCTAAACTTGCTAATGAGTTGCATCATATTTTTAAAAATGCAGAACAAAAAGCGATTGAAAGCATTAGCTCCGCGAAGACGAGTGAATATATTGGTATTATCAGCAGTGATATTATTGTTGAAATATCAAAGCTTATCCGCAAAGTTGCATCCGAAATTAAAATCTCAGACCGCCAACTTAATGCAGCATTTAATATCTTAAGTGGCAAAATGGTGGCGGCAGCCGCCACATCTACCATTAAAGAAGGAAAAAAAATGATGGAGAGCGCCATGATTAATTTTGGCGTCTCATTAGGCGTAAGTGGTTTAGGTGCTGCATTCCAAGCGAAATCGTTACATACGCAAAATAAATCGATAAACACTAACTTAAAAACGGGTACTAATAATATTAATGCAGGTAATAAACTTAATGGTCATGCCTCTGAGTTAACAGGAAAAAATAACGGAAGTACCGTACTAAAAGGTAAGGACGGTAGTACTATTGAGTTGGTTGACCAAGCAACGGCGGGGCAGAAAACGTTAGTTGCGAAAAATATGCAAAATGCAGCGGATAGTACGAAAGCTCACGGCCAAAATCAGCTTAATGATCATAACAATATTGTCACCAAAGAGAGTGTGAAACGTGGTGTAGCAGAACAAGGGGCTCGCTTATCCGATAGCGCAGGGAATATGGCAGGGTCGGCATCACAAGCTGGGGCTAAAGCGGAAAGTGCTAGCGCGATGATAGAGCAGGAAACGTCATCAGCAGCACGTAAAGTCTCTGAAAATGCAGAGAAAACGATGAGTGAAAGTACTGAGTTGTTGAAGAAAATGGATGAAGCTTTAAGGGATATTCGTGATTCTAAAACGCGCACATTCCAAGCTGCAATACGAGGGTAATAATGAGTACAACATCATTGAACCTATTGGCAAATATTCAGCTTTCACGCGTAAATAATGTCGGTTTAATTGATAACAATCCTTCCCCTGTCGGGGAAGGTGTTTTGATTGATCCTAATTTGGATATCTATCAACAAGTCGTCAGTTATTATGAGCAATTATGTGATGAAATAGCCAAACCTATAGAACGAACTAATATTGTTTTTGATCAGCTAAATGATATTTCTGAACAGGCAAACGCTTTAATCCGAGAATTAAAAATATCAGGGGACAGCACCTCTAGAGTATTAATAAAGTTATCTGAAGAGTTCGCGACATTACCCAGTGGTGCGGCAACTCATTTTTTTCGTTCTCAGCCGATTGATGATGGTCGAAGCCATATTGGCGAAATTTCTAAAATAATAGAGAATATTAATTCTGGATACCAAAAAGATTTCGGTAACATCATAAAATCGGCAACAAAATATATGCAGGATGTTAATACTGCCCTTGGTAAAATATCCGAATATATTAAGGCAGGGGATAGTGGAAAAATCAAATTTCTGCGAGTTGCATTATTAGATAGACTCGATGAGCTTTTTAACAAGTATACAGATCATAAAGAAGTAAGAGGAAATAAACCTGAGATAACAGATTCTGATGAGGCGAATAAAAGGTACTATGAAAATTGGTCTGAACCTGATAAAAGTGCGGAGAGTATATATCAAATGAAATATAGTGATTCGGCTTTTGCATTTTGGAAAAAAAAACTACACGGCCAAGGTTTTAGTGTGGAAATAAGAAATGAGAATAATAATAAATTTATTCGTATTTATCCAGATATTAACCCGCTCCGGGAAATCATGAAGGTGATTTATGATGTTGATAAATATGAAAAAGGTTGGGCGAGTAAAGGCGTGGACTTAATGGCTCAGACTGTACAAAGCCTGCAAACTGCAATTGATGCTCAAAAAAATGCAGTTAATAGTTCGGTTTCTCGTTTATTAGAGACTTTCCGCCAAGATAATAGTCATTTTGATACGTTAACTCAATTATTGATAAAGTTAATTCAAGAACTCAACCAATATAATAACGGTTTAGTTAATAGTTAGTATATATACAAGAAATTAATAATTGTTTATTATAAGGATAACCTTTGATGCCAACATCAAACATTGGTAGTTCGTGTAAGGCTAACATTAATAATATTAACCATAACCAACAAAGTAGTGGTGAATTTGTTAATCAACTAAATAAAATTATTTCATCGGGAACCGAGAGTTTATTACCTAAGAATAATATTGAAAATGAAATTAATATCTCTGGCGATGTTAATAAATTACATGCGAGAAACCATCAACAACAAATAGAAAAAATTACACAACTACTTAGCTCTTCTGACAGTCATATTACTCATGAGATGGTTGAAAAGGTATTAAATGCAGGGGGGCATGGCTGTACTTTGCAGCAGGAAATAAATCATAGACCTGAAAGTGCATTGGTAGTATTGACGTTATTTGAGCCCCAAGAAATACCACGAGCTTTACTTTCTGCAGCGACAGAGTTAGTTAAAAGTATAAATACAACAAATTTAAGTAAAGAAAAAAATGTTAAAGATATTTTAAATGGTCAACAGGAAAAGGTAGATACGCAACTCGCTAATTTTTTATTAACTAAAGGGAATAATGACTTGGTAATGCGTTACCAAGAGAAGTATGTTTCCCCGGCAATTAAACAGCAATTAACTGCATATTTCCCTGATAATGAAATTCAAAGCCACTCAGTAGATAAGTTTTTAGTCACAGAAGCAAATGAACAGCTAGATAGTGATATTTCTAAATTAATAATGGAATATAATAAAGTTCCTGCTAATCAGTATGGCGATAAGTATCAGCAATTAAATAATATATTCCGTAGTTTAGAGGAAAAAATAGGCATCATTATGCCGTTAAAAGTCAAAATGAATTTAACGGAATCTGTGAAACAAGAAAACCCTGACAATGAATCATCGAGCGATGAGGTTGATGGTTTGGCCAGCCAATTAGGAACGGATTTACCTGGGATTATTTCAAATAATTATAAAACAATTTTATCAAGTAATTATGCTAATTCACCATTAAGTGCAAATTCTGAGTATATTTCTCATCAAAAGCATGAAAGTAAGACAGATCAAGAGCTTAATTTATCAAATACCCATGAAAGTGATAAGCCATTTGATGACAATGCGCCTTTATCACAAGAAAGCGTAGTATTACGGGCGGTATTAAATGGAACAGAGAAAAAACCTTTACCAGATTATGAGTCTCTTAATCGAGGTGCTGAAAATGACCAAGAGGTTGCAACTATTGAACCGGAACTCTTTATCGAATCAAGCAACGAAGGCTCTTTAGCTGAGAAGAAAAAGCAAATATTGAAATCGATTGAAGACCAGCCTGAATCTTCTGTTAAATTAGCGAGTCAGAGTAAGCAACCACTGAATATCACGCCTAAACTGGGTAGTCACTACGGTAGTTACTTAATCGACAAAAAAGTTCCTGAAGGTGTGAAACTCAGCAATAATAGAGAGCTAGTGAAGGAGAAATCAACCAAACCGGCAGAGACAGAATCGTTTTTGGCCATTAAAAATGCCTCTCACTATAGAACATCTTATATTGATGGTAGTGCTAAAGTTGTATTGTCTGCAGAAGGGCTAATGACACGTAATTTAAATGAAAAATTAGATTATGCGAAGCAGTCTCAAGGTGAATAAAATGACTTTATCGACAGAAATTCACTGGCAGTGGTTATTCGACCAAATTCATTTAATTCGAACCTATTCCGGCATTACAAATGATTTTACTCTTGATTCGGCATTAATTGCGGATGTGCATATTGACTCTTTGGAAATGTTGGAGTTGATAGCAGCCATTGAGCAGTATACCGGGCAACCCATTAGCGATGAAGTCTGGATGAAATGGTATAATTTACAGGATATTGTCGAGTATCTATTGAGTGTCAAATAAAAATAGAAAGCCACGGTATTTATTCGAGCGTGGCTTTTGTTTATTTATTTCCTAGCGTATTATTTCAGTCATCTAAAATTCATATTTTTGTCATCAAGTGATAACGCTCACAAAATAGCATACCCTCGTTTGCTTAATTCTACGCGCGTAGACTATCCTTTAAGTAAATAAAAAACGCCAGTTAGATTTTTTGATTAATAGGCTTCGCGCCAACACCAAGGGTTTATCACTATGGCTACACAATTAAATATCGAGGCGAGTCAACAAGCCGCGCAAGAGCGGTTAAGTACGCCAGAAGGAAAAAAAGATTTCCGGCGGGCGATTTTTTCTTGTTGGTTAGGTACAACCATGGAATATGCAGACTTTGCTCTCTATGGTTTAGCGGCAGGTATTATTTTCGGTGATGTTTTCTTCCCTGATGCAACGCCTATTATGGCGCTGTTATCCAGTTTTGCAGCCTATTCAGTTGGGTTTATTGCACGTCCAATAGGCGCGTTATTTTTTGGTTGGCTAGGTGATAAACATGGCCGAAAAATGGTTATGGTCATCACGATTGCATTGATGGGGCTATCGACTACATTAATTGGTGCAATACCCAGCCATGCACAAATTGGTGTTTGGGCGCCTGTTTGTTTGGTGATCCTAAGGTTTGCTCAAGGCTTAGGGGCGGGAGCTGAGCTATCCGGTGGTACTGTGATGCTAGGTGAATATGCGCCAGTAAAACGCCGTGGTTTAGTTTCTTCGATTATTGCATTAGGCTCCAACAGTGGAACATTACTGGCCTCAATGATTTGGCTGATAGTGTTACAAATGGACAAAGAAAGTTTGATGTCATGGGGATGGCGGATTCCTTTCCTTGGCAGTATTTTGATTGCATTGGCGGCATTATTTATTCGTCAACATATGCGTGAGACGCCAGTTTTTGAGCGGCAAAAAGAACAGCTTGCTGAAGAACGCCGCCTCGCATTGGAATCTGATGCTGTCGCTCACCCTGTAGATAACCGTTCATTTTGGCAAAAAACGCGTGCGTTTTGGACCATGGTCGGGTTGCGTATTGGTGAAAATGGGCCATCTTATCTTGCTCAAGGCTTTATTATCGGTTATGTCACCAAAATATTGTTGGTTGATAAATCTGTGCCAACAACGGCAGTTTTAATTGCTTCAATCCTTGGTTTTGCCATCATTCCATTTGCCGGGTGGTTATCAGATAAATTTGGGCGTCGGATTGTTTATCGCTGGTTCTGTTTTTTACTGATGTTGTATGCCGTGCCCGCTTTCATGTTATTAGACTCCCGAGAGCCAATGATTGTTATTCCAACCATTGTTATTGGGATGGGGTTAGCATCACTAGGGATTTTTGGCGTACAAGCAGCTTGGGGGGTGGAGTTATTTGGTGTACGTAATCGTTATACTAAAATGGCTTTCGCTAAAGAGCTTGGTTCTATTTTATCTGGTGGTACTGCGCCGCTGGTGGCATCTGCATTATTGTCATGGACAGGGCATTGGTGGCCGATAGCCGTTTATTTTATTGCGATGGCATGTATTGGTTTAGTAACCACATTCTTTGCACCAGAAACGCGAGGCCGTGACCTAAATCTACCAGAAGATGCGATATAAGTAAGCATGGCTGTATATAAAAGTCAGAGTGGCTGCTATTCTTTGGCAAAGTCATGTTAGAAAAAGGAATTGCTGGGTGTCAGATACAAATGACCGTAAAGTGACGCGGGTAGATGTTGCCCGCGAAGCCGGAACCTCGGTTGCGGTAGTCAGTTATGTGATTAACAATGGCCCTCGTCCTGTTGCAGAGGCAACGCGGCAAAAGGTGTTAGCAGCAATCAAAAAAACGGGGTATCGGCCAAATGGTATTGCAAAAGCCCTAGCTTCAGGGAGCACGCAAACCTATGGGCTAGTGATCCCCGATATCTCTAACCCGTTTTTAGCCTCTATTGCGCATGCTTTGCAGCGTGAAGCGTTTAAATATGGGCATGTTTTGTTACTGGGGGATGCGGGGGATTCTCGGGTTCGTGAAAAAGAGCTGATTAATAACCTTTTGCTCAGGCAAGTTGAAGGGCTTATTTATACCAGTGTTGACCGGCATCCCTATGTTGATTTAATTCAGTCATCGGGCACGCCCTGTGTGATGCTTGACAGGATTGAGGCTGCGGAAGGGATCAGTACCATTCAAGTGAATGAGAAACTGGCCGCCTATAAAATTACCCGTCATCTCATTAAGCATGGTTATCAAAATATTGGCATTATTTGTGGCCCGAATGAGATGCTCAACACACAAGACCGCTTAAATGGCTGGAAAGCTGCGCTGACAGAAGCTGAGTTATCCATACAACAAAAATGGATTTTATCGGGGGAATACACCCGTGATTGGGGTTACCAAGCTATCTATCAGATGCGGGAAGAGGGATTCCCCGAAGCTATTTTTGCCACGAATGAATTGCAAGCTTTTGGCTGTTTAAAAGCCTTAGCAGAATTAAAATTACGCGTACCAGAAGACATTGCACTGGTATGTTTTAACGGTACCGTGCAATCAGAATATACCGTTCCAACCCTCACAACTGTTCGCCAGCCTGTTGATAAAATAGCGCAAAAAGCGATACACATCTTACAAAATTGGCCGCAAAAAGAAGCCATTTGTGAAGTGGAATTTGAATTACAAATCGGGCACTCATGTGGGTGCTGATTATTTATTGTTTCAGGGAAATTTATGCGTGTGATTATAGATTGCGACCCCGGTAATGGGGTCGTTGGTGCGAATGTTGATGATGGCCTAGCACTTGCGCTGGCTATCGCTGCACCTGAAATCAAATTGGAAATGATCACCACCGTTTCGGGTAATACACCTAGCGAAATTGGCTTTGACGTCGCCAGTCATTTAGTTCATTCATTGGGTGAAAATATTCCTGTTTATCGTGGTGCATCGTCAGCGTTGGTTGAAACTAGCGCACCATGGCGTGAACTACTCGATAACGGCGCTGAACGAGCGCAACTTACGCACCTATGGGATGGCCTTCCATCCATACCTAGTTTACCGAAGTCTATCCCAGAAGCCGCGTTACGTATTGGCGAGTTAGTTTGCCAGAACCCAAAACAAGTCACGATTATTGCCATTGGCCCATTAACCAATATCGCAATAGCAATGCAGTTGTTTCCTGACATGGCTAAAAACGTGGCAGAGATAGTAATCATGGGGGCGGTTTTTAACGTGCCGGGGTACTTGAAAGACACTAATTTTGGCATCGACCCTGAAGCGGCCTACGCGGTGCTTAATAGTGGAGCAAATCTGACTTTAGTGCCAATGGATGTCACCGTACAAACGCAAATGGTGCATGAGGATCTTGATAAGCTTGCTCAAATTGGTACACCACTGAGCCGTTTTCTTGTGGCAACAATGCGACCGTGGATGGACTATTCACGTGCGACACGCCATTTAGCAGGGTGTTGGATACATGATGTGTTAACCGTAGCATGGTTATTGGATAAGAGCCTGGTGACTTATGATAAAAAGCACGTAGGTATTGAGCTTCAGGGAGTGCTGCGCGGTAAAAGCTTTTGCTATGACGCACTGCGCTTACGGGTCGGGGTTCCTGAACCAAAAACAAAGCCAATTACTGTGCTGCAATCCGTAGATAACTCAGGTTTATTAGATTTAATCTTTAATACGCTCAAACTGAAAAAATAACGTGGCAAGAATAGCGCCTATAGGCGCTATTCTTTTATCACTATGAAGCGGACTTTGGCATCATTCCGTGGGCTAAATGGCCTTTATGGAAAGTCGCGAACCTTGGGGAAATCCGTGCAACGGCCTCGGCAGAACAAGATGCATCAAGCAGCACAAAGCTGGCATCATCCCCTTTAGCTGGCCACACTTGTTGGCCTTTTTCATCTAACGGTAGAATATTGCCTGTTGCGATGGCCAGTGAACGGGACAGCGATAGCTCATCAGGGCGAGTATAAAGCTGCGCGTATAAATTGGCTTTTTCTAGCATATCGCCTAGGCCAAAGGGCGACCAATGGTCAATCACACTATCCGTTCCGGTCATCACAAATACCCCATTTTTATTTAGGGTTTTCAGTGGCATATGCAGTGTGCCAATCGGGACGGTAGAGGCAATGGTAATTTGCTGCTCAGCCAACTGTTTTGCCGTTTTTTCCGCTTGTTCAGGGGTGAGTGTTGCCAGTGCAAAGGCATGGCTGATGGTCACTTTACCGCGTAAGCTGCGGTTTTCATCCACCGTTTTAATCATATAATTGATAGCGGCAACGCCTGCAGGGCTCGTTTCATGCAGATGAATATCCACGCCTTTGTTGTAGTCCAATGCAATTTTGAACATCGAATCGAGAGACTTTTCCATCGCGCTATCTACATTGGTTGGGTCTAAACCGCCAACGTAATGAGCGCCTGCTTGCATGGCTTCACGCATTAAACCTTCTGACTTGGAATGTAATAAACCATGTTGCGGAAAGGCGACGATTTCGCAAGTTAGGTCTTGTTGGTGTTCACCAAGCACTTTTTGTAAGGCTTCTAAATTTTTTAAACCGGAAACGGGCTCGATATTACAATGGCTACGAGCAATGGTCGATCCTTGGGATTGGATCAGTGCGATCAGCGCATTCGCTCTTTCTTCCGTGAAAGGTTGTAACTCAGGTAGCAATTTTTGCTCTAATGCGATCATATCCATAATGGTTTTGCCTTCACGTGACTGTGGCGCTTGCCATGGCCCGCCATAGAAGGTTTTATCAAGGTGGATATGCATGTCACGAAAGGCCGGTAGCATCAGTTTGCCTTGCGCACTATAGGCATTTAATGTGCCATCAGCATGCTGTTTATTCGGTAGAACGGCTACAATTTTACCGTCCCGGATTTCTACAGTGTGTAATGCGGTTTGGGTGCCGATGACCGTCGAATCTTGGTAATTAAAGCCTGTTTCGAGTAGCACGTCATCGAGGTAATAATGTTTATCCGTAATACTGGACTGGCCTGCTTTTTGGCTAGTTTGGTCTTGAGCGGAGGCAAAGCCCGATACCGCGCCGAATAAAGTGCAAGCGGCTGCGACTTTAGCGCTGGTGGAAAGGAACTCTCTTCTGCCTGATGATTTTTCTGCTTTCATAGAAACTCCTAGTGATATCCATTTACTGTCGAATTTCCTGTTTTTAAGCGACACTTACCCACTCAGATCGTTATCAAACGATCTGAGGAATATTGCGGTTTGCGACTAACAAAAAATTCGCATGATCCAGATTATAGAAACTTACCCTTGAACAATATGGGTTCCCGTTTCACCGCGTAAGGCTTCTGGTAGCTTTTCAGGGGTGGTGATGATCACACGTTTACCGCCATTGGCAATAAACGATAGGCTAGCTTCAATCTTCGGTAACATGCTACCCGCTGGGAAATGGCCTTCTTCCATGTAGCGTTGCATGTCGCTAGTGCTGGTTTCGCCAAGCGCTTTTTGTTCAGGTTTGCCGAAGTGAATACACACTTTTTCGACACCTGTGGTGATAATTAAAATATCGGCATTGAGCTCTTTCGCCAGTAAAGTTGTTGAGAGGTCTTTATCAATCACCGCGTCAACACTTTTGTAGCCACCATTGCCGTTATCAATGACTGGAATACCGCCACCACCTGCAGCAACCACCACATAATTGTGTTCTGTTAAAGTGCGGATCGCTTGTGATTCAATCACACGTTTTGGTTCGGGGGAGGCCACCACACGGCGGTAACCGCGACCAGAGTCTTCAACAAAATGCCAGTTTGGGTTTTCTTGCTGTAATTGCTGAGCTTGTTGCTCAGTAAAAAATGCCCCAATCGGCTTGGTTGGCGCGCTAAAGTTTGGGTCGTTTTTATCGACTTCAACTTGTGTCACTACTGTAATTGCTTGGCGGTTATGGCGTTTTGCTAAGACGTTAGTCAAAGCTTGTTGAACTAAATAGCCAATTCCGCCTTGAGTATCTGCCACACAGTTAGCCAGCGGTGTTAAAGGTAAACCTTCGGTTTCGTGTGCAATTTCTGCACGGCGCAAATCTAATCCAACGTGAGGTCCATTTCCATGGGTCAAAACAATGTTGTAATTACCTTCAAGCATGTCACTAATATGATGTGCGACTTCTTGAACGGCTTTTTCTTGAGCTTCGATAGACTGGCTGTTGTTATCTTTGATAATACTGTTGCCCCCGATGGCAACAACCACGAGTTCTTTCATTGTTAATGTTTCCTGAGACAGAGATTTAGCTGATAGTAGGTGTACAGCGCACACCTACTATAAAAGGTTGGCTTAGTTACACTGACTTACTGAGTTTCTCAGATTTTTCAGCTTGTTGTTCTTCCACCGATTTCCGGCTATCTAAAAAGTGTTTGAGTACAAATAAAGCTGCCATCATGAGGTATGCGTAAACAAACATCAAGGTTGAACCAGTAGCAATTCCGACCGCTGGGGAGTGAATAATTCCGAAGAATACTAATATTGCTCCCGCTGCAGCAGCAATGGCTCCACGCAGTGGTTGGTTGAGGATAGCAAAGATAGCAATACAGCCCCATAACATACTGGCTAACGGCGCACCGTTACCTAAATGAACTAGACCTTGGTAATAAACACCTTTGTGTAGCAAGGTTTCAACACCAATTGCACTCGCAGAGGTGCCCGCCGCGCCCATGACACTATTAACCATCGTCAATGCCCAGTTAGCAATCCATGGGAATAGACAGATAAAGATAACGGGAACTTCAATTTTTGGCGTTTCTCGCACAACTTGGTTGGCGGTGACGACACCGATAAACACCAGTATTGGCACGATAGCGGTCATTGGAATGATAGCTAACATAAAAGCGCCGATACCGAATAATGGGACGATAAACATAGTGATACCGGATGCTAGGGTATAACCCACACTAGCGCCCATGGCTTTCCAACCCGCATGGCCGACGTAAACAGTGACAGGGAATGGGTTACCCATAAAACAGCCAACTGTAGACGATAAACCGTTAGCTAACATGACCTTACGAGTATTATATTCATCACCTGCAGCATGCGCACTTTCAATATTTTCAAGGTCGAAGATATAGTTTGCTAAGCCAAGTGGTACCGCAGACGCTAAGTAAGGCAGAGCGTGTGGCAGGCCTTGGAAGAAGCTATCAATATGGATGCCCGGCGGGTTGAAACCAAATGACGCCATTGAGTCTTTGATTGCTTCCGCACTTTGCAAGCCAGAAACCCATGCCAATACCGTACCGGCAATTAGCAGCAATAAGCCAGTTGGGATGCGAGCAAAAATCGGTTTTTTACCAAACCAGTTAATGAAAATTAATAACAGCACAATGAATGAAACCGTTGGTGCTTCAAACGCTTGCAGCATCGGGTTCATCGCTAGTAACAGTAATCCTAAACCGGACAAACAGGATAACAGTACGGTGCGTGGGATCATCTTACGGATGGTTTCACCTAAGAAAGAACCACCGACGAGGATCATGGACTCGACAAAACACCAAACCAGCGCGATTTGGATCGCAAATTCAGCATTCTGTGTTGTTTGGTAGACAGGCATGATGACTAAGAACGTCACCGTAAAGATAGAAGGCGCACTGGGCCCTGATGGTAAAGCGGTGACATCATTGCGTCCAGTTTGCTTTATCATTTGCTGGCCAAAGTAAGCATAGCTCACGCTGGCAAGTAAAACAGCGAAACCAAAGGCAGGAGCGATACGGCCGTAAACAATTTCTGATGGGATGCCGACAACGAAAATCAAGAGACCCATCATGGTGAGTAGGTTGGTTAGGTTATTGGTCATTAAGCCGAAGTAGGCGGCCAAATCCCCACGTTTCCATTTGATATTTAGTATATTCATAAAATACTCCCATACCCGTCATACTTTGAACCGCAGCGTTGTTGGCTGCGTTCATTCACCCTAGTCACATACTTGTGTATGCTCCTAGGGACTCATTTACTTGCCGCCTAGCTGCAATTCAAATTATTTAGGGTATACCCCTACATTTTGAGTTACAGCACTGTTTTTCAAATAAAATTAATCAGGGTTCACGTTTTATTTTTATTGTCCAACCGGAGTTGGGCGTCTTTTTTATGATTGAAAACTAAGCATATTTCTGTGCGTAGGCCAACATGGCTTTTTCAAAGCAATCAAACGGCGGGTGAACAATACCTGCCCCAATCATACCGATGCCCGCATCTTTATGGGCAATGGCTGTGTTGATAACAGGTAAAATACCACTGGCTGAAACCTTCGTAATATCAATAGCTGTAGGGATACCCATAAAGCCCAGTAATGGAATAGTCACGTTCGGGTTCTCACCTAAGGTGATTTCACGCATTTGGCGAGAGAAATCGACCGCTTCTTCTACCGTACCGCCAACGAGTGCCACAATAGCTGGCGCTGTTGCCATAGCAAAACCGCCAATACCGTAGGTTTCTGTGATTGCGGAGTCACCGATATCTAAACCAGAGTCTTCAGGTTTGTAGCCTGCAAACATTGGGCCGATAACTTGCTGAGAAGGCCCTGTGAACCATTGACCTGGTAGTCCACTAATGCGTAAACCAAATTCATAGCCATTACGCGCCATGGTCGTGACAACCGTGCTGTATTCGATACCGTGAGCCGCATCCATTGATGCTTTACACATCGCCATCCACGTTGGGCCGGAGAAGTAATCGCTGCTTGCAACAAAATCAAATACTTCTTTTTGCTGGGCGACAGAGAAATCAGTTTGAATGATCCCCGTTGTAAGCGCTTGAATCAGTAAGGTTGTCCCTGCATTGTTACGGTTATGGCACTCATCGCCCATATGCAGTGCTTGAGCAAGCATCAAACGCAGGTCGATTTCACCAACGATTTTCATTGCGTCGCGCAGCATTGGGCCTAATACATCACGCATCCAATTTAAACGGTCTATTACACTTTGGTCATTGGCACCCATGCGCAGGATTTTCGCCATTTGCTCACTGAGGTTAGTGAATGCACGGTTGCCATAGGTTTTATTTTCAACGATATGCATAAACATCGATGCTGAAGTGACACCAGCCATCGAACCTACACAATCGTGTTCATGGCAAGGGGAGAAAATGATATCTCCCGAGGCCGCAACACGTTCTGCATCAGCTAAGTCTTTCGCTAATCCTTCGAAAACCAGCGCTCCCGTCACCGCACCTTTCATCGCGCCACACATATCTTTCCAAGCAACCGGTGGACCTGCGTGTAGGATAGTATTTTTGGTCATGCCTGGAACCACATTAATCGCTTGGTCGTAACCGATTAACACTGGTTGAGATTGAATAATGCGCTCAAGCGCTTGAGCATTGGCGGCCGCAATTTTTTCTTGTAGTGCGGTATTACCTTCAATTTGGTCGAGGGCGCGAATAACCGCAACGTTGCCTTGTCCGGGAGGAGTCCAATTTAAATGTGTGACCGGAACATGTTGTTTTTTTAGGTCATCACTGAACATTTCGATGCCAACATTGATGACATTTAATGGCTGCTTAAATAATGAAGTCATTATGCTTTCTCCCCTTTCCATACAAACTCACGCCCTAATAAACCGGTATTGGTGCTGCTACTTGCCCAGATAACGCCGGCATCTGTTAGCATTTTGACCTGAGCATCCATCGACGGTGTGTCTTGGTCAGTACCCAGCACATAGCCTAAAATTTCTAATTCACGCCCATCTTGTTTGGCAATATTCTTCGCTTCTTTAATCGCGTCGATCATCACGCCTACTGGGTCTTCGTGAGAACCAAAGCCCAAAACGAAGTCCATCATAATCACGCCAACTTCAGGGTCTCGAGCCTCTTGTAATAAGCGTTCAATGCGGTTAGTTGGGTCGATCATTGGGTGCGGTTTACCGTTGGTAAAGTCGTCATCACCAAAGTCGAGGAAAGTGTGCGCAATACTTTTGTTGAGGTCTTTTAAGCGATAGTCAGGGTTTGGCTGAATATTGCTGTAAACATCATCGTATTTTTCCAAGGCGGCAAACATGGCTTCATCACATAGCGTTCCACCACAGAATAAGCCACGAATATATTTCTGCTCAGGTTTCAGCTTTGCTCTGACTTCGTCAATAAGTGGTAAATTAAGAGGGTGTAAATCTAAATCTTCTTTGCGAATACCGGTTAATAGAACGGCTTTCAGTGCGGCTTCTTTGGTGCCCTGAGCAAAGGTTAGACCCGGTTTGTCTTCTGGTAGTGGTTGGCTACCTAAGAAACACACAACAACCGGTTTGTGGCATTTTTCCGCTTGTTCTAACACTTTTTTCGCAACGTTAGGAGCTGGTGGCTTAGAGATCAATGCGATAACTTGAGTTTCATCATCGGCATCGAGCATTTTCAGGGCGTCAATCATCATGATACCGCCAATTTTCTCGCTTAAATCGCGACCACCAGTACCAATTAATTGGGAAACCCCTGCGCCAAATTCGTGTATGCGGACGCTAAGTTCTTGACTACCCGTACCGGATGCACCGATGATGCCAATGCTGCCACGGCGAACGCTATTACCAAAGCACAGCGCGGTTCCGTTGATAATGGCAGTTCCGCAGTCAGGGCCCATCATCAGTAAGCCTTTTTTGCTAGCCAGCTGTTTAAGTGCGAGTTCATCTTCAATGGAGACGTTATCGGAAAATAGCATGACATTGAGGTCATTTTCTAACGCAATGCGTGCTTCACGGGCAGCAAACTGACCATTTACTGAAATGACGGCAAGGTTGGCATCTGGGATATGTGTTTTCGCTGAATTAATGGTGGCGTATTTGGCTTCATGCTGCCCGCCGCCTTGATTTTTCTTATTAAATAAATCTTCGATAGCAATTAATGTGGCTTCGTTAGCTTCATCACTTGGGCCTTTAATGACAATCATTAAATCGCCATTTTTAGCCTCTTCTAATTCAGGTGTTAGTAAACCTAAATTACGTAAAACACCTTTGTTCATCTCTGTTGCCATTGCGACGAACGCTTGCTCAACATTGTCGAGTTGATTGGCTTTTGTCGAAATAGACATCAGTGATACGGAATCAAAATAGGTATTCTTTTTTATGACAACTTTAGTCGACATAGTTTTCTCCGAAATAATGGGTGATATACAGGGCATCTCGCAAGCCAAATAGCATGTCGCTGCCAGAACTCGACCCGATATTTAAAATCTCTAAAAATTGTGGATAAATATTTGTTTCTTTCGCATCAACTAATGATTGAATTAATTGCTGCATATTTTCGCGATATTCTCGGTTTAATGCTTTTTCTAATGTGATGGCACTGATAGGTGTCGTCTGGCTTAAGCTTTGGGTTATTCCTTGATAAAACTCAGGGTAAAAAGTGGCAGCCGGGTGACCGGTTAATAATAAAAATGCCATTAACCCAACTAAGTAATCATCTCCTGAAGGTGTTAGCCCGATACCTAATCCAACAAACTGGCGGATCACATAAATAATATTTTCTTTATTTTTCTTAATTATTGACTCAATCAATTCAGAGCGTAATTGAACCAATTGCTCTGTCATAGAGAGATAAAAAAAGTTATCTCCCTGATATTTAAATAGAGAATTTTTATTTTCAGTTAAGATTAAATCCAAATTACTTATTTGTTCTTCGATATATAATAAATAATTTGATTTCTTCAGTTCGTTATCACTAAAGTTGATAACTGGTTGCCGCCATTCTTTACATAAAGAAAATGATATTAAATAATGACTACCAATCAATATTTCTTTATTCGATAAATTAATAGTCTCTCCTTCTTTAATATCGAAAAGAGAAAAGTCTTTATTGATTAATCGGCAACTATTTGGTGCATTATCTAATTGAGAACAAAGCAAAGTATAAAGTACATTATCAATAGAAAAGTTAATGGCTTTATTAAATACTTGTTCTACCGTTCCTTGGGGTTGTGGCTGATTTAACAGATTGAGAAAATGTGTATCAGCCGTTAGCCCGTATAACCTTTGCCGATGAGATATGGATGCGTTCACATGCCTCCTTATCCTATTTAGAGTCTATGATTTCGCTAGGCTCCAGCTGCAATCAGTAACTCAGCAATCTCGTTATAGCCTTTTTCACGTGCTAGCTCTAATGGTTTTTTACCATATTTATCAGTCATGTGAGGGTTTGCGCCATGGTCTAATAGCAATTTAACGATTTGCTGCTGTTTTTCGCCACCGTCGTTGAGTACGATAGCTTCTAATAGTGGTGTCCAACCTACAAAGTTGGTGTGGTTGACATTAATATCGGTTTTTTCAAGTAATTCACGAACAATTTCTACATGGCCTTTTTCACTAGCAGGTGTAATTCCCACACCACCAAAACGGGTCAATAAATCTAAATTTGGTTTTGCAGGCAAGACAATACGCAATAAAGTGAGGTCATTATTAAGACAACTTAATAAGAAAGGGTTAAAACACGTTTGGTCTTGTTTATTAATATCCGCCCCTGCATTAATCAGAAAAGAAACACATTCATAATGTTTATTTAGGCTGGCATTGACGATAGCTGTACGGCCCTGACGGTTGGTGGTATTAATATCTACACCTTTTTCAAGACAACTTTTTAATATTTCTAATTGTCCTTGTTCAGCGGCGGTTAAAAAATCGTGAGCGAGAGTACTAGCGGTCATCATTTTCCCCTTAGGTTGGTTTTTATTACCAACATAGATAAAGACAATTTAAAGGTGACTTCGAATATATAATGATTAGAGCATAGCAATTGTCATTAATAAAAAGAATCCGTTTAAATTTAATTCATCAATGAGGCGTTTGATTGTTGAATTAAATTCAATAATCCGGCTTTTTTGTGCGTGTGAGCATTCTTTTTAATCGTTATTTGATAGTTTATGGCTGTTTTTTGACCCGAATTGTGTGATTTTCTTTGTTAATTAAAATCGAAAATCATGATTTACTCAGTTCTGTGATAGACATCAAATTGAAAGTTTTTAATTTGTTAAATTTGTAATTTTATTGATCGCAATCGTATCGAATGTTAATACTTGGTTTGCCTATTTAATTCAATAATATTAGGTATTTCGAATATTAATAGTTACTTTAAAGGTGTGGTTTTTACTTGGCGAAAATGCATATCAAATTTAATCTATTCCAGTTGTTAATAATTCTGTTAAGCTATAAAAAAGTGCTCGAAAAATAATCTGATTTTTACGTTATTGAATTTTATTCACATAAAAATATGATTTGTCTAAATTTTAAACATTTTTGGCGGTGGGTATGAACTCAATTTTTACGGAAGAAAACTTACTGACTTACACAACAGCGGCGAAGTTTGCGAGTTTTAGTAAAGCAGCGGAAGAATTAGGCGTGACCACCTCCGCGGTGAGTTATACCATCAAACGTATCGAAACCTATTTAGATGTGGCGTTATTTATTCGTAATACCCGTAATATTGAACTCACCGAAGCCGGTTATTATTTTTACCGCAAAGCAACCGACTTGCTTAATAATTTCCATTCCATTCAAAAAAGTATTTATTCTATTGAGCAAGGTATTGAAGCGCGGGTACGTATTTGTATTAATCAGTTATTATATACGCCGTATCATACCGCTAGGTTATTGCAAATATTAAAAAAACAGTTTGCTACCTGCCACATTACAGTGACAACAGAAGTGTACAATGGGGTTTGGGATGCCATTATTAATAACCATGCGGATATTGCGATTGGCGCTCCGGGTACTTTGATGGATGGCGGTGGAATTGACTACACTGAAATTGGTGCGATTCACTGGCAATTTGCTATAGCGGCAACTCACCCTTTGGCGCTGATGCCAGAGCCCATCGCTGAGAGCCAGTTGCGTCTTTATCCAAATATTATGGTAGAGGATACCGCGCATACCATTAATAAGCGGGTGGGCTGGCTACTACATGGGCAAGAGGCAATTCAAGTTCCTGATTTTAATACTAAATGCCAGTGTCAGATACTCGGTGAAGGGATTGGCTTTTTACCCGATTATATGATCAAAGACCATGTTAAACATGGTTTGTTGGTAACAAAACAAATTCAGAACCCACGACAAGATTCCCATATGCTATTAGCCACACAACATTCAGCTACTGGGCTTGTGACGCAGTGGATCCGCAAAGAATTTGGCGAAAAGGGGGTTCTAGCAGACCTCTACAGCGATCTCCTAAAACCCATCAATTAGTATTATTGGCTAGCGACATCAAGGGCTTTATCGATGGCGTCAGGGATCACTGAACCGTGGTTTTTGCCGTCGAACAACATAAATTCACAGTGCCTTTGGTGGTTTGCAATTTCAGTGCAAACTTGGCGTGTGCTAATCCAACTTTTGCGCATTTGGTAATTTTTCACCTGTTCGGTGCTGAGTTTGGATAAATCAGGGCTCTCTTCTAAACCACCTAAAGTCACAAACAGGGGGGAACTGGCCTGTTTAGCTGTCAATTTTGCTAAATCCACCATACTTCCTTTGCCCCACCATAATGACGGGCTGGCAGAAACATAAAACTGGAAATCATCCGGCTGTTGTTGGTATGCCATCAAGGTAAATAATCCGCCAAATGAATGGCCAAATAGGGTTTGCTTGCTTTTATCAATAGGAAACCGTTGTTCTGCCCATGGGCGGACTGTGTCAGTTAAATATTGGTATAGCGCAGGGGAGCCGCCCCCTTGTTTAAAATCTTCACCGGCAACGGGTGGGGTATAGTCGTAAGTTCGCCATGCTTTTGGAAAGGCTTCGTCAATGGGGTAACCAATCCCAATAATAATCGGTAGTTTATCCGCTGGCAGCTTTTCAACTGCGCGATTAACCGCTTTGGGGTATAAACCATTGCCATCAAGCATATACAGGACAGGGCGTTGTGCGGTGATATTATAGGGCACTGCACTGTAAATGCGCAGCGCACGGTCACCGTAGGCCATATCCGTTTGTTGGATATCATAAAATTGGCTGACTTGCTCGTCCATACTCGGGATAGTTTGGCTTGGGCGGGAAAATGCGGAACTGGTCATACACAGCAATATGCCACTTAATATGATTTTATTCATTTATTGAGTCTATTTAAGGGTTTTGAGGGTATACCTGAAACAGGCATACCCTCAGAGTTAATTAGAAACTAACGTTAACGTTCGCCCAATAACGGCGTCCGTCTTCAACATCCCAGTTGCCATCAACTTTATCAATTTTAGGTCCTTTTTCATTACCAATATTTAGCACCGCAAAGTTCAGTTTAGTGTTTTTAAATAATTGATAGGTTGCGCCGACATCCATAGTGGTATAGCCACTACGATAGCGAGGCACTTTAGAACCATTACGTTGTGCTGCCCACACCTGTTTTCCTTCATAATGCGCACGTGTGTATAAAGTGAGGTCTTCATTGAAGTTCCAATCCAATTTCGCATTAGCAATATGTTTTGGTGTTTTATCCAATGGATAACCTTTTAAGGAAATACCGTTACCTAATTTCTCATCATCACTTTTACGTTCGGAATCGGTGTATGTGTAATTTAGGTTAAGATTCCAATCCTGTGCGATAGGAATACCTGTTGCAACTTCAACACCTTTGATGTTCGCTTTACCCACATTATCGTAGGTATATAACGTGAGGTTAGGGTGGTTAGGGTCGGGTTGGTTAAGTGAGTAGCTAGTTAGCTTGTTTTTGAAGTCGGTATTAAAGAACGTTAAACTCGCATTAAAGCCAGACTCATGGTTATAGGCAATACTGATTTCTTCACTAACGCTTTTTTCCGGTTTTAGGTCTGGGTTACCGTAGATAATCCCGTTCCCCCCTTGGGTAGAGGTGCCATAACCTTTACTGATTTCACGTAATGTAGGTGCGCGGAAAGCAGAAGAAACGCCCCCTTTAATGGTGATCTCATCCGTCAGATAATAAACGGCATAACCCCTTGGGTTCCAATGGTTACCATAAGTTTCGTGGTGATCTAAACGTAGTCCACCAGTTAAGATCAGATCATCCGTTGCGGTAAATTCATTTTCGACAAACAGTGCTGATTGATCGACTGACATACTGGTTTTTTCCATTACGCCTTTTGAGACCAAGGAGCTGTCTTTGAGTTTTGAGTACTGATATTGCCCGCCGACGGTTAAGATGTTGTCCGGCAGGAAAGCCACCACTTTTCCATCAACAACGGTATTGGTAATTTCGGGTACGCGGTCTTCATAACCGCCTTCCCAATGCCCTGTTGTTTGATTACGGTCTTGGGATTTTATTTTACGTTTGGTTTTTTCTTGGTAAACACTGAGCTCAGTATTAAAAGAATCCCACTCACCTTTATAAGTCAGAGCTGCATGGTTGCGGTCATTATGCCACTCTTCTTTGGAATTATATTGCTTGTCCCCACCACGAATTTCATATTCAGATCCAGATTTACCTGGTGTCGATGTTTTCTCTTGGGTGCTACGACCCGCTTCTAATAAGAACGTTTGGTTCTCTTGTGGTGTAAAGGTTAATTTGGCTGTTAAGCTGCGGTTATCACGTTGATGATGACCTTCTAAGATTTTATCTTCCTGACGGTAGTTACCACCACCATACAATTGCAGGCCGAGTTTATCTTGAATTAATGGACCAGATAGGTAGAAGTTACCGTCGGTTGAATTACCGCTATCACTGTTTTCTTGGATAATTGCGCCGGTTGTCACACTACCGTGCCATTCATTGGTCACTTTTTTGGTGATGATATTGATAACACCACCCATCGCATCAGAACCATACAGGGAGGACATAGGTCCACGGATCACTTCGATGCGTTCAATCGCTTCGACAGGTGGCATAAAGCCCGCTTCAAAACCACCGCTCCCATTTGGACGTGATTCACGGCTATTTTGACGACGCCCATCGACCAATATCAACGTGTATTCGCCGGGTAAGCCACGGATATTAATATCTTGTTTGTTGGCGGCCCCAACGATACTCACCCCTTCCACGTCTTTAACGGCATCGGCGAGGTCACGGACAGGTTTATTTTGTAATTGGTCTGCACTGATCACGGTCACACTAGCAGGAGCATCACGCAGTTGTTGCGAGAAGCCTGACGCACTGACGACCATGGTATCTGTTTTATTGTCTGCTGCTGTAGCGCTAAATGAAGATAAAGCCGCACAAACACCGGCGGCAATAAGGGTGTAGTGATATTGCAAAGTCATAGTTATCCCTAGTAAATATAAATGAGAATGATAATTATATTGTTTGCGAATATTATCACTAAAACATATCAAAAATAAATAATGAGCTAGCTAATTTATGAGCAATATTTGATCTCAGCTAAGAATTTTCACCTAAGGTGTTTTCCCCCCTTTTACCGTTTTTACCAAGCGTGACGAAAAATTAAGGCTTAACTTTGGTTTATGGTGTTTATCGGTGTGTAAATCTACTCTAGCGCCAACGTTCACTAAAAAAATTTGAGTTATATGAAACATACATTCAAAATTAGCCCGTATCCTTGGGGATAACCTCGTTAACCTAATGAATAATATTAAGTACTGGTAAAGAGATAAAAGCCGGCCGATAGGCCAGCAATACTAGCGTACTTCGTTACTCTATTAAGCATCGTATTGAGTTTATTAATGTTGTATTGATGAGGACAAAAATGAAAATCGAGACAATCAGTGGTATTAAAAAGCAAGCGGCAGCCCGTGATCAAAAATGAAAACTCCAAGTTAAGAAATCATAAATATAGCTTAATAAATAGGGGCGTCACATCTAAAAAAGAATGTCGATAATTGAATGATTGATTTTTATTACGAGTAAATATTATTTAATATATTTTTAATTTTCACTTTCAATCTAATTAAGAATGATTTTGATTAAATTGATAATAAACATCAATTTAATGCTTGATTTGATTTGCTTTTAATTAGTTGTTTCATATCAATGAATTAATGGTTTTTTGTTGGGATTAATTTGATTGTAAATTATTAGCTATTGCTTTATTACATATAGTTCGTAAATATATAGGAAGAATTAATATTGATTTCAGAACTTGAGAGTTATTATGAGTCAAGATACCCATTCAGAAACACATAATCAAAAAACGACGAATGAAAAACGCAGAACAATATGGATGGTGATAGCCACAATAATTATCATTCTATTATTTGTAGCCTACGGTGCTTATTGGTTTTTAGTTTTACGCTTTCAAGAATATACCGATGATGCCTATGTATCTGGCTTGCAAATCCCGATAGTTGCGCAAACAACGGGTAATGTTACTCAAGTTAACTTTGAAAACACCGACTTGGTAAAGGCGGGTGATGTACTCGTTGTATTAGATAAAACTAACGCCCGCTTAGCATTCGAACAAGCCAAACATGATTTAGCAACAACCGTGCGCAAAACCAAAGAGCTCTATATCAATGGTGATGAATATCAAGCGCAAATTCAAAAAAACCGGGTGACACTTGCGCAAGCGCAAAAAGATTATCAACGTCGTGTGGCTTTAGGCCGCAGCGGTACCATTTCGAAGGAAGACTTACAGCACTCCCAAGAAGCGGTGCAACTTGCTCAGGCAGCTCTGGATATTTCTATTCAACAATATAATGCCAACCGTGCGTTGTTGCGTAATACGGAGCTTAAAAAACAACCAGCAATTCAGCAAGCGGCTGATAGCGTACGCAGTGCGTGGATAAACTTACAACGTACTGAAATTAAAAGCCCGATGACGGGGTATGTTTCACGGCGTAATGTTCAAGTTGGTTCTCAAGTCAGTCCACAGAGCTCTTTAATGGCCATTGTGCCTGTCCAGCCTGTTTGGGTAGATGCAAACTTCAAAGAAACCCAACTGGAAAAAGTCCGTATTGGGCAACCCGTGACGATTAACAGTGATTTTTACGGAGATGATATCGTTTATAACGGTACCGTTGTCGGGCTTGATATGGGAACCGGCAGTGCTTTCTCATTATTACCTGCCCAAAACGCGACAGGGAACTGGATTAAAGTCGTACAGCGCTTGCCTGTACGCGTTGAATTAGACCCTGAGCAGGTGGCGAAGCACCCATTACGCATTGGGTTATCCATGAATGTCACCATAGATATTAAAGACCAGAATGGCCCTGTTTTAGCGGAAGTCCAGCGTACAGCACCAGCATTTGAAAGTGATGTGTTGGTCTTAAACTTAAGTGATGTCGACCACATCATCGACACCATTATCAGCGATAACGCAGACTAGCTTGAAAGGAGCCGTTGTGGCAGATATTCAACCACTTAAGGGTGCAAAACTGGTATGGGCAACCATTGCGTTGTCCCTTGCGACCTTCATGCAGGTGCTTGATTCCACGATTGCTAACGTGGCTATCCCGACTATTGCCGGTGACCTTGGGGTTTCTATGTCTCAAGGGACATGGGTGATTACCTCTTTTGGCGTATCGAATGCGATTTCAATTGCCATTTCTGGTTACTTAGCGAAGCGTTTTGGTGAAATCCGTGTTTTCTTATGGGCAACGGCACTTTTCACATTATTTTCATTACTTTGTGGGTTTTCCGATAGCCTTGGTATGCTGATTTTATACCGCGTATTGCAAGGGGCCGTCGCCGGGCCAGTGATCCCGCTTTCGCAAAGTCTTATCATGCGTTGCTATCCGCCAAAAATGCAAAATATGGCGTTAGCATTTTGGTCGATGACGATTATTTTAGCCCCAGTATTCGGTCCTATTTTTGGTGGTTATATTAGTGATAACTTCCATTGGGGCTGGATATTCTTTATGAATGTGCCTTTAGGCATTTTCGTCATTATTGTCGGCTCAATTATCCTAAAAGGGATGGAGTCGACGGTTGTGAAAGTGCCATTCAATGTGATTGGTTTGGCACTACTTTCTGTGGGAGTTGGTTGCTTACAAGTTCTGCTCGACAAAGGTAAGGAACTGGGATGGTTGGCGTCTAATGAAATTGTTATCTTAGCCGTTGTTTCAGCGATTGCGTTGGTATTCCTCGTTATTTGGGAACTCACAGATAAAAACCCAATTGTCGAATTATCGTTATTTAAATCGCGCAATTTTACCATCGGAACGATTTCTGTCAGCTTGGCATATATGGCCTATTTCGGTGCTATTGTCTTGTTGCCGCAACTTTTACAGGAAGTTTATGGCTATACGGCAACATGGGCAGGGCTCGCATTGGCACCTATTGGCTTATTGCCTGTGTTGTTCTCGGCTCCAGTGGCAAAACTATCCGATTTTCTCGATATTCGCTGGATAGTGACCTTTAGCTTTGTATTCTATGCAATTTGCTTCTTCTGGCGTGCATATACTTTTGAACCGAGTATGGGCTTTTCTGCTGTGGTTTGGCCGCAATTGGTACAAGGGATGGCAGTGGCTTGTTTCTTTATGCCACTGACTACATTGACACTTTCAGGTTTACCGCCGGAAAAACTCGCTTCCGCGTCGAGTTTAGCTAACTTCTTCCGTACCTTAGCGGGTTCAATAGGGACTTCCATTACCACAACGCTGTGGAGTGATAGAGAAGCCGTGCATCATAGCCAATTAACGGAATTTATTACCGATTACAATCCTGAATCTTTAGGGATGTATCAAGAAATGGCCGCTCATGGGCTGAGTACCGAACAGACTTCCGGTTTCATTGCCCAGCAAATTACTAGCCAAGGGTTAATTATTGCTGCAAATGAGATTTTCTGGTTATGCGGTTGGGTATTTATTGCGCTGATTATTACTGTTTGGTTTGCTAAGCCACCATTTGGCAGTAAAGCGAAATAATTAATGGATGGGGCTACGTATTTTAGCCCCATCTAGCTTATAACTGGGATTTAGGGATCACATTCTCGAAACTTAGAGTGGGTCGGTTCGTTTCGATTTCTTTGAGTGGTTCGACTTCTTTAAAGGTGTTTAAGCAGCGTGTGACTAAGTTTTGATAATCTTTAGTTCCGCTGGTTTTCCACGCAATTTCTTTGTCTGATAAAGCGCGCAAGACTTTGGCTGGAGTGCCGACAATTAAACTATTTTCTGGAAAGATAGCTTCAGCTTTGACGAATGCGCATGCGCCCACTATGGAATTTTCGCCAATTACGGCTCCATCCATAATTACACTATTCATCCCGACTAGCGCATTACGTTTGATATGGCAGCCATGCAAAATTGCCCCATGACCAATGTGCCCATTTTCCTCGACGATCGTTTCATATTGCGGGAAACCGTGCATGACACAATTATCTTGCACATTGGCACCATCTTTAATGATCAAGCGACCAAAGTCCCCACGTAAGCTGGCGTTTGGGCCAATATAGACATTTTTGCCAATAATAACATCACCAATCACCACAGCAGTAGGGTGCACAAAACTTTCAGGGCTTACGACGGGCGTAATACCATCGATTTGATAAAAAGGCATACAGGCTCCTGTAATGTGTATTTAGGCGGCTATATCTCTGAGTACTCCACCAAAGCGGCGATAATAAGCGCTGGATGGCTGAGGTAGTTCGCCAACCGTCGTTTCGCACTGTTCAGAAACATATTGGGTTGCCGCTTGATCAATGCGTTGATAAATATTGGTGCAAAGATGGCGAGCAATATGGCCTTCCCATTGTGTAGGAAGGAGTTCATCAGGTAATAACGGGTCTTTAAGCGTGACACGGCGGTAGAAGTGGATCAGTAACAAACGTAGCTGAAAACAGTGTTCAGGGGAAATCTGTGCGTCAGTATTTTCTTTAAGGAGTAGTGCAAGTGGCCTAAATAAGGAAATAAACTGATGGTAATGCTCTGAAATTTCTTGCAAAGACCAAGCGTGTGAAACCAGTTCTTTGAGGTTTTTTTCTGAGCGGCTATAGGGGTAATCGGCATGAAAATAAATGGCATTTTCCGTGGCATTGAGCTCATTAAGTAGTGTCGGTACATCACTTTGCGCACAGCTTGGTGCCGCCATGAGTGACGTGTTAAATTGCCCGAAACCGAGCCAACTCAGTTCCTTTTTTAGCCTAATTTTTTCGTCTTTATCAGCCGCTTCGAGGAGTAGTAAATCCCACTTTCCATCCCAATCAGGCTGCCCTGCGAGGTAAATTTTATTTTCTGCTCGGCGAAACCGACTTTGCCCACGCTCAGAAATGCGGTAATAGCTGCGACGGCCGATTTTTTCTACATCGAGCCAACCTTCTTTTTGTAAACGGAAAACGGAGGTTCGAACAAAGCGGTCAGTAAAGCCCATCGGTTCTAACAGCTTAGTTAAGCTTCCTAGCCACACTTCACCACCACGATGGTGCAAAGCATCACCATAGAGTGAGCTAATTAGAGACGTACCACTAATGGGCTGGCTTGCTATTGCATGTTGTATGAATTGGCTAAGTTTATTTTCCATTTATATTTCATCTATAAAATTTATGTATCAGAAGGCTTACTGAATAGTAGACATAAATTTAAAGGTTGTCTTCCATTACCTGTTTTGAACACTTTCTCAGAGATTAAGGCATATCAGAGTAGTTCATCTCAATATGCCTTAATAATTTGAATTAAATCGCAATTCTAGTATCAATTACTCGTTCGGCTTTGCCTTGAGAACGAGGGATATCGCCGCAATTGACAATACTAATACGGGTGCTAATGCCAACCATGGATTTGATTCGGTGCTTTAAATGGTGGCAGATATTACAGCGTTCATCATAAGTGAGTTGTTCAGGGTGTTTGAGCTCAACACGGACAGATAAGTTGTCCATATTGCCTTGGCGACCAATCTCTAACTGATAGTGGGGAGAAAGCTCCTTAAACTGCATAATTTGTTCTTCAATCTGAGAAGGGAACACATTCACGCCACGAATAATCATCATGTCATCTGAACGACCGGTGATTTTACCAATTCGACGCATATTACGATTTACCCCCTGCATTAGGTGGGTGAGGTCGCGAGTTCGGTAACGAATCACAGGCATAGCTTCCTTTGTCAGGGTAGTAAACACTAACTCACCATGTTCACCCGCTCCTAATGTTTTTAAGGTATTGGGGGAAATAATTTCGGGATAAAAATGGTCTTCCCAGATAGTTGGGCCACTCTCTCCTGAGTCTGCACACTCCATAGCGACACCAGGCCCCATGACTTCAGATAAACCGTAAATGTCTAACGCTTTGATACCAAGGCGGGTTTCAATTTCTGTTCTGAGAGATTCTGTCCAAGGTTCAGCGCCAAAGACACCTAATCTAAGTGAGCACTTACTAGCATCTCCGCCCATGATTTTCTCAAGTTCATCAATAATACTTAAGCAGTAAGATGGCGTCACCATGATCACATCGGGTTTGAAATCCGCGATCAGTTGCGCTTGTTTTTCAGTTTGCCCACCAGACATAGGAATAACTGCGGCTCCTAGGCGCTCCGCACCATAGTGGGCACCTAGGCCTCCGGTGAATAAACCATAGCCGTAAGCAACATGGACTTTATCGCCTCGGACAGTGCCTGCTGAACGTAAACTACGTGCGATCAGGTCAGCCCAGTTATCGATATCTCGTTGGGTGTAACCCACCACCGTTGGGCGGCCAGTCGTTCCCGAAGAGGCGTGAATGCGGATGATTTGGTCCATTGGCACGGCAAAGGTGCTAAATGGGTAGTTTTCACGTAAATCCTGTTTGGTCGTGTAAGGGAATTTTTCGATATCACTCAGTTGTTTGAAATCGTCAGGGTGTACACCCGCATCATCGAATTTTTTACGATACATGGGGACGTTTTCATAGGCGTGAGTGAGTGTCCACTTCATTCTAGAGTACTGTAAAGACTCGATCTCATCCCGCGATGCAAATTCAATTGGGTCGATGCTATCTTGTATATTGCTCATAATTGCCTGTCCTCATAATTATTATGGTCACCAGTTCACGTGAATAAATGACGTTTCTGGTATTTGCCTGAGCAGGTGTCGGGTTTTCAGGCTGTTTTTATTTGTATTAAGACGTTGTTCAGACTCGTTCAATAATCATTGCTATGCCTTGCCCAACACCAATACACATAGTGCAGAGAGCATAACGACCTTGTTTCCGATGAAGTTCATTAATCGCAGCAATAGCCAGTCTTGCACCACTCATACCTAGAGGGTGTCCTAAGGAAATAGCACCGCCATTGGGGTTAACATGCGGGGCATCATCAGGTAAACCAAGCCCCCTTAAAACGGCGAGTGCTTGTGCGGCAAAGGCTTCGTTTAGTTCAATAACATCCATTTGTTCGATGGTGAGCCCTGCCATTTTTAATACTTTTTGCGAGGCAGGAAGTGGACCGATCCCCATCAATCTTGGCTCAACGCCGCAAGTGGCTGTAGCGATGATACGAGCCCGTGGTGTTAGCCCTTGCTGCTTGGCAATAGTGTCGGATGCGATAATCAGTGCGGCAGCTCCATCATTAACACCAGAAGCATTACCTGCCGTTACAGTCCCGTTATCGCGAAACGGGGTTTTTAGTTTTTGTAATTGTTCAAATGTCGTTTCTGCTCTTGGATGCTCGTCTTCACTGACGACGTATGTATTTTTACGTTGTTTAACCGTGACAGGGATGATTTCTTGCGCAAAAATACCGTTAACTTTGGCAGTTTCAGTACGCTGTTGACTGCGTAATGCAAAAGCATCTTGGTCTTCACGGCTAATTTGGTAGGTTTCAGCCACATTTTCCGCAGTTTCTGGCATCGAATCTGTGGAAAACTGTTGTTCCATCAGCGGGTTGATAAAGCGCCAGCCAATAGTGGTATCAAATACTTGCGCTTGGCGTGAGAATGCAGATTCTTGTTTGCCCATGACAAACGGCGCTCGGCTCATGGACTCGACGCCCCCGGCAATCATGAGCCCGGACTCACCAGATTTGATACTTCTTGCCGCTAATGCAATGGCATCTAGCCCAGAACCACATAGGCGGTTAATGGTGGTACCAGAAACTGAAACAGGGAGCCCGGATAACAGTCCTGCCATGCGAGCTATATTACGGTTGTCTTCTCCTGCTTGGTTTGCGCAACCTAAAATGATGTCGTCAGCTAATGACCAATCGAGTTGCGGGTGCCTTTCCATTAAGGCTTTTAATGGCACTGTGGCAAGGTCATCAGGACGTAATGGTGATAAAGCACCACCGTAACGGCCAATTGGGGTGCGGACACCATCACAAATAAACGCATCTATCATGATTGTTCTCCTGTTAAACGATGGCCTAACCGATGAGAGCGACCGTGAAATAGAGCGAGTGTTTTGCCATCTTGGTTAGTTATCTCGACTTCATATAAGCCGTTACGTTTGCCTTGGTGTTTCATCGTGGCAGTGGCAGTCAGTAAGTCACCTTCAAAACCGGGACGAATAAAATCAATGGAACACATTGAGGCAACAGCGGCATGCCCTTGGCTATTACAGGCGTAGGCAAATGCAGTGTCGGCAAGGCTAAATAATTGCCCGCCGTGGCAGGTTTTATGGCCGTTAAGCATTTGTGCTGTGATAGGCATCTTCAATTGCGCAAAGCCTTCTTCGACTTTTTCAATGGACATACCCATAGCTTTTGCACATGCATCATCACGGTACATAATGTGAGCTGATTGCTGGGCCAGTGTATCGTTTGGCAGTGAAATCATGGTTGCTCCTTGAAAGATAAAGATTGATAACCGGCTGCTAATTGCCTTAAAAGTGGGTTTGGCCGATAACGGCTGTCGCCATAAAACTGTGCTAAATTTTCAAGTACGGACAGCACGCGTTGCCAGCCAAGTTGTATCCCCCAAGCGAGTGGGCCTTTGGGGTAATTCACACCAAAACACATGGCATTATCGGTATCTAACGCAGTTGCTATTCCCTTATTGACGATATCTAATGCCTCATTGCACAACATCGCGACCGTTCTCATGGTTAACAGCGCAGGGTAGTCTGGTAATACAATCACGTGTTTGCCTAATGATTGAAAAAATGCGATTGCTTGTTGGTTTTGCTGCGTATTATTTTGTGCTGCACAGCTTATCGTGATGGCTTTTGCTGTAAGGTAATTTGCTGACAAATCAAAATGTACGACCGCTTGTTTTTGTATTTGCGTATGTGATGACGCCAATTCACCATTCGTTAACATAATAATAACGTCATTAACAATAAGTGTTGGGAATTGTTCGGAATGTTGTGTTAATCCTTCGAGAGAGATCCCATTTTCAGTTAAAAGCTGCGCAAACTCAGGAAATATCTGCCAATCGCCATGAGCTTTTATGTTTAGAGGCTGGTCAAGGTGAATTTTTTCTGCGACTAAAGGTAAAGGCTGGGGTTTATTATCATCATAATGATAAAATCCTTGCTTCGATTTACGGCCTAAATGACCCGCTTGGACTAATTCCAATTGCATTAATGAGGTTTGAAAGCGTGGGTCATACCCAAAGGCCTGAAATACCGATTCAGTCACCGCATAGTTCACATCATGACCAATTAAATCTGTTAGTTGTAATGGCCCCATAGCGAAACCCCCTGCGTCACGTATGGCGCTGTCTAATGTGGCAGGGGACGCAATTTGTTCTTCAAGGGCACGCATTGTTTCTGCGTAGAAAGGCCGAGCCACACGGTTGACAATAAAACCAGGGGTGGAACGGCAAATCACTGGCACTTTTCCAAATGATAGCGTCAATTCTTTTAGCTGTTTTATCACCGTATCTGATGTTTCTAGCCCGCGGATCACTTCAACCAATTTCATCACGGGAGCGGGATTAAAAAAGTGTAATCCTGCAAGACGTTCTGGATGAGTTAATTGTCTACCGATTGCGGTAATTGATAACGATGAAGTATTACTAGCAAAAATGGTTTTTTCGTTACAAATACCTTCAAGTTCACTGAAAATGGTTTGCTTTACCTCAAGTTTTTCAGCAACAGCTTCTATTACCAATTGTGCTTCTGAGAGCTCAGGTAAACTTTGCGCAACGCTAATGCAGTTAAGCAGTTCTTTTGTTGCTACAGCTTGGGCTTTTCCTTGCTCCACGCGCTTATTGAGCCGTTGAGTCATTTCGGTAAGGGAGTGACGTAAAACCTCTTGGTTAACATCAAACAACAAGACACGTAAACCCGCGCTCGCGGCAACTTGCGCAATACCAATACCCATAGTGCCTGCGCCAATAACGGCGACGGTATTGATGGCTAAATTCAAAGGTAAGGTCATGATTATCTTCCTTTAAACTGGGGTTCACGTTTATTTAAAAAAGCACTAACTCCTTCGCGATAATCTTCACTTCTCCCGCCAAGGCGCTGTAAGTCGCGCTCAAGGTTGAGTTGCTCATCAAGAGTATTAGTTGCTGCGGCATAAATGGCCTTTTTGATAAGCCCTAAGCCATAAGTGGGTTGGGTAGCAAGGTGTTGCGCAAGCTGTTGAGTGGTATTAATGAGTTCTTCATTTTCAGTGACTTGCCAAATCATTCCCCACTGTAATGCTTTCTCCGCACTTATTTTATCGCCTAATAATGCCATCCCCATTGCCCGTGCATGGCCGACTAATTGAGGTAAAAACCAACTCCCCCCTGAGTCAGGAACCAAGCCAAGGCGGCAAAAAGATTGAATAAAACTGGCATTTTTTGCGGCAATGACAATATCACCAGCGAGTGCAATGGCGGCTCCTGCACCCGCTGCAACACCATTGACCGCACAAATAATTGGTTTTGGTAATGCGGTTAGGCGGCGGATCAAGGGGTTATAATAAGTTTCAACAGAGAAACCGAGATCAGGAACTTCACTACCCACGCTCACATTGCGATCATTCAGATCTTGACCGGCACAAAATCCACGGCCTGCGCCAGTGATCACTAAACAGCGTACGGTTTCATCGCGTTCTGCTATTTTGATAGCTTCACTGAGCTGGCGATGCATTTCATCGTTAAAACTATTCAGCCTATCGGGGCGGTTGAGAGTGACGGTGAGAACCCCATTTTCTAAAGTAGTGAGGATCATTGCTTCATTGGTCATGATTATTGTCCTGTAAACTGAGGTTTTCGTTTTTCGAAGAATGCCTCGATCCCTTCACGTCGATCATTCGTACCCGCTAAAGTCACAAAATATTGGCGCTCAAGCTGTAACCCCTCAGTAAGGTGGTTTTCTTGAGAATGCACCAGTGATGCTTTCGCGGCTTGTACCGCTAAAGGTGCATGCATCGCGATGCGCTCTGCCAGTTTTTGGGCGCGTTCTAACACCAATTCATCCACACAAATCTCACTGATTAACCCTGCTTGTAACGCGTGTTTTGCACTGATTGGCTCACCTGTTAGTACCATTTGCATGGCGAGGGATTTGCCCACCGCGCGGATTAAACGCTGTGTTCCTCCCGCACCTGGCATTAAACCCAGAGTAATTTCGGGTAAGCCGAAGCGAGCGGACTTACCGGCAATGATGATGTCGCTGGCGAGTAATAATTCAAAACCTGCCCCTAGTGCATAACCATTTGCAGCACTAATAATAGGTTTTGATATCATGGATAACCTGCGCCAAACTTGTGGGCGTTTATCGGTGATCGCATTCGCAACGGTTTGTTGCTGTAGTTCTTTAAGGTCGGCACCGGCTGCGAAAAAACGCGGATTTCCGGTGATTACGATCGCACCGACCTCATCATTTATTTGTGCTTGTTCGAGGTGCTGAACGAGCAACTCTAAGCAGGCGGTGTTCAGGGCATTACGTACTTCAGGTCGGTTTAACGTGAGTGTCAAAACGCGGTTATGTTGTTGTGACAAAATCCAGTGGTTTTCCATTACAGCTCCTACACGTCAAAGTCTAAAACAACACCATCGCCTTTTGGCCACGCTTGGCAGCTAAGAATGTACCCCGCAGCGATTTGGTCGGGCTCGAGGCTGTAATTGACCCCCATTTCCACTTCACCAGAGCGCAATTTACATTTGCAGGTTGCGCAAACGCCCCCTTTACAGGCGTAGGGCAAATCCGCACCTTGGCGCAGTGCGGCATCCAAAATACTGTCGTCTTGGCTATCCATGGCGATATCCATCGTTCTGCCATCAAGGTGAATACTGACTTGACGTGTTTCGCTAGTTATAGCTGTTGCGGGTTTGAATTTAGCGCCTGAAGTATTGAAACGCTCGGTGTGAACATATTCCTTTGGCATGCCATAGCCGACTAAAGTGTCATGCACCTCATCCATCATGCTGTCGGGCCCACAAATAAACGCTCGGTTAAATTGTTTAAAATTTAATAAGGTGTTATTTAAGGCGCTGAGCTGTTGTTGGCTAATCCTGCCGCTGAGTAGTTCGCTATCTTGCTGTTCTTGGCTGAATAGGTAGAGAACTTGGAAACGTGTTGCAAAACGGTTTTTTAGGTCTGCGATGCTTTCTTTAAACATCACTGAGCGGCTATTTCGATTACCATAAATCAACACAAAACTGCTTTTGGGTTCAGTTTGTAATGTGGCTTTAATAATGGAGAGCAATGGTGTGATCCCAGAGCCAGCAGCGACGGCAAGGTAGTGTGCGTGGTTATCTGCTTCTGGCTGATAGCCAAATTGCCCTTGCGGAACCATCACATCAAGGCTATCGCCAACTTGTAGCTCTTGGTTAACGAAATTAGAGAAACGCCCCTCGTAAATGGCTTTCACCCCAATTTTTAGCGTGTTTTCATCCGGTGAGCTGCAAATGGAATAACAGCGACGTAGGTTTTCACCATTAATAGAGGCTTTTAATGTGAGGTGTTGCCCCGGGCGGTAATGATATTGCTCGCGTAATGCATCGGGTACGTTAAAAGTAATGGCGACAGCATCAGGGGTGTCACGCTCAATGGCAGCAATACTTAAACGATGAAATACAGTCATATAGGTGCCCCTAAATACATTTAAAGTAATCAAACGGTTCTAAGCATTCAGTGCATCGATACAATGCCTTGCATGCAGTGGAACCAAATTCACTAATTTTTTCGGTCTGCTCGCTGTCACAACGTGGGCAACGAACCGCACCTTTGTGTTCTGGGTGCTCGCAGGACGTACCTTGTGGTGGTGCGATACCGAATTCACGCAAGCGTCTTTTTGCATCTTGGTTCATCCAATCTGTTGTCCACGCAGGGGTTAACAGAATTTCGATATCGATATTTGAAAAACCCGCATTACCTAGAACAGTTTTAATTTCATTGAGTAAAAATTCAGTTGCTGGGCAACCTGAATAGGTAGGTGTAAAAATAACTTTCCAACCCTGAGCCGCAGGTAGCACATTGCGGATCATGCCAAGATCAGTAATAGAGAGTGCGGGTAGTTCAGGATCGGGTATTTGGTGGAGCTGTTGCCAGATCTGGTGAACCTGGGGCGATTGAAGTTCGCAATGTTGCAGTCTCTGTTCCATAGCATCACCACTGGCAGTTCGGGTAAGCGCGTTGCACAAACTGCAATTGTGTTAATAACAAGCCCAAATGTTCAGTATGGCTGCCTTGCTTGCCGCCTAAGCGATACGCTTTTTTCTCCGGTACAGTGAGGGTCGCTTCAGTGAATGTTTCGCTAATGGTGTTTAACCATGCGGCTTGTAAAGAACGTGGGTCAACGGCGATGCCTAATTCGCTAAGTGCGATTTCAACGTCATCAGCATGGAAAAGTTCGCCAGTAAAACGCCATAACTCATTGACTGAACGTTGGATTCGTTGATGACTTTCTTCACTGCCATCCCCTAAACGGATCATCCAACCACGGCTAAAACGCAAGTGATAAACGGCTTCTTTGAGGGATTTCTCAGCAATGGCAGACAGTTGTTCATCACGGCTATGAATTAGCGCTTCATATAATGGAACATGATAAGCATCCATAAAAAATTGGCGCACTAAAGTGTCATCAAAGCCATTGTTGGGTTGTTCAACCAATAATAAATTGCTGAATTCTCGTTCATCACGCAAAAAAGCAAGGGTGTCTTCATCGCACTCAGTTCCTTTTAATTGCGCGGCATAGTTCAAAAAGTTACGCGCTTGCCCTAGCAAATCTAAGCCGATATTGGATAACGCAAGGTCAATTTCGAGCTCAGGAGCATGGCCGCACCATTCGCACAGGCGCTGCGCTAAAATTAAGGGGGTATCGCCAAGTCGTAATGTGTAATGGTGGAGCTGTTCTTGTTGGTTCATGGCAAGCTCCTTACATGTTTTTGATACCATCAGGGATGGTATAGAAGGTTGGGTGACGATAGACTTTGGTATCCGCAGGGTCGAAGAAGGTGCTTTTATCTTCGGGCTGTGAGGCAATTAAATGTGCGGCCTTCACCACCCAAATTGAGCAGCCTTCGCTACGCCTTGTATATGCATCGCGGGCATTCTCCAGTGCCATTTGGTTATCAGCCGCATGTAAACTGCCGACATGACGATGCGCAAGCCCTTGCTTACTACGGACAAAAACTTCATATAAAGGCCAATCTTGATTGCTCATGGTGTTTTCCTTTTTGTAAAATGGTCAGTGATTAAGCCGCCGTTTTAACGGATTTTTGTTTGCGGCTATGTGCCATTGCACCTTCACGTACCCATGCGCCGTCTTCCCACCCTTTGCGCTTAGCGCTAAGGCGCTCGTGATTACAAATGCCATTGCCTTTAATAACTTGATAAAACTCTTCCCAGTCGATTTCACCAAAGCGGTAATGACCAAGTTCTTCATCCCAAACCAGATCAGGGTCAGGGATCGTCATACCTAACGCTTCCACTTGCGGAACGGTGTTATCAACAAACTTTTGCCGTAGCTCATCATTACTGAAGCGTTTGATTTTCCAAGCCATGCTTTGAGCGCTGTGCGGGGAGTCCGAATCGTTGGGGCCGAACATCGTGAGAACGGGCCACCAAAAGCGGTTTATCGCATCTTGCAGCATCGCTTTTTGCTCATCGGTGCCTTCTGCAAGTGCCATAACAGCTTCATAACCTTGGCGTTGGTGAAAACTTTCTTCTTTACAGATTTTCACCATTGCTCGTGCATAAGGGCCATAAGAGGCACGGCACAATGCAACTTGGTTCACAATTGCCGCTCCATCGACAAGCCATCCAATCACTCCTACGTCTGCCCAACTTAATGTCGGGTAGTTAAAAATGGAGGAATATTTCATTTTTTCATCAAGTAGCTTTTGGTAGATATCTTGACGAGAGCAACCAAGGGTTTCGGCAGCGCTATACAGGTATAAACCATGGCCTGCTTCATCTTGAATTTTGGCCAGTAAAATCGCTTTACGGCGGAGTGTCGGTGCTCGTGTCAGCCAATTCGCTTCTGGTAGCATGCCAACGACTTCTGAATGGGCATGCTGACCAATTTGGCGGATAAGGTTTTGCCGATACGCATCGGGCATCCAGTCCTTGGGCTCGATGGAAATATCTGCTTCGATTTTGGCTTCGAAGTTAGCCTGGTTATGCTCGCTCATTGATCTTTCCATTAAGTGATTCGTTAATGTTATTTTTTATTAAAATAGTGAATCATGTTTATTTAACATCAATGCTAGGAATTGTTAACATAAAGATCAATATTCATTAACCTTGTTTTGCGATGCACTTCACAATCAATAAGTAAAATTAAATTAAAAACAATGAGTTATATTTGTTGTTTTTTGTGTGGTTTTAATAAAAATAGGCATTTTATATAAAATTGTTCTTAATTTGTTAAATTTAAATTAGCTTCTATGATTATTTTTATGATACATATTTGTCATCTGATTTGAATTGATGTTTTTTATTTCTGGAGAGGAATATGCAGCATTTAACAAGTTACATTATGGGAAAATGGGTACAAGGTGAGGGCGAAGGGCGAAAAATTCACCATGCGCTAACGAATGAAACCTTATATACGGTGACGACTGAAGGGTTGCCGTTAGCAGAAAGTTTGCAATATGGCCGCCAAGTGGGGGGCGAAATATTGTCAGCGATGACATTCCAGCAACGCGGGCAAATGCTTAAGGCCCTAGCAAAATACCTACTGGAACATAAAGCGCAGTTATATGCGATTTCGGCACAAACTGGCGCAACCAAAGCGGATAGCTGGGTGGATATTGAAGGGGGAATTGCCACATTGTTTTCTTATTCGGGGCTCGCTAACCGTGAGCTACCAGATGACACGATTTGGCCTGAAGATGAAATGATCCCGTTATCAAAACAAGGGCAATTTATTGGCCATCATATTTTAACATCTCGCCGTGGCGTTGCCCTGCACATTAATGCATTTAACTTCCCGTGCTGGGGTATGTTAGAAAAACTGGCTCCAACATGGCTTGCTGGCATGCCTGCTATTATCAAACCAGCAACCGCCTCAGCACAGTTAACACAGGCGATGGTGAAGTTAATGGTGGATAGCGGCCTGGTACCTGATGGCGCAATTCAACTGGTTTGCGGTGGTGTTGGCGATATGTTTGAACACCTCGATTTTGAAGATGTGGTGACTTTTACAGGGTCGGCTAGTACAGGGCAAAAACTAAAATCGCATCCACGTATCATTGCCAAATCAGTGCCTTTTACAATGGAAGCGGATTCACTGAATTGTGCAATTTTAGGTGATGACGTCCAGCCAGAACAGCCTGAATTTGCTTTATTTATTAAAGAAGTCGTTCGTGAAATGACAGCGAAAGCGGGACAGAAGTGTACCGCGATTCGTCGCATTATTGTGCCGAAAAACCAGCTCGAAAATGTAAAGCAGGCATTATTGAAACGTTTATCTGCCACAACAGTGGGCGATCCTGCGGTGGAAGGGGTTAGAATGGGCGCATTGATTAACTTAGAACAGCGCCAAGACGTACAAGAGAAAGTGAATTATTTACGTGACCATGGCTGTGAAGTCCTATGTGGTGGGCAATTCGAAAAGCTGGATGTTATTGGAGCAGATAGCCAGTACGGGGCTTTCTATCCACCAACGTTGTTATATTGTGCAGAGCCGTTTAATTCGACTGCGGTACATGAAATTGAAGCTTTTGGCCCTGTCGCCACATTAATGAGCTATGACAATATCGAACAGGCGGTGCAGTTGGCGATTTTAGGTGGGGGTAGTCTTGCGGGGACGTTAGTCACTGCTGATGCACAAGTCGCGCAAACGGTCATTCGTGCGAGTGCGCGGGTACATGGGCGGATGCTAATTTTAAACGAAGCATCCGCCGCGGAGTCTACAGGCCACGGTTCTCCGCTTCCGTTACTGGTACACGGCGGCCCAGGTCGTGCAGGTGGTGGTGAGGAGCTCGGTGGGTTGAGAGCAGTCAAACACTATATGCAGCGAACTGCCATCCAAGGTAGTCCTTCGATGCTAACAGCCATTACCAAGCAATGGATCCGCGGGGCAGATACTATCGCTGATGTGGTTCATCCATTCCGTAAACATTTTGAAGACTTAGCGATTGGCGACACATTACTGACTGCAAGGCGTACCGTTACAGAGGCCGATATTGCTAATTTTGCTTGTCTCAGCGGTGATAATTTTTATGTTCACGTCGATAAAATTGGCGCAGCACAGTCGTTATTTGGTGAACGAATTGCGCACGGCTATTTTGTCGTTTCAGCAGCCGCAGGGTTATTTGTTGATGCAGGTGTTGGGCCCGTAATCGCCAATTATGGCATGGAAAGTTTGCGTTTTATTGAACCGGTGAAAATCGGAGATACCATACAAGTTCGCCTAACGTGCAAGAAAAAGATCAAAAAAACGCAAAAACTTGCTGAAGATAAACCCAATGGTGTTGTTGAATGGGATGTGCAAGTGTTTAATCAGGATGATACCGTTGTGGCGTTGTACAGTATTTTAACGCTGGTGGAGCGTCGTGTAGGTGATTTTCATTAGTCATTATACGATATGAATTAATTATTGAGCTAATAGGTGCATTTTCAATCATTTTCTGTTGTGATGAGTTACTAGCAACTGAATGTAGGGAAACAAAGATGAAAACGCACCACCAAGCGGTTTATCAACAATTTGACCAGCAAGCAAACTCGTATTTAACCAGCCAAGTTCATGCACAAGGTGAGGACTTACTTGTTTTGCAACAATTGCTACAAGGCTGTCAGGGTGAGGACGTGCTTGACCTTGGCTGTGGAGCAGGGCATGCCAGCTTCCATGCAGCGCCGCTGGTAAAGTCAGTGACGGCTTATGATTTATCGGACTCAATGCTCAATGTTGTGGCTAAAAATGCACAAGAACGTGAATTAAACAATATCACTACCTGCAAAGGGACTGCGGAGTCTCTACCGTTTGATGGCAATGGTTTTGACCGAGTGATTAGCCGTTATTCAGCACACCATTGGCACGATGTGGAACAAGCGCTACGTGAGGTGCGTCGAGTGCTCAAACCAGGTGGAAAAGGCATCTTTATTGATGTGGTATCACCGGGGCATCCATTATTGGATATTTACTTACAAACTGTCGAAGTGCTTCGGGATACTTCACACATTCGTGATTATTCCGCTGGAGAATGGTCTGGTATGTTTAATAATGCAGGGCTATTTGTTCAACGAGTACAAAGTTTCCGTTTAGCGCTGGAATTTACCAGTTGGGTCGAACGGATGCGTACACCAAAGGCACTCGTTGAGGCTATCCGCCACTACCAAGGAACATTAAGTGATGAGGTAAAAAGCCACTTTGCAGTACAAGCAGATGGCTCATTTACCTCAGATGTGATGTTGTTTGAATTTCAGTGCCAATAGCTATTTATTGCGCTAAAAATTATTGCGCTAAAAACTGCGCTTGGTTTAATTGGCTAAGCGCGTTATTTACCGCAAAAATTTCACCGCGAACATCAGGAACACCAAAGGATTTTAATCGTGCGCTGTGTTTGGTGAGGTAAGCTTGTGCATCAGCTTCTGAAGCAAACAAATACACACCACCTGCCATTTGTGTTTGTTGGTTTTCAGTCCAAATCTTCCAAATAAAGCCCGGCTCTTGGTTAATTGATTCCGCCAAATCATTCATTGCGGATGCCATTTCATCACCCCATGGCCCCTGATACGGAAAATCAACTTGTAAAATAACGCTCATATCTGCTCCTTATGATTGAAGCGCTATAGTAACCCTTAAAGTAAATAATAACTTTGCTATTCATCGTATTTCAAACGACTTATTGCTTCAAACTATTACGTTTACCTGCCTCAAATGCAGCTAGAGTCGCTAACCGAGCTTGTTTATGGTCAACAATCGGCTCTGGGTAATTAAGCGCAGTGTTGCTGATCACAGCCCATTCATGGGGTGTATGAATATATTTGTCGGGCACTTGCTGCAATTCGGGCAACCAATGGCGAATAAAAGCCCCTTGCGCATCAAACTTTTTCCCTTGAGTGGTTGGGTTAAAGATACGAAACCAAGGGGAGGCATCAACGCCAGTAGAGGCTGACCACTGCCAACCGCCGTTATTCGCGGCTAAGCTGCCATCAAGCAGTTGGCTCATAAAGTATTTTTCACCTTTGCGCCAATCAATCAGTAAGTCTTTGACTAAAAAACTAGCCACAATCATTCGTAGGCGGTTATGCATCCAACCTGTTGTATTTAGCTGGCGCATAGCGGCATCCACTATTGGGTAACCCGTTTGCCCCGTTTTCCATGCTGCAAAATCGGTTGAAGAATCATTCCAGTGAATATGTTGTGTCCACTGAATAAATGGCTGATGGCGACATAGGCGTGGAAATGCCACTAAAAGATGCGAATAAAATTCACGCCAGACTAACTCATTTAACCACGTGAACGCCCCACTATCAGGGTGATCTAACACTTGGGGGTTCTCTGCTTGTAATCGGTTGAAGCATTGGCGAGGGGATAGCACCCCCACCGCGAGATAAGGTGATAATTGGCTGGTACCATCAATAGAGGGAATATCTCTATCGTTTTGATAATCGCCGACTTTCAGGGAACAAAACTGCCTGAGTCGCGTTAAAGCCGATTTTTCACCGGCAGGAAATTGCTGGAAGTCTTCAATGGGCTGATGCGGAAATAACGGTGAAGCCCTATCAATGTTGATAGGGGCAGCTCGTTTTTCTGGGGCTCGTAGTGAACGGCAATCTGTCACGGTAAGTTGGGTGAGGAAGGCTCGGCGAAAGGGAGTATAAACTTGATACATCTCCCCTTTTTGAGTCGTCACGGAGCCGGGTGGTAGTAATAAATAATCATCGAAAGCATGGATATGCAACCCATGAGGTTGATTGATTAACCACTCGTCTCGTTGTTTTTCGTTCCACTCATATTGCCGATTAAAAAACAAGGCATCAGCCTGTTGCGCCTTTGCGTAATCGAGTACCCATTGTGCCGCATCGGTGAAATGGTTAACGGTTTGGCAAACCAGTGGAATACCAAGCTCTGCGAGTGAATTCTGCAGTTCAACAAGATTCTGGTGAATGAATGAAATTTGCCGTTCAGCCATATCATGTTGTTGCCACTGCTTAGGGGTTGCCGTAAAAAGGGCGATTACCTTTGCATTTGGGTCTGCGCAGGCGGAGGAAAGTGCTTTGTTATCAGTGACCCGTAGATCATTACGAAACCAGATAAGATGACAAACTTGTTTGGCTGCCATCGCCTCCCTCCTTGGTTGAAGTTTTTGTTGAAATTAAAACAAAGAGCCGTTTTACCGGCTCTTCAGACTGCTGACAAACATATTATGTTTGGCGGCAAGTCGAATAGGTTTTGAAAATAAACTAGGAAAATCAATTTATTGATTTTCGGCTGATAACACAAAGTGGGAAAAACCACGCTTTTATCCCGCTTTGTCAACAACCTTAAGAGCCGTTTTACCGGCTCCTTCATGTTTAATCTAATTTAGGGTGCTGATTGATTAAGGATTGGCGTTTTTTCTCAAGCTCAGCAATTTGTTGGTCAATATCTTCAACTTTCTGCTCAATATTGTCAAAGTGCTCGCTAAGAATTTCTTTTGCCTCGGCTTTATCTGATGCAGCAGGTGTTGCCCCGCGTAATGGTTTATTCGCCGTTTCTGGCATTCTAATACCCGTATATAAACCAATTAAAGCAATCACGATTAAGTAATAAGCTGGCATATATAAGTCAGTGGTTGATTCGACCAACCATGCCGCAACAGTCGGTGTCGCACCGGCAATTAATACTGAAATGTTAAAGGCAATAGCTAACGCACTGTAACGAATATGTGTCGGGAAAATCGCGGGTAAAATGGAAGCCATAACCCCTGTAAAACAGTTCAACAGCACCGCTAAAATTAATAAACCTAGGAAAATTAAGCCAACAGAACCACTGTTGATTAACATAAATGCAGGGTATGCCAATAAAATCAGACCGACACTACCGGTAATAACAAATGGGCGGCGACCAATTTTATCACTGGTTAAACCGATAATCGGTTGAACAAATAACATACCAATCATAATTGCAATAATAATTAGCACACCATGGTCAGTAGAATAATTCAGGTTGTGTGATAAGTAACTTGGCATGTAGGTCAGCAACATATAGTAAGTCACATTGGTTGCGATAACCAAGCCAACACAAATCATCAAGCTTTTCCAATACTTAGTCGCCACTTCACGTACTGAGATTTTTGGTGGGTTTTGAATATTGGCTTTATCTTGCTTTTCTAACGATTCGACATGTTGTTGGAAAGCAGGGGTTTCTTCTAGTGAATGACGTAGATATAACCCGATGATCCCTAACGGTAATGCTAAGAAGAACGGAATTCTCCAGCCCCAATCATGGAAGTTAGCTTCCCCAACGATACTGGAAATGAGTACTACGACACCCGCACCTAAGACAAAACCGGCGATAGAGCCAAAGTCTAACCAACTTCCCATAAAACCACGTTTACGGTCTGGTGAGTATTCAGCAACAAAGATTGCTGCACCAGAATATTCACCACCTACCGAGAAACCTTGAGCTAACTTAGCAATTAATAACAGAATGGGTGCCCAGATACCAATGCTTTCATATGATGGAATCAAACCAATACAGAAGGTACTGACTGCCATGATGATAATTGTCATCGAAAGGACTTTTTGACGGCCGTATTTGTCACCTAAAATACCAAAAACGACACCACCTAATGGCCTAACTAAGAAAGGCACGGAGAAAGTGGCTAATGCGGCAATCATCTGTACGCTCGGTGATGCGTCCGGAAAGAAAACCTGACCTAGAACATAGGCTAAGAAACCGTATACCCCAAAATCAAACCATTCCATCGCATTACCCAGCGAAGCCGCGGTAATTGCTTTTTTGAGTTTACCGTCATCAATAATAGTAATATCACTAATATTTAACGGTTTTTCTTTTTTCTTCTTGAATCTCATGAAACCATCCTCTTATTTTAATTTCAATAATCGAAACAACAGCACTTAAGATATGGGTTTTCATACATCGGAAAATATAAAACCTTATTATTTAGAATAGACGTTGTTTACGCAATAGATAAGTTTTTAGTGTTTTTATGTCGCGCTGAAATAACAGGCTAAAATAGGTATGTAATGGGTAGAATAATGAGAGTGTCTGTCTTTAAAATACAGCAAAAAAGTCACCTTGAGTTAAAAAATACAGTACTAATACTACATTAATATCGAACAAATGTAAAATGTAGGTGCTTTATACTGATTCATGCGCCTTATTGGGATTTTATATTGGTAATATAACGATTGAATTTAATACTTGAAAAAATAGAACTTTGGGGATCAATTAGGTGAATATAAATTGTTTTAAATCAATTTAGTATATGTTTTTTGGTGAGTTTTAGTCTGTCATAAATATATAAGGTTATTGATTTAATATGGTGGAAACAATGGTGTGACTGTGATGAATAATATATGCAGATAACTCCATCTTTTTATGATGTTCTTGTTTTGCTTAAGTTGTTAATAACTCGTCTATTTATTTATCTTGTTGCTATCCTCTTCTTTTGATAATAACGGTGGATTGTGCTGTTCTGTTTTATATTTAATTTGATGAGTAGGAATGAGGAATTTACTTAGTTACAATCAATCTATTATCGATATTGGGTTTGATATACGCGAGTATGACAAGATTCTACTTTGAATGTTGTTATGTTTCTAAAAGTACCTTTCATATTTTGAGCTGCAAGATATCAAGGGTATCACATCCGACTTAAAAGAGTGCCATTATGAAAAAACAGAGTGTTGCATCCTATATTGCAAAAGTACTTGATAATGCAGGTGTTAAACGTATTTGGGGCGTTACAGGAGACTCGTTGAATGGCTTAACCGACAGCTTGCGTCGTCAAGGCGCTATTGAGTGGCTAGGAACTCGCCATGAGGAAGTCGCTGCCTTTGCTGCGGGTTCAGAAGCTCAGCTAACTGGTAATTTAGCCGTATGTGCAGGCTCTTGTGGGCCGGGAAATATGCACCTTATTAATGGGCTGTATGATTGCCATCGTAATCGAGTGCCCGTGTTGGCAATCGCCGCTCATATTCCATCTAGCGAAATTGGTAGTAATTATTTCCAAGAAACCCATCCAACTGAATTATTCCGCGAGTGCAGCCATTATTGTGAAATGGTCTCTAATCCAGAGCAAATTCCACAAGTTCTTGGTATCGCTATGCGTAAAGCGATTCTAAATAAAGGGGTATCCGTGGTCGTGATTCCGGGTGATATTGCGCTAAAAGATGCGCCAGAGTCCGCGAAAGAAACATGGTATCAACCACAAGCGCCACTGATTATGCCTCAGCGAAGTGAAATCGAAAAACTCGCTGAATTGCTGAATCAGTCTAAGAATATCACGTTATTCTGTGGTAATGGCTGCGCAGGTGCCCATGATGAAGTGGTTAAACTAGCAGAAACACTAAAAGCACCGGTAGTACACGCGTTACGTGGTAAAGAACATATTGAATGGGATAACCCATACAGCGTTGGGATGACAGGCTTAATAGGTTTTTCATCAGGTTACCACGCAATGATGAATGCAGACACGGTTGTTTTGTTAGGGACACAATTTCCATACCGTCCTTTCTACCCAAGCGAAGCTAAAATCATTCAGGTTGATATTAATGCAGGTAGCTTGGGCTCCCACTGCCATATTGATATGGGGCTGATTGGTGATATCAAAGCAACATTAGATGCATTACAGCCACATTTAGAGGCTAAACAAGATACAAAACACCTTGATGGCGCTTTAAAACATTATGCAGAGGCTCGAAAAGGGTTAGATGACCTCGCTAAACCGGGTCATGAGGGGTTAATACATCCTCAGTATCTTGCAACAAAAATTAGTGAATTAGCTGCTGATGACGCGATTTTCACCTGTGACGTTGGAACCCCGACAGTATGGGCTGCGCGCTACTTGAAAATGAACGGTAAGCGCCGTTTAATTGGCTCTTTTAACCACGGGTCAATGGCGAATGCGATGCCACAAGCTATTGGTGCGCAGGCCGTTGATAAAAAACGTCAAGTGGTTGCAATGTGTGGCGACGGCGGTTTCAGTATGCTAATGGGGGACTTTATCTCTCTTTCTCAAATGCAATTACCGGTAAAAATCATCATTCATAACAATGGGGTGCTCGGTTTTGTTGCCATGGAAATGAAAGTGGCTGGTTTCTTAACAGCGGGAACGGATTTACATAACCCTAACTTTGCAGCGATTGCGAATGCTGCGGGTATCAAAGGGATCCGTGTTGAAAAAAGTGAAGATCTAGACGGTGCATTAAAAGAAGCTTTTGCCCATGATGGGCCAGTGGTAGTTGATGTCCTAACCGCCAAACAAGAGCTGTCTATGCCACCAGAAATTGCGGCACAAGAAGCGAAAGGCTTTAGCTTGTATATGTTAAAAGCGATTATGAGTGGTCGCGGTGATGAAGTCGTTCAATTAGTGAAAACGAACTGGTTACGTTAAATCATTATTGTGAATAGTAGGAAAGCCCATTTCAGGTTATTGAAGTGGGCTTTTTAAAACTATTCAATAACCTGCGGCTGACTGGCTACGCCACAAATGGGCGGCAACCAGTGCACGCCATGGGGAAAATTGTTCCAACCATTTTTCCGTTTCTTTGGCGGAGGGCTGTTCTAATTTCGCAAGTAATGTTTGCAAATTACGTCTTACCGCCACATCTCCATGTAAAGAGCCATCTAAATAGTTGAATCCTCTAAGTAAAGCATAGCTCACAGTCCAAGGTCCAATACCTTTGATTTGTAATAATTGTTCAGTTATTTGATTCGCATTGGAATGAGTCACGTGCTGTGATAAATCAATTTGTTGATTTTCGATGGCGTCACAAAGAGCTCTGAGGGCGATAATTTTTCCCTTTGAAAAACCCGTTTGGCGCAGTATTTCGTCATCAACTAACCTGACTTGTGGAACATCGGGAAAACACCAAATACCTGAAGCATGCTGAATCCCCACGGCTTGGATAAATCGCCGACGAATGGCGATAGCTGCATGGACACTAATTTGTTGCCCAATAATAGCCCAAACTAACGCTTCAAATGCACTAGCAGATTGATAAATCCGTAATCCTCTTTGTTTTTCAATGAGCTGTCCAAGTATTGGGGTTTCAAGGTAGCGTTTTTCGAACTCATCAATATTTTGTTTCAAACCAAGTACATGCTGTGCCAGCGTTAGTAAATCTTGCTCATTGATAATGATAGATGGAGAATCAATCGCTAATGAAATCGTTGCTTGTTGTTTTTTAAGTTCCAATGTCATTTTTGTTGCATGTTGTTGCCATATTATGCCTTTATGTAATGTATTTTCTTCTACTATTTCCGCGACATTGTGTTGATCTCTTAAATGAAAGGCAAAAAAATCACCATGAAGGTAATTGGTAGGGAGTGGTAACTGTGCGGTAAATATTTGCATAATGATGGCCTTGTCAGATTGTTCTTTATTAGCAATATAATTGTGAATTAGCGCATTTAGTTACTCATTTTTTGTTGAGTAGGTATGCTATCTTATACAGGGCTATTTATTTTGTATTGATATTATTTGTCTGTTTAATAAGGAAGTGTAAATGAAAACTGAAGGTCACAGTTCATCTCATGGCACTTCGGTACCATCACCACAACCAAGGCAGGAATTAAAAGGCATTGGTGGATGGCTTATTTTACCCATGTTAGGGATAATATTGTCCTTGATTATTTTGCCTTTTTCGATTTATGAGCAAAATGCTCAAGTGATTGAATATTGGATTGAATTAACAGACCCACAATCAAGTTTATTTATTCCATTATTTAAAGAGCTAATCTACTTTGAAGTTTTAGGTAACGTTATTTTATACGCCACCTTACTTTTCCTAAGTTATGTCTTTTTTACAAAGAAAAAACTCACAATTAAAATTTATATTTTTTTCCAGATCTTTTCTTTAGTTTTGACGGTTACGGATATTATACTCGCAAGTATTTTATTGGATTTAGAGGTTGAAGCCTCCGATATCAAAGATATTTTTCGGGCTCTAATTGCTTGTGCCATTTGGATACCGTATTTTTTAGTTTCAAGGCGTGTTAAAAATACTTTTGTAAATTAATAAATAAAATGCTGCGGTTTACTTATTGGGTAGGTAAATGATGATTAAATGCAAACGAGTTTATGACCCTGTTGACGATAATGATGGTTATCGCGTGCTTATCGATAGACTGTGGCCAAGAGGAATAAAAAAAACAGACTTACACCACGACTCTTGGAATAAAGACGTTGCACCTTCCAATGAGTTACGAAAATGGTTTCATCAGAACACAGATCAGTTTGCTCAATTTATCGAGCGATATCAGCAGGAACTTAATAACACAACAGCTTGGCAGGTATTGGTTTCACAAGCAAAACAAGGTGACTTAACACTGTTATACAGTGCTAAAAATACAGAACATAATCAAGCAATTGTACTCAAGGCATTTCTTGAAGAAAAAATGCAAAGTAAATAGTAAATAAAGGTTATTTGAATGGATATTCAGCAATCAACCACGCAAACAGAGCCAGCAATAATATCACCAGAGGCTCAGCCGGTAGTTAAAAAGCCGTTACAGGGACTCAGTGGATGGTTAATTTTACCGGTTATTGGTCTGTTTTATATGTTGTACAAAACGGTCACGATGCTATTGCAAGAAATCTCGCAAGTACAAACTGCATGGTCATTGGCAACTGAAGCGGATTCTGATTTTTATATTTCAGGCTTTGCGACAGGTTTTTACCTCTTGCAACTAGGTTATGGTGTTTTAATTGCTCTATTTCTTTGGACGTTTATCGCTGCGGTTAAATGGAAAAAACAGGCGAAGTGGCTGTTTATCACCACCATGGTACTGTTTACTTTAATGGTATTAGTTGCTCGTTTTGTGTTCCCATATATATTTGGTTTGGAAATTAACTACTCAAATATTATTACCGCTATAAATGGCAGCTTCTATTGTGTGTTATGGATCCCCTACTTTTTAGTTTCTCATCGCGTCAAAAATACGTTTATCCATTAAAGCAGATGGCCACACCTAATTAGGCAGTGGCCTAGTAGACAGTTATTTATCAGAAAGATTTAGCGTATGGGTTATATTGCAGTTTGCAATAAAGGCGTCATCGTGAGAAACCAGTAAGAGTGTTCCTTTGTAGTCCTGCAATAGCGCTTCAAGTAGTTGTTTTGAATCCAAGTCTAAATGGTTATCCGGTTCATCGAGTAATAAAATAGCGGGTGGGTTCGGGCTATGCGTGAGCGCCAGTAGTGTTGCTTTTAACTGCTCACCACCACTGAGCTGCTGTAGTGGCAGTAATGATTTATCTCCTCGTATTCGCAGCATACCTAATTGCGTGCGCCACTGCTCTACAGTAAACAACGGTTGGTATTGATGAAGTGCTTCAGCGACAGGTAATGTCTTATCGAGTAAGTTGAGGTGTTGGTCTAAATAGCAAAATTCACCGCTTAGGCGGCATTCTCCTGAAGATGATGGCAATAGGCCAGCAAGCACTTTAAGTAGTGTTGACTTACCACAGCCATTACGCCCTTGAATATGCCAATGTTCTCCACTGTATATGGTGAATGAAAGTGGTGATGAATAACCGTAGGGCAAACACAAGTTAGAAGCAAAAATTGTGACTTTATTACCTTCATTTTGATAGTTAATCGTCATTTTTTGTGGCTTGATATAGCGAGCTTTTTCTTGGTTTTCCTGTTGTTGGCTTTGCAGATTATCCATAACCCGTTGGTGCCGTTCTGCGACATTTGATTGCCTTTTCTCTGCACGGTTCTTTTGCATATCAAGTAGCAGTAAGGATTGCGACCCACCATAGCGAATTTTTTCCCCCTGTTTCTTGCGTTGAGCGGCTTTTTGTAATGTGGCCTGTTGCTGCTTTTTCTCTTGGTGAATACGTTTTTCTAAGCGCTCACTTTGTGCATCAATTGCGGCAATTTCCAAGTTTTTTTGGGTATCGTATAACGCATAATTTCCCCCATATTCGTGTAAGCCTTTTTCCGTTAATTCAAAAATAGCATCCATTTCGCCTAACAGAGTTCTGTTGTGAGAGATAACTAGGCAGCCAGCCCGATGCTCAGTAAGCTTTTGGCTGAGCCATTGCCGACTTTGCGTATCTAAATGGTTATCCGGCTCATCAAGTAGCAAAAAGTGATCTTGATGAAGAAATGCACGGCAAAGGGCTAGACGGGTACGTTCACCCCCACTTAAATGGGAGATAGGAGCTTCCATTGAGATAGCTAGCCCAGCAGAGTCCAATAAACTTTGCCATTGGGAAGGTAAATGCCATTTATCTTCCGTTAGTTCAAAATCTGCCAAAGAACCATTTCCTGCCTCGATGCGTGAAAATGCATGATAAAGTTCCTTGATGCCTAAGGCATCGACGAGTGTTTCGCCCATTAGTCGAGTTAACTGCTCAACATAGATAAAGGGGAGGTTCCAATGTACATTCCCTTGTGTAGGGCGCAATTGGTTAGCAAGAATACGCATTAAAACCGATTTTCCTCTGCCATTATGGCCAATTAGAGCATTTTTTTTGCATGACAACGTCCCGCTTATCGGTGGAAAAAGGGCGGTTTGGTTAAATTCAATATTGAGCTGTGAAAAGTGACAAGCTATCGTCATATGCACCTCCAAAATAATGAGGACAGACAACGTCGTTGACTTATCAAGAAGCGTCGATGAAAGCGGTTGCCTGCCAGGAACAGAAAAATGAATACCAAAAGGGTATTAGAAAATATTTTCTGGCAGTGCTTAGTTCATCGTGAGGCGTACCTGCGAAGTTGGGTGAGAAGTAAGGTCGCGTACATTATAAACAGATGGAATTGATTTGTGCAAATTATCGTGATTGGGGTTTTTCTGAAAGTCGTACAAACTAAAAATAGAAAAAACGGTTTAAAAATAGAAAAAGCCAGTCCACAATTGCAACTGGCCTTTTCCATTAACAACGAGATTTTATAACAACGAGATTTTTACGATTATGCAGAGGTATGCTCTGACAACCCATTTTTTGCTAACCAATGAGCAATGTGCTGTTTTTCTTCTTCATTCAGCCACATACCCAATTTAGTACGACGCCAAATAGCATCATCCAACTCTGTTACCCACTCATGCTTGACTAAGTAACGTAATTCCGCTTCATAGACATTCGCAGAGAAGGCTTCACCGAGGTCGCTGAGTGAATTCGCGCCTTCAAGGATTAACTTACTGTTGCTACCGTAGGTTCTGGCAAAACGTAGCGCTAAGCCTTCAGGAAGCCATTGATAATGTTGACGTAATACACGTGCATAACCATCACGGTCACAACCTTCGATATCACCACCTGGTAACTGACCATTTTTAGTCCATGGGCTACCTGCATTTGGATAGTAAGTCGCTAACTTATTAACAGCAGCTTCCGCTAATTTACGGTAAGTGGTTAATTTACCGCCAAATACAGATAACAATGGCGCTTGGCCTTGTTCATCGTGAATATCCAATGTGTAATCACGAGTAATGGCTTGTGGTGAGTCTGATTCATCGTCGCACAGTGGGCGAACACCTGAATAGTCCCAAACAATATCACTCACGGTTAACTGTTTTTTGAAGTGGTCGTTATACACTTTCAGTAAATAGTTAACTTCGTTTTCATCAATTTTGACGTCTTTCGGGTCGCCTTTGTATTCTACGTCAGTGGTGCCGATGATAGAAAATTCATCCATCCACGGGATAACAAATACAATACGGTTATCTTCATTTTGTAAGATGTACGCTTGTGGTTCATCATGAGCACGCGGAACAACAATATGGCTCCCTTTGATTAGGCGAATACCATAAGGTGATTTTAATTTCAGCCCATCATCAAAGAACTCTTTTACCCAAGGCCCTGTGGCGTTAACCAGCCCTTTTGCTTTCCATGTATGGGTTTCGCCTGTACGTAAGTCCTGAGCCTCAACAACCCATAAGCCGTTTTCACGGTAAGCGCGAGTCACTTTTGTGCGAGTACGAACCTCACCACTCTTACGTACCACTTCTTGAGCGTTTAACACAACTAAACGCGCATCATCAACCCAACAATCGGAATATTCAAAACCTTTTGTTAGTTCAGGTTTTAGTACAGAGTTTTGGTTGAATTTCAGCCCCTTACTACTTGGTAAGCTGACACGTTTGCCTAAATGGTCATATAAGAATAGGCCAATACGGATCATCCAAGCTGGACGTAAATGAGGCTGATGAGGTAAGCGGAAGCGCATTGGGAAGGCAATATGCGGTGCTAATCGTAATAGCACTTCACGTTCTGCCAAAGCTTCGCTGACTAATCTAAATTCATAATGCTCTAAATAACGTAAGCCACCATGAATGAGTTTAGAACTCGCAGATGAAGTCGCACTTGCCAAGTCTTGAGCTTCGAGCAGTAATACCGATAATCCACGACCTGCAGCATCTGCTGCAATTCCAGCGCCGTTGATCCCGCCGCCGATGACAATCAAGTCTTTAGTTTCCATGCATCCCCCTGAGATGTTCGAAACGCTTTCAATAATGTTCGTTTTCGCTCATTTGATTGTAGTCAAAATAGATAGTGATGCCAACTATTATTAATGAAAAAAATAACAACTGCGTGATATTGGTAACAATTTTTTTTCAATACCCACATATAAAGTATTGTTATTTACAAGAGGGAAAAGAGGGTTTCGCGCGAAAAAGAAAAAAACACCTGTAAGGTGGGGGACTATGGTGGGGAAGGGGACTAATGAACATGATGGTAGCTGGGACTACCATCATGAAGGTAACTATTTGATTAACAAAGCTCTAATTGAACATTATGTTGCTCAATCACTTTGAGAATGCTGTCTGGTGGCTGTTTATCAGTAAATAAATAGTCAATTAGGTTCATATTACCCAAATTAACCATCGCGTTACGACCAAATTTAGAATGGTCGGTGACAAGCATGACACAACGTGAATTTTCAATAATCGCGCGTTTGGTACGAACTTCGTGGTAATCGAACTCAAGTAATGAGCCATCCATATCAATACCACTGATGCCCAAAATGCCGTAATCTAACCTAAATTGGGAAATAAAATCGAGGGTCGCTTCACCGACAATACCGCCATCTCGTGATCGTACTTCACCTCCCGCTAAAATTAGGCGGAAGTCTTCTTTTGGCATCAGCAAGGTGGCGACGTTAAGATTATTGGTCACCACACGTAGGTTTTTATGGTTAACCAGCGCATGAGCAACCGCTTCAGGGGTTGTACCAATATCAATAAATAGTGTCGCACCATCAGGGATCTGGCTTGCAACATGCTGCGCGATACGCGCTTTTTCATCTGACCACATGATTTTACGGTCATTATAAGCTGCATTCACAGAACTTGAAGGCAGTGCTGCGCCACCGTGGTGCCGCTGAATTTTATTCTGTTCAGCGAGGTCATTGAGGTCTCGACGGATCGTTTGAGGGCTAACCTCAAAGTGTTCGACGAGTTCTTCAGTACTGACATATCCCTGAAGACGCACAAGCTCAACTATTGCATCATGTCTCTGGGTTTGTTTCACAGCGTTAGCCTCTAATTATTAAAATGTTTTATCTGGAGCTCTGGTGTTTAAAACTGTGCCTATTATCCCATACTCCCATCAATAAGCCGATAATTAACCCTGAAGTATGTGCGGCATTGGCAATATGCATACCTAAAACATCGAAGTAACCGAAAAAAAGCCAGATAATCGAGAATATCATTAACCCTCGAGGAACACTGATGCCACTTTCGGGACGACGTTCACCCGTTAACCACACATAGCTGACAAGGGCATAGACGACACCAGATAAGCCGCCAAAGTTGTTTTCACTAAACAGCGACTGCCCCCAGTTACTAAACAGCGCTGAGACCAGTAAGATAGTGAATAATTTACCCGTTCCGAGCTTTCGTTCTACTTGCCCAGCCAAAAACCACCAGAGCGCAAGGTTGAAACCAATATGTGATAGCGAAAAGTGCACCAATGCAGGACTAAACCAACGCCAAAGTTCCGTTTGTTGGTCGCCAATAGGCCATGCCAAATAACGTAGAACTTCTCGTGCATCAGTCATTTCTACCCAAAGATATACAACAATCGACAACAAAATAACAGCGATAGTTAAAGGGCCAGATTGTTCTTTAAGGTAACCCCAAGTTAGGTAATTGCGATATTGAAACTGGGTATCTGCGCTTCCCGTGTGCCAACTGGCTTCTAGGTAGCGAGGGTGATTTGGGTCTTGTAGAAAAATATCTAATTCTTTTTGGACTTGAGGTTGAAGTTGCTCATCTTCTAGCCAAAGCTCAAAGACAGCTTGTTCCTGTGATGGCTTTATTTTTAAGTGAATATTTTTGCTAGCCATATAGTCAACAAAGGCTTGCGTCATTCTGGGATTAGCAAAGGAGGTGATGTGGATCATGAATGCGTTTTCTCATCTAGAGAGCCGTAACGGCTTGTGGATATTCCCTTAACCATGCTTCAAATCCACCATTGATGCTATATACAGATTCAAAGCCAATGTTGATCAGATATTGTGCAGCACCTTGGCTACTGTGCCCATGGTAGCACATCACCATAACAGGTTGTTCGTAATCCGTTTGTTCTAAAAATTGGCTCAGTGACTCATTGGTGAGGTGATAGGCTCCACTAGCATGGCCTGCACGGAAACTTTGTGGGTCTCGTACATCTACCAGTATGGCCGTGCCGTCTAACCAATGTTGATAGGCTTGTTCTGGTGTTAGTGTTTCAAAATGGTCCATAAAATACCGAATACAGTAGGTAACAACCCATTAAAGGTTAAATAATAGGCACTCGTAAAAACAGAGTGCCAAATATTCGTGGTATTGATTAGTAGAAAGAGTGCTCGCCACGTTGGTGTTCAGTCAGGTCTTTAACGCCTTTTAGCTCACCTTCAAACATTTTGAGAAGTTCTTTTTCGATACCTTCTTTAAGCGTGACATCGACCATTGAACAACCGTTACAGCCGCCACCAAATTGCAGAATTGCAAAGCCTTCATCGGTGATTTCCATCAGGGAAACACGGCCACCGTGGCTGGCAAGTTGTGGGTTAATTTGTGACTGTAAAACATACTCAACACGCTCAATTAATGGTGCGTCATCAGAGACTTTACGCATTTTGGCGTTCGGCGCTTTTAACGTCAGTTGTGAGCCTAGTTGGTCGGTAACGAAGTCAATCTCGGCATCATCCAAGAATGGAGCGCTAATTTCATCAACATAAGCAGATAATTTCTCGAACTTTAGTTCTTTATCTGTTGCTTCAACGGCACCCGGAGGGCAGTATGACACACCGCATTCTGCGGTTGGTGTGCCTGGGTTGATAACAAAAACACGGATTTGAGTTCCTGGCTCTTGATTTTCCAACAACTTGGCAAAATGAGCCTGTGCTGCTTCAGTAATATTAATCATAATCATTTGCTCAATAATAGTTGACTGCTTTAGTTGGTTATAATACGCCCATTTACCCCTTTCCTACAAGGTGCGACACAGTGACCATGCATCAACAGTACGTGCTCCCGCACAAATCAACAATTGTGCTGCGGCATTCATCGTGGAACCTGTTGTAATAACATCATCAATAACAGCAACATGTAGGTTTGAAACCGAGTCGTTTAAGGTAAATGCTCCCTTTAGGTTGTTTTGGCGATACTCACGTTTTAGTGTTGTCTGTGCCAGTGTAGCACGACTACGCGATAATGAATTTTGCGAATAGGGGATATTTAACCATCTGGATAAATTTTCGCCTATTAATGCCATGTGGTCAAATCCTCTCCACAACAGACGGCGGCGATGCAATGGAATTGTGACAATTAAGTCCGGTTTGTGCCATTTTTGTTGGCGGTAACCCGTGAGCCAAAATAACGCAAAGATACGAGCTAGAGTAAAAGCAAGCTGAGGTTGTTTTTGAAATTTAAACCGATGGATTAACATGCGTAAAGCGGCTTGGTATGGGGTTACAGTGATAATTCTCTGCCATGCAGGAGGGTTTTTTAGGCAGCGTCCACACTCCATGGTAGGCTGTTCACAGGGTAAAGCACAGCGCAAACAGCAGGTTGGCATTTTAGGTAATCCTTCAAGACAAAAACTACAAACACCTTGATGAGGTAATTTTAGTGATTGATGGCATAGCCAGCAGCCCCCCTCCATTGTTAGCATAGTAGAGTCCTGTTAAACGAGTTGACGAATAAATGAATGAAGAGAGTGTAACGATGGCAAAGTTATATTGGCAGACCGTTGGTGAAGGTAAACAAGATCTTGTGTTGCTGCACGGATGGGGATTGAATGCACAAGTCTGGCAAACAATTATTCCGCGAATCGCTTCGCACTTTCGGGTTCATTTGGTTGACTTGCCGGGGTACGGACGTAGCCAAGGGTTCTCCCCCATGAATATTCAATCGATGGCGAATATTTTGTGGGAGCAAGCCCCTAAAAACGCGATTTGGCTCGGTTGGTCACTTGGTGGGCTAGTTGCAAGCCGTATTGCGCTTGACCATCCTTATGAAGTCAAAGGGTTAATTACCGTTGCTTCTTCCCCATGCTTTAAAGCAGAAGAAAACGGTTGGGCAGGGATCCGGCCAGAGGTTTTATTAGGTTTCGAGCAGCAACTTTCGGCTGATTTTCATCGCACCGTCGAGCGTTTTTTAGCATTGCAAACTTTAGGCACTGAAAGTGCAAGAAATGATGCAAAAACTTTGAAATCAGTGGTACTTGAGCAGCCTATTCCAACTGTTGAAACACTAAATGCAGGGCTTGAATCATTACGTACCGAAGATTTGCGGGATGAATTAAAACAGTTACCTATTCCTTTCTTGCGCATTTATGGTTATCTCGATGGCTTGGTACCGCGCAAAATAGTGCCTATTTTAGATGAGCTGTATCCGAATTCGCCATCCGTGATTATGCGCAATAGCGCTCACGCGCCATTTATTTCTCATCCTGATGAGTTCTGCGAATACTTGTTGGATTTTCAAAGTCGTACCGAGGAATAAATAAAAAAAATCAGCCTAACTTGGGGCTGATTTTTTGTGGTGTCTCTATTATTTGATTTTATACACAAAATGAGCGCAATCAGTGCTTTCAGGGCAACCTTTACAGCTATTGCCTGTTAAACAAGCACTGATATCGACTTGTTCAATTTTTTCTAAACTGACTAGCTTCTCAACCATTGCTTTAATTAATGGGATTGGCGTATTTAGCTGCTCACTAAGTAGTGCGATGTCAGCTTGCCCATATAAGGCGATTAAATCTCTTATTTGTAGCAAGCTGGTCATCGTTTCATTCCTTAGTGGCAAGCATCTCTTGAACAGCCAGAGCATTGCTCTGCGGTTTTGCTCTTGATATTCAAGGTTACGCGGCTACGCATGCGACGTAAGAATATAAACAAGGCAAGGTTGAACAGGATAACCGCAGTAATGGTAATCAAGCTACTTTGTGGGTGTTCGCTGAAAGTCGCTGTTTGGTAAAATAGAGCTGCAAGACTATAAGCCACATTTAAACCCCACAGAATGGAGAAACTCATCCAGCTTTTATTGGTTTCACGTGCGATAGCCCCCATCACCGAGACGCAAGGCACATACAGCAAGACGAAGATGAGGTAGCTGTAAGCTGCAATTCCTGAACCAAATTTTGCTGCCATGGTTCCCATTGAGCCGGATTCCATCTCTCCATCGCCTTTACTAGCTTCGATAGGGTTTGATAGCGCGCTTAAGGTAAAGGTTTCTTTTAAGCTATCCCAAGTTTCAGAAACCGCATCTCCCAGTTCTTCCCATAAATTGAAAGATTCTGCATCAAACGGCTCAGAAGTAATGGCTTCAGCGGTATACAGGGTGTTTAGTGTTCCCACTACCACCTCTTTGGCCATTGCCCCGGTAATCAACCCAACGGTCGCTTGCCAGTTATCAGCATGCACGCCAATAGGTTGTAAAGCAGGGGTTATGACTTTACTGACAGAAGCCAGTGCGGAGTCATTAATATTATCAACAGGCTTACCAGAGAAAGAAAAGCTATTTAATGCACCAATAAAGATACTGGCAACGATGATGACTTTACCTGCACGTACCACGAAGCCTTTGAGGCGTTGCCATGTTTGAATCAGTAGTGTTTTGATGTGTGGCACATGGTAAACCGGAAGTTCCATGATAAATGGAGAGGCTTCGCCACGCATGAGGGTATGTTTTAGTAGTAACCCAGTTAAGATAGCGACAACAATCCCTAAAATATAGAGAGAAAAGACCACACTTGCCCCATTTTTGCCAAAGAAAGCGGCAGCAAAAACGGCGAAAATGGCCAGTCTTGCACCACAAGACATAAACGGAGCCATTAATACAGTAATTAGTCTTTCACGGGGTGCGTCTAACGTGCGGGCACCCATAATGGATGGTACGTTACAACCAAAACCGACAATTAAAGGCACGAAGGATTTACCCGGTAAACCTAGTGCTTGCATGAGGCGGTCCATTACGAAAGCCGCTCGCGCCATATAACCCGAGTCTTCTAGTATTGAAAGGAACAGGTACATCATCCCGATTTGTGGCACTAACGGTAAAACCGTGTTAATACCGCCACCAACACCTTGAGCAAGGAAAATAGTTAGCCAATCAGGGAAGCTGAAATAATCACCTAGCCATTGAATTCCATGGATAAATATCGCTTCTGATGCGCCTTCAAAGAAGGGTTGTAAGGCGCCGCCAATGTTGATGGCTAAGACGAACATCAAATACATCACAAACAAGAAAATTGGTACGCCGAGCCAACGGCTCAGAATAAATTTATCCAGTGATTGTGTTAGTCGATTTGGTTCAGCGGCACTATTGTTAATCGCAGCATTGCAAATTGTGGCAATAGATTGATAACGTGCGTCGGCAATGAGTAATTCAGGTTCTTCGTTTAAGCTTTCTTTCAGTGTTTGGCGTATCGCCAGTAATTGCCCTTCAGATACTTCAGCGCGTTGGCGACTATAAATATCCCCTTCGAGGATCTGTAATGCTAACCAGCGGCGTTGCTGGTGGCTAAATTGTTGTGCTGAAATTTGTTCAGATAATGAATCCACTGCCTGTAATAATTGGGGTGGATATTCCACAAGGGCTTGCTGGCTATTTTGTGGATGTGTATCAATGGCTTTTTTCAGTTTATCGATACCAGTTGCTCGAGTTGAAACCATTGGGATCACAGGGCAGCCGAGCTGTTTTTCTAATTCAGCGATATTAATATCAATATGTTGGCTTTGAGCGATATCCAACATATTCAAGGCGACAATACATGGAACGCCTAACTCGACTAATTGTAATGTCAGATAAAGGTTACGTTCTAAATTAGACGCATCGACAACATTAATGAGCATGTCTGCCTCACCACTTAAAATAAAGTAGCAGGCGATTTGTTCGTCGAGAGAGGTTTGTTCAGAAATCGTGGTCAGAGAATAGGTGCCAGGTAGGTCAACGAGCTCGATTTTATGGTCATCTGTATGGAAGCGACCGACTTTTCGTTCAACAGTGACCCCAGCCCAGTTACCGACACGCTGTCTTGACCCTGTGAGCTGGTTGAATAAGGTCGTTTTGCCTGCATTGGGGTTACCAATTAAGCCGATGGTTAAACGTTTCATAGTGTTTGCCAATAATAAAAAAGAAATACTTAAGCGGTGGTCGCTTCATCTAGGTTGAGTAGGGCGAGATCCTTTTTGCGTAGCACTAAGCTGACACGATGAGTTTCTATTTGTACAGGATCGCCAAAAGGCGCTAAACGCACCACTTTAAAGACAGAACCCGGAAGTAAACCGAGTGAAAGCAGTTTTTGTCGGTATGCAGGACTGATTTCTGGGGAGAAACCAAGTATTTTGTAGCTGCATTGAGGAAGTATTGCCATAGTGTCTTCCTAATCATTTAATTCATAATGATATCGATGACAATTGTTAATGATTACAATTGCTCAGGTAACGAGACCACCAAACAACAATAAATCTAATTAACAATGAGAATCATAATCATCCACCTTTTATTATATTTAGCCTCTTTTTTCGTCAATTTGACTTGATATGGATCAACGAAGCATTGAGTTTGCGGTGTTTCGTTAGCAAAAATAATGGTGGGGTAAACGGGGGAGAGGGTTTAATTATGCCTAATATATTGGCTGGGGTAATTAATTACAGCATTATTTATTGAAATAGGCACCACAACAGGTACATTACGATGCCTATTAACAGAGTTAACGTTTCTTGCCAAATGCAGCAGCAAGGGCATCACTCATGGCACTATTACCTGAAGATGCGTTGTTTTGGCGTGAACTTCCTCTTGATTGAGGTGTTCTACGCGTATTTTTTTCCTGTTCAGGGGCGGCACGGCGAGGAGAACTATTAGAATCCCCCGCTTGCTCATCTAAACGCATCGTTAAAGCGATACGTTTGCGTGCAATATCAACATCTAACACTTTTACTTTAACAATGTCGCCCGCTTTCACCACCTTGTGTGGGTCTTCGACATAACTATTTGAAAGTGAAGAAATATGAACTAAGCCGTCTTGGTGAACACCAATATCCACAAAAGCGCCGAAGTTGGTCACATTAGTGACTGCGCCTTCTAATATCATGCCAGAAGTCAGGTCATTCATCGTTTCTACACCTTCTGCGAAGGTGGCAGTTTTAAACTCAGGACGTGGGTCACGACCCGGTTTTTCCAGTTCTTTAATGATATCAGTGACAGTTGGAACCCCGAATTGCTCAGTAGTAAAGTCACGTGGGCTCAAGGCATTAAGCACCTGTGAGTTACCCATAATTTCTTTGAGCGGCTGGCGGACTGACTCAAGAATTTTTTCAACAATCGGGTAAGCTTCAGGGTGAACAGTAGAAGCATCTAACGGGTTTTCACCATTGGTGATACGTAAGAAGCCCGCACATTGTTCAAAGGCTTTTGGCCCAAGGCGTGCAACTTTGAGTAACTGTTTTCTATCACTAAACTGGCCATTCTGGTCGCGCCAGTCCACCACGTTTTGCGCAATCATTTTGCTTAAACCGGCAACGCGAGTCAGTAAGGCAACAGAAGCGGTATTCAAATCAACACCAACGGAGTTTACACAGTCCTCGACGACCGCATCGAGTTTACGCGCTAACTGAGTTTGGCTAACATCATGCTGATATTGGCCAACCCCAATGGATTTAGGATCAATTTTCACTAATTCAGCAAGCGGGTCTTGTAGGCGACGAGCAATAGATACGGCACCACGTAAAGACACATCTAAGCTAGGAAACTCCAAAGCCGCAAGTTCAGAAGCGGAATAAACAGAAGCGCCAGCTTCGCTGACAATGACTTTCTGTGCAGTGACTTCAGGGTACTGTTTTTGTACTTCAGCAAAGAAACGTTCCGTTTCACGAGAAGCGGTGCCGTTACCAATCGCTACTAATTCGACGTTATGTTTTTGGCAAAGTGCCGCAACGATGGTTGCCGCTTTTGCGGCTTGTCCGGTATGCGGATAAATCGTATCCGTCGCAATTAATTTACCTGTCGCATCCACAACTGCGACTTTCACCCCAGTACGTAAACCTGGATCTAAGCCCATGGTGGCACGCATTCCCGCTGGCGCCGCCATCAGTAAGTCACTAAGGTTACGAGCAAACACGTTAATAGCTTCCTCTTCAGCTTTTTCGCGCAGTGAGCTCATGACCTCTGTTTCTAAGTGCAGTAATACTTTGACACGCCATGTCCAGCTGATCACGGCTTTACGCCATTGGTCAGCCGGAGCATTATTTAAACGAATATCTAAATGGCGGGTGATAATTTCTTCGCAGTAACTTTCTTTTGGCGGTTCATCGAACTGCGGATCACAGTTTAATGAAAGTTGTAAAATTCCTTCGTTACGACCACGGAACATCGCAAGCGCTCGGTGAGAAGGGACTTGAGCAACAGGCTCGTGATGCTCAAAATAGTCACTAAATTTTACCCCTTCTTCTTGCTTACCTTCTGCAACAACAGAAACAAGGTGGGCATTTTTCCAAATATAGTCACGAACTTTCGCTAAAAGTGCCGCATCTTCGGCGAAACGCTCCATAAGGATATAACGAGCACCATCTAAGGCGGCTTTGACATCAGCAACACCTTTATCTGCATCGATATACGTTTTTGCAAGTTCGTCAGGTGATTGGCTAGGGTCATTCCATAAGGTGTCCGCTAAAGGCTCAAGCCCTGCTTCGATAGCAATTTGCCCACGGGTGCGACGTTTCGGTTTATAAGGAAGATACAGGTCTTCAAGTTCGGTTTTATTAAGCGTAGTGTCGATAGCGGAGGCAAGCTCTGGAGTCAATTTACCTTGCTCTTCTATCGATTTGAGAATGGTTTGTTTACGGTCATTTAATTCGCGCAAGTACCCTAAACGGCTTTCTAGCTGGCGAAGCTGAGTATCGTCCAACCCACCGGTAACCTCTTTACGGTAACGTGCAATAAACGGGACAGTATTCCCTTCATCTAATAGTGTGATGGCAGAAAAAACCTGTTTCGGCTGGGCTTGCAGTTCCGCTGCAATAATTTGGCTTAGAGTTTCATTCATGTCGAGTTTAAATACCTACTGAAAGAACAGTTAAAAAATTTACTGCACTGTTATACTTGGTGGTAACGAGAATTTCCAGACTGAATTTGAGCCTATTGGTAGGAAAGTCTCAGATTATGTTCTATAAAATACTATAATTATGGTTTCACTGATTAATATTCAAAGGTTATGACTAAAAGTCTTTTAATTACACGTGAAGGTTGGGATGCATTAGATAAAGAGCTGAAATACCTGTGGAAGGAAGAACGTCCTCGGGTTACTCAATCTGTTTCAGAGGCCGCAGCTCAAGGGGATCGCTCAGAAAATGCAGAATATATTTACGGCAAAAAAAGGTTGCGCGAAATTGATAGACGCATCCGTTTCTTATCCAAAAGATTGGATCAATTAAGGATTATCGAGCCTGATCCTCGCCAAGAAGGCCGTGTGTTTTTTGGAGCATGGGTTAAACTAGAAGATGAAAATGAAAATATCAGAATATTCCGTATCGTCGGTGCTGATGAATTCAACCCTACAAAACAATGGATTTCAATTGATTCTCCCGTAGCACGAGCCTTGATAGGTAAACAGGTTGATGATGAAATAACAGTAAATACGCCAGGAGGGCAGGTGACTTATTTTGTGTTAGAAATAAGCTACCAGCCACTAACCACCTGAAGTGTAAAATGATTCATTAAATCCTACGTTAGTGGTAAATTAGTGAGCATTAATATTGTTTTACTTACATTCATTAAAAAAATAATTTGAAAGATGCACATCTTGAGGGCTACAAAATGCAGGAAAGTTATAAGGTTCTTGTCGTCGATGATGATATGCGTTTACGTGCACTGCTGGAACGTTACCTCACTGAGCAGGGTTTTCAGGTAAGGAGTGCCGCGAACGCAGAACAGATGGACAGAATCCTGACAAGAGAATCTATTCATCTGATCGTCTTAGATCTAATGCTACCGGGTGAAGATGGCTTATCAATTTGCCGTCGCTTACGTAGTCAAAATAACCCAATTCCTATTATTATGGTAACAGCGAAAGGCGAAGAAGTTGATCGCATCGTTGGCTTAGAAATCGGTGCGGACGACTATATTCCAAAACCTTTTAATCCACGGGAATTGCTAGCTCGTATTCGTGCAGTTTTACGTCGCCAAGCTAATGAATTACCGGGTGCGCCATCTCAAGATGATGCGATAATTACTTTTGGTAAATTTAAATTAAATCTTGGGACACGAGAAATGTTCCAAGGTGATGAGAATATGCCATTAACCAGCGGTGAATTCGCGGTGTTAAAAGTGTTGGTTTCTTACCCAAGGGAACCGTTATCTCGTGACAAGTTAATGAGCTTAGCGCGAGGTCGTGAATACAGTGCGATGGAACGTTCAATCGATGTTCAAATTTCACGTTTACGCCGCATGGTTGAAGAAGACCCAGCACACCCTCGTTATATCCAGACGGTTTGGGGCTTGGGCTATGTGTTTGTTCCTGATGGAAGTAAAGCATGAAGCGACTGAGGTTTTCAAGGCGTAGTACATTTTCTCGCTCGTTATTTTTATTTGTAGCCTTACTGTTTGCGAGTCTCGTGACCAGTTATATGGTCGTGTTGAATTTTGTTGTAATGCCTAGCTTACAGCAATTCAACAAGGTACTGGCATACGAAGTAAGAACATTAATGACAGAGAAAATGGTTCTACAAGATGGAACCTCAGTGCGGGTATCTCCCGCGTTGCGTAAGAAAATCTACAATGAATTAGGAATTACCTTTTATGCACATTCAGCGGCGATGGAAGAAGGACTGAATTGGGCAAAAGAGTATGATTTTCTAAGTGAACATATGTCGGAATATATTGGTGGTAAGGCGAGTGTTCACCTTGAATTAGGCCGAGAATACCCCATTCTATGGCTAACGTCTTATCTCGCACCTGATATTTGGGTGCGAGTTCCACTGACTGAAATCGGCCAAAATCAGTTCTCCCTTGTTTTTCGCTATACATTAACAATTTTTCTCACCATTTTTGCAGGGGTATGGTTGTATATACGCTACCAGAACAAGCCGTTGCTTGAATTGGAATACCACGCAGGTGAAGTCGGCAAAGGGGTAATTTTACCCCCAATGCAGGAAAAAGGCGCCACTGAGGTTAGAGCTGCTATTCGTTCTTTTAACCACATGGCTGCAGGGATTAAAACCTTAGAAAATGACCGAACTGTCTTAATGGCAGGGGTAAGTCATGACCTAAGAACTCCCTTAACCCGTATTCGTTTAGCGACAGAAATGATGAGCCCAGAAGATAGCTATCTGGCTGAATCTATTAATAAAGATATTGAAGAATGTGATGCGATCATCGGCCAATTCATGTCTTATCTGAAAACAGGTCAAGAAATGGATATGGAATTCTGTGACCTTAACGCTATTTTAATGGAAGCGGTGAACTCAGAAAGTAATGTCATCGGTGAAATTGAAACCGCACTTGAGCCTGGCTCAATGATTGTTAATGGTAACCCATTAGCAATTAAACGCGCGATTACCAATATGATTGTTAACGCTTACCGCTATGGTAATGGCTGGATCAAAGTCAGTAGTGGAAAAACGGAAGACTCCGTTTGGTTCCAAGTCGAAGATGACGGTGCAGGTATCAAAGAAGAAGACATTCATCGCCTGTTCCAGCCATTTGTACAGGGTGAAAAAGCTCGTAGCAACAAAGGCACAGGGCTAGGGCTAGCGATTATTCGTCGAATTGTTGATGCTCACGAAGGGAGCATTGAGATTCATAAAAGTGAGCGTGGCGGGTTTGCTATTAGGGCTTTGCTTCCTCTTAAAGAGAAAGAAGACTAAATACTCTTCACACTTTGCGCGGCAGCGTTGTTGGCTGCGTTCGGCTACTCGGGTCACATACTTGTGTATGCTCCCCGAGATATCCTCGCTTGCCGCCTAGCTGCAACACAAATTGTTTTGAGTATTACTTTATAGTTGCAGGATAAAAATATTTTTCGCTTTTATGACAGTCTGTCATTTTTCTTTTTGATATTAGTTTCGAAATTTTGTTTTTATAACTAATTGAATTTTAAGTTGTAAAATTGTATTTTTCTTCGTTTTTGTTTTCTCGCCAGTGAAAAAATCAGCAATTGTCATAAAACTGTCATAAAAACGACATGTTGTCGTAACTAAATTGTCCTATTTTTCCTACCGTGACATACACCCAACAATTTTATACTTGATTGTTTCTATACATCCCCGGAGGGATTATGAAAATGACGCGTACCACCTTAGCAAGCGTAATGGCAGCAACTTTATCTCTGACTGCAATGTCTTCTTTTGCTGCTACCAGCCTGACCGGAGCTGGCGCGACCTTTCCTGCTCCTGTTTATGCGAAGTGGGCAGATTCTTATCAGAAAGAAACAGGTAATAAAGTAAACTATCAGGGGATTGGTTCTTCTGGTGGTGTCAAACAAATCAATGCAAAAACAGTTGATTTCGGTGCATCTGATGCCCCATTAACTGATGAAAAATTAAAAGAAGATGGCTTGTTCCAGTTCCCAACTGTTATCGGTGGTGTGGTACTGGCTGTTAATGTAAAAGGAATTGAGTCAGGGCAACTGACTTTAGATGGCAACACATTAGGCGACATCTATTTAGGTAAAATTACCAAATGGAATGACCCAGCAATCGCTAAATTGAACCCAAATGTTAGTTTGCCAGACCAAGCTATCGCAGTTGTTAGACGTTCTGACGGTTCTGGTACCACGTTCGTATTCACCAGCTACCTTGCTAAAGTCAGTGCAAGCTGGAAATCAGACGTTGGCGCGGGTTCTACCGTTAACTGGCCGAAAAATAGCGTAGGTGGTAAAGGTAATGATGGCGTTGCAGCTTTCGTACAGCGTCTACCAGGTTCTATCGGTTATGTTGAATATGCATACGCAAAACAGAACAACCTTGCGTATACTAAATTAATCTCTGCTGATGGCGAGGCGGTTTCACCAACGGGTGAAAGTTTCAGTGCCGCAGCGAAGAAAGTTGACTGGTCTAAATCTTTTGCACAAGATTTAACAAACCGTGATGGCGCGAATGCATGGCCGATTACTTCAACCACATTTATCTTAGTTCACAAGCAGCAAGCGAATGCGGAAAAAGGCAAAGCGGTTCTTGACTTCTTCAACTGGGCTTATGATAAAGGTGGTAAACAAGCGGAAGCGTTAGATTACGCAATTTTACCTCAAGAAGTCGTGACCGCAGTACGTGCAGCATGGAAAACAGAAGTTAAAGATAGCCAAGGTAAAGCATTATTCTAGGTGAACTTAGGTTTTCTAAGTGCACTTAGGGTTGGAAATGGCGGGTAAGTGCTGAGGAACAGGGCTTACCCGCTCATCGTTGTAACGCAATCCTGTAGAAAAGAGCAGGAATGAAATGAGAACAAAGCGCATGGCCGAGAAAACAACGGCATTTAGAGCTCCCAGCAAATCAGGTGATGTGATTTTTAGTGCACTGGTAAAGATTGCCGCGCTCATCACTTTGTTAATGCTCGGAGGCATTATTATTTCCCTTATTTTTGCATCTTGGCCAAGTATGCAAAAGTTTGGGTTTTCGTTTTTGTGGACCAAAGAATGGGATGCACCGGCTGAAGAATTCGGTGCTCTTGTGCCTATTTACGGCACTATCGTTACATCGTTAATTGCTCTGATTATCGCCGTTCCTGTTAGTTTTGGTATAGCACTGTTCCTAACAGAACTGGCACCCAATTGGTTAAAACGTCCTCTTGGTATCGCGATTGAACTTCTTGCTGCTATCCCAAGTATCGTTTATGGGATGTGGGGGTTATTTGTCTTTGCTCCTCTGTTTGCAGAATATTTCCAAGAGCCAGTTGGTAATGTGATGTCGAGTGTGCCGATTGTCGGTGAATTATTTTCAGGGCCTGCATTCGGGATAGGTATTTTAGCAGCGGGGATTATCCTCGCGATTATGATTATTCCCTACATTGCGTCAGTGATGCGCGATGTATTTGAACAAACGCCTGTGATGATGAAAGAGTCAGCTTACGGCATTGGTTGTACGACATGGGAAGTGATTTGGAATATCGTGCTGCCGTATACCCGCAATGGGGTAATCGGTGGAGTGATGTTAGGCCTTGGCCGTGCATTGGGTGAAACCATGGCGGTGACGTTCGTGATTGGTAATACTTACCAACTTGATAGCGCATCACTGTTTATGCCAGGTAACAGTATCACCTCGGCACTGGCAAATGAATTTGCGGAAGCAGAGAGCGGTTTACATACCTCGGCCTTGATGGAACTTGGACTTATCCTGTTTGTTATCACTTTTATTGTGTTAGCGATTTCCAAGTTGATGGTCATGCGTCTTGCGAAGAATGAGGGCCGTTAATATGTCGATATCTCAACCTATCGCAGTGAATGAAAAAGAACGAGCACGCCGTCAAGCGTGGCGTCGTCAAGTTAACAGAATGGCTCTATTTGTCTCAATGTTAACCATGGCTTTCGGCTTGTTCTGGTTAGTGTGGATTTTGTTTTCTACAGTCACTAAAGGGATTGATGGCATGTCCCTCAATCTGTTTACTGAAATGACTCCACCACCGAATACTGAAGGTGGCGGGCTGGCAAATGCCATCGTAGGTAGTGGTTTATTAATCTTATGGGCGACAGTTATTGGTACGCCTTTAGGGATTTTAGCGGGAATTTATTTAGCAGAATATGGCCGTAAGTCATGGCTAGCTTCAGTCACCCGATTTATTAATGACATTTTATTATCAGCTCCGTCTATCGTTGTAGGGCTGTTTGTGTACACCATTGTGGTTGCTCAAATGCAGCACTTCTCGGGTTGGGCTGGGGTTGTGGCGCTTGCATTGCTGCAAATTCCAATTGTTATCCGAACCACTGAAAACATGTTGAAATTAGTTCCGGATAGCTTACGTGAAGCCGCTTATGCACTTGGCACACCAAAATGGAAAATGATTTTATCTATTACGCTAAAAGCATCTGTGTCAGGGATTATCACTGGGATCTTGCTTGCAATTGCGCGTATTGCTGGGGAAACCGCACCGCTTCTGTTTACTTCTCTGTCAAATCAGTTCTGGAGTACGGATATGAGCGAACCAATTGCTAACTTACCGGTGACAATCTTCAAATTTGCAATGAGCCCATTCTCCGAATGGCAAGAGCTTGCATGGGCAGGGGTTCTGTTAATTACCCTATGTGTCCTGCTCATTAACATCATTGCACGTGTTGTGTTCGCACAGAAAAAACACTAAGCGCCAGATAAATAAAGATTTAGAGAGAAAAGCAAACCATGATTAATGCAAACGATATTGCAAATAGTAAAATTAAAGTACGTGACCTCAACTTCTATTATGGCAAGTTTCACGCACTGAAAAATATCTCTTTAGACATTGAAAAAAATAAAGTCACTGCGTTTATCGGCCCATCAGGCTGTGGTAAATCGACGTTACTACGTACCTTCAATAAAATGTATGAATTGTATGGTGAACAGCGCGCAGAAGGTGAAATTTTACTGGATGGTCAAAATATCCTGACAGATAAACAAGATATCGCGTTATTGCGTGCGAAAGTCGGAATGGTTTTCCAAAAACCAACACCATTCCCGATGTCAATCTACGATAATATTGCATTTGGTGTGCGTTTATTTGAAAAATTATCTCGTGTAGAAATGGATGAACGTGTGCAGTGGGCGTTAACAAAGGCTGCATTATGGAATGAAACCAAAGATAAGCTACACCAAAGTGGTTATAGCTTGTCGGGTGGGCAGCAACAGCGTCTCTGTATTGCTCGTGGTATTGCTATTCGTCCAGAAGTTTTATTGTTGGATGAGCCCTGTTCTGCTCTTGACCCAATTTCAACCGGTCGAATTGAAGAACTGATTAGTGAATTAAAGTCAGAATACACCGTGGTAATTGTTACCCACAATATGCAACAAGCAGCACGCTGTTCTGACTATACGGCTTTCATGTATTTAGGGGAGTTAGTTGAGTTTAATCATACTGACAAAATGTTTACTACCCCAGAAATGAAGCAAACTGAAGATTATATTACTGGCCGCTACGGTTGATATGGAGCCGACGATGGATACGCTGAATCACAACAAACATATATCGGGGCAGTTCAATGCTGAACTGGAACATATCCATACTGAATTGATGACGATGGGGGGGCTGGTCGAAGAACAGCTTACCAAAGCCATTACGGCCATGCATAATCAGGATGAAGCCTTAGCGCGTGAAGTTATCGAAAATGACCATAAAGTCAATATGATGGAAGTGGCCATTGATGAAGAATGCGTTAAGATCATCGCGAAACGCCAACCAACGGCGAGTGATTTGCGCCTGATTATGGCAATTTCAAAAACCATTGCTGAGCTGGAAAGAATCGGCGATGTTGCAGACAAAATTTGCCAAACTGCATTGGAAAAATTCTCTCATCAACATCAGCCCCTGTTAGTGAGCTTAGAATCATTAGGCCGCCATACAGTGCAAATGCTACATGACGTATTAGATGCATTCGCACGAATGGATCTCGAAGAAGCCATTCGTATTTACCGTGAAGATGAGAAAGTTGACCAAGAGTATGAGGGCATCGTACGCCAATTGATGACCTATATGATGGAAGACCCTCGGACGATCCCAAGTGTATTAACGGCATTGTTCTGCGCACGTTCAATTGAGCGCATCGGTGACCGCTGCCAAAATATCTGTGAGTTTATTTTCTACTATGTGAAGGGGCAGGATTTCCGTCATGTGGGTGGGGATAGTCTTGAAAAGATGCTAACGAACAAATAAATGCTCGTCATATTTCGTACTGTGGCGGTGTTGGCTTCGCTCGGCTACTCGGGTCACATACTGGTGTATGCTCCCCGAGATATCCTTGCTTGCCGCCTAGCCACAATACGAACTATTTAGAGCATAAACGCTGGTCATATTTCGTGCTGTGGCGGTGTTGGCTTCGCTCGGTGATTCGGGGCACATACTGATGTATGCTCCCCGAAATATCCTAGCTTGGTGCCTAGCCACAATACGAACTATTTAGAGCATAAACGCTGGTCATATTTCGTGCTGTGGCGGTGTTGGCTTCGCTCGGCGATTCGGGGCACATACTGATGTATGCTCCCCGAAATATCCTAGCTTGGTGCCTAGCCGCAATACGAACTATTTAGAGTATTGATACGTTTGAACAGTTATTTCTTTAATGACTATTGGCGTATATTTTCAGGTACAAAGCATCTAAAAATTTAGCTTAAGATTTTTATACCGACTTTCTTCTTGCTCAATAAGAGTCTATTGATGGTTTAACCATGTTGGGGCCTTTGTACAAAGCTTGCCCCTTTTTTGTGTGGTTTTATATTCTATTTTGTTATAAATATATTATTTAATATTATTTCAAGTGCTAAGCAATAGTTGATAGCTTGTGATGGTCGATTTACAAAAATTTACCGTCAGGGGTGTTCAATGAAAGCTCGTATTCTAACGACTGTTTTACTTACAGGTTTAGCGCTGACAGCGAATGTCGCTAGCGCAGATAAATTAGATGATATCAAACAAGCGGGTGTGATCCGCATTTCAGTATTTGATAGTAACCCACCATTTGGTTTTATTGACCCACAAACTAAAAAATTAGCGGGTTATGATGTTGATATTGCGCAAGAAATTGCAGATGGCCTAGGGGTAAAACTTGAGCTTCGTCCAACTAATCCAGCAAATCGCATTCCACTTCTAACTTCAGGAAAAGTTGACTTGATTGGTGCTAACTTCACCATTACAGATGAACGCGCAAAACAAGTTGATTTCTCAATTCCTGATTTTGCGACAGGCCAAAAATTTATTGCCCGTAAAGGCGTATTAAAAACACCTGACGACATCAAACCACTGCGTATTGGCGCAGACAAAGGTACTGTGCAGGAAGTGACTTTGCGTGAGCGGTTCCCTGAGACTAAAGTGATTTCTTATGACGATACCCCACAAGCTTTCGCTGCACTGCGTAATGGTAACGTCCAAGCTATCACACAAGATGATGCAAAACTGGTGGGCTTATTAGGTAATTTACCTGAAAAAGTGAAAGCAGATTTTGAGATTTCCCCATTTAGCCTGACGAAAGAATACCAAGCATTGGCAGCAAGCAAAGGTGAAACGCGTTTGGTTGAAAACGTCAACGAAACACTGTTGAAACTGGAGAAAGACGGTAAAGCCGAGGTGATCTATAACCGTTGGTTTGGGCCAGATACCAAAGCCGCACAGCCACGCGGAGACTTTAAATTCGCACCACTGAGTGAGCAACAGCCACAGTCTTAATGGGGAACGGTAAGTACTCAGTGATTTGAAGCCCCGCACTCTGTGTGGGGTTCTTGGTTATAAGGGATGAGTTTTTAATCACAAGCTGTGAAGGCAATAGGTCGTGAACAATGTTTGAAAAATTTTTAAATGGTGATTTTTGGTCTGCCCATTTCTTGGCACCGCAGTATTTAGAATGGTTTGGCTACGGCTTTTTGATCACTATTTGGATCTCGATTTGTACCATTGTTGCAGCCACTGTATTGGGTTTTATAGTTGCATCAGCAAAGGATAGCCAAATTGCTCTTGTGCGTTGGGCTGTGAGTATCTACATCTCTATTTTCAGAAATACGCCTTTGTTGGTGCAGTTATTCTTTTGGTATTTCGCTTCTGGTGAAATTTTACCCTCTGCTGTAATGGAATGGCTCAATACTCCCCATGAAGTCCATTTACTTGGAATCACAGTGGGTTGGCCGTCATTTGAATTTTTAGCCGGTTTTATTGGTTTGACCCTTTATACCGTGCCGTTTATCGCTGAAGAAATTCGTGCTGGGATCCGTGGCGTTCGTCAGGGGCAAAAATATGCGGCGTTTGCTTTAGGGCTAACCTCATGGCAGGCCATGAAATTGGTGGTATTACCGCAAGCCGTTAAAATCGCGATGCCTCCACTACTGGGCCAATATATGAATGTGGTAAAAAATTCATCATTAACGATGGCGATAGGCGTCGCAGAACTGTCTTATGTCTCCCGCCAGGTTGATAGCCAGACACTGCAAACCTTTGCTGCATTTGGTGTGGCAACCGTTTTGTATATTGCCATTATTGCGGTAATGGAAGGTTGGGGCCAGTGGCGTCAACAGCGTAATTTGGCTCAGGGGGTATAAGATGGATTTTTCGATTATTGAGCAGAATTGGCAATATTTATTGTTTGGTACTTTTCCGGATGGGCCACTTGAAGGCGCTGCACTGACGTTAGTCATTAGTTTACTTGCCGGTGCGGCTTCTATTGTATTAGGAACATTGGGCGGAATAGCTTTAGCCATGCTGCGGGGCTTCTGGGTTAACCTATTTGCTGCGATTTTAGGTTTCTTCCGTGCAATTCCGGTCATTATGTTAATTTTTTGGACCTATTTTCTGTTGCCAATCTTATTGGGTATGGAAATTCCGGGTATTGCAACAGTCGTCTGTGCATTGGCATTAATTACTTCTGCATATTTGGCTCATGCCGTGAAAGCTGGCATTTTAGCGATAGGAGCAGGGCAGTGGCAGGCAGGATTATCCTTGGGGTTTAGCCGCTGGCAGGTATTGTGGAATGTCGTATTGCCACAGGCCTTACGTATGATGGTTCCTTCATTTATTAACCAGTGGGTAGCATTAATTAAAGATACCTCATTAGCCTATGTTGTTGGTGTTGCGGAGCTTTCTTTTTTAGCAACCCAAGTGAATAACCGTGAAATGGTTTATCCTCTCGAAGTTTTCTTATTCGTAGCATTTATTTATTTTGTGATGTGTTTTGCGGTAGAAATTATTGCGAATAGGGTGGCGACAAAGTTGAGTGCGCAACATCAACCTCAAAAAATGGCTGCGAAACATCGTTTATTGTTTTGGCGCCGACAAAAACTGTTAGCACTTTCCTAAATTAAAAGTGGTGGTGAAATATCCACCATTTCCTCACTCCACTATTTTGGTTTATTTTTATTATTTCATCTTGGCGTATCAGTTAGTTAGGACATTTTTGCCCCTTATAGTTTACGCAATCGTTTTCTTTTGTGATTTTTAATTGTAGTATAGGGCGAAAAAAACTTTTTTTGGGCGCAATATCTAATGAGTAATCAATCTTCTAGCTCGGCACAACCGCAGGGCTTGTTTCAGCGTGTTTTTAAATTGCAAGAGCACGGCACGACAGCACGGACAGAAGTTGTTGCAGGCTTCACCACCTTCCTAACGATGGTATATATCGTTTTTGTTAACCCTCAAATTCTCTCAGTTGCAGGCATGGATATCAAAGCTGTATTTGTCACCACCTGTTTGATTGCGGCTATTGGTAGTATTTTGATGGGGCTGTTGGCAAATTTACCGATTGCAGTAGCACCTGCTATGGGGCTGAATGCTTTTTTTGCTTTCGTTGTAGTTGGCGCGATGGGCTATTCATGGCAAGTTGCAATGGGGGCCGTATTTTGGGGGGCAGTCGGGTTATTTATTCTGACATTATTCCGTATCCGTTATTGGATTATCGCCAATATCCCGCTTAGTCTTCGCGTCGGGATCACCAGTGGTATCGGCCTATTTATTGCGATGATGGGGCTGAAAAACTCCGGTATCATTGTCGCTAACCCAGACACGTTAGTCTCTATCGGTAATTTGACTCACCATAATGTTTGGCTGGGAGCCCTCGGGTTCTTTATTATTGCAATCTTAGCGGCTCGTAATATTCATGCCGCGGTATTAGTTTCTATTGCAGTGACCACCTTGATTGGTTTGGCTTTGGGGGATGTGAAATATTCTGGAATATTCTCAATGCCGCCAAGTGTCACGAGTGTCGTCGGGCAGGTTGATTTCGCTGGCTCTTTAGACTTAGCGTTATCCGGTGTGATTTTTGCCTTTATGTTAGTAAACCTGTTTGACTCATCAGGCACCATGATAGGTGTGACTGACAAAGCTGGTATCACAAATGAACGCGGAACTTTCCCACGGATGAAGCAAGCGTTATATGTGGACAGCTTGAGCTCTGTTGCAGGTTCAGCGATGGGGACATCTTCTGTCACCGCCTATATTGAAAGTTCTTCTGGTGTTTCTGTTGGTGGGCGTACAGGTTTAACTGCGATTGTCGTTGGTATTCTATTTCTATTGACCATGTTTATCTCACCTCTTGCCGGTATGGTTCCTGCTTATGCAACTGCGGGTGCCTTGATTTACGTGGGCGTGTTGATGACTTCAAGTTTAACCCGCGTGAAATGGGATGACTTAACTGAGTCTGTACCCGCATTTATTACCGCAGTGATGATGCCATTTAGCTTCTCAATCACAGAAGGTATCGCACTAGGCTTTATTGCGTACTGTGCAATGAAAATTGGTACAGGCCGCTGGCGTGATTTGGGGCTGTGTGTGATTTTAGTGGCGGCGATGTTTCTACTAAAAATGGTGCTCGTCGACGCCTGATATTCGTCATACTTCAAGCTGTGGCGTTGTTGTCTTCTCTCGGCTACTCGGGTCACATACTTATGTATGCTCCCCGAGATAACCTCGATTGACGCCTAGCCACAACTTGAATTATTTAGAATATTGCTCAAGATGACTCTCTATTTTCTGTCCTCTAACGGTACAGCTATTTAGAGTATTGGAACGTTTAGTGTATTGGCGAAGTGATCATTTTCTGTAGGTAAAGCTATTTAGAAGATTAATCCCCCCTCATACGGCTCTTCCTTTTTGTTGCTTGCATGCAACACAAATTATTTAAGGTATAATCATTAAAGTACTATTGCGAAGGCAGGGTGGAGTAAAAAATCCGCCAAAATTGCAAACTAGTGCTTTCCCCCTTTATGGGATCCTGCTAGATTTCGCAGCAGAAACTGACTTTATCAAGGTATCAGACCATGAATGCACCAAAAAAACCGGCTGCTAAGCCAAAGAAAAAATACCGTAAAACTAAAGAAGAGATAAATGCGGAAGGCCGTGAGCGTAAGCGCGAGAAAAAACATCGTGGTCATAAATCTGGTAGCCGTAACCAAGAATCTGCTTCTAACAATGCTAAAGGTGGGATATCTACCACCACAGACCCGCGTATTGGTAGCAAAAAACCGATTCCATTAGTTGTGGATGATAACAAACCTGTAGCGCGTCCAGTGGTGAAAGAGATGCCAGTCGCTAAAGAAAAATTGACGCCAGAAAAAGAGTTGGAAATGCTAGAAAGCGATGACCGCCTAGATAGCATTTTGGCGCGTCTGGAGGATGGCGAAACTATCACTGCGCAAGAACAGCAGTATGTTGATACCTGTTTAGACCGTATTGATGAACTGATGAATATTCTCGGTATTGAATATAGCGAAGAAGAAGAGGAAGAAGACGAAGAAAAACTTGATGACATTATGCGCATCTTAAAAAGTAAATAATTTCGTTTAAAAGATCCCTCGCGCTAGCGGGGGATTTGGCTATTTTTTCTGCTAACTCACTTTTCTTTGATGTTGAATCAAGTCTCTTTTCTCTAACATATTTATACTGGTCATATTCAAAGCTGCAGCGTTGTTGACTATGTTCATTCGCACGAGTCTCATACTTATGTATACTCCTAGCGACTCATTCACTTGTCGCCTAGCTGCAACTCGAAATATTTAGAGTCTATAATGCTTATGCAGGTTATAAAATTTTCACTCTCATCGAATAACAAATTAAATAGAGTGAAGTCATCGTTATAGTTTGAGCTTTTGGTCAATTGAGGAATGTTATGTCAGAGCAAAATATTGTTTGGGATCTTTCTCTCATTCAAAAATACAATTATTCAGGGCCTCGTTATACCTCGTATCCCACAGCCTTGGAATTCAATCAAGATTATGATGAGAATGCGTTTGTTCAAGCAACACAACGTTATCCTGATCGACCTTTATCGCTCTATGTCCATATCCCTTTTTGCCATAAACTTTGTTATTTCTGTGGCTGTAATAAATTAGTGACACGCCAAAAACATAAAGCCGATGAATATCTTAAAGTAATTGAAAAAGAAATTATTCAGCGCGCAGCTTTATTAAAAGGTCGTATTGTGACCCAGATGCATTGGGGTGGTGGTACTCCGACTTACCTCGATAAAGCTCAAGTCAGCCATTTGGTTGGTTTATTGAAAAAGCATTTTCATTTTGCGGATGATGTTGAAATGTCCATCGAAGTCGACCCGCGTGAAATTGAACTGGATATGATAGATCATCTGCGCCATGAAGGGTTTAACCGCTTAAGCATGGGAGTTCAGGATTTTAATAAAGAAGTTCAGGTGCTGGTTAACCGTGAACAGGACGAAGAATTTATTTTTGCCCTAATTAAACGAGCCAAAGAAACGGGTTTTACCTCAACGAGTATTGATTTGATTTATGGTTTACCTAAACAAACTCCTGAGAGCTTTGCATTTACCTTAAAGAAAGTGGCTGAATTATCACCAGATCGCTTAAGTGTGTTTAATTACGCGCATTTGCCTAATTTATTTGCGGCGCAGCGTAAAATTAAAGATGCTGATTTACCAAGTGCAGAGCAAAAACTCGATATTCTGCAAGACACAATCGCAACCCTCACCAGAGATGGCTATCAATTTATTGGTATGGACCACTTTGCTCGCCCTGAAGATGAGCTCGCTGTGGCCCAACGAGAAGGGGTTTTACACCGTAATTTCCAAGGTTATACGACTCAAGGCGACTGTGATTTATTAGGATTAGGCGTTTCTGCGATCAGTATGTTAGGCGATAACTACGCGCAAAATCAGAAAGATTTGAAAACCTATTATGCGCAAGTTGAAGAGCAAGGCCAAGCGCTGTGGCGAGGTCTCGTCTTAACCGATGATGATTGCTTGCGCCGTGATGTTATTAAAACCTTAATCTGTAACTTCCAATTGGATTTTGCACAAATTGAAGCAATCTATCCAATTGACTTTAAATCTTATTTTAAAGAGGATTTAGAGCTATTGAAGCCAATGGCAGAAGATGGATTAGTCGAAATGACAGACAAAGGAATTAAAGTTACGCCGCAAGGGCGTTTACTTATTCGTAATATTTGTATGTGTTTTGATGTTTACTTACGTAGTCAGATGAGGCAGCGGCAGTTTTCCCGCGTTATCTAAATGCTCTTCATATTTCGCGCAATAGCTGCGTTGGCCTTATTCGGCTACTCGGGTCATATACTTTTGTATACTCCCCGAGATAGCCGAATTTTGCCGCCTTGCTCTAGCACGAACTATGTTGAGTATTACTGGTTCGTTATCTGATTATTTAGAACATTGGATGTTCTGCGTGGGCTAGTGTTTCGCTTTTTCGATTAGCTGGTAGGCCGCAGTGATGCGGTCAGGGATTGGATACCATTTGTTGGATAAAATAATAATACCCACTTGGTTTTCCGGAATAAATGCCGCATAGGTTGCAAAACCATTGGTTGAACCTGTTTTATTGTAAAAAGCCTGTGTTTCAGGTGGCATTACAGGATGGATAGCTTCAACTTTTTGCGGTGTGAGCGCCATTTCATTTCGGTTACCTTGCTGTAATTGAGCAAGAGATACTGGCCACGAATAGCTTTCCCACATCATATCTTGCATAAATGAATCGGTCATATAGAACCCAGTATGGGTGTTTTCTACGGCTTCTTGCCACGGCTTAGCGACTTTCTTCGTTTGCATATTAATATCTAAGAAGCGAATTAGATCTTTAGCATTAGATTTCAAACCATAAGATTCAGCATCTAAAATTTGTGGTGCTACACGAATGGGCTGATCGTGCTTATTATAACCTTGAGCATAATTTTTCTGTTGGTTTTTAGGGACATGAATATAGGTATGTTTTAGCCCAAGTGCAGGCAACATCAATTTTTCCATCGCTTGCTCAAATGGCATTTTGAGTTGTTTAGCGGTAACGATACCGAGTAGCCCCACGCCAAGATTTGAATAAGAGCGATATTGCCCAATGGCTTTGGTCGGTTTCCACTGCTGGTAATAACGGATTAATTCAGCTGAATTAGTAATGCTATCAGGCACAAATAACGATAAACCGGAAGTGTGAGTAGCCAAGTTCATTACTGTGACTTGGTCAAAAGCAGACCCTTTTAATTCAGGAAGATAGTGGCTTACCTTTTGCGAAAAATCGAGTTTTCCTTGGTCTTGTGCATAGGCTGCGAGTGTGGCAGTAAACGTTTTAGACAAAGAACCAATCTCAAATAAAGTCTCATCACTGACAGGTACTAAGCTTTGCTTAGACTGCACACCATAGTGATAAATATAGTGTTTCCCTTCAACGGAAATTGCGACAGACATCCCTGGGATCTGTTTTTGTTCCATCAGAGGTTTAATAATGTCATCCACATCCTTTTGAGTGAACGCATTAGCGGATAGCGTGGTTAACGCCAAACTCAGTGCGACAAAAATTCGCCCCTGACGAAAAAGAGTTTTCATAGAGTTATTCCAATAAGTACAAGTTTAAGTTATTGCTAACAGGAGCTGAAAGCACTTCATTGTAAATTTAAAGTGCTTTAATATAGGCTATTATGGGGTTAAGCCGCGATTGCCAAGCAGTATGCATGCTTTCAGTCATTATTTAAAACGATATAAAATTCGATGAGGTAAAAGAAAATCTTATGGCAGAAAATTATCGTCATCGGCTTCCACTCAATGCGCTTAGGGCATTCGAAGCTTCAGCGCGGCATTTAAGTTTTACACGAGCAGGAATAGAGTTGAATGTCACTCAGGCAGCTGTTAGTCAACAAGTTAGGTTGTTAGAGGAGCAGCTGGGACTAGAACTCTTTATTCGCTTACCTCGAGGGCTTGCATTAACTGATGAAGGGCTTGCATTGCTACCCGTATTGAGCCGCTCTTTTGACCAGATTGAGTCATTACTACTGCAATTTGAAGATGGCCATTATCGAGAAGCTTTAAGTATTTCAGTGGTCGGTACATTTGCTGTGGGCTGGTTATTGCCAAGATTAACCCAATTCTCGGAACTATACCCTTATATTGATTTACGCATTATGACTCATAACAATGTGGTGAATCTCGCTGCCGAAGGCGTTGATTTTGCTATTCGCTTTGGGGAGGGCTTATGGCCACTGGTTGAAAATATCCCCCTATTTTCAACAGCTCATACTGTACTTTGTTCAGAGAAAGTCGCAAGCCAGCTCAAACATCCATTAGATTTAAAATCCCACCAGTTAATGCGTTCATATCGTAAAGATGAATGGGAAAAATGGTTTTTAGCTGCGGAGATTGAACCTTGGCGTGTCAAAGGCCCAGTATTTGATTCATCGCGTTTAATGGTTGAGGCTGCGTTATTAACTGACAGTATAGCATTGGTGCCAAGTTGCATGTTTAGTCATGAATTAAGTGCTGGGGCGTTAGTTCAACCTTTTGATATATCTGTAACACTGGGTGGATATTGGTTAAGCCGTTTAAAGTCAAGAGTCATGACACCAGCGATGGCGATATTTCGTCATTGGTTGGTGGAGGAGTCTAAAAAAGAATAATAAGTCGGTGCTATACTATAAATAGAAATAGCACCGATATTTAATTTATTGGCATATTATAATGCTCATATTTAGAGGTTAGAATACCAAAGCTTCAGCAGAGAAATAATTCTTTTTATTAACAGAGAGCTCTGTACTATTAATATCCGTAATGGTTTCAGTAAAGAAATAGGTCGGCGAAACATTAAATATTTGTGCCAACTGGTAAATAGTATCGACATGAATATTAACCTCGCCATTTTCATAGCGTGATTGGTGTTGTTGGCTAATGCCTAACAATATGCTTAAATCTTTACCACTCATTCCGTGACTTTCTCTTAATGATCTTATTTTTAAACCGACGGATTTAGATATTTTTCGTTTCATGATTTTCTCTCTAATTTATTTTAAATATTATAATGTTAATATAATTAAATATTTTTAATGTAATTGGATCTTCTAGTGATATGTATTATTACTTAATTTATTAAAAATCATGGGACTGAAAGAAGGTTTTAATATCAATCTCAAAATACGTTGCATACTGGAACAATCTATCTAAAGTAATTCTATTTACTCCTCTTTCATATCGTGACTGCTGTTGTGGGCTGATGCCAATAACCTCGGATAGTTCATTAACTGAAAGTCCATTCGTTTTCCGATAAAAAAGTATTTTTTTGCCAATTAGGTGAGATGTTGAATAAGGCATATATACTCCTATAATTATATTTTTTATTTCTAACTAAACACGATGAAAGATTACCTCTCTATCTTAACCATTTTAATAAAATAGTAAATTTGCTATTTATCAATTGTTCGATGATATTTTTCGATGTTAGCAATAAAAATCAAGTTATAAATAAATTAATATCTTTTTATGATTAATGTTGGATGCTATTTATTCATATCTTATGTTAACCGAAGCTGTTGAGTTTGCAGTTCCTGCAGTTATATTATTAGCAGTCTTAATATATCTAGCTTTCCAATTAAAAATATAATCGCCACCTGCAACATTGTTTTGCAAAGTGAACTTTGAGTTGAGCTTTATCGGGTTGCTGTTTCTATCCAATAATTGAATGGCGACTCCAGTCGCTTGACCTTGCCCAGACAATTTAATCTTCCCTGTATTGATATCAACATACCCAGCACTACTTGTGACTGTCACTTTTAGATTGGTGCCTGCAGCGCAGCTTAATGTAATGGGTATATTGACACTATTGCTAGTAGAGCCAATAGCTTTAAACTGAGTATCATACCAAGTCCCTAAGTTAACATTGTAACTTGTCGCTTTTGTTGAGCACTTTAATACATTAATTTTGATAGCACCTGCTGGAATATTCAGCGATGTTAAATTCCACGTACTGTTATGTGGCGCAGGGTTACGCTGTGTTAGTCTTCCCACATGCCCTGCCTTTAAATTTCCCCCTTGTGTGACTTGTCCTGTTTTTTTTATGGTAATCGTCCAATATGGGTTAGCAATAGTCCAAGCGGCTGGGTTAGCTGCTGTTGGTGGTCCATAACGTGTATTTAAAAAACCGATATTGGTTGCTTTCACTTGAATGCTGATGCCCGGTATATTACTGGCTGCAATTTTATTGCCGTTTGGTACCCAACCATTGACATAGTCAGCGTGTAAGTAGGCATCACCACATTGACCATTACTTTTTGGGCCTGAAAATGTATTGACTTGTGAGCCTTTAAAATTGACCTGAATAGTGGCTAAATCGCGAGCCCCTGTATCATCATATTGCAGCGAATAGGTTCTTGCTGGTACATTCACCACAACATTCCGTAAATTAGGATTTTGAATACAGGCCGCTTGTGTATATGCAGAATAAGCAAAAACCGAGCCTATTATTACCAGTAAAATTTTCTTTTTAGTCATAAAATATCCTTAACATTTACTTTTTTTATTTAAATATTTTTCTTCTGCATGCTCAATCTCATTGATCTCTCTAGAATTGAAAATAAAAAAAGCCATAATATCAATTTCAAATATCTTAGAGTAATGATAAAGCCTATCAATATTAATTCGATTAATACCACGCTCATAGCGTGACTGTTGTTGTTCACTCACACCCACGATATTAGATAAATTTTCTAATGTCATGCCTTTCATTTTTCGGTAATAGGTGATTTTATTGCCAATTATTTTTGATATAAGATAGTAATTAGGCATACCGCTTTCCCCTATTAAAACTGATATAATTAAAACAAACTTACTTACTGATATGTAAATGTAAATTCTAAATGGCTTTTAAATGAACCTGCAACCATACCACTTCCATAACCCGAGACTCTTGCAGATAATGGGATTTCAACATTTCGCGTTTGAGTATTAACATTCGCGGTAATGGTATCGCCATTTTTTATTGTTGTTTTATTGCCGGTATTGGCTAAATTTAATGCCACATTTTTCGCCGTACCATTATTAATAAAATGTTCAGTTATTGTTGAGTCTGGCGTACCTGATATTTTCATTACAGCTTTGGTGGTGCCTACAGGGCAATTTTTTAGCTTCACGGAAAAATCAACCCACGGAGATTTTTGCGTATCTTTGATATTCCAAATATTAATTTTTTTCAAATCGATTAAATAATTATTTTTTTCAACCTCACAAGGAGCAGCAATAACGACGCCATGCACTTTAATATTTGCTGTTAGCCCAAATGCAGTTAAAGAACAGCTCATTAGTGATAGTAATAGGATAAAATGTCTCATATTATTTTCTCTTTTATAAATAGGTAATTGTTGCCGTAATATTGGCGGAAATAGTTCCCGGAGTGGCATTACCTAATGAGCTAAAGGCGCGTGTGCGTAATGGAATATTAATATTCGCTTGCCCATTTGTCGGAACTTGTAATACTTTTTGGTTACCTAAAGCGGTTGTTCCATTACCATTTTGTAGTTGAACGGCTAAGTTTTTAGCCGTACCTTGATTTTTGTATAAGCTTGCTGCATCCGCAGTATCTGCGGTTCCTGTAAACGTCAGTTTTACTTGATTAATAAAAGATGAACAATTATTTAGGCTAATATTAAATGTGTTCCAGTTAGAACCTGAACTCGCATTACGAAATACATCAGCAGAAATATTTTTCAGGTCAATATCAATATTATTCCCACCGGTAATATTGCAAGTTGCGGCTCTAATATTTCCGGTAAAGTTCAATGTCACTGTGCTAGCAGCAAATAAATTCCCACTGAATATTAAGCTACTAAGTAAAAGTAAATTTTTAGATATTTTTTTCATTTTTTATTCCTACTCATAGCGAATATTTACAGTAGCAGAGGCATTCGCTGTACCCGGCGTGATGTTATCTGCCGTTTTGATATAGCGAGCTTTCCAATCAAACATATAATCACCAGCCGGCACATTATTTTGCAGGCTATTTAAAGTGTTCAACTTGATCGGGTTATTATTTTTATCTAGCAATTGTATTGCGACACCAGTGGCGCTATCAGGTCCCGTTAGAGCTAATTTTCCTGTAGCGGTATCTTCATATTTAGAACTTGTGACCGTCGCTTTAATATTGGTACCCGCTGCACATGTTAAGGTAATTGGAATATCTACAGGCGCACTGGTTGAGCCTATATTAGGGAATTGTGTATCATACCAATCTTGCATATCAATATTGTAGGTTGACTGGTTGTTCTTTAATGAACAGCTAAGTACATTGATACGAATCGCATTTGCAGGCATGTTTAAGGTTGTTAGATACCAAGTGCTAATGGGCGCTGATTTTTTTGAGTTAATTGAGCTACTGGGCCAGAGCGCAGGGTATTTGACGAGGTTACCTGCCCTATTTTTTTTATTTTAATATACCAAACGGTATCTGATATTTCCCATGGTTGCTTGCCACTTGAGGAAGGGCCAAACCAACGATTGAAATCTCCACCTATTGATGCAGTTTGAACTGAAATACCGATACCAGGAATATTTGATGTTGCAACACCATTATTGGGAACCCAGTTATTAATAAAATCACCATATAAGTAAGATATACCACAGCTCCCATTTCCTTCAGAATAGGTAGTTGTCATCGAACCAGATAAATAACGGACACTTAGTGCCCCTAATTCTCTGGTAGTTATATCATCATACTGAATGTTATAAGTTGCTGTAGGAATATTCACTTGTATATTATTAAATCTTGGATTCTGGATACAGGCTGCATTTGTATAGCTTGAATATAAAAATAGACTTATAAATATAAAAGTAGACTTATAGAATAAATTTTTCATTTATATCACCGATTATTTACAAATTGCAGCTGTTTTATATAACCCCATATAATTCGATATACCTGCTAAGTTATAATTTACTTGGCATTGTTGTTTATCGTTATATTGAATGGTAAAGCTGCCATTTTCAGCTAAACCAGATAAATAAATTTCGCCATCATTGCCCACTATATTATTTAGCTGAGGATTATCTTTAAATATCGCCTGAGCACCAAAAGGTACGGGGTTACCATCAGCAAAGGTTAATATCATGATGGCTCGGTACCCGACATTTGCGGCAAAGCTGGCTTTCACTAGAGCGCCACGGCTTGGTGCAACACTTTGGCTGGTTAACTCCATTTCCGTATTTTCAGGTAGTTCAGAAGTATCAATATCAATCACATTTTTACGATAAGCCGTGATATAAGGCACGAGTGCATAACCTTGGTTATTAGTGACAACCCCTGCTTGGTTTAATACTGGTACATCACCTGCATCTGGGATTTCAACAATAGCCGCGGTTTCGCCTAATTGTTGACCGAGTACAAGGCCGCCAGAGTGAGCCACTAAGCTACCATTAACACCGTAATAGAGGTTATAGTTGTCTTTGCTATAGCCTGTTCCACCTGAAATTTCACCATATTGGCCTTTATAAGAAGCGTTCATATTACCGCTCGTACCTTGTTCTTGAGTGGTGAAACCCTGCTGCATGCTCCAATTTAAGCGGTTATTAAGTTGTGAAGCGGAAAGCCCAATACTGCCTGTGCTTGGGCCGTTGCTGCTACTATTACTGTTAAAGTTGTAATAGAAGGTGTTATCAAACACGGTAAATGGCACACTGACAGAGAAGGCAAGCTGATGATCATCTTCACTTTTCGTACGGCTACCGGAAGTATATGAGTAGCTATTGGTATTTTTGTTATAGGTATAATTCAAACTATAACTAATGCCTTGCCAACTGTTGTTATAACCCACGGTGGCAGACTGAGTTTTACGGTCACTATTCCAGTAGTCTTCATTGATATAGCCTACGGAGATTGAACCAAAGTTATCCCCTAAGTTTTGGCTGAGGGTGATCTCACCGCGATTACGGCGGCGTTCAATTTCAGGGATATAGTTTGTATTTCTATAGCCGTCAAAGACTTCCGCTAAACTGTAAAAACCTTTAGTGGAATAACGATAACCAGCCAATGCGATATTAGTACCAATATCGTTGATATTTTTGTTATAGCGGAAACGGTATGATTGGCCTTTTTCCTTAACGTCATTACTTAGCGTTGAATTTGCATGGGTAACGTCAATGGATAACGCACCAAATCGCCCAAGGTTTTGGCCTGCGCCGATGGAGTAAGATTGGTAATGCTCACTCACTTGGCTACCACCATAAGCGGTAATACCATAAGGTAGACCATAGATTAAGGTAAATTGGCCAAATTTTGTTTTATCAATGCTACTGTCATAAGCGCGGTATTCTCCGCCCGTTACGCTATAAGAAAAATATCCTTCACGTTGCAATACAGGTAATGAAGCAAAAGGAACGATTTGATATTGCTCACTACCGTTGGATTCTTTGATGGTGACATGCAAATCACCGCTTCCCCCCGTTGGGTATAAGTCATTGATTTCAAAAGGGCCCGCAGCCACCTCGGTTTGGTAGATAATGTAACCATTTTGGCGGATCGTCACCTGTGCGTTGCTACGAGCAATCCCACGTACAACGGGCGCATAGCCGCGTAAACTCTCAGGGGACATATCATCATCTGTCGCAAGCTGAGCACCACGAAATGGCACGCTATCAAAAACCATCGAAGGTGAGACACTATCTCCCAAGGTCAACTGACTTTTGATGCTATTAATACCGCGTGATGCGTAGGTATAGATGGTATCCCATTTACCGGATTGGTCGGTACTACTTGACCATGTTGTGTAATTGCGTAGCCGCCATGCTCCAATATTTAAGCCAGGTCTTAAATTTACATAATGGGATGTGTTATCCGAACCACTACTTTTACGATCGTAATTCTTAGAGCCGTTATAGCTATAATTTAATAGCAGTGCGTTGATCCCATTATCGATATTGGCTAAGTCAACGTAACCCCTTGGGTTTCTATCCAATGCGATTTGGGGGATGCTTAAATATAAACGTTGAGAATCAAACTCAAAATTACTTGTGGCATCAGGAATCGCTGCAAGGTTTACACAGTGACTTCCTGCGGTTTGTAATTCAGGGTATTCCGCTGTTTTGATACCAAACTCTTTAATATCAGCAAGTGATAAACATGGAACTAATTGGTTACGGCTATTTTTTTCAAATTTAAGATTTTTAGCACCAATTAAGTTGGTGTTGACATAAATATCAACATAGTAGTCACCGGCTAATTGCTCATTATTCTCGAACTGTGACAAATCAACCGAATCTTTATTCGGTAGCTCTAAAAAGTCAGGATCAAAGTAGACATTATTTTCTGTTTTTTCTTCAGCATATAGCGATGCGGTATAGCCTAAATATAATAGTAGGCCTAGAGATATTTTATTTATTTTCATGATAAAGCCCAACTTATTTTATAGTTTTATATTTTCTTTTCGAGTGCTTCTGGTGCTGCACCATAATCATTAATAACTTCCCATTTAATTGTTCCATTAGTATTTGAGTTATTAATCTCGAAAGTCGCACTTGAGAAAGGTGCAGCATAAGAAACATCATTAGCCTTCGTTCCGTTAAAGCTGATGCTCTGGAAATTCATAAAATAAGGTGTTGGGTTTTTAACCGTAATTTTATTTCCAGATTTAGACCACACTAATTTTTTTTGCTCTTCAATAAAATTAACATCTTTTAATGCTTTAGGGCGATAAATTAATTTCATTTGTGTTTTAAAGGCAATTTGTAATGAGTTTTCTGTTCTTTCTGTTGCTGGAATAGTTTTTATATTTAACCAGAACAATGACTCTCTATCATTAGGTAATTTATTTTCTGTTAAAAATATTCTAAGCGCATTAGTTCTATCTGCATTTAGCCTAAATAATGGTGGTGTGATAGAAAAATCAGACTGTTTTTTTTCATCTATATTATCTATCCAAGATTGAATCAAATAAGGGATTTTATCTGGATTTTCTACGCTGATGCTGACATCTTTGTTTCCCTCATTATAAATAACACGGGTTCCACCAATTATAACACCAGCATTCGCAGTATTTATTAGCGTAAGTAAGGAAATGAAAATATAGATAATAGATTTCATAATACCACCATTGATTATTATTAGATAAGGCTTAAGTCCTTTTAAACCTTATTTATTACTTAGTTATAATTGATTGTGAAAGTTGCTGTCGCATTTGCAGGACCAGGAGTCACTGTGTCAGACTTAGCAATATAACGTGCTCTGAAATCTAAATTATTTTCCACATTTTGTTGTAATGGATATGCTTTAGAGGCAGTAAATAATGGAACAATTTTATTCGTATCATCAGTAATTTGAATTCCAACGCCAGTTGCAACGCCAGTTTCTTCTTTTAATTTAATAACTTCATCATCACCAATATAAGAATCAGCATCAAATTTTACTGAAGCCGTTGTTACTGTAGCAGGGCAATTAATTAATTTAATCGTAAATTTAGTTGCTGCCGCTGTACTTCCTGCGTTTGGTAATGCTTTTTTAGATACTTGTCCTAAGTTTACTTTTAGTGCATCAGAGCCAGCTGCTAATTCGCATGCTTGGTCGATGATTTCACCTGTAAAGTCGATAGTACCATCTGCTGCTAATGCATTATTAACAGCAAAGATTGAGGTTGCAGCAATTAATGATGCAAGTAAGTTCTTTTTCATTTGTTTTTCTCCAAAAGATAATTATTTATTTTTATTGAGTAGGTGGAATTACCAATTACTCAATTGGAGAGTATTTTGAAACTATTTATTAAAATAAACAAGTTTTGTAAAATTTGGTAAAATATAATTAAATTTTAAAGTATTTAATTTTTTTAATTAAGTTAACACATTATAAGAGAAGGATTAATACACTATATTGAGCTAAGTTAAATATAATTTTTTTTGATTTTTTCACTAAAGTTAAATAACGATATAAAACTAAGAATAATTATAAGGAGGGATATAAGTTTAATTTATCTCTCATATGGTGATAATTTGGGGTTATAAGGTTTTGACTTATTAGACCACATACAGTGGATGTTGTATTTTTACTATCGAAAAATGAAATAATAGTATAGTTATCGGATTTAGCAGGTCTAAATGTGCTATTTATTTGGTTTTTTATAGAGAAAATGGTGTTGCCATTCAGTAAATGAATAAAAATAGGGGGTAACCTTGGTTTTAAGGAAACATTAAATGACTATCAAAATGTTCTTATTAAATTCAATTAAGTAGCCTTAATTTTAATTCGCTATGTTAAGGCTACGTGAGAGATTTCTTACTTATAGATACCTTTAGCTACAGTTGTCATGACTATAAATTTCCTATAAATAAATTTAGTTTTGTATTAACACTATTTGTATAAATTGAAATTATGTTCTGGTGATAATAGGCTTTCTGCTTGCAACATTTTTTTTCTATTCTGTTTATTACTCATTGTGTTAACTGGTATTGGGATAGCAAAGTCAACAATTAACTCTTGAATATCAAGGTCGAGTATTTCGGAAATAGAATATAACGTATCAACATGAATCCGGATTTCGCCTAATTCATGGCGAGATTGATGTTGCTGACTAATCCCAAGTAATGTGCTGAGTTGCTGAATACTCATGTTTTGGTCTTTTCTTAGTGTGCGGATCCGCGCTCCGACAATTTTAGAGGTGTTTTTTTTCATACGATAACCAATAATGATTAAGTAAAAATGCTATAAAGAAAATGATTTTTTAATTTCATAACCATTTTTAATTTTTGTTTTTTCATCCTCACTAAATGAAAAGAAATAAATTATATTAATATCAAAATAATTAGAATATTGCTTTAGCCTATCTATCGATATTCGATTATTTCCTCGTTCATAACGTAGTTGCTGTTGCTCACTAATTCCAACAGTTTTAGCAAGGGCAGTAAGAGAGAGTCCTTTATTTTTACGCAATGATTTTATTTTATTACCAATAACCGCAGAGACAGGGTAATAATTGCTCATTATTTAACCTCATTGATTTTTTACTCTTAATTGGTATAGGGTTATATCTTTAACATCACGATATATTTATCAGGTATCCTTTATCCTATCTTGATTTAAATCATAAGTGATCAAACTATGTTTTTTATATTGAAAATATTAAATATTATCGTCATCTCAAAATTTGAACCATTCTAATTAAGATGGTTTATTTTAGATTATCAATATAAAGACACTAGATTTATTAATGATAAACAAATGTAAAATCAAGATGGCTATTAAATGAACCACTTGTCATGCCTGATCCATAACCCGCCATTCTCGCTGATAGTGGAATATCAACTTTGCGGGTTTGTTCATTAACCGGCACCGTAATTTTTTCACCATTTTTTATCGTGGTTTTATTTGCATGGTGGGCTAAGTTTAATGCGACGTTTTTAGCGCTCCCCGTATTGACAAAATAATCAGCGGAGGTCGAGTCAGGCGTGCCTTTAATCTCCATAATGGCTTCTTTGGTGCCCATAGGGCAATTTTTCAATTTAATTGAGAAATCAACCCACGGTGAAGTTTGTGTATCCCGAATATTCCAAACATTGACTTTTTTCAGGTCAATGACATGATTGATGGTTTCTAATTCACAAGGCATAACTGCGACATAACCATGTACATTGATATTAATTTGTTGGTCTGCTGCCAATACGGGGCTGGAAGCAAGACAGAATAAAAGTATCATTTTCTTCATGTTATATGCTCCGGTTTATAAGTAGGTTACGGTGGCGGTAATATTGGCTGAAATAGAGCCGGCCACGACATTACCTGCCATGCTAAAAGCCCGTGTGCGCAGTGGAATCGCGACATCAGATTGCCCATTTAAGGGCACTTGTAATGTTTTTAGGTTACCTAGCTGTGTGGCACCATCACCACTTTGTAGCTGTACAGCGATATTCTGTGCGGTACCTAGATTTTTATATAAGCTAGTCGTATCAGCTGTGTCTGCGGTGCCTGAAAATGTCAGTTTAATTTGATTGATAAATGACGAGCAGTTATTTAATTTAATATCAAAATTTTTCCAGTCGGATCCTGTCTGCGCGCCATTAAATATATCAATCGGTAAACGCTTTAAGTCAATCTCAATATTGTTTCCCCCAGAAATATTACAGGTCGCTGCTTTAATATTACCTTTGAAATTTAATGTTACCGTATCCGCCGCATTAACTAATAATGGCTGACTTAAAATATTGATAGTCAATAGGGTTAATATTGTTTTTTTCATGAGAACCTCTATTCGTAGCGAATATTAACGGTGGCTGTTGCATTCGCACTTCCGGGAGTGATTTTATCTGCCGTTTTAATATAACGGGCTTTCCAGCCAAAAATATAGTCGCCTTCAGGAACATTACTTTGTGAAATGTTACTTGTATTTAGCTTTATGGGGGTATTGTTTTTATCTAGGAGTTGAATTGCTACGCCAGTTGCTTTATCTGTACCAGATAAAGCGAGTTTCCCTGTATTTTGATCAATATAGCCTGAGGAACTGGTAACGGTAGTTTTAATATTTGTTCCCGGATTGCAGGTTAATGTAATTGGAACATCAATAACATCACTAGCATCTCCAATATTTGTAAACTGAGTATCTCGCCAGTCACCCAGCTCAATATTATAAACGGATTGGTTATTTTTCAGTGAACATTGGAGAATGTTGACTTTAATTTGGTCAGTAGGAAAATATAAACTCGCTAAGGTAAAGGTTGTTCTTGGGTAGGGGTTATATGCGAGAGCATGGCCAATGGCACCCGATGATAATGCTCCTGATTGTGTTACCCGCCCAGTTTTTATGAATGTGACTGTCCACATGGGGGTATTAATTCGAAGAGAATGATGAACATTATCATAAGGAGCATAAAATGGTTCCGGCCCACTATTAAGATAAAATCTGTCGTGCATTATTTTTACGCCAATTCCAGGAATATTTGTACTGGCAATATAGTTAGCATTAGGTTTCCAACTATTTGCATAAGCGTATTTCCAGCGTATATTTCCACATGTCCCAGGGTAAGTTGTTATCGCGTAAGGACTTCCACTTACATATCTGTGCTCAAAAATAGATAAGTCGCGAACACTGTTATCATCATAAAGTATATTAAATGTGCGTGGAGTCACGGTTGTTATAACATTATTTAATGCAGGATTTTGTACACAGATTGCATTAGCATGCCCGGCATACAAGTATCCCACAGCCAATACGGAGTTAACTATTAATTTTTTCATTACTGATTTCCTGTTTATCGGCATATGGCAGCGGTTTTATATAACCCCATATAATTTGAAATGCCGGCTAAGTTGTAATTAACCTGACACTGCTGTTTCTCGTTATATTGAATAATAAAGTGACCACTTTCTGCCAAACCGGATAAATAAATTTCGCCATCATTACCCACTAAATTATTTAACTGTGGGTTGTCATTAAATATGGCCTGAGCGCCAAATGGCACGGGCTTCCCATCTGCAAAATTCAATACCATAATGGCGCGATAACCGACATTAGCGGTGAAACTGGATTTCACTAGCGCACCACGGCTTGGGGAGACTGACTGGCTGGTGAGTTCCATTTCCGTGTTGTCAGGTAACGCCGAGGTATCAATGTCGATGGTATTTTTGCGGTAAGCGGTGACGTACGGCACTAACGCATAACCTTGGTTATTGGTTACTACGCCCGCTTGGTTTAATATGGGAACATTCCCTGCATCAGGCACTTCTACCAGCGCAGCGGTCTCACCTAATTGTTGCCCTAACACTAACCCACCCGCGTGGGCGACAAGGCTGCCGTTAGTTCCGTAGTACAGGTTATAGCTATCTTTGCTATAGCTCGCACCACCAGAAATTTCACCATACCTGCCTTTATAGGTGGAGTTCGCATTACCAGAACTGCCTTGCCCCTGATCGGCTAAACTTTGTTGCATGCTCCAATTTAAACGGTTGTTCAGGTGAGATGCTGATACACCGACGCTACTCGAACTGGAGTCTCGGCTACTGTGGTTACTGGCAAAGTTAATGTAGGCGGTATCTTCAAACAAACTGAACGGAATATTGACCGAAAAAGTAAATAAATGGTCTTCATCACTGTATTTTTTTGCCCCAGCACTCTGCGAATAGCTGCTGGTATTCTTGTTATAGGTGTAATTCAGCCCGTAACTGATCCCTTGCCAGCTATTGTTATAGCCAAGGGTTGCTGACTGTGTTTTGCGGTCACTATTCCAATAATCTTCATTAATATAACCCATTGAAATAGAACCGTAAGTATCCCCTAGGTTTTGGCTGAGGGTGATTTCACCGCGATTACGGCGGCGTTCGATTTCAGGAGTGTAAGTGGTATCACGGAAGGTATCAAACACCTCGGATAAACTGTAATACCCTTGGGTCGAATAGCGGTAACCTGCCAAAGCAATATTGGTGCCGATATCATTGAGGTTTTTGTTATATCTAAAGCGGTAAGACTGACCACGTTCTTTGCTGTCATCACGCATTTTGGCGTGAGATTGGGTAATATCAATAGACAGCGCCCCGAAGCGGCCCAAGTTTTGCCCAGCACCTATCGAATAAGATTGGTATTTTTCACTGAACTGACTTCCTCCGAACATAGTGATGCCATAGGGTAAACCGTATACCAAAGTGAACTGACCAAATTTGGTTTTATCTACATGGCTATCATATGAACGGTATTCACCTGCGGTGGTGCTATAAGATAAATAACCCTCACGTTGCAGCACGGGGAGTGAGGCAAAGGGTACAATTTGCACCTGTTCGCTGCCGTTCGACTCTTTTATCGTCACATGTAAGTCACCGCTGCTGCCGGTTGGATAGAGGTCAGTGATTTCAAAGGGGCCTGCTGCCACATCGGTTTGGTAGATGGTGTAACCGTTTTGGCGAATGGTGACCTGTGCGTTGCTGCGGGCTATCCCACGCACAATTGGCGCATAGCCGCGCAGACTTTCAGGGTACATATCATCATCGGTGGCGAGCTGCGCCCCACGAAACGGTACACTGTCAAACACCTCTGACGGAGAAACGCTGTCTCCCAAGGTTAGCTGGCTTTTTATGTGGTTGATCCCACGGGAGGCGTAAGTATAAATAGTATCCCATTTATTGGACTGCCCTGTACTGTTGGACCACGTGGTATAGTTGCGCAGACGCCATGCCCCAATATTTAAGCCGGGGCGTAAATTGACGTAGTTTGAGGAGGTGTCTTCTCCACCGCTACGATCGGTATTTTTAGAACCGCTATAGCTGTAATTCAGTAATAGGGCGGTAATACCGTTATCGATATCGGCAAGGTCAACATAACCCCTCGGGTTTTTCGCCAGCGCGATTTGCGGAATACTTAGGTATAACCGCTGTGAATCAAATTCAAACTGGCTTGTTGCATCAGGAATGATTGCTAAATTGACGCAGCTTGTTTGGCTATTTTGTAGCTCAGGATAATCTGCAATTTTAATATCGAAGCTTTTTAAATCATCCAAAGTTAAGCAAGGAACCAGTTTATTCTCAGTATTTTTATCAAACTTTAAACTTTTTGCCCCGATTAAGTTGGTATTGACATAAATATCAACGTAATAGTTACCCGCCAATTGTTGGTTATTTTCAAATTGGCTTAAATCGACAGCATCTTTATTAGGCAACTCTAGGAAATCAGGGTCAAAATAGATATTTCCTTGTGCTGTATTATTATCGATGGCATTTTCAGCGTATAAAGGTACCGTATAGCCTAAATAAATAAGTAGGCTAAAGCATATTTTATTTATTCTCATTTTAACAACCTAAATCAATATTGGGCTATATTTTCGCTTCAGCCAGTTCAGATGCGGAGCCGTAATCATTAATGACTTCCCATTTCACCGTGCCATGAGTGGCGGCATCGTTAATTTCAAAAGAAGTGCTGGAAAACGGTGCCGCATAAGAGACGTCATTGGCCTTTTTACCGTTAAAGGTAATACTTTGGAAATTCATAAAATACGGCGTCGGGTTTTTTACCGTAATCCTATTGCCTGTTTTTGACCAAGTTAATTTCTTTTGCTCTTCAATAAAATCAACATTTTTAATTGCAGAAGGGCGATAAATTAATTTCATTTGTGTTTTAAAGGCAATTTGTAATGAATTTTCCGTGCGCTCTGTTGCTGGGATCGTTTTTATATTCAGCCAAAATAATGATTCTTTATCTGTCGGTAAGGTATTCTCTGTTAAAAATATTCTTAGCGCATTGGTTTTATCTGAGTTTAATCTAAATAATGGAGGTGTAATAGTAAATGCGGATTGCTTATTTTCATCAATACCATCAATCCATGATTGAATTAAATAAGGGATTTTATCAGGGTTTTCGACACTAATACTGACATCCTTATTTCCCTCATGATAAATAACACGAGTGCCGCCAATAATAACGCCTGCATGGGCTAAATTAATCAATAAAAATGAAGAAATAAAAAAATAAACTAAGCGTTTCATATTAGTACCATTGAATAGAGGAATAAGGTTTAAATCCATTTAAACCCTAAAAGCCTATTAGTTATAATTGATAGTGAAGGTTGCGGTTGAGTTTGCTTGACCAACGCCAACGCTATTAGACATTGCAATATAACGAGCGGTAAAATCTAAATTATTTACTGTCTTTTCTTTTAATGCATACGCGCTAGATTCAGTAAATAGTGGAACGGTTGTTCCTGTGGCGTCCTGAATTTGAATACCAACATTTTGTGCCGTTGTCGCTGCAGCAGGGTCGGTTAACTGGAGTACACTATTATCACCTGCATAACTGGTGGCATCAAATTTAACCGTTGCGCTAGTCACGGTTTGCGGGCAGTTTTCTAATTTGATAGTAAATTTAGTTGCTGCTGCGGTGCTACCTGTACTAGGTAATGCCGTTTTAGAGATTTTCCCTAAGTTTACGGTAAATGCATCAGAACCGGTTGCAAACTGACAAGCCTGATCGGTAATTTCACCTGTAAAATCTATCGTTCCATCAGCAGCTAATGCATTATTAATGGCAAAAATAGACGATGCCGCAATTAAATAGGCAAAGACATTCTTTTTCATTTTTTACTCTCCAAGAGGATATTTATATGATGAGGTTGAGTTAGTGAATATATTTAGTTACTCAACTGGTGAGTATTTTGGCTTTTATTTTAAAAATAAACAATATGAGAGTAATTTAGGTTTAATACCCTTTTTTAATATCATTTTTATATCTTGAGTTTGATATTCACATTATAGGTTGGAGATTATTTTTGGATATTTTAAGAAATGCTGTTTTTCTAAGGTGATAAATTTTAGAGTGGAATTAAATAAAGATTAAATAATTAAATTAATTTTAAACTGGTGTTTTTTATTGTTACTTAACTCATGATGTGTTTTGATGGCATTTAATATTATTATAGTGCTTTAATTTTTTCATTTTAAAACAAAAAGCAGTCTAAAATGTATTATATTAAAGGTATCATCCGAAACCAATCATCATTAATGGTGATTTATTTAACGTTTTAATATCTTTTTTTGATGTAGATTGGTATGGCGTTATTGAATATTAAGATAAGCATGAAATAATAAATTAAGTCATGCCTATCTTAATAGGATAGTAAGTTTGGGGGGTTATTCAATTCCTAGCTCTTTTAATTTTCGAGTTAATGTGTTTCTTCCCCATCCTAATAAACGGGCCGCTTCTTGCTTATGGCCATTGGTGTATTTCAACGCGCAATTTAACATTGTACGTTCGAGTAAGGGAATAGTCTGTGCAAAGAGGTCTTCTTTGCCTTCTATTAACGCGTTATCGGTCCACTCTTCCAGTAATTCAAACCACTGAGCTGCAGAAATAGGATTTTGCGATGACAATGATTGTGTTGGCATGGAATCAGCTTGTGATGATTTTACCACTGCATTTTGTTGTGGGTGCTCTTCAAGTAAATCATCGGGCAAATCTTGCGGTAAAATTTCTTGGCTTGCTGCCATCACGGTTAACCAACGGCAGACATTCTCCAATTGGCGAACGTTACCTGACCAATAATAGCGCTGAAGAATTTTTTCGCTGTCAGGGTGGAGAACCTTAGCCTCGACACCGAGTTCTTTTGCCGTATTTTGTAGAAAATAATCGGCGAGACGTGGGATATCTTCAGTGCGCTCACGTAGCGGTGGTAATTGTACTCGAATGACATTTAACCGGTGAAATAAGTCTTCGCGAAATAAGCCTTCTTTAACCCGTTTTTCAAGATCTTGGTGGGTCGCTGCAATAATCCGTACATCTACATTGACTGGGGTATAACCCCCAATACGATAGAATTGGCCTTCAGCCAGAACACGTAACAAGCGAGTTTGTACATCAAGGGGCATATCGCCGATTTCATCTAAAAACAATGACCCATGGTTAGCTTGTTCAAATCGGCCCTGACGTACTTGAGTCGCACCCGTAAATGCGCCTTTTTCGTGGCCAAATAGCTCAGATTCAATTAAGTCTTTGGGAATAGCCGCCATATTTAATGCAATAAAAGGGGCGTCGGCACGAGGGCTGTGTTGATGTAACGCGTGGGCAACCAGCTCTTTTCCCGTTCCTGATTCGCCATTAATAAGCACACTAATTGATGAGCGTGATAAACGGCCAATAATGCGATAAACCTCTTGCATCGCTGGTGCTTCCCCGATCATGGTCGAAGAGACTGTAGGGGCAGGCTGCTTAGCTTCACGGCTAGTATGGTTTTGTTCACGGCTATGATTCAGAGCACGTTCGACTAATGCGACGGTTTCATCAATATCGAAAGGCTTTGGTAAGTAATCAAATGCCCCTGATTGGTAGGCATTTACGGCAGCATCAAGGTCAGAGTGTGCTGTCATAATAATAATCGGCAGAAGCGGGTGTGATTGCTTGATGGTATTCAGAAGCTCAATACCATTTGTGCCTGGCATACGGATATCAGATAACAACACATCAGGGCGTGAATTTTCTAATGCGGTGAGCACTGCATTCGCACTATCAAAGCAGGTACAAGCAAAGTTAGCATTATTTAATGCGCGCTCAAGTACCCAACGGATGGAACTATCATCATCAACCACCCAAATTTTTCCCTGCGTCATGGTTATCTCCTATTTCTTAATTGGTAGATAAATGGAAAACTCAGTGTGGCCTGGCCAACTGGTAAATTCGATTTTTCCTGCGTGTTGGTCAACTAAACTGCGAGCAATCGATAGGCCAAGCCCTGTGCCATCAGGCCGTCCGCTCACCATGGGGTAAAACAATGTATCCTGAATTGCCAATGGAATACCAGGACCGTTATCTTCAATATCAATACGTGCAGCTAATCGATAACGTTCACCTTGTAGTGTGACTTGAAAAGCCGTTCGTGTACGCAAAGTGATATAGCCTCCCGTTTCGGCGAGGGCTTGTAAGGCGTTTCGGGTGATATTTAGCAGCACTTGCTCGATTTGGTCTGGGTAATACTCTAATTCGGGCAGGCTTGGGTCATAGTCACGAATTAGTGTCACATTATCGGGCTTTTCTAATGACACCAACCGCGTTACATTTTCCATAATATGATGAATACTTTGCTGTGTTTTTGGCCCTGGATATTGTGGACCAAGCAGCCGATCAACCAATGCTCGCAAGCGGTCGGCCTGTTCGATAATCACTTGAGTATATTCATTTAATTGTGGGTCAGGCAACGCTTTAGATAGCAATTGCGCAGCGCCTCGCAAACCTCCGAGAGGGTTTTTGATTTCGTGAGCAAGTCCACGGATCAGTTCGCGGGCAGCCAATTGCTGGGCATTCTGTGCGAGTTCTTGGCTCAAACGCCGTTGGCTATCTAATTGTGAAAGCTCAACTAAAATAAATTGCTCTGAAAAAGGCTGTGCACTGAACGACATCACGTGGGAATGGTTGTTAAATACTAAGGTGACTTCGTTCTCGGTAAAACTATGGCCATCTTTTAAGCTATTGAGCATGAGTTCATCATTGAGCGAACAATAACTGAATAATAGTGGCAGTGGCGTACCGTATAGCTTGCGCTGGCTTTGGGTTAAGATCTGGAGTGCAGCATGGTTGGCGTAATGGATAACCAAGTCGTAATCCAAAATTAGCACGCTATTAATGAGTGAGTCGAGAATATGTTCCGGTGCTGGCAAATGTTCGGTTTTCATGTAATGTTGCTCCTGCACTATTTTGGTGCATTATACCTGATAGACCAAACAACCGATATTTGATTTTTGTTGCGTAAATACGTTAGAGATAAAAGGCCCCATCAAAAGATGGGGCAAGTGCTTCACGGCAACAAAGACTAACAGTGGAACGGCGTGTTACACACTGTAGTACATTTCAAATTCGAGAGGGTGTGGTGCCATACGAACACGTTGAATGTCGGCACGGGTTAATTCGATATACGCATCGATAGCATCATTAGTGAATACGCCACCACGGGTTAAGAATTCACGGTCTTTATCTAATTCCGCTAATGCTTCGTCTAAAGAGCCAGAAACTGTTGGAATTTCTTTGGCTTCTTCTGGTGGTAAATCATATAAATTTTTGTCCATCGCATCACCAGGGTGGATCTTGTTAATGATGCCATCAAGGCCTGCCATTAACTGAGCCGCAAACGCTAAATATGGGTTAGCTGCTGGGTCTGGGAAGCGAACTTCAATACGGCGTGCTTTAGTGCTCGCAACGACTGGAATACGAATCGAAGCAGAGCGGTTACGTGCAGAATATGCCAACATTACAGGTGCTTCAAAGCCCGGAACTAAGCGTTTGTATGAGTTAGTGGTTGGGTTAGTAAATGCGTTCAGTGCACGTGCATGTTTAATAATACCGCCGATGTAGTACAGCGCCATTTCGGATAAACCGCCATATTTGTCACCTGCAAACAGGTTAACGCCGCCTTTAGATAAAGACATATGGCAGTGCATACCAGAGCCGTTATCGCCCACTAAAGGTTTAGGCATAAAGGTGGCTGTTTTACCGTAGGCATGTGCAACATTGTGAACAACATATTTATAAATTTGAGTTTCATCCGCTTTTTTAGTCATAGTATTAAAGCGGGTCGCAACCTCGTTTTGGCCAGCTGTCGCCACCTCATGGTGGTGAGCTTCAACAACTAAGCCCATCTCTTCCATTGTGGTACACATGGCTGAACGTAGGTCTTGTGATGAATCAACTGGTGGAACTGGGAAATAACCCCCTTTTACTGCAGGGCGATGGCCTTTATTACCACCTTCGTATTTGGTTCCAGTATTCCATGCCGCTTCGATATCATCGATATGGTAGTAACTACCATGCATGTTGTTGCCAAAACGAATGTCATCAAAAACGAAAAATTCAGGTTCTGGCCCAAAGAGAACGATATCGGCAATGCCACTTGAGCGCAGAAAATCTTCCGCACGTTTTGAAATTGAACGTGGGTCTCTGTCATAACCTTGCATCGTGCCCGGCTCTAAAATATCGCAGCGAATGATCAACGTGATATCGGCAAAGAACGGGTCTAACATTGCAGTTGATGGGTCTGGCATTAATACCATGTCTGACTCATTGATGCCTTTCCAGCCACCAATAGATGAACCATCAAACATCTGGCCTTCTTCAAAGAAGTCTTCGTCAACTTGATGAGCAGGGATAGTGATGTGTTGCTCTTTACCTTTAGTGTCGGTAAAACGCAGATCAATAAATCTAACATTGTGCTCTTTAATTAACGATAAAACATGTTCAGCGGACATCTCGGCTCTCCTGGTCGGGTCTAATCAACAAATCACAGGCTATCATATTGATAATATGTTTGTTGTTTGTCTGGCGTGTTAGTCATATATAAATAGGTAGCACGCGCTCTATAAATAGATAAGCGAAAAGCGTGCCAACTTTTTAATTATAGTAAATACTGATTGTTACGTGTGGAATAGATTTATAATTAAGCAATTTCTGTACTAAATGCACCGATTTAGTGCTAATTATTTCGTCATTGCACTAAATTGGTGCGAGTGACAGTTGGAGATGGGATTTCAAATAAAAAATCAGCATTGTGCTCTGTTAAAGCGCAATGCTGATGGGATATAAAAGAAATGAGGTTGTTTAATCTCAAACAGTTACATTAATCTTCATCGCTATTTGTTAATAACGTATTCACTTCTTCAATTTGTTTTACTGCATCATTAATGATAGAGGCGATTTGACGTGTTTGCTCTTCATTGAGTTGTTTTAAAACCATTTTGTGACGTAATAAAGCTTTAAAGCGACTGACTGCCACCTCAATGTCTTCTGCTAAATTACTGCCTTGTTGCATATCACGTGCTTTTGCCAGTTTGCGAGCAATAACCGCTTCAATTTCTTTATTTTGAGCTAGATGGGCAGAGCCTTCAGGTGTAATCGTAAAACTTTTGCGATTGCGTTCAACAATCTGAGACTCCAAGAAGCCTTGTTCTTCAAGCAGTGTTAGCGTTGGGTAAATAACCCCCGGGCTAGGAACATATAAGCCATTTGAGGCTTCTTGAATATCTTTGATAATTTCGTAGCCATAGCTTGGTTTTTTAGCGACTAACGAGAGTACCATAATATGAAGATCGCCATGGTCGAATAAACGACGAAGGCCTTTACCTCTTCCACGGCCTCTTTGGCTGTCATCACCATGGCCTCGACCATGACGACCTTCGCCGTGGCAGCGTTCACCGTGCCCATGACCATGACGGCCTTCGCCGTGGCAGCGTTCACCGTGCCCATGACCATGACGGCCTTCACCGTGGCAGCGTTCACCGTACCCATGACCATGGCGGCCTTCGCCGTGGCAGCGTTCACCGTGCCCACGACCATGACGGTCTTCGTCGTGGCAGCATTCACCGCTCCCATGACCATGACGGCCTTCATCGTGGCAACATCCACCGCGGTGGCCATGTTGATTTTCATCATGGCGTGCATAATATACATGACGACAAGATTTAATTAGCATATAGTTACTCCTTAGTTTGTAACTTTAGATATATCGAATTTATTTTATGGTTTTACTATATTTAGATATATCTAATTAGTCAATTTAGATATATCTAATTAGTCAATTTAGATATATCTAAATAATGCAAAAAGATATTTAAACTGGCAGTTAAGAAAGAAAGTCTATTTTTTGTTCTTTTTTTGGGCTGCGAATATTAAGTTTTTAGCGTATTATTCTGTCACTTCGTGGTTTCGCAGAGATGATGCTCATTATTTTGTGAGGGAATCTGGCACTGTTACGCAACTGAATGTTTTTTCGCTAAAAACTTTTTATACAGTGATGGGTTTCACATTTATTCCACTTGTGCGGAAAAACGTGTAAAATAACAGCAAATTAACGTAGAAAGTATGCTTTGGGTGTGAATAACGGCTCAGTAAGCATATTCCTTTCCTGTCAATTAAACGGTAAAAATCCTTGTCAATTCAAAATTTAAGAAACATCGCCATCATCGCTCACGTTGACCATGGCAAGACCACACTGGTTGGTAAATTATTGCAGCAATCAGGCACGTTCGGTGAACGTGAAACTGTTGATGAGCGTGTTATGGACTCCAATGACTTGGAGAAAGAGCGTGGTATTACCATCCTTGCTAAAAATACCGCTATCCAATGGAATGGTTATCATATCAATATCGTAGACACCCCAGGTCACGCCGATTTCGGTGGTGAGGTTGAGCGCGTTATGTCTATGGTTGACTGCGTACTGCTGGTTGTTGATGCGATGGATGGCCCAATGCCACAAACTCGTTTCGTAACGCAAAAAGCGTTCGACCACGGTTTACGTCCTATTGTTGTTATCAATAAAGTTGACCGCCCAGGCGCACGCCCTGATTGGGTTGTTGATCAAGTATTCGACTTATTCGTGAACTTAGGTGCAACGGATGAGCAACTCGATTTCCCTATTGTTTATGCATCTGCATTAAACGGTATCGCAGGCCTTGACCACGAAAACATGGCTGAAGACATGACTCCACTGTATGAAGCGATTGTGGAACATGTTGCACCACCAGCAGTGGATATCGACGGTCCATTCCAAATGCAAGTTTCGCAATTGGATTACAACAGCTATTTAGGTGTTATCGGTATCGGCCGTATCAAACGTGGTGTTGTTAAGCCTAACCAACAAGTAACGGTTATCGATAGCGAAGGTAAAACTCGTAACGGTAAAATTGGTAAAGTTCTGACTCACTTAGGTTTAGAGCGTATTGATTCACAACAAGCGGAAGCGGGTGATATCGTCGCTCTGACAGGTTTAGGTGAACTGAACATTTCTGACACCATTTGCCAAGTCGGTAGCGTTGAAGCATTGCCTGCGTTAGCAGTTGATGAGCCAACAGTTAGCATGTTCTATTGTGTTAATACTTCACCATTCTGCGGTAAAGAAGGTAAATTCGTGACTTCACGTCAGATCCTTGACCGCTTGAATAAAGAATTGGTTCACAACGTTGCACTGCGTGTTGAAGAAACTCAAGATCCAGACGCATTCCGCGTTTCTGGTCGTGGTGAGCTTCACTTATCTGTTCTGATTGAAAACATGCGTCGTGAAGGTTTCGAATTAGCTGTATCTCGTCCAAAAGTTATCATTCGTGAAATCGATGGCCGTAAACAAGAGCCATTCGAACAAGTGACTTTAGACGTTGAAGAACAGCACCAAGGCGACATCATGAAAGCTTTAGGTGAACGTAAAGGTGACCTGCGCGACATGATGCCAGACGGTAAAGGCCGCGTACGTCTTGATTACGTCATTCCAAGCCGTGGTCTGATTGGCTTCCGTACTGAATTCATGACAATGACATCAGGTACTGGTTTACTGTATTCAACATTCAGTCATTACGATGATGTTCGCCCAGGCGAAATCGGCGGCCGCCAAAACGGTGTTCTGATCTCCAATGGTCAAGGTAAAGCAGTTGCTTATGCGCTATACAGCCTGCAAGACCGCGGTAAGCTGTTCTTAGGTCACGGTGCTGAAGTGTATGAAGGTCAAATCATCGGTATTCACTCACGTTCTAACGACTTAACCGTTAACTGCTTAACGGGTAAAAAACTGACTAACATGCGTGCGTCAGGTACTGATGAAGCAACAACACTGTCACCACCAATTAAAATGACTCTGGAACAAGCACTTGAGTTCATTGATGATGACGAGTTAGTTGAAGTGACTCCGCAGTCTATCCGTCTGCGTAAACGCCACTTGACTGAGAACGATCGCCGTCGTGCAAACCGTTCTAAAGAAGACTAATTATCGTTACGTGATGTTGTTCATTACGTCATTGTAGTTATGCAGTAAGGCGCCGAAAGGCGCCTTACTTATTTATAAGGTTTATAATGACTTGTCTTTTTTCATAAAATACAGCGACGAAATAAACAGTCCGATAATTAAAGGGATTTCGTATAATTCTTCGATAAGGCTTTGTAGTTCAGAATGATATAGAAAAACTGAACTAAGAAATCTATGGTGTTCAACACTATCTGAAATCACAAAAGCGCACAGGGTCAGCAGTAGGCTCCAAAGTGGAATAGTTGTGTTTTTTAGGTGAAAAATAATACTTTTTCTTAATGAAGAAGCAAATAGCATCAAAACTAAACTGCCAATCAAGATGATAGAAATTAGCCTGAAGTAAGAGTGATCCAGATTAGGAAAAAATTCACGCCCCCAATTTATTCCTCTGCCAAATAATGTTACCCACCAGATAGTTGCCCACACCCAAAATAATTTCATTCCCTGATTTTTTTGCTGTAATGGTTTCATATAAAACCAAGTGAAAATGGCACTGATAATTAGAATAATAGATTGAAAATGTTCAATAATTTTTGTTGTAAGGTCGATATTAAAATCCAGAGGGATAGTATTAAATAATGGAATTAAAAATAAGCTTCCCCACAGAATAGCAATCGGCCAAGAGATTGTTTTATCTATTTTCATAGTATGACTTTTATATTTTAAGATTTATTTATTACTGATATCGGATAGATATCAGCTCACATTGCTTGTGGCATGGTTTGCTACGTAAAAACTATTATGCAAAAAGCGTATGGAGGGACTTAACATTTAGTATCAAAAATCGATAGTGCTGTGTGAAATAGCACCTTTGGGATAAAAAGCGTTTTCTCATTAATGGAATAAATCGTCTGGTTTGTTGTTCATTAATTGCGCTAAGTGTGGATTGCTTAATCGATAAATTGACAAAATAACGTGAATTATCACTAATTAGGGCTGTTCAGTTGCGTGAATAATGATTAAAGTAAATTTAGTGAATAACAATGAGGAAAATTTATGCTGTATATCTTCGATATGGGTAATGTGATTATTGATATCGACTTTAATCGTGTATTTGATAAATGGTCTGAACTCAGTGGTACACCAAGTGAAGAGATCAAATCACGGTTTACTTTTGGTAATATCTTTCAATTACATGAGTGTGGAAAAATTTCAGACATCGAGTTTGCTGAGCTGCTTTGTGAAGAAATGGACATCACTCTAAGCTTTGAAGACTTTGCTGAAGGCTGGCACGCTATTTTTATTTCGTTAAGACCTGAAGTCATTGATATTATGGAACACCTGCGTGAGCAAGGGCACCGAGTGGTGGTTTTATCGAATACCAACCGTCTACATCTAGACTACTGGCCAGCACACTACCCAGAAATTGCAGCCTCCTCCGATTTCCTATATCTGTCCCAAGATTTAGGCATGCGTAAGCCTGATCCTGAAATCTACAAATATGTACTGCAATCAGAAGAGTTTGATGCTGCAGATGCTATTTTCTTTGATGATGTCGAAGAAAATGTAAAAGCCGCAGAAGCCCTTGGTATTCGTAGTATTCATGTTGTGGATAAAGACACCATTCCTGAATATTTCCGCACTTACGATTTTAGTGCAGAAGTTGAATAACATCCTGATTTTATAGTGGGGCAACGGCTAACGTTGCTCCATCTTTTTGTAAAGAGTCATCATGATTGCATTAATCCAAAGAGTCACTCATGCGAGTGTGGCTGTTGATCAGAAAATAGTAGGGCAAATAAATGCTGGGTTGTTGGTTTTACTTGGCGTTGAAAAAGATGATGATGAGCAGAAAGCCAAACGTTTGTGTGAAAAAGTACTGGGCTACCGTATTTTTAGTGATGAACAAGGGAAAATGAATCTCAATGTTCAACAGGCGGGAGGCAGCCTTTTGGTCGTTTCTCAATTTACTTTAGCAGCTGACACTAAAAAAGGTATGCGGCCTAGCTTTTCAGGGGGAGCAGAGCCTGAAAGAGCGGATGCTTTGTACCAATACTTCGTTGAACAGAGCCGCCAACAAGGGGTTGAAACACAAACCGGTGAGTTTGCCGCTGACATGCAAGTGAATTTAACCAATGATGGCCCTGTTACCTTCTGGCTACAAGTGTGAGTTCATTTTTAAAGGGGGAAGCGATGTACCATTTACGTACACCGAAAGATGATATTGAATTTGCAACTTACTACCATTTTCGCTGGGAAATGTTGCGAAAACCGTTTAATCAACCCCTAGGTTCAGAAAAAGATGGTTATGATTTAACCGCACACCATCAAATGGTCGTGGATGATAAAAACCGTATTCTTGCCATTGGTCGCTTATATATCAATGCTGACAACGAGGGAGCAATCCGTTTTTTAGCCGTTAACCCTGCCATGCAAGGTAAAGGGCTCGGTAAATTGATTATCATGGCCCTAGAGTCCGTTGCACGCCAAGAAGGCGTCAAACGCATCGTATCCAGTGTTCGTGAAGAAGCAGTACCCTTTTTCGATAAAATGGGCTTTGAGAACCGTGGGCAAGTCGCTGGGCAGTTAAAAACACCAGTGCGCCATTACTTGATGATCAAACCCATTGAGACATTAGACCAAATTCTACATCGTCCAGACTGGTGTGGTGAGCTACAACAAGCTTGGTATAAGTGTATTCCATTAAGCGAAAAAATGGGTGTCCGAATCGACCAATACACGGGGACTCGTTTTATTACAACTATGCCGGAGGCGGGCAATCAAAACCCCCATGAAACGATTTTTGCAGGGAGCCAATTTTCATTAGCCACCCTGACAGGATGGGGACTGATTTGGCTATTAATGCAAGAACACCAGCTTGGTGGTGATATTGTGTTGGTCGATGCCAGTATTCGTTATGGTAAACCTGTAAGCGGCAGGCCTACAGCAACTGCGGACTTAGCTAATATGAGCGGTGACCTTGACCGTTTAGCTCGGGGTAGCAAAGCGCGAGTGAAACTGAAAGTCGAAGTCAGTAACCCTGATGGTAAAGTGGGCGCTGTATTCAGTGGTGTCTATATGGTGTTACCTGTAGAGCCAGCAAAGTAACGTTGTTTATTGAAAATTAAAAGATAAAGGCAGGTATGATTGACCTGCCTTTTGTATTTCTATGGATTGATAGTTTTTATGGATTGCTAAGAGCGGGGAGCGGCTCTACCAAAGAAGGCTCGGTAGGCTGTAAATCGGCTTCGGATTCTACTGAAGAAGTGACAACCCCGTTAACAACGGTACGAAATAGGCGTTTACCTTGCAATGGTATGGCCATCAATTCCCCATTCAAACTTTTTGCCACTGATGGGGCGAGTAAGTCCCCTTGTAATGTCGCATCAAAGTCACCGATAACTTGAGCTGGGAAGCCTGCCCAACCCCATTGGTTTAAATCGACGAGATCAATATTAGAACCTGATGCCCTCAGTAAAAAGGGGACTTTTTTGGGCTCCTGTTTTACCAGCAAGCCAATTTTACTGATACCTTTATCAGTACTGACCGTTAAGCTCGCTGCTGCCGAGGATTTACCACTTTGACGTACTTCGACAAATGGACGGCGTACTAGAACTTGGTTGATTGTGCCGCTATCTGCATTGAATGTCGCTTTACCGCTCCAAATTCCCCATTGTTTTTGTTTGATTAAATCAACATTTTCAATATTACCGCTTAATGCCGTCAACTCGAAAGGAAATTGCGGCTGGATATTCATCAAAAGTGATTGGGAAAGGGTGAATTTCTTAATATTTAAACCGGACAACCACGCTGGCGTTGGTTGCGCGAAGAAGGACAACCAATTTTCAGGTAAGGTATATAAGATACCCGCGAGTTTACCTTCATCGATAGTGAGTACTTGATTATTGCGTTGCCAAGACCCACTGAGGTTAAAAATGCCTTTATTATAGTAACCTGATAACTTGCTGATATAGAGGTTATCACCGTTAATATTCAGCTCTCCAATTAAGGTACTCAGCTGCTGGTATTTCACGACGAATTGGTCGACATTAAAGCTAATGCTGCTTTTAGGGCTAGTCCAGCTGCCTCTAACGAAGCTGAGTTGGTCAATTTCGGTGCTTAAGCCAGAAAGTGCCCAATCTTTACCTTGAATATCAACATTGGTTAGTTCTACTTTTTTGACTTGCAGTGATTTATCACTCGTTATTGCATCAAATAGTGAATCGAAATCAACATTATTTTCCCAGCCAACTTTATTCATGGTGAGGGAGTCAACCATGATAGAGCCATCATTAAGTACCTTCCCAGTGCCCGCAATATAGCCATTATTTAAGTAGGCACTGGCTTGGCTTATTTCTGTTCCTTGCTGCTGTAATTTACCGGTAATGGCAACATTCTTGAATGCAAGGTCATTGAATTTTAATTGGTTAGAGGTAAATCGAAAATCACCGTAACCAAAAGGAGTGTTTTCGGTGGGTTTCCAAGGGGTCATTCCTCCCGTAAAGCCGGCGACTTGTACCGTATCATTGCCTTTTTTAAGCGTAATCTGGCTATTTTCAAATTGCAAAATAGTCGCGGAAATAGGGAACAACACCGTATTTGGTGAGACTGTTGTAGATAATGTCCCTTGAGTGATAACCAAACGTTTTATTGCGGTGCCACTAAATAGGTTTAGCCAATTAACATCAACCACGACTTGCCGTGAATCTAAAGATAGGTCACTGTTTTTAGTCGTTAACTTAACATCTTGGAAGATGAACTCACCGGGGTTAGAAAACTCATGCCCCATAATTCCCACATCAATATCGTAATCGGTAAATTTACTTAAAAATTGACTGGAGTAGGATGCGCCCCAACGGGTTTGTAGCCCGATATAAGTAAAAATAAACAATAGCAGCAGTAACAAAAGTGCATAGGTAGTAAATTTGATTAACCATTTCACAGTTTACTGCTCCTTTGGTTTGTGAACGAATAGACACAGGAAGAAACCGTCTAATATAACGACAATTTAAGGATAGCATACAGAAAAACCGCCAGAGTGTTCAACACTGGCGGCTAGAATGAAAGGTTATTTTTCGAGAGGGAAGACTAAATTCAGAACAATTGCAGTTAAACCACCCGCAGCAATACCTGAAGAAAATAATGTTTTTAACCAGTCAGGCGCGAATTGCAAAATCAAGGGTTGCTGTGACACACCCATACCCACGGCGAGAGAAAGGGCTATAATCATGATGGCGCGGCGATTGAGTGGCTCACGAGACACGATACGCACTCCTGAAGCGGCAATGGTACCAAACATCACAATGGTTGCTCCGCCTAATACGGGCTCAGGGATTTGTTGTACAAAGCCTGCAACCGCAGGGAATAGCCCTAATAACACTAACATTAAAGCAACAATGTAACCGACATAGCGACTTGCCACCCCTGTTAATTGGATAACACCGTTGTTCTGCCCAAAGCAAGAGTTAGGGAAAGTATTAAATACCGCTGAGACCATCGAGTTCAAACCATTGGCAAGTACGCCACCTTTGATTCGTTTCATATATAAAGGGCCACGAACGGGTTGTTCTGACACATCTGAAGTGGCGGTAATGTCACCTATTGTTTCTAAGGAAGTCACCATAAAAATGAGAATTAATGGGATCAACAGGTTCCAGTCGAAAGATAAGCCATAATAGAAAGGCTCAGGGACAGTAATAATTGGCTGATTGGCTTCCATTGGTTGCGCATTTGGTAACATGTCCATCCACCAAGCTGCAATATAACCAACGGCCATGGCAATAACTAAAGATGCGACACGTAAGTAAGGGTTTTTCTGCCGATTAAGTAAAATAATAACCGCTAAAACAACCCCAGCCAAAATCAGGTAATCTGGTGAACCGAAGGTATTATCGCTAATCGCACCATAACCACCACCAATGGAGGTTAAGCCGACTTGAATTAAAGATAAGCCGATGATCATGACAACGACACCAGAAACCAGTGGTGTAATGACACGGCGGGCTAGATGTAAAAAACGTGAAAGAATCACTTCGGTTAATGCGGCGACGAGTAACGTGCCAAACAAAGCTGCCATCATGGATGGGATATCAGCCCCACCTTGCTTGAGTGCAACACCCCCCATGATTAACGGTGCAACAAAGTTAAAACTGGTTCCTTGAATCGAAAGTAGGCCTGAGCCAATAGGGCCCCATGCACGAATTTGAATTAAAGAAGCAATACCGGAGGCAAATAAAGACATACTAATGATGCGTTGAGTATCGTGAGCTGGTAGCCCCAAAGCCTGGCAAATCAGCATCGCTGGGGTAATAACAGCGACAAACATCGCCAGAAGATGTTGCCCGGCAGCAAACAAAGCTTGCGGCAGCGGTGGACGGTCTTCTAATTTGTAAATAAGTTCGCTTTGCGTGTGTATGGTCGCTTCAGTAGTTTGCTTTTCAGACGTCGCAGTATTCATTGCCTTCATTTCTCGCCAACAAAAAACGCATTGTAATGTGTCGAAATTAAAAAGCAATCGTTTGCTTTTAAAAAATATATTCATTAGTTAAATAGTGTCGTCACATTTATATATATTTTAACTTGTATTTATAACAGTTTTTTTTTCTAATCCTACAACCTGCTTTTGGCGTTTTAAGGAAGAAATTAACGTCTAACTAGTTTTTGATAATTTTAACAACAGACGAGGTACGTGAATGTATCATCTCGATGTCTACGGTACACTGGTAGCTGCTACCTTAGTATTATTGCTTGGGCGTAAACTGGTAAAATCAGTCCCTTTTCTTGAAAAATATACCATCCCTGAACCTGTTGCGGGTGGGTTGTTAGTTGCTTTTAGTCTTTTATTGCTTAAACAATTATTTGACTGGAGCCTTTCTTTTGACTTATCACTGCAAGAACCTATGATGCTGGCATTCTTTGCCACTATTGGTCTTAATGCCAACCTTGCTAGCTTGAAAGCTGGTGGTAAGGCATTGTTTATATTTATTTTTGTGGTTGTAGGCTTATTGCTAGTCCAAAACACAGTGGGGATTGCCCTTGCTGAATTATTGGGACTAGACCCTTTAATGGGGCTGTTAGCTGGCTCAATTACCTTATCTGGCGGCCATGGTACTGGTGCGGCATGGGGTAAAATTTTCACTGAAAATTATGGTTTCCAAAGTGCAACAGAAGTTGCAATGGCGTGTGCTACATTTGGGCTCGTTCTTGGTGGTTTAATTGGCGGACCTGTTGCACGTTTTCTAACACGTAATATTCCAACGCCAGGAACGGCAGAAGATGATAAAGATGTGCCAACTGCATTTGAGAAGCCTCAATCAGGGCGCATGATCACGTCAATGGTTTTAATTGAAACTATTGCATTGATTGCTATCTGTTTGCTGATAGGAAGTTATATTGCAGGTGAATTAGCCGATACTCCTTTCGCACTGCCTAAATTTGTATGTGTACTGTTTGTTGGTGTTATTTTAAGCAATAGCCTATCACTGCTTGGTTTTTACCGAGTGTTTGACCGCGCCGTTTCTGTTATGGGTAACGTGAGCCTATCATTATTCTTAGCGATGGCTTTAATGAGCTTGAAGCTCTGGGAATTAGCATCACTGGCCATTCCAATGATCATTATTCTTGCTGTACAAGCTTGTGTAATGGCAGGGTATGCAATTTTTGTTACCTTCCGTGTGATGGGGAAAAACTATGATGCCGCTATTTTAGCTGCGGGGCATTGTGGTTTCGGTCTTGGGGCTACGCCAACAGCGATTGCGAATATGCAAGCGGTAACGGATAGGTTGGGTCCATCTCACCTTGCGTTCCTTGTGGTCCCAATGGTTGGGGCATTCTTCATTGATATTGTTAATGCGATAGTCATTAAATTGTATTTAATGTTGCCACTATTCCCAACTATTGCGGGATAGTTTTTATTTAATAATAAATCAAGTTAAGCAGGTATTGCCGTGAAAATATTCACGGCAATTTTCATTTTAAGGAACGGATAAAAAGAAGATATAAAACTTAAGCGTGGCTGTATTGCTCTCGTTCAGGTAACCAGCGCTCAATAAGTTGTTGTGCATTTTCTGGGTAGTTTTGTTGAATATGGCGTGCGAGGCGTTGCACTTCTGGCAACATATATTGGTCACGTAACAAATCAGCGACCTTAAATTCTGCATTTCCTGTTTGTCTAGTGCCTAATAATTCTCCAGGTCCGCGAATTTCGAGATCTTTTTGTGCGATAACAAAGCCATCATTGCTGTCCCGCAACACTTGTAGCCTTTGTTTAGCGGTGTGGGTTAATGGTGTCTTATATAATAGTACGCAGTGAGATGCGATAGCTCCACGGCCAACTCGCCCTCTCAATTGGTGCAATTGAGCTAAACCAAGGCGCTCAGGGTTATCAATGATCATCAAACTGGCATTAGGCACATCAACACCGACCTCAATGACCGTTGTAGCCACAAGCAGTTGAATTTCATTCCTTTTAAAAGCCGCCATAATGCTTTGTTTTTCAGCAGGTTTCATTCGCCCGTGGACTAAGCCTACTTTTAATTCAGGTAGTGCCAGTGCGAGTTCTTCGCTGGTCACTTGAGCCGCTTGTGCTTCTAATAATTCAGAGTCTTCAATGAGTGTACAGACCCAATAGGCTTGGCGACCTTCTTCAATACAGGCTTGGCGAACGCGTTCAATAATATCGTTACGGCGAGTGTCTGGGATGGCGACAGTAGTGACAGGCGTACGGCCCGGAGGAAGCTCATCGATGACAGAGGTATCTAAGTCTGCATACGCTGTCATCGCCAGTGTCCGTGGGATTGGCGTAGCGGTCATGATCAATTGATGAGGGTGGTACCCTTGCTGCTCACCTTTCTCACGCAGAGCGAGCCGCTGATGAACGCCAAAGCGATGTTGTTCATCAATGATAACAAGCCCCAGCGCTTTAAAGCTCACTTGCTCTTGGAAAATAGCGTGTGTTCCAACAACCATCGCAACTTCTCCACTTGCGATGGCATCTTGCTGAGCCTGACGTGCCTTACCCTTCTGTTTGCCCGCTAGCCAACCCACTTTAATGCCTAAAGGCTCTAACCATTGTTTGAATGTATTGGCATGTTGCTCTGCAAGAATTTCGGTGGGAGCCATCAAAGCTACTTGTTTGCCATTCTCGATGGCACAAACGGCCGCTAAGGCTGCAACAAGCGTTTTTCCTGACCCTACATCCCCTTGAATCAAACGCATCATAGGGGCATCTTTGGCGAGGTCTGCTTCAATTTCGCTAACAACACGGTTTTGTGCATTTGTTGGCGAGAAAGGTAATTGTGCGAGTAACTGTGATTTTAATTGACCACTTGTTGCTAAAGGCTCGGCATATAGGCGTTCGTTGCCTGCACGGATGGCTAGCATACTGAGGTGATGTGCTAAAAGCTCTTCGAGTATAAGCCGTTTCTGGGCAGGATGGTGCCCTTTCTCCAGTTCAATCAAAGCGACATTCGGTGGTGGATTGTGTAATAAGCGAATGGCATCTGGTAGGCTTATCATTCCACGGCTAAGCTCTTCTGGAAGCAATTCTTTTATTTTTCCGCTATCAAGTAACCTTAGCGCTTGTTCCATTACCTTGCGTAAAGTGGCCTGACGAACACCTTCCGTGGTTGGGTAAACAGGTGTTAAGTTCTCTTGTAAGCTGATGTTGCTGGTGTCTTGGGAGACTTTATATTCGGGGTGAATGATTTCTGGCCCTGTATTTCCTCTGCGAACTTCCCCATAGGCGGTGACCTGTTTTCCTTCTGCTAAGTTATTCTTCATTGCAGCTGAAAAATTAAAAAAACGTAAGGTGAGGTTACCTGTGCCATCGGAAATCAAGCAGGTCATCATTCTTTTGCGGCCGAATACCACTTTAGTTTGCAGTATTTCACCGGTAATTGTTGCGGTCGTACCGGGGAGGAGATCTTTTATTTGATATAGACGGGTGTGGTCTTCATAGCGTAAAGGGAAATGAAGAAGAAGGTCTTGAACGGTGTTCAAACCGATTTTACGCATTTTTTCTGACTGGCTTGCTCCAATTCCGCGCAATGAAGTCAGTGAAATGGTATCAAGTAGCCCATTATTCATGTTATTTCCTTTTATTTAACCAAACTGCCGTCTTTTCATTTTTTCGGTTAATTGCATTTGTGCCCACCACGAGTCATCAGCTTCAATTTGCCCTTGGTTATTGATAAATGGGCGAGGAAGTCCCTTACGTTTAGCAACTTCAGCCAGTACAGGGTAACCTCCTTCAAATAACCAAGTTTGTTGTTCATCTGGTGAGAGTAAGCAATGGTCACGTTCGTACATACCCGCCTGCTGCCGTTGCCGTTGGGCTTCATATAAAATCAGTGCAGAAGCAACGGAAACGTTCAAAGATTGCACCATGCCAGCCATTGGAATGATAATGTGTTTATCAGCCAATGCGAGGGCTTGTTGTGAAATCCCTGTTTTTTCTTGCCCCATCATAATACAAGTTGGCAAAGTATAATCAATTTCACGAAAATCAACGGCATGTTCTGACAAGTTAGTCGCCAAAACCTGCATATTTTGTGATTTTATGTGGGCAATTGCTTCTTCGGTGGATGTGTGTGAAATAATTTTAACCCAGCTATTACTCCCCGCAGCAGAAGAAACGGACAGTTTGACTTGTTGGTCCGGCCAAATAGCATGAATTTGATGGATCCCTACGGCATCCGCACTGCGTACAATCGCAGAAACATTGTGCGGTTTATGAATTTCTTCGAGGCAGAGAGTTAGGTCAGGCTGCCGCATCGCCATCATTTGGCAAATGCGGCGATAGCGGCGTTCATTCATAGTTATTAATTACGTATGGTCGTTAATTACGGTTTCGGCTAACACGTAGAACGTCAGGCATAATACGGATTTTCCGCATCACATTTGCCAATTGAACACGGTTTTTAGTTGTAAGGCGAATAAAAGCGCAATATACACGGCCATCTTTTTCTTCTGTATTCATACTTTGAATACTTGAGTTGGCGTCATTAATGGCGGCAGTTAAATTTGCTAAAGCACCTTGGTGATTAATCATATCCACTTTAATTTCAGCGATAAAGTCGGTATCAGTGTCGTTGTCCCATTCAACAGCCATAAATTTATCAGGTTCTTTTTGATAACCACGAATGTTGCGGCAGGATTCATGATGAATAACGAGACCTTTACCAGGACTAATATGTGCAACAATTGGGTCACCAGGAATAGGACGACAACATTTTGCAAAGGTGATTAAAACACCATCAGCACCTTTGATAGAGAGTTTATTCCGGCTTTCAACTAACACTTGTTCTTCAGGTGTATTTTGTGGATTGTTCTGTAGGTTACGTGCGACAACCACACTCATTGCATTACCCAACCCAATTTCAGCAAGCAAATCATCGATAGAGTGCAGCTTCATGCGTGCCAATTCCGCATCAATATTGGCTTGAGGGATATCAGTGAGTTTATTTCCTGCCCCTAGCGCATGGTTGAGTAAACGGCGACCTAAATTAATAGAATCTTCACGTTTTAAATTTTTCAATAACTGGCGAATTTTGGCCCGCGCTTTTGAGCTGACAACAAAATTGAGCCATGCTGCATTTGGCCGTGCGCCTGGCGCGGTAATAATTTCGACAGTTTGGCCACTCGTAAGGGATTGCGAAAGTGGGTAAGGCTGGCGATCAACGCGCGCGCCCACGCAAGCATGACCAATATCCGTGTGTACTGCGTAGGCAAAGTCAACAGGTGTTGCACCGGTAGGTAATTCAACAATACGGCCTTCTGGGGTGAAAACGTAGATTTCATCCGGAAATAGATCCGATTTAACGCTTTCAATAAATTCAAACGAGCTACCTGCACTTTGTTGTAACTCAAGTAGACTTTGCATCCAACGTTGAGCTCTAACTTGTGCCGTTGTACCTTGTTCACCTTGCTCTTTATAGGCCCAATGCGCAGCAACCCCCATCTCAGCCATTTGGTCCATGTCTTCTGTGCGAATTTGCACTTCGACAGGAACACCATGTGGCCCAATCAATGAGGTATGTAGCGATTGATAGCCGTTGGCTTTAGGGATAGCAATATAGTCTTTAATACGCCCCGGACGCGGTTTGTATAAACTATGCATTTGGCCTAAAACGCGGTAGCAAGTATCCACATCTTTTACAATTACCCTAAAAGCATAGATATCCATAATGGAATGGAAACGTTGCTCTTTTTGGTGCATTTTGCGATAGATGGAATAAAGGTGTTTTTCTCTGCCACTTACGCGACAAGGAACTCCTGCCTCGGTTAGCCTACCGTCAATTTCCGAGAGAATTTTTTGGATCATCTCTTTTCGGTTACCGCGAGCAGCCTTGACGACTTCCTTAATAACACGATAACGGTTGGGATATAACGCTTCAAAACCCAGCTCTTCAAGCTCTGTTTTGATGTGGTGTATACCTAGCCTGTGGGCTAACGGGCTATATATTTCAAGGGTTTCACGTGCAATGCGCCGACGTTTATCGGGCCTAAGTGACCCTAACGTGCGCATGTTGTGAGTGCGGTCTGCCAGTTTTATCAAAATGACACGGATATCTTTTACCATCGCCATGATCATTTTGCGGAAGTTTTCTGCTTGAGCTTCTTTTTTGTCGCGAAAGTTGAGCTTGTCTAGTTTGGATACACCTTCGACGAGACCGGCGACGGTGGTACCAAACAATTCTTCTATATCTTGAAATGTCGCTGGAGTATCTTCAATCACATCATGAAGTAGCGCTGCCATTAGTGTTTCATGGTCCAAACGCATCTCAGCAAGAATACAAGCAACAGCAACTGGGTGAGTAATATAAGGCTCACCACTTGAACGGGTCTGTCCTTCATGGGCATCCCGAGCAACAACATAGGCTTTTCTTAGTAATTCAATTTGTTCTTTAGGAAGATACTTTTGAATGACTAAATTAAGGCTTTCAAACAGATACAAGGCAGACCCACCTTAGTGATTAGCGACGACCTTCAGCGATTGCAGAAACTGCTTGCATTTCAGCCGCTTCTTGCTCTTGCTGTTCTTGGCGCTCACGCACATCTAAAATGTGACCGTTGATTAAGCCTTCTTCTACTTCACGTAATGCGATAACAGTGTATTTATCATTTTCTTCAGGAACTAAAGGGTCTTTTCCACCCGTTTGTAACTGACGAGCTCTACGTGCCGCAACCAATACGAGGTCAAAGCGGTTACCAATTTTTTCTACTGCGTCTTGAACAGTTACGCGTGCCATAAATGTGCTACTCCAAAGAAATAAAAAATGACCTGATATGATACTGAAACTATTCTCAGTCTGCTAGTAATTTGCTGATTAAAGCATCATGTCGTTGAACTTGACGCCCTAATTTTAAACGCTCAGTACGGATGATAGATTGTAAATCGCTCAGTGCGGTATTGAAATCATCATTAACAATAAGGTAATCATACTCGTTGAAATGTTCAATTTCACCTACTGCTTGTGACATGCGTTTTTCAATAACTTCATCGCTGTCTTGCCCACGACCACGCAGTCTGCGATAAAGTTCATCTTTTGATGGTGGGAGAATGAAAATACTACGTGCCTCAGGCATTTTGGCTCTTATCTGCTGCGCTCCCTGCCAATCGATATCAAGAAAAACATCAACACCACTATTTAATACATCTTCAATGATAGGTTTGGACGTCCCATAATAATTCCCAAAAACGCATGCGTGCTCTAGGAATTCACCTTTGTCGACCATTTGTAAAAAATCAGTTTCAGATACAAAGAAATAGTGCTCGCCATGGACTTCTCCTGGACGTGCAGTTCGAGTTGTATGAGAAACGGAAACCTGTGTGTCATACAATGGTTGTGTTTTTAATAAAGCCTGAATCAGACTTGATTTCCCTGCTCCACTAGGGGCAGAAACAATATATAACGTGCCTTGTATCATGATGATTTCTTGAATAGTCGAGGATTAAACATAAAAGATGGTGATAAACCCGACATAGTATACACGGACTTGCATCAACATGCAGCGATATCAATAAATCATGAATTTTAATTAAATGAATTTGATTAGTAACTAAATTGTGAACGGGCTCGAGAAATTAACTTATTACTCATGAAAGCATCATTAGTTTTGCGAAGCCTTTTGCAAACAACTTCTTTTGAGGATGAAGACTTTGAGAGGTTGTTTGATGCTTAGCAACTGAGGAGAAAATGCTTTAAAAGAGTAACATCTTAATGGATTGGTAATAACAAGGAATAGTTATGATTTATATTTTGTATGGTTATTGGTTCGCGTCAGTTTATAGACTAAGTGGGTTAATTGTTGGGGTAATGGTGTGTATTAATGTTGCTCAAGCAACGCAGCAAATTGCCGTTAATAAACCGTGTGAAAAACAAAATAGTAAAATAATAAGTCAGGAAAGTCATCGGTTAGGAAAACAATTACAACTGTGGAACCAAGCTTACCGTTTGGCGGGTAGCAGTTCCATTAGTGATGAAGCTTATGACCAGCTATTTAATTTATGGCGTTCTTTACAACGATGCCAGCAACTTCCCGAAGAATTGCCAGAAGTACTATTACCTGAAAAATCACAGCTAACTATGCATCCCATTCCTCATACAGGGTTAAAGAAACTCAATGAATTAGAAGTTTATAGCTGGATAGAAACACGTAAAAATATCTGGCTACAACCTAAAGTTGATGGTGTAGCAGTAACGTTGGTTTATAAAAATGGCAAGCTTATTTCCATGATTAGCCGAGGAAATAGTGTTGAAGGAATCGAGTGGCGGGCAAAAGCAGATTTTATTCCTGCGATACCCAAACAAATCAAATATTCAGGCATGTTAGTTCTTCAAGGCGAATTATTTTGGCGTATGAATGGACATATTCAAGCTAAAAGTGGGGGAGTGAACGCTCGTAATAAGATTGCGGGGTGGTTAATGCGAAAAAATGAGCCAACCGCCCTTGAAGAAAATATTGGTATTTTTATTTGGGCATGGCCTGCGGGGGATGCTAATCCAAAAACACAGTTAACATTACTTTCTGAGATAGGTTTTCCGCTTGCTGAACAATATAGCCATAAAATTGAAAATAAGATTCAAGCTAAGCAACTAAGGGAATACTATTATCAAGGGCAATTACCATTTGCTACAGATGGCATAGTGCTTAAAAATTTTCCAGCGCCAGCAGCATCAGCCTGGCAATCAAAACAAAATAGTTGGGCGATTGCATGGAAATATCCATTACGCAGTGTGCTATCAGAGGTAACTAAGCTTCAGTTCAATATAGGAAGGACCGGGAGAATTAGTGTTGTAGCTAGCATAACCCCCATCAATATTGACTCGAAAACTATTTCAAAGGTAAATGCTGGATCATTATCATCATGGGAAAAACGAGATTTACTTGTTGGAGATAAAATACTTGTCTCTCTTTCAGGGCTAGGAAGTCCAAAGATTGAAGACGTTATTTGGCGACGAGAGGAACGCGAATATCCAGAGACATCAACCTTAAAACAGTTTCACTCACTAAGTTGTCTTACTTATACTGAAGTTTGCTCACAGCAGTTTGTCGCAAGATTAACGTGGTTAGGTAAACAACTACGTATGCGAGGAATAAGTGAGGCTACATGGCGCCAGTGGGTAGAAAACCATAACCTAACTCGATTAACAACTTGGTTGTCAGAACAATGGCAAAGCGATTTATCGAAAGGTAAAAAACACCAAATGTTAGTAAAGCAACTGAAAATGGCAAAGGATCAACCTGTTTCGCTTTGGTTAAAAGGTCTCGCAATTCCACTAACTAAATTACAAGTAGGGAAAGTGACTGACATAGGTATGTTGTATGACCCATCATGGGTTAACAGTCTAAATTTGACGAAGCTGCAAAAGAAAAAATTAGCTAATTGGCTAGCGGAACCAGAAATTGAATCTATTTTACGTATATTGTCTGACATGAAAGCGATTCAGCCACCAATAGAAAGCCATCAATAGTAAATCATTAATGGCTGAAACTCTTTTATTGATTAGATTAATCTTGGTTTTCGTAATTAAAAATAGGCAAACCGAGACGATAACGAATGGCTATTAGCCTTGCACTCAAGCCAACAACGAGTGTGATAATAACCACGATATCTTTAGGTAAAGGCGTTTGTAATAGGCCAATATAGATCCAAGCGGCAGCGAAAGAAACGCCAGCATAGACTTCTTTTTGGAAAACTAAAGGGATTGTGTTACACAGCATGTCTCTTAACACACCACCAAAAACGCCAGTAATCACTGCTGCAATAGCTGCAATGATTGGGCTGTAGTGCATATCGAGTGCTATTTGGGCGCCAAGTATAGAAAATACAATTAGTCCGATAGCATCTAATATGAGGAATAATCGGCGTAAATGTTTCATCATAGGGGCTATCCAGATTGTCACAATCGCAGCGCCTGCAACAGTCAGGATATACTCAGGATGTTCCACCCAACCTAGGGGGTAATGGCCAAGTAAGATATCACGGACGGAACCACCACCAATTGCCGTCGCGGACGCAATAATAATGACGCCAAAGACATCCATTTTTCGTCTGCCAGCCGCAAGTGCTCCAGTCATGGCTTCTGCGGTGATACCAATAATATAAAGTACACTTAATAACATGGTAGTTTTGTTCGAGATTAAGGTTATTGCTAAAGGGTAATATTACTTATGAAACTTCTCGACTGAGATTTTCTAGTATTGATTAAACTAGATTAGTTAAAGTAATCCGATAGCGATATTAAATGATGTCAAAGGATAACAGATTGAATAATAAATTGCCCTATAAAGAAACATGTTTAACGCATGATGAACGAAGCCACCAACTAACGAATATTAATATCTGGACTCCAGACAGCCAGTGGTTAGCGTATGATATACGGCCGAGCGGTAGTTCTTTTACAGGTTTATCTATAGAAAAAATTCATGTAAAAACATTACAAGTCGTTGAGGTTTATCGTGCAAGTCATGGGGCTCATGTTGGAGTGGTAACGGTAAGTCCTCAACTGCCAACTCAATATGCTTTTATCCATGGCCCTGAGTACCCTGATGAACAGTGGCAATATGACTTTCACCATCGAAGAGGGGTGTATGTTAAAGAAGATCAATTAAATGTAGCTCACCCAATTGATGCAATGTGTATTACCCCTCCGTATTTAGTGGGAGCGTTGCGTGGGGGGACTCATGTCCATGTTTTTAGTCCAGACGGAAAGTGGTTGAGTTTTACCTATAATGACCATGTAATGCATGAATTAGATGTGCAATTAGACCAACGAAATGTGGCAATTGCAGTACCTATTGGGCCCGTTAATGTGAGTCCTAAAATACATTTTCGAGAATATAGTGGCGATTACTTTTGTTGTGTTGTGACGCGAACAACGCAACAGCCTAAGCCTAGCAGCGATGAGATTAGCCGTGCATATGAAGAGGGTTGGGTAGGTCAAAAAGGTTATCAAAAAGAGAATGGAGAGTGGCAAGAAAGAGCGCTGGTGTTTATTGGTGACACTCATTCTACAAATGGAGAAATTATTCCTGAGATCTATATTGTTGATCTACCTTCACAGCTTGAGGATTACATGATTGCGGGGGAATCTCCTATCCAAGGAACAGAATCAAGCATGCCTTCCCCACCAAAAGGTATACAGCAAAGGCGTTTAACTTATACACACGATAAAAAATTTCCTGGTTTAGCGAAGCAGCCACGACATTGGCTAAGAACTTCGCCAGATGGTAAATCAATCGCTTGTTTGATGAATGATGATGACGGTAATGCTCAATTGTGGTTAGTTGATACGCTGACTGGAGTGCAAAGGCAGATAACTCAGGGTTCTTCACCGGTTCAGTCTGCCTTTAGCTGGGATAGTAAAGGTGAGCACATTTGTTTTATTTGTGACAATAGTGTCGTGTATTGTCACGTCGTGAGCGGAACCATACAAAAATTAACACAGCGTACTGAACTTGCTCCTGTTGCTGATGCCGTTGTATTTTCACCTAATGATGAATTGATTGCGTTTATGCGAGATATTGATGGATTTAGGCAAATTTATACCGTAGAAACGGGTTTAAACAGCAAATAACATAATTATGTTACTACAGTCACGAATAAAAAAAGTATTGATAAGCTTTTTTTTATCTGTGACTGTTTTTATTTTTCTCTGATTAGCATTTAAAAAATTTAATTGTTAATTATTCATGTAATGAGTGCAAAAATACTTATAAATAGAATATTTAAGTTAAGAAGATAGTTATCATAATAAGATAATAACTAAACAGATATTATATAAATGATTGGTCAGATCTTAGATTAAAAAATAATGTATTCATAAATACAGTTAATACACAATGAAATTTTAATTACAAACGTTTGATTGAGCCTGAATTACTTTTTGGTTTTATCTTTATTTTCAAGTTCTTCTATGCGTTTTTTGGGTGAGTCTGCTTTATCATCATTACCCGATTTCGCGTAATCTAAAGGAATTAAAAGAGTATCCATAACAACAGAAAAGGGTAAATCAATAGCAAGTAAAGGTTTAACAACCCAGCCGGTCTCATCATCTTTAATCATTTTAATACTGTTTTTCGAACCAGGGTAATAACCTTCTGATGGGCCTGCATGAGTCATAATACTGGAGCAACCACTCAAAATAAGAGGTGCGATAAGAAAATATAATCGTATTGAAATTAAACTCGGCATAGACATTGTTAACCTGTATTTAGTTTGTCGTTCCCAATATTTACTTATAATAACTAAAAACAAGAAATTCACAATAATGGTGTCGTATTATTATTTTATTTAACCGTATGTATTTTTTTAGTTAATAGTTTACTTGTAGCTATTAACTAAAAATGTTTGTCTTAAGTAGCTATTTCTATGAATGATAAATAACGTTAAGAAATAAAGACATACTATTTTATATTTGTTATCAGGTTGAAAATTCTAAAAAAATAGATCATTTATTCCTTCTGAACTGTGCTCTATGGCACATATTACCCTCATGCTATTTGGCATAATCGATTCAGTAGTATGTTTTATCACCTATTTGGGTGTGTTTAACGGGTAACTTGTCGTCAAAAGGATGCGGTCTATGAGTGAATTAGCTCTTACTGTAAGTTTGTTGGCGTTAGCTGCTGCTTTAGGGCTATGGATTGGAAATTGGAAGATCCGTAGTGTTGGGCTAGGGATTGGTGGTGTTCTATTTGGGGGGATCATTGTTGGACACTTCGCCCAAAGTTATGGCTTGCAACTTAATAAAGACATGCTGCATTTTATTCAAGAATTTGGCTTGATACTGTTTGTATACACAATAGGTATTCAGGTTGGGCCTGGTTTTTTCTCTTCTCTACGCGTTTCTGGGCTGAAACTAAACGGCTTTGCGTTGATGGTCGTTGTCTTAGGCGCGGTGGTAACAGCAATCATATATAAAGTCGCGAATATTCCATTACCGATTATCTTAGGTATTTTCTCAGGGGCGGTAACGAATACGCCATCTTTAGGTGCTGGTCAGCAAATTTTAACTGACTTAGGATCTGACCCTAATCTTGTTGGCCAGATGGGGATGGGTTATGCCATGGCTTACCCTATGGGGATTTGTGGCATCTTATTGGTGATGTGGTTAGTACGCATTATCTTTAGAATTTCAGTAGAGAAAGAAGCTTCTGCATTTAATAGTTCTACTTTTCAACAGCGCGACTCTCTGCAGACTATGAACATTGCCATTCGTAACGCCAATCTTGATGGCTTAATGATGCAAGACATCCCACTGCTTGGTAGTGAAGCTATTGTTTGCTCAAGATTAAAACGTGGGGACATGCTGGTTGTTCCTCAGCCTACCACAGAAATTCATTTAGGTGACTTATTGCACGTTGTTGGTTTAAAAGATGATTTAAATAAAGTTCGTTTAATATTAGGTGAGGAAGTTGACGTATCCTTGTCGACATCAAGCTCTATTTTGCATTCCGTTCGTGTGGTGGTGACGAATGATGCTGTACTAAGTAAAAGGCTGAAAGACTTAAACTTAAAACAAAAATATGATGTTGTTGTGACACGATTAAACCGAACTGGTATTGATTTAGTTGCTAATAACAATTCGGTTTTACAATTTGGTGATATTTTAAATATTGTTGGACGTCCTGAGTCAATCGAAGCCGTCACCGCTTTGTTAGGTAATGCGAAACAGAAACTACAGCAAGTTCAAATGTTACCTGTATTCCTCGGGATAGGGCTTGGAGTTGTGCTGGGGTCAATACCTGTTTTTGTTCCTGGTTTTCCTGCTGCGCTGAAACTGGGATTAGCGGGAGGGCCACTGGTTGTTGCTCTAATTCTCGGTCGTATAGGGACTATAGGGCGTTTATATTGGTTTATGCCTCCGAGTGCAAACTTAGCGCTGAGAGAACTGGGAATCGTCATGTTCCTCGCTGTTGTTGGGCTCAATTCTGGTGGTGGCTTCATTGATACTTTAATTAAAGGTGATGGGCTAACGTGGATTGGTTATGGGCTATTGATTACGTTTGTACCACTATTTATTACAGGTGTTGTAGCTCGAATTTTTGGCAAAATGAACTATTTGAGCCTTTGTGGGGTGCTAGCGGGCTCTATGACAGACCCTCCTGCACTGGCTTTTGCAAATAATATTCATGCGGCCAGCGGTGCTCCGGCATTGTCTTATGCAACGGTTTATCCATTAGCGATGTTTTTAAGAATTATTTCTCCACAATTGCTGGCTATTTTATTTTGGGCGGTTTAGCTAGATGTGATTGTTAAACCGATGAATAGCAGAAATTCTATTGAAATTTCTAAAATTATAGCTTTTTCAATATGATATTTGGATTTTGATGTTTGATGTATAAGGCAGTAATGAAAGGTATCACGATATATAGGGGCAAAAAGTGCTTTTGTTTAAGCAATAACCAAATAGAAAAGATGTTCTAATAGTTTTGAATGATATTCGTATTGAAAAATTAATTTGATTTCAATTACGGAGTTCTCGCTAATTTTTAGCCCCTTCTATATGAAAGGGCTTTTTTTTTACCTAAATATTGCAATAACAGGGCTAAAAGTACCTTGTCGTTTCACAACTAGCAGGTCACTTCTTGATAAGCTTTTTCAAGCTCTTCAGCTAATATCTTGATCCCTTGTTCAATTTTTTCTGGCTCAGGGACATAGTTCATACGCATACATTGATGCGCATGTGGCCAATCCTGTTCAATACCAGGGAAGAAGTAATGGCCGGGAACCATCAATACACCACGTTTTTTTAAGCGTTGGTATAATTCTAAGCAATTAATTGGTAGGTCTTTAAACCATAACCAGAGGAAAATGGCACCTTCTGGCTTATGAATTAAACACTTATCTTCTGGGATATAGCGGCGAATAATTTCGATGGCTTCTTCTACACGCTGCTTATAAAAAGGACCAATTACATTTTTAGATAACGAGATAAGGTCATCTTTTTTAAGCATTTCTAAGGCAAGCGCAGGGCCTATGCCACCAGGAGCAAGGCTGATGATGCCATTCATATTACTAACAGCTTCAATGATTTCTTCGTTAGCGATGATAATGCCGCATCGAGTTCCTGGTAAACCAAGTTTAGATAAACTCATACAAAGAATGACATTTTCGTTCCAAAATGGCGTAGCTTCGCTGAAAATAATGCCAGGGAAAGGAACACCATAAGCATTATCTATTAGTAGTGGAATATTATGTTGTTTAGCTAGTTGGTCTAAATGCTCAACTTCTTCATCAGTAATGACATTACCAGTCGGATTTGTTGGGCGAGACACACAAATCACCCCAATATCATCAGTAACCTCTAATGTGTTGAAGTCGACTCGGTATTTAAATTGACCATTAGGTAAAAATTCTATTTGTGGCTTATTCGCGACGAATAAGCCATCATCAAGACCTGAGTCTGCATAACCGACATATTCAGGGGCAAGAGGAAATAGCACTTTACGGGTGATACCATCTTCAAAGCGACCGGCTAGCAAGTTAAATAGATAGAAAAAAGCACTCTGGCTGCCGTTAGATAGGGCAATATTTTTCGCGCTAATATTCCAACCTAGTTTTGCTTTTAGCGTAGCTGCAAGCGCTTTCAACATGGCATCTTTACCTTGAGGACCATCATAATTACATAAAGTGTCCGTCAATTGGCCATTAGCACACATCTCAGCTAACAGATCTTGGAAATACTTATCCATTTCAGGGATATGAGCAGGATTTCCTCCCCCTAACATAATGGAGCCAGGGGTTCTTATGCCTTCATTCAAGTCTTTCATTAATAATGAAATACCTGAATTTTTAGCAAATTTATTGCCAAATTTAGAAAATATCATCGCATTTATTCACATATATTTATTAGATTGTTAATGGAATTTAAAACATACTCCGCTGCACCTCAGAGTTCAACCACCAATTTCTATCTTTTATTAAGATAAAATATTAAGATGGATATATTTAACAGTCTAAAATGTTGCAATGTTAATGCTTTGGTGGTTTATTTTTCTTTTTACTCGATGAGTTACACCGATAAAAACTAATTTATTTAAATTGGCAACAATTCACTAAATGGTCATTTATCATGCCAGTTGCTTGCATAAAGGCGTAGCAAGTAATTGAGCCGACAAATTTAAACCCACGTTTTTTGAGCGCTTTGGAGAGAAGCTTAGAAAGTTCTGTTTCCGCAGGAACTTGTGATGAGAGCTCCCAACCGTTGATAATGGGTTGGCCATTAACAAATTGCCAAATAAAAGTGGAGAAGTCTTCACCATTTTCTTTCATGGCTAAATAAGCTTTTGCATTTGCAATAATTGCATTAATTTTTAATCGATTACGGATGATCCGAGTATCTTGCATGAGTCGCTCAATATCGTCTTCATTCATTGATGCAATTTTTTCAGGGTCGAAATGATGAAATAGATCACGATATCCTTGGCGTTTTTTTAAAATGGTGTACCAAGAGAGCCCGGCTTGTTGGCCTTCAAGGCAGATCATTTCAAATAACGTTAAGTTATCATAAGTGGGTTTACCCCATTCATGGTCGTGATAAGCGATATATTCAGGATCTTGATTGACCCAATGGCAACGTGTTAGTGCGGTATCCATTTTTCATCCTTTTTACAATGGTAATTGGTTTGCTTCAAAAAACAAACTATTTATACTGTATAAATAACCAGCTTAAAAGGGGTGAAAGTATTTTTTTTTATTTTTAGAATAAATACAGACATATTCAATGCTGTATATCTTGCGGTCAAAGGGTATACTGGCGTACTTTCATTAAATTTTACGTATCGCGTGCGGATCTAACATGCAAAAGTTTGATACCAAAACCTTTCAAGGTCTTATCCTGACATTACAGGACTACTGGGCGCGTCAAGGCTGTACCATTGTTCAACCATTGGACATGGAAGTCGGCGCTGGAACTTCTCACCCAATGACGTGTTTGCGCGCATTAGGCCCTGAGCCTATTGCAGCGGCTTATGTTCAACCATCTCGTCGACCAACTGATGGCCGCTATGGTGAAAACCCAAACCGTCTACAACACTATTACCAGTTTCAGGTGATCATCAAACCATCACCAGACAATATCCAAGAGTTATACCTTGGTTCTTTAAAAGAATTAGGTGTTGACCCAACAGTTCACGACATTCGTTTTGTTGAAGATAACTGGGAAAACCCAACATTAGGTGCCTGGGGATTAGGCTGGGAAGTGTGGCTTAATGGGATGGAAGTCACTCAGTTCACTTACTTCCAGCAGGTCGGTGGTCTTGAGTGTAAACCAGTAACAGGTGAAATTACATACGGTTTAGAGCGCTTAGCGATGTATATCCAAGGCGTGGACAGCGTGTATGACCTTGTTTGGTGTGATGGCCCATTGGGTAAAACCACTTATGGTGATATCTATCATCAAAACGAAGTTGAGCAATCAACCTATAACTTTGAATACGCAAATGTTGATTTTCTTTTCAAATGCTTTGAAGAGTACGAAAAAGAAGCTCAACACTTGCTGGCTTTGGAAACGCCACTTCCACTACCTGCATACGAACGTATCTTGAAAGCGGCTCATACTTTCAACTTACTCGATGCACGTAAAGCCATTTCTGTTACTGAACGCCAGCGCTATATCTTACGTATTCGTACCCTAACCAAAGGGGTTGCAGAAGCGTATTATGCTTCTCGTGAAGCGCTTGGATTCCCTATGTGTCATAAGAACTAAGAGGCTGTCATGACTCAACAGACTTTCCTTGTGGAAATCGGCACCGAAGAGTTACCGCCGAAGGCTCTTCGTTCATTAGCTGAATCATTTGCTGCAAATTTTACGGCTGAACTTGATGGGGCAGATATTGCTCATGGTGCAGTAACGTGGTTTGCTGCTCCTCGCCGGTTAGCACTTAAAGTCGCTGATTTAGCGGCTTCACAGCCAGACCGTGAAATTGAAAAACGCGGCCCTGCTATCTCTCAAGCATTCGGTCCAGATGGCCAACCAACTAAAGCCGCTGAAGGCTGGGCTCGCGGGTGTGGTATTACCGTTGATCAGGCTGAGCGTTTGACCACGGATAAAGGCGAGTGGCTACTCTATCGTGCCCAAATGAAAGGGCAGGCAGTCAGTGAATTACTGGCTGATATGGTTAGCCGTGCATTGGCCAAATTACCTATACCTAAATTAATGCGTTGGGCAGATAAGGACACACAATTTGTTCGCCCTGTGCACACGGTAACATTGTTACTGGGTAGTGATGTTATTGATGGCGAAATTTTAGGTATTAAGAGCGGGCGCACAATTCGTGGTCACCGTTTCATGGGTGAATCTGAATTTACTATTGATAATGCGGAACAATATCCAGCCATTTTACGTGAACGCGGTAAAGTCATGGCAGATTACGCAGAACGTAAAGCGGTTATTAAAGCCGATGCGGAAAAAGCGGCTCAGGCTCTTGGTGGCCAAGCTGACTTAACAGATAGTTTGCTTGAAGAAGTGACTTCATTGGTTGAATGGCCGGTCGTTTTAACAGCTAAATTTGAAGAGAAATTCTTAGATGTTCCTTCAGAAGCGCTAGTTTATACCATGAAAGGGGACCAAAAATATTTCCCAGTTTATGATAAGACGGGCAAGTTAATGCCTAATTTTATCTTTGTGGCAAATATTGAGTCTTCTGACCCTCAGCAAATTATTTCAGGTAACGAAAAAGTTGTACGTCCGCGTTTAGCCGATGCCGAATTTTTCTTTAAAACTGACCGTAAACAACGTTTGGAAGATAACTTACCACGCTTAGAAACTGTATTGTTCCAAAAACAATTAGGTACACTGCGTGATAAAACTGACCGTTTAGAAGCATTAGCTGGCTGGATTGCAAACAAAATTGGTGCAGATGTAAACCATGCGACACGAGCTGGTTTATTAGCAAAATGTGACTTAATGACTAATATGGTGTTTGAATTCACAGACACTCAAGGCGTTATGGGAATGCATTATGCACGCCATGATGGTGAGTCAGAAGACGTTGCATTAGCTTTAAAAGAGCAGTACCAACCGCGTTTTTCTGGAGATGCACTTCCATCGACTGATGTTTCAGCCGCATTAGCATTGGCTGAAAAAATGGATACGCTTGCTGGTATTTTTGGTATTGGCCAACATCCTAAAGGCGATAAAGACCCATTCGCTTTGCGCCGTGCTGCATTAGGTGTCTTACGCATCATCGTAGAAAAAGGCTACCAGCTTGATCTTGTTGAAATGACAGAAGAAGCAGCTCGTTTATACGGTGATAAATTAACCAATAAAAATGTGGTTAATGACGTTGTCGAGTTCATGCTTGGTCGTTTCCGTTCTTGGTATCAAGAATTAGGCTATAGTATTGATACCATCCAAGCGGTATTAGCTCGTCATCCAACACAACCTGCTGACTTTGATGCACGAGTGAAAGCTGTTACTCACTTCCGTTCATTAGAAGAGGCGCAGGCACTTGCAGCGGCAAATAAACGTGTTTCCAATATTCTGAGCAAATCAGAAGAAAAATTGGCTGATAACGTTTTAGCTTCTGTTCTAAAAACACCTGAAGAAGTCAAACTTGCGACCCATGTTGTGGTATTGCAAGATAAACTTGCGCCAATGTTTGCAGAAAGGAATTATCAAGAGGCTTTAGTTGAATTAGCTTCTTTACGCGATATCGTAGATGAATTCTTTGCAAATGTTATGGTAATGGATGAAGACCAAGCGGTTCGTATTAATCGTTTGACGCTATTAAGCCAATTACGTGAGTTGTTCTTAAAAGTAGCGGATATTTCTTTGCTTCAATAGCCTTAAAAATAGGTTATTAGCTTGTAGTTAACGTTATTTTTATAAACGCTAACCTGTTTGATAAATAAGCACTAAAATATTCTAGTGCTTATTTTTTACTTAAAATAAGGTAATTTGCATATAAGCCTTACTGTTTTGGTGGTTTTATCAGCAAACGAACAGAATTGGCGAAAAATGGGTTGACGATCTCCGTTCTTGGCAGTATTATTCACACCGTTTTCGGCGAGTAGCGCAGCTTGGTAGCGCAACTGGTTTGGGACCAGTGGGTCGGAGGTTCGAATCCTCTCTCGCCGACCAAATTTTAGAACCCACCTCATTGAGGTGGGTTTTTTCGTTTATATCCCTTCCTATTTTTCACCCCAACTATTTCAGACTAACTTGGCTTGCACTCAATAACCTATCTCTGTTGATATATAAGCTGATTCACTCATGTTGTTTTAGGTAAAAACGCTTTTTCATTACAAGGACTCGTTAATGAAAGTTAATAACGTTTTATCGATACCTCTTTGTTTCTTCTTATTAAGTCTTTATACCGTTATTGGCTTTAAAGCTTATAGCGCGCCTATAGCGCCTCCAAATGGTATTGTTGAGATGCCATCTACTTGTATTATGATAAACCAAGTACATTTCATTGGGCTTGAGCAGATTAAGGAAATAGCTGTTAGCCAAGTCAATAAATGGCGGCAAAAGATAGAGGGCCAATGTATTGATGAACAAGGCTTACTCAACTATGCAGATGATATTACGGCGAAGTTAATTCATGCAGGCTATCTGACCTCTTACTTGTATTACCCTGAGCAAACTTTTCTGTTTGGTATTTTGCAAGCAAAAATAATAGCAGGAACGGTTTCTTCTGTGGTTTATCAAAATGAGCAGTCAGAAGATAAATTACTACCACACATATTTCCTTTCCAGTTAGGTGATACGCTTAATTTACGGCAAATTGAACAAGGCTTGTACAATTTGCAAAATACATCTTTACTTCCTTTCCATATCAAACTAATTCCTGATGATACCTATGGGAATGCTACTCAAATTGTCGTGGTAGGCCAGCACCGACGCGAATTCCAAGGTGCGCTTTCTTTTGAATCACACTCAATTTCTCGGCAAGTCGGTAGCACTGTTGGCCATACTTTTATGGTCGCCAATCCTTTTTTACGAAGTGATTTTTTATATTCAGAAATCAGCCGTCAATTTAGCAACACAGAAGAAACTGAAATTAAATCAGCAATATTGTTTTACTCTCTCCCTTATCAATATTGGTTGTTTTCAATATTTAGTGGGTATCAGGAAAATAAAACAGTTATTACCAGTAATGATGCCGCTTTACCACTACAGCAACATAATGGCTTCTTATTACTACAAGCCGAATATTTATTAAAACGAACAGAAAAAACGGTAACTTCATTAAGTCTAGGGTCTGAAAGCCAAAAAAGTGACACGTTTTTGGCTGACCTACACTTACGAACACAACAACGCTTGGCTCATTACATCATTGGTGGGTTAACTCATCAGGTCAATTTTTTACGGGGAAGTGCTTTAGTTACATTAACGTATAAACAAGGAACTAACTGGTTTGGTACCAATGTACAGCAAATTACGGGTTTAAATAAGCCACAGGTTTTACAGATTTCGGCTTCAGCAATGAAGGAAGCCTCCCCTTTTCAATATCAAAGCCAATTTGATATGCAATTAAGTCGTGACAAGCTAGATGTTTTATTAGACCAAGGATCACTTACTGGATTTGGAGGTGTTAGTGGTTTTATCGGTGGAGCTGAGCACCTTGAAATGGGGGATAATAGCTTAAAGCTACAAAACGAGGTGGTCTGGCAGAGCCCATGGCCGCAAATGGCTTTATATACCTCGTTAGGTTTAGGAACAACATCAAATGATAGAGCCACATTTTGGAAAGAAAACCTATTGCTGGGAGGGAGAGTCGGAGCTAAAGGCCAAATTGGGAGTTTGTCATATCATTTATTTGTAGAAGCGCCAGTTTGGCAAACTGACCGACTACTGGCAAATTCAATGAGTTCGAGCCTTCAAATGAAATTTCATTATTAATTAAATCATAGGGTTAAAGCTGGTGATTGTATCTATTTAAAATGACCTAGGTAATATTAGGCAATTGTAGTTTTTATCATCAGTATTAAAGCATATTCTGTACTTTGGAAAATAAGAATACAAACTACAGCCAGTATTATTTTATTCTTTAAGTTATCAATTGGTTAAAATTATGTTTAGTGAAAGCAGTTGAATGTTTTTTATTTGCATAAAAAACAAACTAAATAATTACATACTAAAATAATTTCCACATCGATTCTCTCTAGTGTTTTATTTCGTATCATGCCAACAAAAGCACTATATTCGTTCAGTAATTCAGCACTTAATCACAAATATAAAAATAAATAACCTCGATATAAAACCCTATTCACTACTAATTATATGGTTATAACACCTGCATCTTGCACTTCATTATGAAATTTTAAGCTAAATTGCAATGCTAATTGTTTCTAATATGTTACATGAATTGTGGGCGGAGCGTAAATGTGGCTATTGACGAAGTGAGTGACAGTTGATTAATTGCACAATGAATAACAAAAAATACAGATACTACATCTGTCGCTTTTATGACGGATCTAGACATCAAGCAAAACAACATGAACACCATAGGAGCATACAGATGCGCTCTATTAAAAAGACAGGTCTACTGACTGTAGGACTTACATTGGCAGCATTAGCAGTATCAGCAACAGTACAGGCAAAAACGTTAGTTTACTGTTCTGAAGGTTCTCCAGAAGGCTTTAACCCACAGTTGTTCACATCAGGAACAACCTATGATGCAAGCTCTATCCCGCTGTATAACCGTTTAGTTGAATTCAAATTAGGAACAACGGAAATTGAACCGGGTTTAGCGGAAAGCTGGGAAGTGAGTGATGATGGTAAAGAGTACACTTTCCATCTACGTAAGGGTGTCAAATGGCACTCTAACAAAGAATTTAAACCGACCCGTGATCTTAACGCAGATGATGTGATTTATACATTTATGCGCCAAAAAGATGCAAATCACCCATATCATAAAGTTTCAGGCGGTAGCTACGAATACTTTATGGGAATGGATATGGATAAAATTATCGATAAAGTTGAAAAAGTCGATGATAACACAGTAAAAATCACATTAACTCGCCCAGAATCACCATTCTTAGCTGATATGGCAATGGACTTTGCATCGATTCTTTCTGCTGAATATGCAGACCAGATGTTGAAAGCGGGTACGCCAGAGAAAGTGGACTTAAACCCAATTGGAACGGGCCCATTTGTTCTGCAACAATACCAAAAAGACTCTCGTATTCTTTATAAAGCCAATGACCAATATTGGGGTACAAAACCTAAACTTGACCGTTTAGTCTTCTCTATCACACCAGATGCTTCCGTTCGTTATGCAAAACTGCAAAAAAATGAATGCCAAGTCATGCCATATCCAAATCCGGCTGATTTAGAGCGCATGAAGCAAGATAAAGACATTACATTAATGGAGCAACCAGGCCTAAACGTCGGCTATCTCTCTTATAATGTTGAGAAAAAACCATTAGATAATCAAAAGGTTCGCCAAGCACTGTCTATGGCGGTGAACAAAGATGCAATTATCGAAGCGGTTTATCAAGGTGCAGGCCAAAAAGCGAAAAACCTTATCCCACCGACAATGTGGGGCTATAACGATGCGGTAAACGATTACGAATATAATCCTGAAAAAGCCAAAGCCTTATTAGCAGAAGCGGGTTTCCCGAATGGTTTTGAAATTGACCTGTGGGCTATGCCTGTTCAACGACCATATAACCCAAATGCACGCCGTATGGCGGAAATGATCCAAGCAGACTGGGCAAAAGTTGGCGTTAAATCAAAAGTTGTTAGCTACGAATGGGGAGAGTACCTCAAACGTGCGAAAGATGGTGAGCCACAAACAGTAATGATGGGTTGGACGGGTGACAATGGGGACCCTGATAACTTCTTTGCAACCTTGTTTAGCTGTGCAGCAAAAGAGCAAGGTTCTAATTACTCAAAATGGTGTAATGAAAGCTTTGAGAACTTGATCCAACCAGCGCGCCAAACAGCAGATCACGACAAGCGAGTCGAACTGTACAAACAAGCGCAAGTTGTGATGAATGAGCAGGCGCCAGCCCTGATTATCGCGCACTCTACAGTGTTTGAACCCGTACGTAAAGAAGTCAAAGGCTATGTGGTTGACCCATTAGGCAAGCACCACTTCGAAAACGTCGATATTGAGAAGTAATCGTATCTAATCTGTCTATGCCCTTCGTTGCTGGTTTAGAGCGGAGGGCGTTTTCTTCTCTAGAAGAAGCAGAGAAGTTAAGTTGTTTGTGAGCACCCGGAAAAGCAATTTTCTGAGTAGCCAAACGGACTAAGAGCCGTCAACGGCATTATTAAAGAGATTCAGGATATGTTGCAATTTATCCTCCGACGATTGGGGCTTGTGATCCCCACGTTTATCGGTATTACATTATTGACTTTTGCCTTTGTCCACATGATCCCAGGCGACCCGGTGATGATCATGGCCGGTGAAAGGGGACTATCCCCTGAAAGGCATGCTTATTTAATGGCAGAGTTAGGGCTTGATCAGCCACTTTGGAAACAATATCTTCATTATATCAATGGGATATTTCATGGTGATTTAGGGATTTCCTTAAAAAGTCGCATTGGTGTATGGGAAGAGTTTTTGCCCCGTTTTTTAGCGACAGTGGAATTGGCAACTTGTGCCATGATTTTTGCAATTTCTGTAGGGATCCCAGTTGGGGTTTTAGCCGCAGTAAAACGTGGTTCAATCTTTGACCATACTGCGATTGGCCTTTCTTTAACAGGCTACTCAATGCCTATCTTCTGGTGGGGGATCATGCTCATCATGTTAGTGTCGGTGCAATTAGACCTCACCCCTGTTGCAGGACGAGTGAGTGACACTGTTTTTCTTGATGATTCCCAGCCTCTGACCGGTTTTATGCTAATTGATACCCTAATTTGGGGTGAAGATGGCGATTTTATTGATGCGGTAGAGCACTTGATATTGCCTTCCATTGTTTTGGGTACGATCCCATTAGCCGTTATTGTGCGTATGACTCGCTCGTCAATGTTGGAAGTATTGGGAGAGGATTATATTCGTACTGCACGTGCTAAAGGTCTTGGCCGCGCTCGCGTAATTTTAATTCACGCACTACGTAATGCATTATTACCCGTTGTTACGGTAATTGGCTTGCAGGTTGGGGTGATGTTAGCAGGGGCTATCTTGACAGAAACTATTTTCTCATGGCCTGGGTTAGGGCGCTGGTTAATCGAAGGGCTACAGCGTCGTGATTACCCTGTGGTACAAGGGGGAGTTCTGCTGGTTGCTACACTGATTATCTTCGTAAACTTAGTGGTCGACGTGCTGTATGGCATTGTAAACCCACGTATTCGTCATAAGAAATAAGGAGCGCTAAATGTCTCAATCTACTGAGCCAACCGTTGTCAGCGCCCCACAGCCGATGACACCATTACAAGAATTTTGGCATTATTTTAAACGTAATAAAGGGGCAGTTGTCGGGATGTTCTACATTATCCTGATGGTACTGATTGCGATTTTTGCAGGTATATTAGCTCCACATGCTCCAGATGAACAATTTCGTGATTTCTTACTTGCTCCGCCAGTTTGGGAAGATGGGGGAAGTTGGCATTTTATTTTAGGCACTGATGATGTTGGGCGTGATTTACTCTCTCGTTTAATGTATGGCGCCCGACTGTCACTGCTAGTTGGTTGTTTAGTGGTTGTGCTGTCGTTAATCATGGGGGTCACTATTGGTGTGATCGCTGGCTATTTTGGTGGTGTCGTTGACGCATTAATTATGCGAGTTGTCGATATCATGTTGGCATTGCCAAGTTTGTTATTAGCTTTGGTACTGGTCGCCATTTTTGGACCTTCGATTGTTAATGCCTCGATTGCTTTGACGTTTGTTGCATTACCTCACTATATTCGATTAACACGAGCGGCTGTTTTAGTGGAAGTCAACCGTGACTATGTGACGGCTTCTCGTGTTGCGGGTGCAGGGGCTGTACGCCAAATGTTCGTGAATATTTTACCTAACTGTTTGGCACCATTGATTGTACAAGCCTCTTTAGGTTTTTCGAATGCCATTTTAGATATGGCTGCTTTGGGTTTCCTCGGAATGGGCGCGCAGCCACCAACTCCTGAGTGGGGAACGATGCTGTCTGATGTGCTGCAATTTGCACAAAGCGCATGGTGGGTTGTGACTTTCCCTGGACTGGCAATTTTATTGACGGTGCTTGCGTTTAACCTAATGGGTGATGGGTTACGTGATGCATTTGATCCAAAACTCAAGCAGTGATGAGGTAACCAAATGGCATTGTTAAATGTAGAACAACTTTCGGTTCATTTCGGAGACGAAAAGGCACCGTTTCGCGCCGTTGACCGCATCAGCTATAGCGTTGATAAAGGCCAAGTCGTTGGTATTGTAGGGGAATCTGGTTCAGGTAAATCAGTGAGTTCACTGGCTATTATGGGGTTAATTGATTACCCGGGAAAAGTGATGGCGAATTCATTGCAATTTGATGGACGAGATTTACTGTCAATCCCTGAAAAAGAGCGCCGGCAAATCGTTGGTGCCGATGTGGCGATGATTTTCCAAGACCCGATGACCAGTTTAAACCCATGTTTTACGGTGGGTTATCAGATTATGGAAGCATTGAAAGTCCACCAAGGCGGCAGCAAAAGTACGCGTAAGCAACGGGCAATTGACCTGTTAGACATGGTGGGTATCCCTGACCCACAATCACGTTTAGATGTGTATCCTCACCAATTGTCAGGAGGAATGAGCCAGCGTGTGATGATTGCTATGGCAATAGCATGCCGGCCTAAATTATTGATTGCGGATGAGCCGACAACGGCATTAGATGTCACTATTCAAGCCCAAATTATTGAATTATTGTTGGAATTGCAGCAGCAAGAAAATATGGCATTAGTGCTTATCACGCATGACCTCGCTTTAGTGGCAGAAGCTGCGCATCATATTATTGTGATGTATGCGGGGCAGGTGGTGGAGTCCGCCAAAGCAAGTGATATTTTTAAACATCCTCGCCATCCTTATACACAAGCGCTATTACGTGCCTTGCCGGAATTTGCGACGAATAAATCCCGTTTAGCCTCACTTCCTGGTGTGGTCCCCGGAAAATACGATAGGCCTGTAGGGTGTTTATTGAACCCACGTTGTCCGTATGCAACGGAGAAATGCCGTCAAGAAGAGCCAATGTTACAAACCGTTGGTGATCGCCAAGTCAAATGCCATATGCCGCTGGATGATATGGGGAGGCCAACATTATGAGTGATAAACAACACACTCCATTGCTCAAAGCGGTGGATTTGAAAAAATATTATTCCGTCAAAAGAGGGGTTTTTGCTGCTGAAAAAACCTTAAAAGCATTGGATGGAGTCTCTTTTGAGCTAGAACGAGGTAAAACACTGGCCGTGGTTGGGGAGTCGGGGTGTGGTAAATCGACATTAGGTCGTTTATTAACCATGATTGAGCAACCTTCTGAGGGCGAGTTGTATTACCAAGACCAAAACTTGTTAGTAAAAGATAAGTCTGCAGAGAAACTGCGTCGCCAAAAAATCCAAATTGTGTTTCAAAACCCTTATGGCTCTTTGAATCCACGTAAAAAGGTGGGGCAAATTTTGGAAGAGCCGTTATTGATTAATACTTCACTGTCGAAAGAGCAGCGCAAGGAAAAAGTATTATCGATGATGGCTAAAGTGGGTTTAAAAACAGAGCACTATAGCCGATATCCTCACATGTTTTCTGGTGGTCAACGCCAGCGTATCGCGATAGCACGTGGTTTAATGCTTGACCCTGACATTGTGGTTGCAGATGAACCCGTTTCCGCACTGGATGTTTCTGTTCGTGCTCAAGTATTAAATCTGATGATGGATTTACAGCAAGATTTAGGTTTGTCTTATGTCTTTATTTCACATGATTTATCGGTGGTAGAGCATATTGCTGATGAAGTCATGGTGATGTATTTAGGCCGCTGTGTGGAGAAAGGAACAAAAGAGCAGATTTTTAATAACCCTCTTCACCCTTATACTCAAGCGTTATTATCAGCGACACCAAGGTTGAACCCAGACGCTCGGCGCGAACGTATTAAGTTAACGGGAGAGTTACCAAGCCCTTTAAACCCACCACCGGGGTGCGCATTTGCAGCGCGTTGCCGTAGAGCATTTGGTCAGTGTACTCAATTTCAACCAACATTGAAGGAATATAACCAACAGTTAGTTGCGTGTTTTGCGGTTGATGAAGATGAAAAACAAACGGTTGTCGTGAGTTAAGGAGTGAAACGGTGGAAAGGCTAACTTTCTGCCGTCTTTTATTCTAGTGCCACTTTAAGCCGCTTTAACATGCTGTTTGTCCTAAATACCCAATCTTTCTTTTTAAGCTACTCTTTTACGGATAAAATCAAGTATACTGACTGATGTTTCCGTTTTCTTTAAAAAGCTGCTTGATTAGAAAGGTTGTGGCCAAATGAATACCCGAGTCCAACGCTCACTAACATTAAAAAGTATGGTCGTATTCTTTATGATTACGCTACTATCACTTGCGCTTTTTTTAGCTATTCAATTCAGTTACTTAGTTGAACAACGTAAGCAAGATTATTTAGACCAGCTCAGTAACGCTGTAGTGCAAATTCAAAAACCATTAACAGATTCCCTCCTAAGCTCCGACCTTAATGAAGTTAAACGGCTGCTGATAAGCTTAAAGACATCAGGCATTATGGGAAACGCGATTATTACTGTTGATGGCACAACGGTAATGAACCTAAGCTTTGCAACGCCGAAGCCGATACCCAATTGGGTTACCCATTTTGTGGGGATCCCTGTCGAAATGACCGTACCATTGTATGCGTATGGAAATGTTGTGTTGCAAGCGAAGCCCCAAGGGTATTTAACATTACAAGTGGATCCTAACCGTGTTTATCGGTTTGCGCTAAATACCCTTGCTTTGATGACAACAACTTATTTATTGTTGGTACTCATTATTGCTATTGGAATGACGTGGTGTGTCAGTCGTATGATAATAAGGCCGCTACGTAAAATCGCAATTGAATTACAGACAAATTCTGAAGTTAATCAAATTGTTGTGCCTGAATATCATCGTGACGATGAGCTCGGTTTACTTGCAAAAGGGTATAACCGTCAAAGAAAACAGCAAAAATCAGATTAAGTCATGAACATGAACTCAGCTTTATGGTCTAATATCGTTATAGTGGTAACAATGAAAAATGGAATAAAGCCAAACTATATCGTTTAACCCGATAAGTTCATGTTTTTCGTTAATTTATCTGTTGCTATTTGCGGTTAAATATAAAGATATAAAACACATAGGGGTTTACATGCAGGGCTTGAAAGTTCGGTATATCATTGGTGTTGTATTATTCTCAGTCGCGCATTTAGCGGGAGCTGAGCCTTTACAACCTGATCCAGCATGGCAGCAAGGGAAGCTAGAAAATGGCTTTAGCTGGCAATTATTACAAACACCGCAACGTCCTAATGATCGTATCCAGCTTAGATTAGCAATTAAAACAGGCTCATTAACAGAAAAAGCGAGCGAAAAAGGGTACAGTTACCTCATTCCTAAAATGGCGTTGCTTCATCAAACTGAAGCATTTCCAACAGCAACATTACAAGATTTCTGGCGTCAGGCCACAGACCCTGACATGCCAATTCCACCCGCTGTTGTTTCTTATGACTACACCATTTATAGCTTAAGTTTACCGAATAATCGCCCGGACTTAATTAAGCAAGCACTCAGCTGGTTAGCAACTTCTGTTGCAGGAGCTGAGTATACAGAAACGACATTACATAATGGTTTGACAGCACAAAATGTCCCAGTTGCAACACTTCCTTTAAATGCCAATGATCCCGTTTGGCGAGCGCGTTTAAAGGGGTCAACGATGATGGGGTATGACCCAGGCCAAAAACCGAATGATGTTGTAGCTCTTGATAGTGTGAATTCTTTTTATCAAAAATGGTACACACCGGACGTCATGACATTATATGTAGCGGGCCATGTTGATTCTCGAATGTTATCTGATTCAATTTCACAAACTTTCTCATCATTAGAAGGTAGGCGCTCTGAACCTGTTTCTGTTGCAGTACTATCGGCGGTAAAACCACAATCTATTGATATTTTACAGGAACAGCCTGCACAGGATACGCTTTCATTAATTTGGGATATTGATTGGCTCCCCATTAAAGACTCAAATGTTTTACTGCGTTATTGGTCGAGCGATTTAGCACGTGAAGCGGTTTATCGTTCTTTGCAAAAAGCGTTCAATCAAAAATTTAATCAAGGAGAAGTTGTTCCGGGGTTAGATTGTCGTGTGCAATATCAGAAAGCCAGTTGTACGTTAACGGTGACAGCAGCACCTGAAAAAATGGCAGCGGTAACGGATATTGTTGCGAGTGAGCTTGCATCGATTAACCAAAATGGTATTGCTGCTGAGCTATTTGACGATATGCTTAAAGAAAAACAAGTGCAGTTATCGCAACTATTTGCAGCCTATGCGCGTACGAGTACTGATGTTTTGATTAGCCAACGTTTGATTTCCCAACAAAATGGGGTGGTTGACATTGCTCCTGAACAATACCAGCGGTTAAGGCAATCTTTCTTGGCATCACAAAGCCTTGAACAGGTGAATATGGAAGCCCGTCGGTTATTATCTCAAGAGGCAGCGTTTGTATTAGCGCAGCCAAAAGATAAACAAATGATGGATGCAGAACAAATTCGCCAGAAATTTACCAAGGTGTTATGGCCCCAAATTGCTGCGCCAGTACCAACAGAAGCCGCTCCCGCTGCACCAGCAGAAGAAAACCACACCTCACAATAAGCATGAAAAGATAGATATATGAAAAGATAGTCATTGAATGATTCAGTGGCTACCTTTTCATTAATGTTATTGGCTTAATAGCGATTCAATAACGCGAATTAGAGTCTCTCGCGACTCTCTGTCATCAACAAATCCTGCCGCACTGATTTTTGCTTCTGGTGCGTAATAGGCTGCAGACCCCCAAAAGCCTAAATGGGAATACAGGGTGATACCATTGACCACATTAACCATAATGCCTAATCGGTAAAGTTCTGCACCTTCGTGAGAGCCCATACTAAGCATCGTCTTTAGCGTGTTCGGTGATGAAAAAATATCCCCCTCAAACAAGGCTTCTAGGAAGGTAGCCATTTGTTTCGATGACATAACTAAACCCCCACCGCCATAGGTATCCATGGAAGCATGAATATGTGTTCCATCCAATTTACCTAAATATTGACGAGCCCGTGGTGCTGCGATTTGCGGCGGTTGTTCTAATGACTCCCAATAGGCGCTCTCGAGACCAATAGAATCGAAATGCAAAAGTTCCCTAACAGCTAGGCCAAGAGATTGCCCCGTAATCCGTTCAATAATATCACCGAGCAAAATATAACCCGTATCTGAATAGATAAAGGATTTTGCAGGCGAAAACGTTGGAAATTGTTTACGCATGTACATTTCGATTTGTTCTGTTCGGCTCCAAACATAGTTAGGTTGTTTGAGAACGGCTTTTAGATAGTCTCCATCTGCATGGTCTAGCAGGCCACTACTGTGCTCCAGTAAATGGCGGATAGTGATAGCGTGAGTATTATATTGGGTACTGAGTAGCGTATTATATTGAGGGTCAATATATTCAGATATTGCATCATCAATACTGAGTTTTTCCATTTCAGCAAGACGTAAAATTGCAGCTGCGGTAAATGTCTTTGTATTACTGGCAATTCGTAGTGGTGTATCAACAGTAAGAGGCCTACCTTCAATATCCATTCCTCTAGCACAGAAGGCACCCACGCTATTTTTGCTTTGATTATGATAGTAAAGGACGACGCCACAAGTTAAATTTTCGAGTTGTTGAATAGAGGTGGTCATAATAATCTCATTATTGAATGATTAAGATGAGGATATATGGCATCTTAATCATATCTATACGATCCCTGTACGCTTTAAATGCGCTTAAAGTGACAATATGGCGATGACACAATGGCCAGTGTTTTTTCTTTTTATATAAATTTGGTGCTATGTTTATCCTCAATATAAGAACATAAAATGTACCCAGACATTGAAGTAAAGGAAATAACATGAATAGCTCGAATATATTTCTACAACGGTTAGGTTTGCGTTATCCCATCACACAAGCCCCAATGGCGGGAGTTTCCACTCCGGCGCTAGCCGCTGCGGTTTCAGAAGCTGGAGGGCTTGGCTCACTAGGCCTAGGCGCAAATTCAGTAGAACAAGCTCGCCAATTGATTACTCAAACACAAGCACTGACAAGTAAAGCATTCAATGTCAATTTATTCTGCCATTTACCTGCGAAACGTCATCCTGATAATGAACTGGCATGGAGCCAGTATTTAGCGCCTTATTTCGCTCAATTTAATGAGACTCCTCCTGCTTATCTTAATGAAATTTATCACACTTTTTTAGATAACTCAGAAATGTTATCTATGTTACTTGAAACAAAACCTGCGGTAGTGAGTTTTCATTTTAATATTCCATCCATCGAGGTGGTACAGCAATTGAAACAACATGGTATTTATACCATGGCGACAGCAACGAATTTACAAGAAGCACAACAAATTGAATTGGCTGGAATTGATGCTGTTGTTGCACAAGGTATTGAAGCGGGAGGGCATCGAGGCATGTTTGATTTGCAGGCTTTAGATGAAGAACTCACTACTTATGAATTAGTGACATTAATCTCCCAGTATATTGATTTACCTGTGATTGCAGCGGGTGGCATAATGGATGGGCAAGATATCAATAGGGCTTTAGAGTGCGGTGCTGCTGCCGCTCAATTAGGCACTGCATTTTTGCTTTGCCCTGAATCTGCCGCGAACGCAGGCTATCGGGCTAAGATCAAATCGCAAACAGCGGATCACACTCAACTAACTTCTGCTATTTCAGGGCGCCCAGCGAGAGGGATTATTAATCAATTTATTCGAGCAGGTAACGGCTATGAGACAAGTCAATTACCTGATTATCCATTGGTTTATGATATTGGTAAGCAGCTCAATGCAGCAGCAATGAAGTTAGGTAGTGATGAGTTTGCGGCATATTGGGCGGGGCAGAATGTGGCGAAAGCTCGTGAGATGTCTGCGTCTTTATTGGTTAGAACGTTGGCAGAAGAAATGAAACGCTAGTTTTAAACAGTGGTAGGGCGGTTTGTCTTACCGCCCCAGTAAGTTGTTATTTAATTATTTCGTTATCCAATGAACCTTTTGGCTCATCAGTCGCTATCCAAGCTGCACAAAATAAGGTTAAACGCGCAAAGAAGTAAAAGAATGCCATTAGGCCAAGCACTGAACCAAACGCGGCTCCAGAAGGTGACGAGGCAAGGTTAGGTAAAATCCATGTCATGATGGATTTAATGATTTCAAATCCAATAGCTGCAAGCAATGTTCCTTTAAATAGTGACCTGCGGCGATGCTGCATACGCGGTAGGATCCAAAAAATCCATAAAAATAGTAGGAAATTAGCTGTAATTGATATTGTTAAACCAATCAGTGTCCAAGCAGGTTTAAGCCATTCTATACCATCTAACCCAAGCGTACTGACAATCGTTGCTTGTGCAGAGCCAGCAACAGAGGTAAGTGTAATTGTCACAATTAAGGCAATAAGTAGGCCAATTAAGGCAAAGAAGTCGCGAATGTAGCGGAAAATAATATTTTCATGTTCATCTTCATTACGTTCCCATACAGAACGTGATTGTGCCAAAATAGCTAAACGTAAGTTATTAACCCAATTAACCCCTGAGTACACGGCTAAAGCCAACCCTGTCAGCCCAACTGTCGTACGTTGGCGGATTGCGGTGTCTATTGTTCTTTCTAATGTATTTGCGAGCGTAGGGTCAGTAATATTTGCAGAAATTCCACGAACTAATTTTTCAAGCAATTCAGGATTACTGGCTAATACAAAACCGGCAGCGGCGAATGAAAACATTAAAACGGGAATTAAAGAGAGAAAGGAGAAATAGGTAATTGCAGCCCCAAACTGGTTCCCCATTCGGTCATTAAAACGTTGCACGGTACGAATGATGTGAGCAATAAAAGGAATTGCACAAATAAAGTTCACAACTCGCATTGAGAAGGTCACTGCTTTTTTACTGCCATCAATACTTTTATTCAGTGTCGCTTTCAGTTTATTAGTATCTTTCTGTTCTTCTTCCTGCGTATTCGACATTTAATCCCCTTTTCCCGCAACTAAAAGTTGTCTGACTTTTCGACCTATTTAATGCCTATAAATGAATGATATGCATAATACTATAGCTTAAATTGGACAGTAACTTCATCCCAATGACTGTTTTAAGAGACAAATAGTCATTGGAACGTTTGTTTAAAGTCAAAGCAACTGGTTAATTAATCAGAGGAAAAGGGGCGTTAGAAATTAAAGCGCATCTTTATAAACTTGCAGTTCAGCTTGGGCTTCTTTTAATTCTGCTTGAGCTTCTGCGAGTTTTCTTTCACGTTTTTTAATTTTACTACTGTCATCGCCTTTTAATTTTTCTTCCTGCAGCTCAGCTTCGCGTTCCTGCACTTTTTCTGTTTTCTCAGCTACATCTTTTTGACTATCACGATATAAAGATTCTGGAGTGCAATAACGATTCACATTATCTAATGCTTCTTCTAAGCCTTTAACTCGATGCTGATTACCATGTTGTTTTGCGTAATCAATTTGTTCTTGAATGCGTTGTTTCTTTATTTCGCAGCCATTTTGTGTTTTTGCCGCCATTACTGATGCGCTAGCAAAAAAGGAAATACAAATACTAGTTGTAAGGAGTAGTTTATTCATCATTTACCTCTGTTTATTTTAAAATTTGTGTTTAGGATAGCGTTTTATTTCTTTTCAGTCATGTGAATTTTAACACAGCTATGGTTATGACATTTGTAGTCAATTTTAGCTATAATGACGCGGATGAATAAATCCGGTCTATTTTTTGTTCAAAAGGGCTATCTTTAAAGAACCTATTTAATAATAGTCATCTTAGTGGCTAGTATTGAATTTCCTCAGGAAACAAACGTTACATGTTAAGTTATCGTCACAGCTTTCACGCAGGCAACCATGCTGATGTGTTAAAACACACAGTACAGAGCTTGATCATTGAATCTCTGAAAGAGAAAGAAAAACCGTTTCTGTATTTAGATACACATTCAGGTGCTGGCCGTTATCAATTAACGGGGGAACATGCAGAAAAAACAGGTGAATATCTTGAAGGGATTGCGCGTATTTGGGAGCAACCTGATTTGCCTGAGGAATTATTGCCGTATATGAATATTGTGCGCCAATTGAATGATAATGGGCGTTTACGCTATTACCCAGGTTCACCATTATTAGCAAAATATTTATTACGTGAACACGATAAGCTGGTATTAACTGAACTACATTCGAGCGATTATCCATTATTACGTACAGAATTTTCACGGGATAACCGCGCGCAAGTTTTCAAGGAAGACGGCTATCAACAACTAAAATCGAAACTACCCCCACAGAGTCGACGTGGCTTTGCGCTGATGGACCCTCCTTATGAGATGAAGACGGATTATGAAGCGGTCGTGAAAGGGGTGGTGGAAGGCTATAAACGCTTTGCAACAGGAACATATGCAATTTGGTATCCTGTTGTATTACGTCAACAAATTAAGCGTATGGTCAATCAATTAGAAGCAACAGGCATTCGTAAAATATTACAAATTGAATTGGCGGTACGTCCTGATAGCGACCAACGTGGGATGACGGCATCCGGTATGATAGTGATCAACCCACCTTGGAAACTTGAGCAGCAAATGAAGAATGTGCTGCCATGGTTACATAAAACACTCGTCCCAGAAGGCACTGGGCATACGTTAGTTGAGTGGATTGTGCCAGAGTAAACTGTATTTTTGATAGGTAATACCGATTAAATTAACAGGTGTTATCTATCGTAAAGCGCTATTTATGCCATGACAATCAATAGTATGATGCGAGAAAATGCATTCATAAATCATTCAATCAATGGGAATAACCAAATTATGAGCAAACATTACGACTATATCGCAATTGGTGGCGGAAGCGGTGGTATTGCGTCGATGAACCGTGCAGCAATGTATGGGCAAAAATGTGCCTTAATTGAGGCGAAAGCATTAGGTGGGACTTGTGTTAACGTGGGCTGCGTACCGAAAAAGGTGATGTGGCATGCGGCACAAATCTCGGAAGCTATTCGCAATTATGGTCCTGATTATGGTTTTGATGCGACAATTAATCGTTTTGATTGGAAAACACTTATTGATAGTCGTACTGCTTATATTGACCGAATTCACCAGTCTTATGACCGTGTCTTAGGGAATAATAAAGTTGATGTCATCAATGGTTTTGCACGTTTTATTGATGCCCATACTGTTGAGGTAAATGGTGAAACCTACACGGCAGACCATATTTTGATTGCAACTGGCGGGCGTCCAGTGATCCCTGCTATCCCAGGTGCAGAATATGGCATGACTTCTGATGGCTTCTTTGAACTTGAAGCATTGCCAAAACGTGTTGCGGTTGTAGGGGCCGGTTATATTGCCGTTGAACTTGCCGGTGTATTAAATGGTTTAGGTGCAGAGGCGCATTTATTTGTGCGTAAACATGCCCCGTTACGTTCATTTGACCCACTGATTGTCGAAACATTAGTGGAAGTCATGAATACGGAAGGCCCTAAACTGCATACGGAATCAATTCCAAAAGAAGTCGTGAAAAATGCAGATGGTTCACTGACATTAAAATTGGAAAATGGCCAAGAACAAACCGTCGATGCATTAATTTGGGCTATTGGTCGTGAACCAATGACAGATAACCTGAATATTGAAGCCACAGGCGTCGCACTGAATGAAAAAGGTTATATCAAGGTTGATAAATACCAAAATACCAATGTACCGGGTGTCTATGCGGTTGGTGATAATACTGGCGCCGTTGAGTTAACCCCTGTTGCGGTTGCTGCGGGTCGTCGTTTATCTGAACGTTTATTTAATAATAAACCGGATGAGCACTTAGATTACAGTAATATCCCAACGGTGGTGTTCTCTCACCCACCAATTGGTACAGTTGGTTTAACTGAGCCAGAAGCGATTGAAAAATATGGTGCTGATAAAGTTAAATGCTATAAGTCATCTTTCACAGCCATGTATACCGCCGTCACTTCGCATCGTCAGCCTTGCCGTATGAAATTGGTCTGTGTGGGTGAAGAAGAAAAAATCGTGGGTATTCACGGTATTGGTTTTGGTATGGATGAAATCTTACAAGGCTTTGCGGTTGCATTAAAAATGGGTGCAACCAAAAAAGACTTTGATAATACGGTGGCCATTCACCCAACAGCGGCAGAAGAATTTGTGACCATGCGTTAAGTATTGGTTATTTAAATTAAAAGCTAAGTTCATTTGAGCTTAGCTTTTTTTTGGGCATTATTTTGTCAACAGTTCTGCAATCGCAGGAATAGTCGCTAAGCTATCAAGGTATTTTTGCATCGCAGGGGTGGTTTCCATGATTTGGTATTTGACTAAAAACATCACAAATGCACCGACATACACATCGACAGCAGTAAATTGCTCACCACAAATAAACGGTTTAGCATTGTTTAAACCGATTTCTAAACAGGCCATTGTGCGTTCGACAGAACCAAAGCCAGAAGATTTTTGCTGTTCTTCATCTAATTGAATCCCTAAGTTATTGATAGTGAAGGCAGATTCAATTGGGCCTGCAGTAAATAGGAACCAACGGTAGTAATCTGCACGTTTAGGGTCATTCAAAGCTGGTGCTAAACCTTTTTCAATAAATTTATCCGCTAAATACAAGCAAATTGCAGCGGTTTCAGTGACGACGGCATCACCATCAACAAGTGCGGGAACTTTCGCCATCGGATTAATTGCAAGATATTCCGCCGTATGCATATCTGCACCATAACCTAATTCAATACGCTTGTAAGGAACATCTAAAATTTTTAATAGTAGGTCGACCGTGTTGCCACGTGACATTGAATTAGTAAAAAGAACCAGTTCGCTCATGGTGATTTCCTTATATGAAGTTGAGTGCTTACTATAAGGGAGTGGAGTGTCAGAAATTGTCAGGAGAGACGCACAAGACTTCTTTTTGCCAGCGCTCTAGTAGGTAATTTTTGGGGTAAGGTAGTTTATCTGAAAGTGCATGATAAGACTGAATGCGGTCTAAACGAAAATGGCGGTAACTTTCACGTAATTCACACCAAGCGGCTAATACTTGGGAGTCTTTCATATAACCAATGGCAATTGGCCAAATAATTCGTTCACTAGGTTGATTTTGCCCATCAAGGTAAGTCATTTTGGCTTTGCATTCTTCTCGTAAACTTAAACGTAAGTCTTTAACAATGACGTCATTAATTTCATAGAAATGTGTGGTGGGGGCAAATAAGGTATTTTGATTTAGGATTTTCTGTGAATGACCTGCAACTACAGCATTAATTTTGCTTATCGCCCGTATTGCTGAGTTTTTTAGTTCAGTGTCTGCGTTACTTTTTACCCAACGTAAACCTAATATTAAGGCTTCAAGTTCATTTTCATCGAAAGCTAAAGGCGGTAGTAATAGTCCCGTTTTTAATTGGTAACCAATACCTGCTTCCCCGATAATTTCAGCACCTTGATCACGCAGGGATTCAATATCTCGATAGATAGAACGCACGCTGACTTGAAGTTGTGATGAAAGTGCTTCAGCCGTAATAGGATAGCGATTTTCTTTGAGTATCTGCAATAGGGTGAGTAGACGCTGGGTGCGGGTCATGAAGTTGTCTGCTTAATGTTATTGAGTGAGAAAAACAGCAAAGCTAATTTAGCTATAGTAAAAAAATAATGAGCTGAATGCTAATTTATATGTAAATTGGTGATAAAGGGAGTGGAAAGTTCCCTTTATCAATACCGATAAATACACGGTAATATCATTTAAAACGTTAAAATAGTTTTTAACCCTAGGACCCATGCATCTGATGTTTTCTGGACGCCGCCTGGTTGATGCCAATATTGCATACTTGGTTGGAGTTCCAGCCAGTGAACAGGTTTAAAGCGATAATATAGTTCTGCATTTAACGCGTTTGAAGTAATAGGGTGATATAACGGGTCATTATAATCGGTGATCCCTAGCTGCTCATTTTGTATTTTTTGGTTTTTCGCAAAGTGGTCGCTGAGCTCAATATATGAGACACCGAGACCAATCCAATCTTCAGGCCTTGCATCAAATGCACCGCGGTAGCGAAGGGAGCTTGAAACAACATAATTCATGAAATTACTGCGTTCATCATGATAACTGCCACTGACTGACAAACTTAAACCTCGATTTTCATCATCTTGATGGCGAGTTAATTGTTGGTTCATTCCACCATAGACAAACCATGTGTTGTTATAGCTTTTATCTTTATACAGGTCATGCTGTTTGGCATTGGTATATAATAACCCTAAGTTATAAGCGCCAGGCAACCCATTGACGAAAGTGCGATTTTCAACTTCTAAGGGTAATAAAATACCTTTACTACCTTTGGTTGACCAACTCCACGCATGGCTTCTATCCGTCGCTTGAGGATTCTGCTCCATAATCCCTGTTTTGATGGTAATTTCAGGGGTAATCTTATAGCTAACAGTCGTTCCCCAAGAATGAATATTCCAGTTGCTCCATATCAGGGCATTAGCTGATTTTCCGCCGCATTGGCTGAGTAGTTGGAAATCACAAGGGATAATTTGGTCGAATTCTTGTACTTTGTTCATCATCCCAATACGCCAAGTTAGTCGGCGGTCATCAAAACTGCGAGCAAAAGTAAGCCAACCTAACCGCGTTACGGAGCCACCTCCATAGCTTTCTTGTGCAAGGTCATTATTAGGTACTCGAGGGTCTTGCAGGCGCTTGACTGTCAGGTTGTCTTCATGGTTACGATTGACAATGTTTCCTTCAATACGAGCATCGGGAATTCCTGTCCAACGTTCAAGATCTTGTGTGAATGTGAAAGCAAATTGGTCTATATAAGCAGTATGTTTGTCATTATTATAACCGCCCCCTGCATTATAGGCGACTTGGCTCAAATAATTACTGTGAAATGAAAAGCCGTGGTCAGATAATATAGGACGTATGCCCAACATATCACCAAATATTCCTTTAGGAGCGGGCTCAAAGCCTAAAACAGTTCCATTCCATTGTTGTTCATTAGCAATAGCAGGCAATGTTAAAAACAACAAAGAGAATAATAATTTTTTATTCATGTCGGAGATAACCTATTAGCAATGGTTTGCTTTAACCCAATAATAGAGAATGGGCTCATGCGGTGTTATTTTTAATATAAGGAATCTCGAGATAAATAATTATCCCGAGATAGTTTTATTATATTTAGATATTTATTCTATTGATTTAATAACTCTCCTTGGCTCTTGATAATACTTTGGTACCAATAGAAGCTTTTTTTACGTTTTCTTTCGAGAGAGCCGTTACCTTGGTTATCACGGTCAACATAGATAAATCCATAACGTTTTGACATCTCTGCATTGGATGCACTGACAATATCTATAGGCCCCCAGCTGGTATAACCCATAATATTAACACCATCTTGAATAGACTCATGGATTTGAACTAAATGGTCGTTGATATATTGAATACGATAATCATCAATAATTTCTCCCTCAGGCGTTATTTCATCAATAGCGCCTAGTCCATTTTCAACAATAAATAATGGTTTTTGATATCGATCCCATAATAAATTTAATAGCGTTCTAATTCCTTTTGGATCTATTTGCCATCCCCATTCTGAGCTTTCTAAATAAGGATTTGGGACCATACTAAGGATATTTCCGCGTTTTTTCTCATATTCATCTTTATCTGCGGTAATACAACCTGTCATATAATAACTGAATGAGATAAAGTCCACTGTATTTTGTAAGTCACGTTTATCTTCTTCTGTTATTGTAATATTAACTTGGTTATCTCTAAAATAGCGTAGCATATAACCTGGGTATTGGCCTCTGCATTGTACATCACCAAAAAATAGCCATTTGCGATTTTCTATCATGGCTTCCCATACATCATCAGGCTTACAAGTTAATGGATAAACGAGACCTCCTAATAACATGTTACCGATTTTAGCATCAGGGATAATGCTATGGCAGGCTTTAGTGACTCTAGCGCTGGCGACAAGTTGGTGGTGAATCGCTTGGTAAACCTCAGAAGGAGAACTATTTTCAGGTAGGCCCACACCAGTCATTGGTGCATGTAGTGACATATTAATCTCATTGAACGTCAGCCATAGTTTGACCTTATTTTTATAACGTTCAAAGACGTTACGTGCATAACGTTCGAAAAACTCAATCGTTTTACGATTTCCCCAACCGCCATATTGTGTCACTAGGTGATAGGGCATTTCATAATGGGATAATGTAATGACAGGTTGAATGTTATGCTTTGCCATTTCATCAAATAAATTATCATAAAAAGCGAGGCCTTCTTCATTGGCCGTTAATTCGTCACCAAGTGGAAATATACGGCTCCATGCAATCGAGGTTCGTAAGCAGGTGAAACCCATTTCAGCGAAAAGTGCGATATCGGTTTTATATTGGTGATAAAAATCGATGGCAATATCTTTAATAAAACTCTCATTTTGTGTTCTTTCAATTAATGAACCAAATATGCCATGAGGTTGAACATCGGATGTGCTGAGCCCTTTACCCGCAGTTAAATAAGCACCTTCAGCTTGATTGGCTGCGATTGCGCCACCCCATAAAAATGAATTTGGAAATTTAATCATGCTTAGCTCCTTATTTGTGGTTAACGGTGATAAATTTCTGACAGCTTTGAATTGATTTATTGAGCTTGACGAATTCGATCGACGCATAATCATCACTGTTGCTTACAATCACAGGGGTTGTTAAGTCATATCCTGCCTCGAGAATTTTTTCTCGGTCAAATGTCAGTAATAAATCACCTGTTTTGAATGCATCACCTTGTTTAATTTGAGGTGAAAAATGAAGCCCATCTAATTTCACGGTATCGATCCCCACATGGATGAGTAGTTCAATACCGCTTTGGCTTAATAACCCTAATGCATGGCCAGTTTTAAATAATGAGCTCACTTCACCATCGAATGGCGCATAGACTTTCCCAGTATTTGGAATAATGGCAGCACCTTGTCCAAGTAAACCACTTGCAAAAGTTTCATCTGGAGTATCTTTTAATGGGATAGCTGCACCGCCCAATGGTGCAAGAACGTCATTGGGGGTCGACGTAATCTCAGTTTTAACCGATATTTCAGGGGATATCGCTTCCCTTTTAATACCAAAGAAACGGGTTGCGATAGTGGCAAATAAGAAAGAGAGCGTTGTACCAATAATGGCTCCCCAAACAGTATTATCAACACCATGTTCCGGGATGATTTGTGCAAAAGTGAAAATATTAATTAACCCAAATGAGAATGTCAGAGTTTGGCTATAGCCAACAATCGCGCCACCAACACCACCACCAATACAGCCAAAAATAAAAGGTCGGCGCAAAGGAAGAGTCACACCGTAGACAGCAGGCTCAGTAATACCAAATAAGCCAGCAGTAACAGAAGAGCCAGCCATAATTTTCATTTTTGCATTTTTTGTTGCTAATAGAACACCTAAAGTGGCGCCAATTTGCCCTGCTACAGCGGGAAGTAATAGGGGGAAAAGCGCATCATGGCCTAGGGCACTTAAGTTATTAATACCAATAGGGACAATTCCCCAATGTAAACCGAAAATAACGCATATTTGCCAAACAGCACCCATGAAAGCACCTGCGATAACTGGGGCAAAGTTGTAAATAGCTTGGAAACTCTCCGCAATTAACATGCTTATCCAAGTTGCTAAAGGCCCAATAACAAGAAAGGTCAGAGGGACAATAATGAGTAAGCACAAGAAAGGTGTAATAAAATTCTTCATTGCAGAAGGTAAAATTTGGTTTAGTCGCTTTTCAAGCTGGCAGCTTAACCAAGAGGCAAAAATAATCGGAATGACAGATGCTGCATAGTTAATAAAGGTGACTGGGATCCCCAAAAAATATTCAGGTGTAGAACCCGCAACGAGACTTTGCTGAAAAGCGGTAATCATCATTGGGTGAATGAGTGCACCACCAATCGTCATGGTAACAAATGGGCTTCCACCAAATTTTTTCCCTGCGGTGTAACCGAGTACCAGTGGGAAAAAATAGAATAAAGAGTCACTTGCTGCAAACCAGATTTGATAAGTGCCACTGCTTGTGGATAGCCAACCTAATGCGTCTGCTAATGAAAGTAACCCTTTTAAAATACCTGAAGCAGCCATGATGCCTAAAATAGGCGTAAAGATGCTGGAGACAATATCAATAAAGTAGCCTAGTAGGCTTTCTTTATCTTGTTTTACCACTTTTTTTCCCGCTTTTTTGGGCTGATTTATTGAGTTTGAAGTTGTATCAATTAACTGATTAACTGCGTTAAAAACCTCGTTAACGTGGTTACCGATGACGACTTGAAATTGACCGCCGCTTTCAACTACGGTAATAACCTCTGGACTTTGTTTTAATTGCTCTGCATTGGCTTTTTTACTTTCTTTCAGTTTAAAGCGTAGGCGTGTCGCGCAATGTATTAAATCGACAACGTTATCTTTTCCTCCAACGTTTTCGATAATTTGCTCCGCCAAAGCTTGATATTTCATATTGATTTCCTTTATTACCTGAACAATAGAAGCCACGTTACTATTGATAAATAAGCAAAAAAAAACCTGACTCACCACCAGCACGAATAAGGCTAGTAGTGAAAATCAGGTTTTGCCTGCCAACGGGCAGTAGCAATCCATCGGTTTTTATCAGTTTGTATCAATAAATAGTTTTTCGGCTTACTTTGCGTCACTTATGTGACGATTTTTCTTTCCTAATACGCTCTATATGAATGGTTAAATACATGCGTTCTTCATCTGTTAAGTCGCGTTGGTATTTCTTGGATAAATAAGTACTGACCTTTTCAGCACATTTCCAAGAAATTGAATAATTTTCTTTGATGACAAGATGCATCGCAATATCGTCATTAGGAACTGGCTCATCACTCATCATACGATGGGTAAAAAACTTTAAATGAGTTACAAACCGCTGATAACTTAGTGTGTCCTCATGATATTCAATTTGTAGATGATATTTTACGATGTTCATGATTTCATTCATTATCGCCATCGTTTCCATGACAATTGGCATCTCACCCGTCAACTGAGCATTGACGAAATGTAACGCGATAAAGCCAGCTTCATCGATGGGTAACTCAATCTCTAAATCTTGTTTAATCAATGCCAATGACTCTAGCCCCAACTGGTACTCTTTTGGGTAAAGTCGTTGAATTTCCCATAACATGGTATTAGTGATAGCTAGGCCTTTTTGCTGTCTTTCAATTGCATAATTACAGTGATCAGTTAAAACGATATATAAGCTTTCATGTAGGTTGCCAAGTTTACTTTTCGCATTTTCAATTATTTTGTCACAGACTTTCATAATAGAAATTGGTATTTGGCTTAACAGTTCACTTAATCGGCTTGTTAATTCATGGCTACGTAACTCAAAGACTTTTTCTATTTTTTTAGAATCGACAAAGTCATTAACTTTCATTTGAAAGGCGAGCCCACGCCCCATAACGACAATTTCTTGCTGTTGTTCATTTAGGGCAACGACCACATTGTTGTTTAAAATTTTTGCGATCTGCATTTTGTTTCCCCTAAAACGAAAAAAACCTGATAGCACAATGATAATTCATTGACTAATCAGGTTTTGCCTGTGTGATAAGCACAGTAACAATCCAGTAACTTAATTTTCAAATACTGTAATTAAACTTTTTGGGTTATTCAAACAGCAAAGTATGAAAATGTGAACTCACACGCTCAATTCAGCCAATCTCTTTTTTGCATGGCTAATGACGGTATCGTGCTTATTTAATTGTTTTTTGCCACCAAGACACTTTTTTGCCACCAAGACACAATGTAATCTGCGATTTGCTCTGGGTTATTGATATCTAACTGCGGCACGTGAGTATCAATGATTTCATTACTGGCAACAGCCACCACATAGTTATCTATCAAACCGTTGAGAGGTTTGCCCACTTCAGAGCGAAACAAGGCGATTTTATCGATCGGTTCGTGCTTAAAGCCCTCAACTAAAATCAGATCTAATGTTGTGTGATCGAAACGACTGGCTAAATAGTGTAGATCCATTTCATTAGCTTCGGGGGTTTCGGTCATCAGCGCCCAGCGCTTTTCACTGGCAACAAGCGTTTGGTTTGCGCCAGCTTTACGTAATTCAAAACTGTCTTTGCCCGGTTTATCCACTTCCATGTCATGGTGAGTGTGCTTAATTAAACCAACACGAACGTTACGCAGCTTAAGCAGAGGGATAACTTTTTTTAATAAAGTCGTTTTTCCTGTGCCGCTATAAGCGGTAATTCCAAGTAGGGGTAGAGTATTTTGCTTCATAATTCTTTTTGTTGTAACTCCCAGTTACGGCTATCTTCCAGTGTATTAAGATTCGCAAATGAACCCGATTCGGGTGAGAAAATAACACCTTTTGCATTAATTTCATGCATAAAGAGCATTAATTTACGGTCACCTCTTGCAAGGTAATCATCAAGTTGAGCTTTTAGTGAGCGATGCAATAAAGCAAACGTAGGGTGCTCTCGTTCTGTATCACAAGCGTAGCAGGCTAAATGTTTTTCTTTCTCATTGAACATTTTTTCCGCTAAATTGAGAGGGAAAGCAGGAACATCGCAAGGCACAAACAGTAACCAATCTGTTTTGGCATGGTGTAAAGCCGCTTGCATTCCTGCTAATGGGCCAGAAAAATGGTTATTTAAATCAGAGATAACCGTCAATTGGCTTTCGCTGTAACGTGCCTGATTACGGTTTGCATTGATGAGTACTTCGCCAACTTGGGGTTGTAAGCGTGCTAAAATATGTTGATAGAGCGGCTTTCCCGATAAAAGTACCAATCCCTTATCTTGACCACCCATTCGAGAGCCTCGGCCACCAGCAAGTATCACACCCGTTATTAACTGACGAAATGACATGTTCAATATCCTTGAATATCTTCAAGAAAATGTTTCAACATTCCTAGAAAACACTTTCGAGTATAGTAATTACTAAAATTTATTCTATTTTGCTATAAAATCAATGAATATTCGTGCGTATTGCAGTTAAACTTTACGTAGATTGACAACAGTTCGCTTTTTCTCTTGTATGATTATTGGTAACTTGTATCGAATATTCGTGATAAAGGAATAAACATGAAATGCCATCGCTTAAATGAAGTTATTGAGCTTCTGCATCCTGTCTGGAAAGATAATTCAGATTTAAACTTGGTAGAATTATTGCAAAAACTGGCTGATGAAGCAGGTTTTAAAGGCAGTTTATCTGAGTTAACAGATGATGTGCTAATTTATCATTTAAAAATGCGTGGTTCGGATAGCAATGAAGCGATCCCGGGTTTAAAAAAAGATTATGAAGATGACTTTAAAACCGCTATTTTGCGTGCCCGTGGCATTATTAAAGACTAAAACGCGATGGATGAAATAGAACATTCGAATTTCCATTTTAGTGGAATCTCCCCTGACTTAATTTTAGACGCCTTAATGGAAGTCGGGGTTTACCCCGAATCAGGTCTGCTTGAATTAAATAGCTACGAAAATCGGGTTTATCAATTCCAAGACGAAAATCGGCAACGCTATGTGGTTAAATTTTATCGTCCTGAGCGTTGGAACCGTTCACAAATTCAAGAAGAGCACGATTTCACTTTAGAGCTTCGAGATGAAGGGTTGTCTGTCGCAGCGCCTCTTGAGTTTGCTGGGCAAACGGTATTGGAGTTTGGTGGGTTTATATTTGCAATTTTTCCGAGTATCGGTGGCAGACAATATGAAACAGATAATTTGTTTCAATTAGAAAGTGTAGGCCACTTGCTAGGACGTATACACCAAATTGGCCAGCGTAAAAATTTTGCATTTCGTCCTACAATGGGTCTTGATGAATATTTGGCACAACCTCGCCAAGTGATAGCTTCAAGCCCTTTGATTGCAGAACGCTATAAAGCTCAATTTATAGAGTCTTTAGATGCATTGATTGCACAAGTAAAATTACAATGGCCTGACTCTATTTCATCTATTCGCCTACAAGGTGATTGCCACCCAGGCAATATTCTGTGGCGCGATGAAGCTTGGCTGGTGGATTTTGATGACGCCCGAAATGGGCCTGCAATTCAAGACCTCTGGATGCTACTTAATGGCTCTCGCCAAGAACAAGTCATTCAATTGGATACGTTATTAGAAACGTATAATGAGTTTTGTGATTTTGATGTAAAACAGCTGAAGCTTATTGAACCTCTTAGAGCAATGCGTATGGTACATTATCTCGGGTGGATTATCCGCCGTTGGCAAGACCCTGCGTTTCCTCGAACATTTTCATGGCTACAAGCTGATGATTTTTGGCAAAAACAATCGCTCGAATTTAATCAACAGATTGAACGGTTGCAAGACGCCCCTTTGCAGTTAACCCCTCAGTTTTAACTTTTAAGTTTTTGTTTTTGGAGAATGTAGTCTATGAAAAAAATTATGTTGGCTTTGCTTGGTATTGCCATGTCTTTTAGTGCTGCAGCGGCAAACTACACGGAAGGTAAAGAGTATACTGATGTTAAAGCTGTACCAAATTTACCTCAAGTTCTGGAGTTCTTCTCGTTTTATTGCCCACACTGCTATCAATTTGAGAGCGTGTATAAAGTGCCTCAAACGGTAGAGAAAAACTTACCAGAAGGCGTGAAAATGGAGCGTTATCACGTTGATTTTCTTGGTCCTTTAGGTGCCGATTTAACTCAAGCTTGGGCCGTTGCGATTGTCTTGAAAGCAGAAGACAAAGTCACACCTATCCTGTTTGAAGGTATCCAAAAAACGCAAACTATCAACAGTAAAGCAGATATCCGTAATGCCTTTATCAAAGCAGGTATTTCTGGTGAAGAGTATGATGCAGCTTTAAACAGCTTCGTTGTGAAATCTATCGTTGCGAAACAGCAAAATGCAGCGCAAGACTTAAAACTACGCGGTGTTCCTGCATTATTTGTTGATGGTAAATACCAAGTTCGTAATAACGGCATCTCAGTTGATAACGCAGCGGACTACGGCAAAGAGTTCTCTAATGTTGTGAACTTCTTAGTAAATAAAAAATAATCGTAAATAGACGGTGGTATACTCGCCATCGTCTCTTTTTTCTATTAATATCCACAATTCAAAGACTTTCTCTCACCTGTATTAAACCCATTCAATTATGCGCTAACTCTTTGATTTTACTTTTCTGTTTATATTGTTAACAGCCATATTACTTGTTGAATTTACTGAGTAACACAAATTTACACACAAGCTTATCCACAGGATGTCAATCAGATACTTAGTTAATCGGCGTGATTAATTTCAACTAACTGTAATTAATGGTGTACTTATAATAGTGGATGATTTGGTGTGTTTTTAATTATCTAACTAAGCGGAATATAAAACTTGGGATGTATCTGAGGCCACATTATGGCATCCTATTGGTATTCGTTCCTGACTAAAAAGATGATGACAGATTATGGCTCAGATTGCAGAAAACCCTCTTATTTTGGTTGATGGTTCCTCTTACCTATACCGTGCTTACCATGCATTCCCTCCACTGACCAATAGTGCTGGTGAGCCTACAGGGGCAATGTATGGCGTGCTTAATATGCTACGTAGTTTAATTATGCAGTATAAACCTAGCCATGTAGCGGTTGTCTTTGATGCGAAGGGAAAAACATTTCGTGATGAATTGTTTGAGAGCTATAAGTCTCATCGCCCACCAATGCCTGATGATTTACGCGCTCAAATTGCTCCATTACATGAAATGGTGGAAGCGATGGGCTTGCCTTTACTGGTGGTTTCAGGAGTGGAGGCCGATGACGTCATCGGGACATTAGCCTGTGAAGCAAGTCGAAAAGGTATGCCAGTGTTAATTAGTACGGGCGATAAAGATATGGCGCAATTAGTTGAGCCTAACATTACGCTTATCAATACCATGAATAACACTATTCTAGGGCCTGATGAAGTCAAAGAAAAATACGGTGTTCCCCCTGAACTCATCATTGATTTTTTAGCATTAATGGGGGATTCGTCAGATAATATTCCTGGGGTGCCTGGCGTTGGTGAAAAAACAGCACTCGCTTTACTGCAAGGAATTGGTAGTTTAGAAGCAATTTATAATGACCTTGAAGCTATTGCCCCATTAGGTTTTAGAGGTTCTAAAACGTTAGCTCCTAAAATGGCGGAAAACCGTGATGTTGCCTTTTTATCATACCAATTAGCGACGATTAAAACGGATGTTGAGCTGGAAAAAACATGTGAAGAGCTACAAGTTGTTCAGCCAGATGTGGATAAACTGCATCAATTATTCAGCCGTTATGAATTTAAACGTTGGCTAGCCGATGTTGAAAATGGGACTTGGATGGAGGGGAAAGGCTCAAGTGCGAAACCTAGCCCAACACCAGCAGCGTCACCTGTGAAGCCATCAAACCCAACTGTGCCAACATTGTGTGCCGAAAATTACCAAACGATTCTAGAAAAAGCCGATTTAGAGCGCTGGGTTGAAAAATTAAGCAAAGCATCATTATTTGCTTTTGATACTGAAACCGATAGTTTAGATACCCAAGAAGCTCGTTTAGTGGGGATGTCATTTGCAATTGAGCCGGGGCATGCCGCTTATTTACCATTAGGTCACGATTACCTTGATGCGCCAGTACAGCTTCCTCTGGAAGAGGTTTTGGAACTTATGAAGCCTATCCTTGAGAGTGAAAACATCCTCAAAATTGGCCAAAACTTGAAGTATGATGCAGAAGTTCTTGAAAATTATGACATCGAATTAAAAGGTATCGGTTATGACACCATGCTGGAATCGTATGTGTTAAACAGTGTTGCGGGGATGGGACGCCATGATATGGACAGCTTGGCCGATCGCCATTTGAACCATAAAACCGTGAGCTTTGAAGAAATCGCAGGTAAGGGCAAAAAACAGCTGACATTTAACCAAATTGCTTTAGAAGAAGCCGCTAATTATGCGGCGGAAGATGCAGATGTCACGCTATTACTGCATCAAGCGTTATATCCACAATTAGAGGCTGAACCTAAGCTTAATCATATTTTCCAGAATATTGAAATGCCACTTGTGCCTGTGTTAGTCCGAATGGAGCGTAAAGGTGTTCTAATTGATGCTAACGTGCTTGCTGCGCAGTCAAAAGTGATTACCGCTCGTTTAGCTGAACTGGAAAAGGAAGCTTTTGAGCTTGCGGGGGAGGAGTTTAACCTCGCTTCACCAAAACAATTACAAACGATTTTATTCGAAAAATTGCAGTTGCCAGTGATCAAGAAAACGCCAAGTGGGGCAGCATCGACGAATGAGGAAGTGCTTGAAGAATTAGCGCTAAACCATGCATTGCCAAAATTGTTGCTTGAGCACCGTAGTTTAGCCAAATTAAAATCCACGTATACGGATAAACTGCCACTCATGATTAACCCGCGTACTCAGCGTGTTCATACTTCTTACCACCAAGCTGTTACAGCAACGGGGCGTTTATCTTCTCGAGATCCTAACCTACAAAATATTCCAGTTAGAACTGAAGAAGGCCGCCGGATCCGCCAAGCCTTTATCGCGCGTGAAGGCTACAAAGTGATGGCAGCGGACTATTCACAAATTGAATTACGTATTATGGCGCATTTATCTCAAGATAAAGGCCTATTAACTGCGTTTGCGGAAGGGAAAGATATCCATAAAGCAACGGCCGCTGAAGTCTTTGGTGTACCACTGGAACAAGTCACCAGTGACCAGCGTCGTAGTGCCAAGGCGATTAACTTCGGGCTTATCTATGGCATGAGTGCATTTGGTTTAGCACGTCAATTAGGGATCCCTCGTGGTGAAGCTCAGCGCTATATGGATCTCTACTTTGAACGCTACCCTGGTGTATTGCGTTATATGGAAAACACACGCTTACAAGCTTCTGAACAAGGCTATGTTGAAACACTTGAAGGCCGTCGCTTATATTTAGCGGATATTAAGTCGAGTAATGGGATGCGCCGTAAAGCGGCAGAACGCGAAGCGATCAACGCCCCAATGCAAGGAACCGCAGCGGACATCATTAAAAAAGCCATGATTGCCGTTGATAATTGGTTGCAAACTGAAAAGCCGCATGCAGATATGCTAATGCAAGTTCACGATGAATTGGTCTTTGAGGTCAAAGAGTCTGAATTAGAGCGTGTTCAAGCTCAGGTCCAGTCATTAATGGAACAAAGCATGAAACTGGACGTGCCATTAAAAGTGGATGTGGGAATTGGTGATAATTGGGATGAAGCCCACTAATTATTAATCATATTGAATATATAAAACCTCCATTATGAAGAGACCCCCAAGAGTTGGATAACCAATTACTGGGGGTTTTTTACGTTTAAGCGAAGGTATAACAGATAATTATGCATTTGAAATTATTAACTAGAAATTCAATATAACTCTGCAATAAATCAATTATTTTTGTGATGACAGTCAAGAAAATGATTAACATTTTTATGCGACATACATCTCATAAATATGTAATTAAAATCCGTTTTTTGGCTTATTTTATTCATATTTCCGTGCTGAATCGTAGAAAGCTTTGAAAAAAAATTACAAAAAGGCTTTTTTTCGAGCGAAAAATAAAGTACATTAATAGGCGTAGGGTACAGAGGTAAGATGTTCTATCTTTCAGACCTTTTACTTCACGTAATCGGATTTAGCTGAATATTAGCTGCTCCAGTCAATTTTTTTGACTGGAGCATTTTTTTATCTAAAATTCAGTGGATTAGAATACGTAAGGGTGTTATGAGCCATTTCTGACTCACAATAAAAGAAATCAAGCCGGTGTGTTATACCAACTATCTAGCTTAATGCGGAGTTTATCGATACCAATCTTTTTCAGTGCTGAAAAGTATTCGACTTCAATATCCCCTTCAAGTGGAGCCAATGCTTGGCGAACTTCCATCAGTTGTTTTTTTCTTGCTCCAGAGGCCAGTTTGTCTGCTTTTGTGAGTAAAACTAAAACTGGTACATTCATCGCAACAGACCATTCAATCATTTGCATATCGAGGTCTTTTAATGGATGACGGATATCCATTAAGACAACCAGCCCCTTAATGCATTCTCTTTTTTGGAGATATTCCCCGAGTGCTTGTTGCCATTTACGTTTCATTTCTTCAGGAACTTCGGCATAACCATAGCCCGGAAGGTCAACAAGGCGAACGCCTTCCTCAACTTCAAATAGGTTGATTAGCTGAGTTCTTCCTGGTGTTTTACTGGTACGTGCTAAGCTTTTTTGCTGTGTTAATGCGTTTAACGCACTGGATTTCCCCGCATTAGAGCGGCCAGCAAAAGCCACCTCAATTCCAGTATCTTTAGGTAGATGACGGATATCGGGTGCACTGATGACAAACTTTGCCATCTGGTAGTTATGATTTTTAATTGCCATTTGTCGTTCTCCCTGAGTTAGCCTCAAAAGGCTCGGGGATTATAGCTTTGCTTAGCGCTTCCCGACAACTCGAAATCTCCTCTCAACCGCTTTTCTCTTGGAATCAGGTAATATTTTTCCTGTGTTGTGAGCCGCGCAATTGTAATAATAGAAAAATAGCCATTATTCATGACGCCTTTTGCTGAAAGTGGTCTAGAATTTAACGCATTTGATGCACTTTTGTTTTTGGGCGTAAATATAGGTAAATCTTCAGCATTCTTGTTAGCTTCACTCTAGAATTGCTTGATTGCAGTTGTAATGAGCTATAACGAAAGGGACCTTACATGTTAAAACGAATTTTTGTGCCACTTTTGGCCGTCTGCGCAATGAGCGCATCTTCTCTTGCTTTATCTGCGGGTGAGACTTATGTCAAGTTAGTCACGTCGGCGGGTGATATCGAATTAGAACTGAATAGTAAAAAAGCCCCTGTTACGACAGAAAATTTCGTTCAGTATGTTAATGAAGGTTATTACAACGGAACTACTTTCCACCGTGTTATTCCAGGTTTTATGATCCAAGGCGGTGGCTTTAATAAAGATTTACAGCAAAAGCAAACCCGTGCCCCAATCAAAAATGAAGCAGATAATGGCTTACGTAATTTGCGCGGTACTATCTCTATGGCACGTACTGCAAATAAAGACAGCGCAACGAGCCAATTCTTTATTAATGTTGCTGATAACGCGTTCTTAGACCACGGACAACGTGACTTCGGTTACGCCGTATTTGGTAAAGTGGTGAAAGGGATGGATGTTGCAGATAAAATCTCTAAAGTAAAAACGGAAAATGTAGGCCCATATCAAAATGTTCCTGTAGAGCCAATTACAATCATTTCTGCTGAAGTGATTAAAAAGCCTTAGTGATTAAAAAACAGTAGTAATTAAAAACTATCGTGTCGAATACAGTGGGTAGGTTGCTTTAACGTGCCCACTTTTTTTAAAATCCGCTTTTCCTTCCCCTTTGAGTTTCTCTTCATTCACTATGTTAGTTAAAATGTGTCAGCGCTTACTACGTTTTAATAGCCTTTTATTTCATTGTATTTAAAGTAATTCTTAATCAAAATGTGAGCTTGTTATAGGAATGTAAATATAGTTCCATGATTTTTATATGGAAATTTTTTTTGAGAAAAAATAATCATTGACTTAAATAGGCTATTTTCCTGCTTTGGCTGTGCTATGATAGCCGCCCTTATTATTTTTATGGTGTTTTAATCATCGTTCTGATTGCCAACACAATAAAAATATGCATAAGAAATAATACATAATGATAAAAATCAGTCGGATAGGCTAATATGCTTCTACTTATTGATAATTACGATTCATTTACTTACAACTTATACCAATACTTTTGTGAATTAGGGGCTGAAGTTGTTGTAAAACGTAATGATGAAATTACCATCGAAGAAATTGAACAGCTTTCGCCTACACATCTTGTGATTTCACCTGGGCCATGTACACCGGATGAGGCTGGCATCTCCCTTGAGGCGATAAAATACTTTGCAGGTACGCTTCCCATTTTAGGTATTTGCTTAGGGCATCAAGCCATTGGGCAAGCTTTTGGTGCATCAGTTGTTAAAGCACGAGAAGTTATGCACGGTAAAACCTCTGCGATTCACCATAATCATCAAGGGGTATTCAAAGGCTTGAACCGGCCCTTGACGGTGACACGTTACCACTCTCTGGTAATTGCGGCAGAGACACTCCCTGTTTCTTTTGATGTATCAGCATGGTCACTGAATAATGGTGATGTTGATGAAATCATGGGAATACGGCACAAAACCTTGCCTATAGAAGGCGTTCAGTTCCATCCTGAAAGCATTCTGAGTGAGCAAGGCCATGAATTACTAAATAATTTTCTAAAATATTAATTTATAAATCTGGTTCAGAATAAATTAATTATGCATATTATGCCCTTTGCTATTGCTCTTTTTTGATTTTTTATTCATATTTAATGATTATATTTTCATTATCGCATTAAATAAGAGCAGGTGAGGGGTATGTCAGAACAATACGCAGCAGCAGAACAACACGCAGTTAATCGGCAGACTTTCGATCAAGTTATGTTGCCTATTTTTTCGCCGGCGGAATTTATTCCAGTTAAAGGTGAAGGTAGCCGTGTCTGGGATCAGCAAGGTAAAGAATATATTGATTTTGCTGGTGGGATCGCGGTTCTTGCTTTAGGGCATTGTCACCCTAGTTTGGTGGCTGCTGTGCGTGAACAAAGCGAAAAGCTATGGCATGTCAGTAATATTTTCACCAACGAGCAGGCGCTAAAGTTAGCACAAAAACTTACGAATGCGACATTTGCTGACCGTGCGTTTTTTGTGAATTCAGGCTCAGAAGCTAACGAAGCCGCGTTTAAATTAGCGCGTCGTTACGCTATCACCAAATATAACCCATATAAAACGAAGATTATTGCTTTCAAACAAGCCTTCCATGGGCGCACATTATTTACCGTTTCGGTGGGCGGGCAAGCGAAATATGCAGATGGTTTTGGGCCAAAGCCTGCGGATATTATTCATGTGCCTTTTAATGACCTGGATGCGGTCAAAGCGGTCATTGATGAAAATACCTGTGCTGTGGTGTTAGAGCCCGTACAAGGGGAAGGTGGTGTCACCCCTGCGACATCAGAATTCCTGCAAGGAGTTCGCAAGCTATGTGATGAAAATAATGCATTGTTGATTTTTGATGAAGTACAAAGCGGTATGGGGCGTACAGGTAAATTATTTTCTTATATGCATTACAACGTTGTGCCTGATATTTTAACCACGGCAAAAGCATTGGGTGGCGGTTTCCCTATCAGTGCAATGATTACTACTGAAGAAATTGCGAAAACGATGGAAGTGGGTTCGCATGGTACCACTTATGGCGGTAATCCATTAGCTTGTGCAGTAGGTAATGCGGCGTTTGATATTATTAATACAGAAGATGTATTAAATGGCGTTCAAAAGCGCCGTGAATTGTTTATTGCTCATTTGAATAAGCTTAACGATAAATACCACATTTTTTCTGAGATCAGAGGAATGGGGCTCTTAATTGGTGCTGAGCTTGACGGCAAACTATTGAACCGCTCGAAAGATATCCTGCAAGCCAGCGCAGTAGAAGGGCTGATGATGCTCAATGCAGGCACTAATGTTTTACGTTTTACGCCTTCGCTGATTATTTCGGAAGAAGAAATTAATAGCGGCATGGCGAAATTAGAAACGGCAATAGAGAAGTTACTGAGTTAATGATTAATTGAAAGTTGCAGAGGCATTAATGTCTCTGCAACTAGTTCCTTAAGCAAGCGGTTATTTATTATCCAAGAGGCTTAATTCAGATTGAAGGTGAGATATATGAGCTTCTTCTTTGACTATTTCTGTCATAAGGTTTTTTATATCTTCTAATGTTTTTTGTGGGTCTTGCAAGGTATACTCTAAGCTTTTAGCTTTTGGTATTTTATTTTTAGGGATTATTGTTTGTTCTTCTTTACTTTGCGATAATTTATATCCATTACTAATAAATTGTTTGCGAGCTTTTGATTTTTCGGTGTGGCGTATTTTGATATTAGGCTTTTTTTTTCTAATAATTGATTTTTCTTTCCGATCTAAATTATCTGTTATTTTAGATTTTGTGTGGTTTTCGGAGGTGGTTAAATTAACCACTGTTTCTTTCTTCTTGTTTTCTGAACTATACCCAGAATCGACAGAATTCTCTGAAACATAACCAGATAAATTAGAGTTTATACTTTCATTACTCGAATAAAAATTAATGCTTGAATTCTGATGGTTATCACTAAAAAATTCATTAAATATTGTTTTTGCATTTTCACTGATAATATCAGAGTCTGACTTATTTATTATGCGAGTTGCATCATCAATAATATCTTGTGAATACGCTTGTTTAACAAGTTCGCTACTCTCTGTATTTAGACTTTCATCTTGTGCTTTATACCAGTCAATACCATCATTGTCCCAAGCTAGTTGTTTATTTGTGGTAGATTCATTGAAATGATCTTCTAACGTGCTAATGGCTGATTCCATTTTATTAAAAATATTTCCGCACTCTTTATTTTTGTCAGGTGATGGTTCAGTAGAGTCTAGAGTATTGATATTATTTAATTGATTATTATCTTGAAATACTTCTTTATTCGAATCTTTAATTTTTTCGTGTTTTTTTATTAAATTTTGACTGGTTATAGTAGTTTTATCTATAATCTTAGCCTCGCCATTTTCAAATTTAACGCATAGTTCTTCCTTTTTATTTGTTTTAAAAACATCTCTGAACTTGCGAATACTTTTTTCATGAATGGATTTTATTTTATATTTAAAATTAGATAGCATACCTGCGGAACGGTTTAAATGAAAATCTACAAACGTTGAGGTTTCAACGTTGTTTTTTTTACTTGTTTGCATTGGTAAGTCTTCCTGAGTTTTATGGGTAATTGAATGGTCTTCTACTGGGGTAAAATTTTTTTCTATTTTTCTCGAATTTTTAAATATGAGGGGATAGCGAGAAACTAAGCTCTGATCTTGAGAACTAGGCATATTTTTAAAAAAATCAAGGCTAGTCTTGAAATCGATAGAGCGGATGTCAATATTTTTATTTTTTTGAGTTTCAAAAATAGTTTTATGCTTAGGATAAAATGTCTTATGAGTTGGCTGGGTATTAGGTAGCAAACTTCCTATATTTAATGAAGATACAAAGTTTTCACGTGGTGTCTTTTTTATCTGTTCTGTAGGTTGTTTCACTAATGTGGGGGAATTTACAGATGCTTGATTTGCATATTGTAAGTTTTCAAAAAAGGTTTTATTCTTAATAAAATCTTTTTTGTTATTTTCTAATTGTGGCGAAATAACTTGGTTTTTTGTGCTAGTAATAGTGCGCATATATAAAATCTCGGATGATTAATTATTAATTATTTTATATAAGTATATTTTAATTAATATCAAAAAACGCGAGTGTGCTAGAAAGTCAATAAAGGGGCCATAAGCAAAGAAATGAAAAACAGCGCTATATCATTGATATACCGCTGTTTACAATAATAGCCCAGCCAAAGGTGGCCAGGCTGAAAGGTTAATTAACGTGTGCCGTAAACCACAATTGTTTTACCATGTGCAGAGATCAGGTTTTGGTCTTCTAACATTTTCAAAATACGGCCAACTGTTTCACGGGAACAACCCACGATTTGGCCTATTTCCTGACGGGTAATTTTGATTTGCATACCGTCTGGATGTGTCATCGCATCAGGTTGTTTGGCTAAATTTAATAGAGTTTGAGCAATACGGCCTGTAACGTCTAAGAATGCGAGGTTACCGACTTTCTCAGATGTTGTTTGTAGGCGACTAGCCATTTGCGCAGAAAGGCGCATTAAAATATCAGGGTTAACCTGAATCAATTGACGGAATTTTTTATATGAAATTTCAGCAACTTCGCAGGCGATTTTTGCTCTAACCCACGCAGTACGTTCTTGCCCTTCTTCAAATAACCCAAGCTCACCAATGAAATCCCCCTGATTCAGGTAAGAGAGGATCATTTCTTTGCCTTCTTCATCTTTAATTAAAACAGCCACCGAACCTTTAACGATATAGTAAAGGGTTTCTGCTTTCTCACCCTGATGGATAAGAGTGCTCTTGGATGGATATTTATGAATATGGCAGTGTGACAAAAACCATTCAAGAGTAGGGTCTGTTTGTGGCTTGCCGAGAACCATTAGCGTTATCCTCTGTATGTTATTGCAGCCATTCGGAAAAACGTACTAGAAAGGCTGGCTTTAAAGTCACTAGCTTAGCATATTAATTTGCCTTATATACCTTTAAATAATCAAGGGGCTGATTACTTCAGCGTTTTTGATTGCTCTTGGTAACGCAAATTGATATCAACACTATAATATGATCAATTAAACTGTTGAGTTTTGATCTTAATCCTATCAACTAAGTATTGTTTGTAGCATATTCAATAAAGAAAGTCTTCCCTGTATCGCTTCAGCCAAATAAAGTTGATATAACATTCCTTATATCTATGGAACAATGTAGCCTTTAAACCGATTTCATTTCAAGGGGAAATACAATGGAAGCAAGAGTAAAGTGGGTTGAAGGGCTTTCTTTCTTAGGAGAGTCTGCGTCTGGGCACCAGGTGATGATGGATGGCAATGCGGGTGATAAAGCCCCAAGCCCAATGGAAATGGTGTTAATGGCAGCGGGGGGTTGTAGCGCAATTGATGTCGTTTCGATTTTGCAAAAGGGCCGCTACGATATTACGGATTGTGAAGTTAAATTAACCTCACAACGTCGTGAAGAAGCCCCTCGTTATTTTGTGAAAATCCATTTGCATTTTATTGTGACAGGGAATGAATTAACGGAAAAAGCAGTCGAACGTGCCGTTCAACTTTCTGCTGAGAAATATTGCTCAGTCGCATTGATGTTAGAGAAAACCGTTGAAGTCACACACAGCTTTGAAATAAAAAACTAAAAATAAATTTAATTTTTATTAATATATTTGAATTGAAAGATGCTTACCTTAATTAATGATAAGCATCTTATTTTTTAATCAAAAAATAATTTAACTGTTGTTCTTTTGATTAATTAGTTTTTCGACTATTGGTGCCATAATTAATTCCATTGCTAAACTGAGTTTCCCTCCTGGGACGACAATTGTATTCATTGCTGAAATAAAAGAGCCGGATATCATTGACAGCAAATAGGGGAAATCAATTTGCTCTAGCCCACGAAAGCGGATCACAATAAAGCTTTCGTCTTGTGATGGGATAGCTTTAGCCGAAAATGGGTTAGAGGTGTCTACCGTAGGAACGCGTTGAAAATTGATATGGGTGCGAGAAAATTGTGGCGTGATGTAATTAATATAGTCCCCCATTGAACGTACAACAGAGTCCATAACCGCTTCGCGGGAGTGCCCTCTCTCTGTGGTATCGCGGATCAATTTTTGGATCCATTCGAGGTTGACAATAGGGACAACACCTACAAGCAAATCAACATGTTGTGCAACATTATGTTCTGGAGTGACAACGCCACCATGCAGCCCCTCATAAAATAAAATATCTGTTTTGTCTGGTAGCGGCTCCCAAGGGGTAAATGTCCCAGGTTGCAAGCCATACGGTACCGCTTCATCATAAGTATGTAGATATTTACGGGACTGCCCACAACCTGTTTTTGCATAGTCGATTAAGGTTTGTTCAAGCAACGCAAAATCATTCGCTTCGGGGCCAAAGTAACTGATGTGCCGGCCTTGTTCTCTGGCTTTACGGATAGCCATATCCATTTCAGGGCGTGTATAGCGATGAAAGCTATCCCCTTCTAATGTTGCTGGTTGGATATTTAATTGGTGAAAAACTTTACGAAATGCTTGGCTAGTTGAGGTTGTGCCAGCTCCGCTCGAACCAGTGATAGCAATGATTGGGTGCTTTTTGGACATCGTGGACTCCCTGTGTTGCGCTTATAAGCACTATTTTAATCAATAGTGCATGAAGCGGATTAACGGGTGTTAGGGTTTTGAGTTTTATTTGATGGTTTTACGACATGATTGTGTGGAAAACCTGTAACTTAATTCATGATAGATGATGACGTAAAAATGAACCATAGAATAAAAACATCAGACAGAAAAACTCCCCTTAGGCATGAAATTAACCGATTCATGCAATTCAGACCAGACTAGCACAATTTCACCAGAAACTAACTGCCGTTTCACATCGTTGACCTTATCTTGTAAGCTTTTTTCATGGGAGCCGTAGTCGGTTCCTTCCCGTAAGACATAGCTTTCAATTAGGTTTTCCAATGTTTCAGGTTCAAGTTCTTGCCAAGGAATAATCACATTATTTCCTTATCTAAATAAGGCGTTAACCATTGAGGGATGCGTGTTTCTAACCACATTTGCGGTTTTCTCAAGGTACCGCTCACAAAGCCTACGTGCCCACCATGTTCTGTCATTTGGTATTCCACATTGTGGGGTAAAAATGATAAATCAGGAACAACCTCAGGCGCCATAAATGGGTCATCTTTAGCGTGGATAATCAATGTTGGCTTCGTGATGTAAGCTAATTTAGGTAATGCGCTGCATTTTTGATAATAATCTGTCGCATCATCAAAACCATGAATACGAGCAGTGATCACATCATCAAATTCACGGATGCGTTTTAGTTGTTTAAGCTGCAGCAAGTTTAAAGGTAGTGAGCCAGGGTAGCGTACCAATTTACGCGTTGCATTACGTTTTAAGCCATTTAGTAAATAGCGTTGATAGAATTGAGATATTCCTTTTTCCATCCGCAAAGAACAGGCTTCTAGCATTAATGGGGCCGAAACCACGACGCCCGCATCTAAATCTGCATTTTGCCCACTTTCTGCGAGATAGCACGCTAACATATTACCACCAAGAGAATAGCCGACTGCGGCCGTCGGCGTATCACCATAGGTTTGTTTTAACCAACGGAGAAAATAGCGAGCATCACTGGTTTCACCTGAATGGTAAATTCGCTGTTGGCGATTGGGTTCACCGCTACAACCGCGAAAATGCATAATTACACCCAACCAACCATGCTTTTGGGCCGTTTCTAGCATCCCGTGGGCATAAGGGCTCTTAAAATTGCCTTCGAGACCATGGAAGATCACTAAACGTGGCTTATGTGCCGCTAGCTCAGGTTTTTCACTCCAAGCGAGATCGATAAAATCGCCATCAGGCAATTCAAGCCGCTGCCATATTGGTTTGATTTTCGGTGTTCTACGGAAAATCCTTGGCAGTAATGTTTGGAGGTGTGGATTTTTAGCCCAACTTATTGGACGAAAGTTTTCTGACATAGCCTTATTTTTATTTAATGGGGACTCTTGTGAGTCACATAACATACTGTTATTTTTTTGTGATGCAAGTAAACAAATTTGAGTTTGAGGCTAAATTATAAATGACATTGGGGCTGGTTTTTTCTCTTTTTACGTTTTTATTCATTGCTGCAGTCACTCCCGGCCCTAACAATATGTTGCTAACGTCAAGTGCAGCAAACTACGGTTTTCGCCATACAATAATATTATGCCTTGGTATTATGTTAGGGATGCAGTCAATACTCTATCTCTCCGCATTCGGGGTTGCTGCACTTTTATTGCTCTATCCTGCGCTTCATGTCGCCTTAAAATTCGCCGGAAGTCTATATTTGCTATGGCTAGCATGGAAAACAGCGACAGCAAATTATGCCCCACTGAAGACGAATAGCGAAGTTGCGAAAAGCATTACTTGGTATCAAGGCGGCTTATTACAGTTTTTAAACCCCAAAGCATGGATGATGGGGCTAGGCGCTGTCGGGGGATTTAGCCTCCCCGGTGAATTATTTACCCAATCTATTTTAATGATGAGTATCGCATTTGTGATAGTTAACTTAGTGGCGGGTTTAATTTGGATGGGGTTTGGTTCATTAATTAGCCTATTTTTACGTAGCCGTCGTGCTTGGTTTATTTTTAACTGGGTGATGGGCTTATTAACTGCACTGTGCGTGCCGTTAATTTGGTTGGAATGATCTTTGTTGTACGTGCTAGAGACTTTATAAGAGTTCGATAGCTAATACATAAAATAAATTAAATATTTGTGGCTGATTTTATCTTAATAGGCTATATAATTAGGCTGAGATTAAGCCGTAAATAGAAGAAAGATTCTCTACTATTTGAAGGAATAAAGTAAATGCTTTCCGAAATTATAGAAAAGAATAAAAAAATAATTAAAGGTGAGGATATTGATTTAGTTGTTAAAAAATTATATTTATCCTCTCCGTCTGTAGGTTTCATGAACACAGATGACTCTACATATGTGATTTTAAATCAAATTAGTAATAAATTTTCAGTTCCCTTTAAACATATTTATGTTACAGGATCTGCTCATATAGGATTTAGTTTAAAGACATCTAATGAATATAGTAAAGGTTCATCTGACTTAGATATTGCTATAGTTGATGGCTTTCTTTTTGATAAAATTTTAAATGGCATAGTGGATGATACATTTAACTTTACTAAGAAGTCATCATTTAAGAGTTTTGAGGTATATAAGAGTTATATAAATAATGTAGCTAGAGGATTTATTCACCCATTTTATTTTCCATTCGGAAATACTAGAAAAAACTGGTTTGATTTCTTCAACGAACTAACTTTAGATCATAAAGAGAGTTATTCTAAGATATCAGCTTGCTTGTTCTCTTCTGAAGAAAGCTTTAAAAATAGGCAAAAGTATAGTATTAATTACTTTAAAGCTAACAATCATGAAAATAAGAGTATCTTAAATGAAAACGATTGATTATAAGATCAGGTCTGTACAACTACTAAATTATATGAATGATATTGAATCTGGTAGGCTGGTAACTAACCCGTTTTTCCAAAGGAATTTAGTCTGGAGGGATCTTCATAAACAGGAGTTTATAAAAACAATATTGCTAGGATACCCATTCCCGCATGTTTTTTTGTCTAAAGGTAAAATTGATTTAGACAAAAAAATAAGTATTGCTTCAATTGTTGATGGGCAGCAAAGAACTAATGCAATAATGGAGTTCATTTCAGGGAAACTATCTGTTAATAACAGAAAATTCTCTGAATTGACGGACGAGGAAAAACAAGACTTCTATAAATATGAAATACCCGTGATAGAATTGGATTTAACCAATGATGACCAAATTATTGCTGATATTTTTCAGAGAATCAATAGAACTTCGAATTCATTGACAATGATAGATAGAAAGTCATCAGAGTTTAGTGCTTCGGAGTTCATGCATTTTTCAGAGTTTATTTCAGGCCAGATGGACTTATCTTCTGCTGAAGATGATGAAGATGAGGAAATTACGAACATAAGAAATAATCCATATATAAAAGATAGCTTTAAAGACTGGGCTAAAGCGGTTGATAAAAACAAAAAAGCAAAAGAGTTTAGGCAGTTGATGACTAGCCAAAATCTATTCTCTATTAATGAAATTGCGAAAAAAACAAATCTTCAATATACATTGAATATTATATCAACCACGATTGGCGGTTTTTTCAATCGAAATGAATTATCATGGACATATGCTGAACAGTATAATGAGTCGTTTGATTTAAAAGATAAATTATTGGAAAGACTGGAAAAATCAGCTATTTTATTTAATAAACTGAAATTCAAAAAATCATCTCTATGGTATAGAAAGGCCAATTTTTTTAGCCTTTTTGTCTATTTTTGTAGAGTTATCAATAAGATTGATATTAATGATGACGGAAAGGTTAATGAAATAAAAATAATTATAGATTCAGTTGAATTATCTGATGATTATAAAAATGCAGCAAAAGAAGGTGTAAATAATAAAAAAGAAAGAGAGATCAGAGATATTGAAATTCAAAATATTTTTGAGAAAATCATAAATTAAGCTTAGTGTTTATTCCCCTACTAATCTATTAACAGATTGATAGGGGAGTTTGATTATGTAAACTTGATTAATCTAAATCGACGTTTTTAGTGCCGAAAAAGTAGGTAAAAATAAAACCGAATAAATAGGAAACGAATAACCCGCCAACATAAACTAACATCCCTGGGAACACGCCATCAGCAGAGGTCATCATTGGGATAGCGACTAAGCCAGACGGGCCAAAGACAGTATTTAAACCAACTGGTAAACCCATCCAAGCCACGAGTCCAACAAAGAACCCCCCAGCAGCACCGCCTAAACATGCGGTGACAAACGGCTTCATTCGAGGAAGGGTTACACCGTAGATAAGTGGTTCACCGACACCTAAGAAACCTGGAATGATGGCCCCGCGAATCTGATTACGTAACACTGAATCTTTTGCGGCTTTAACGTACAACGCCATCGCTGCACCAACTTGCCCACCACCAGCCATTGCTAGGATAGGGAAAAGTGAGTTAAAGCCTTGGGTTTCAACGAGTGCCATATATACCGGAACAAAACCTTGGTGCACGCCAAACATTACTGCAATTAAGAATAGCCCAGCAAGTATAGCGGTTCCGAATGGATTGCTGCTTAAATGAACAAAAAGCCACGACATACCAGAGAATAACCAACTGCCAATTGGCATGATGAAGATAAACACTGCAGCACCAACAATTAACAAGGTAATTGTTGAAGTTAAAATCATATCAAGGTTGGCTGGAATAATTTTACGTACTTGTTTTTCGACCCATGCCCCAAAAATACACGCAATTAATACCCCAATAATGTTACCTCTTGGGTCGATAGCCAACCCGAAGAAGCTATTCATATCAGAATAGAACCCCTTAGCTATTTCAGGGTTGTACCCAAGAACAAACAGTGAAGCAATGATGGCGCCATTTACTGCGCTACCGCCAAAGGCTTTTTGAGTGTTATAACCGATAAGAATACTTAGGAAGCTAAACAGCCCTTTGCTAAATACCGACATATACAGAATCGTATGTACGAGTAGGGTCTGCTCTTCAGGTTTTGTCGGGAGCCCTGCTGGAAAATAGGTTTGTTTCGCCAGAGTTGCAAAACCTAATAGTAAGCCCGCAGCAATAAAACCTGGAATTAGCGGAGTAAATATGGTGGCAAATTTGGATAAAAATCGGTGAACGGCACTGGTTTGTTTCTTTTTCAGTTGCTGCTTATTTGCGGATGCAATATCGTTCAGATCCTGAGGCTGGGCTGCTGCTTCGTGGTTATCCTCTTCATCACTATCTAAAAGTTGGTTCATCAAGTCCGCGGCAGTTTGCGCTTTACCTGGGCCAAGGATCACTTGCAGTTGTTCATCACTTTCAATAACGCCAAGCACTCCTGCAATTTGTTTGAGTGCAGCTTTATCGACTAGCTGGTCATTGTTGAGTGTGAGCCGCAAACGGGTCATACAATTGCCCGCTAATTTAATATTACGGCGTCCTCCAACGTGTTGCAGGATCTGCTGTATCATTTCTATTGTTATTTTAGCCATACTATTTATCCCATTGAAGTCCGCAAGTTAGGCGGATGAGGCCATATTGAGAGCCGTACGAATAAAACCGTTGTTATCTAAGAGTAGTTGACGTGCGTCATCGGCATTTAAACCCGATAACACCATTAAAATGGCAGTTTTGCAGTGCCGGTTACATTGTTGAAGGGCGGTCTCTGCGGTAGTTCGGTCGCAGTCGGTTGCTTCCATCACAATTTTAGTTTGTCTTTCAATGAGTTTGGCATTTGTTGCTTCGACATCGACCATTAAATTACCAAACACCTTTCCAATACGGATCATCGCCCCAGTGGTGATCATATTCAGCACTAATTTTTGTGCTGTTCCTGCTTTCATGCGTGAAGAACCGGTGACAACCTCTGCACCTACAATGGGAGTAATAGCAATATCTGCGGCATTGGCAATTGGGCTATTTGGGTTACAGCTAATGGCCGCTGTTGTTGCACCAACAGCCTTCGCGTACGCTAAAGCGCCTAATACATAAGGCGTTCGCCCACTGGCTGCGATACCAACTAACACATCATTATCATTAAATTGAATATCTTTGAGGTCTTGTTCACCCAGTTCAGGCTTATCTTCTGCATTTTCTACGGCACGGAAAATAGCTTGATGGCCACCGGCGATTAAACCCACAACTTGTTCATGTGGCGTCCCATAAGTTGGCGGGCACTCACTGGCATCAAGGATGCCTAAACGGCCAGAGGTTCCTGCACCTGAATAAATCAGACGACCGCCTTTTAAAAAAGCCTCTGCGACTTTATCAACCAGTTGGGCAATTTCAGGGAGCACTTTTTCAACCGCTAACGGAACGAGCTTGTCCTCATCATTAATGACCTTCAGCATTTCAGCCGTTGATAGTTGGTCGATATTAGTACTGGCTGCATTGCGGCTTTCAGTTACCATTTTGCTTAAGTCGATAGTCATAAAAATTGCTCCTAAATCAGTTATTGGGCTAATATAAGGAATTATTTATTCCTTATATGTGATTAACATCACGGTGCTATCTATTCTAACTTGTGAATATACAAGAATATTTTGTGATTAATTTTATAAGCTAAAGTCACGACTCTTTGAATTATAAGTATTATTCATCAGGTATCAGTGGCTTGATTGAGGAATAATTTATTATTATTTTTTTATCTATAGGTCTGGCTATTACAATTATTATTAGAGGTCACCATGACATTATTGGACATCATTACCTACTCACTACCGCGATTAGCGGAAAACCAACGCAAAATTGCCCAATTTATCCTTGAAAATCCCGAAAATGTACTAAATTTGTCGTCTCAGCAATTAGCGGAAATTTTAGATGTTAGCCAATCAGCCATCGTTAAGTTTAGTCAGAAAGTTGGCGTAAAGGGGTATCCCGCCTTGAAACTTGCACTTAGCGAGATTATTGGGCGCCAACAACTCAAAGATGGAGCGCCTCATTCTGCTCTACATAACCGTATTGCGCCTGATGATAACTTGATGGTTGTTGCTCAGAAACTAGCAATGGAAAAAAATCACTCCATTACAGAAACAACAAAATTGATTGATTTCAAGCAGTTTGAACGCATTGTTGAGCGAATAGACCAATCACAGCGAGTACAGATTGTCGGGATTGGTGGGTCAGGTTTAACAGCAAAAGACCTCAGTTACAAATTACAAAAAATTGGTATCACAACACTTGTGGAGTCAGACCACCATGTGCAAATTGCTGCGGCGCTGACTCTCAATACTCATGATGTACAAATCGTTATTTCTTTTACAGGAAGACGTAAAGACATGCTAACAGCAGCGAATATTGCGCGTAAGCAAGGGGCATGCGTCATCGCGATTACTCGTGATTGTGATTCCCCCTTGGGGCAACTTGCTGATTATGTTCTTGAAAGTATCGCGGAGGAAGATGAATGGCGTAGTTCATCAATTTCTTCAAGAACCGCACAAAATACGCTAACAGACTTGATCTTTATGGCGTTATTACAACGAAGAGAAGCGAAAGCGAAGTCGTTGGTTATGAATGCAAGAGTAGTAATTAATAAATTAGATGAATAGCTGGCGGCTTGAATTCTCATCGATAACTTTGCAATAAAACCTTATTTACGTTAAGACTAATATTATAAGTATTTTGATTTTAAAAAGTTAAAAGGGAGTTATTGATGAGAGCACTCATAGTTTATACGGAATTAACTGATGACGACTCCGTTATTAGCCATGCCGTAGCAAGACTCGCCAGTGAACTTAACGATGAGCACGTAGAAACCGTGATCATTCGTAATTTTGAAGATGGAATGGCATACATTCGGTCAAATACCAGCATTGACTGCTTGTTATATGGCCGTGATATGTCAGACAAGCAAGAACAAACTCAGGCACATCAGTTAATTACCCAACTTCACCGTAGGCAAGAAGATGTCCCCGTATTTTTATTAAGTGATCGTGAAGAAGCTTTGACGGCATTCGACCGCAAAATGATGGAACAAGTCGATGAATTTGCATGGATTTTAGAAGACTCCGCAGATTTTATTGCAGGTCGTGTCCTTGCCGCGATCATCCGCTACCGCGCCAATTTACTGCCCCCTTTGATGAAAAGTTTGATTAAATACAGTGATGTACATGAATATTCATGGGCAGCACCGGGGCATCAAGGTGGTGTTGGGTTCACCAAAACTCCCGCAGGTCGCATTTATCATGATTTCTTTGGTGAAAACTTATTTCGGACGGATATCGGTATTGAGCGGGTTGCTGTGGGTTCACTGTTAGACCATACCGGCGCATTTGGTGAGTGTGAAAGGAATGCTGCGCGTATATTTGGTGCTGACCAATCTTACTCCGTGGTTGTGGGAACATCGGGTTCGAACCGAACGATTATGCAAGCTTGTATGACAGATGATGATGTTGTTGTGATTGACCGTAACTGCCACAAATCTATTGAGCAAGGTTTGATCTTAACAGGGGCAAAACCGGTTTATATGACACCAAGCCGTAATCGTTATGGCATCATTGGCCCGATTTATCCTCAAGAAATGACACCCGAAGCGATTACTGAAAAAATCGCTAAAAATCCATTAACTTCGGATAAAATAGGCAAACGTCCTGCATATAGCGTCGTAACCAACTGTACTTACGATGGCGTGTGCTATCACGCACGTAAAGTACAGGATTTGCTGGATGAATCATTGGATAGAATCCATTTTGATGAGGCATGGTACGGCTACGCACGCTTTAACCCTATCTATCGCGACCACTTTGCGATGCGTGATGACCCTAGAAAAGACGATGAGCCCACCGTTTTTGCAACTCACTCTACGCACAAATTATTGAATGCACTTTCACAAGCTTCATTTATCCACATTCGAAATGGCCGTAATGCGATTGATTTTAATCGTTTTAACCAAGCCTATCATATGCATGCGACTACTTCGCCGCTATATGCAATTTGTGCCTCAAATGATATTGCCGCAGACATGATGGACGGTAATAGTGGGCGTTCACTCACTGATGAAGTCATCCGTGAAGCTATCGACTTCCGTCAATCACTGGGCTACCTATACAAAGAATTTATCAATGACGATGAGTGGTTTTTCAAACCATGGAATCAAGAAATGGTGAAAGACCCAGCAACAGGCAAGCGCTATGCTTTTGAAGATGCGCCTGTTGAGCTGTTGATGAAAGAGCAAAGCTGCTGGGTGATGAACCCTGAAGATAAATGGCATGGTTTTAAAGATATCCCTGAAAATTGGGCGATGCTTGACCCGATTAAGGTGAGTATTTTGTCGCCGGGAATGGGAGATGACGGTAAATTACTGGATAGCGGCGTCCCAGCCGCGTTAGTCACGGCATGGTTAAACCACTATGGTATTGTACCAACCCGCACGACTGATTTCCAAATTATGTTCTTGTTTTCTATGGGGATCACAAAAGGAAAATGGGGAACCCTGGTCAATGCGTTGCTGTCGTTTAAGCGCCATTATGACAACAATACGGCACTGAAAAAAGTATTACCTGAAGTGGTTGAAGCGTCTCCTGAGATCTATGGCGAGATGGGGCTACGTGATTTAGGCAATAAAATGTTTGTGTATCTACAAAAAAATAACCCAGGTGGCCAGTTAAATCAGGCTTATGAGCAACTCCCCGCCGTGATGATGAGCCCACGCGATGCCTATCAAGAAATTGTTGCTAACCGCGTTGAGGCGATTCCTTTAGATAAACTAGCCGGACGTATTGCCGCTAACTCGATTATTCCCTATCCACCGGGTATTCCTATGTTGTTATCAGGTGAAAGTTTTGGCGATAAAAATAGCCCGCATATCGGCTATTTGCATAGTCTTCAAGCGTGGGATAGCGAATTTCCGGGTTTTGAACATGAAACCGAAGGTACTGAAATTATTGATGGCCAGTATTATGTGATGTGTGTGAAAGAATAAGATTCAGTAATGATAAAAACGAAAAGCTATCAAAAGATAGCTTTTCGTGATTTTAATGGATTGTGATGTTTTATAACGAATTAATTTAATTCAAATTCACTGGTCATGGTTTCTAACTGCTCTTGCAGTTCCATCCACTCCATTTCCACATCTTCAAGAGCCGCTTTGTGTTCTGTTTGTTTTTTCAAACATTCCGTCAATTCGGCTTTCTTATCTTGTTCGTAAATGGTGGCATCAGAAAGTTTTGCTTCTAGCTCATTTAGGGCATTCGAGTGCTTATCCATTTGCTTTTCCAATTCCGTGATTTTTTTGCGGATCGGTTGAGTCAGTTGGCGGAACTCCGCTTCACGACGTTTTTGGTCTTTTCTATCTTGTGCCGTCACCGTTGCAGCGGCTGCTGGCTTGTCTTTTTCTTGTTGATCACGCGCTTGCTGTAATTCGAGCTTATTTTGCTCTGCCAGCCATTGTTGGTAATCTTCTAAATCACCATCAAATTGCTCTACAGAACCGCCGTGGACCAAATACAGTTCATCGGTAGTGGTGCGCAGTAAATGCCTATCATGGGAAACGACAACTAAAGCACCTTCGAAGGCCATTAAGGCTTCAGTAAGTGCTTGCCGCATATCTAAGTCCAAGTGGTTGGTTGGTTCATCGAGCAACAGTAAATTAGGGCGTTGCCAAACAATTAACGCGAGTACTAAGCGCGCTTTTTCCCCACCAGAAAAACGGCCGCTTGGGTCAGTAACTTGGTCGCCTTTAAAACCGAAGCCCCCTAAATAGTCACGTAATTGTTGCTCAGTTTGTTCAGGCGCAAGGCGAACTAGATGCTGTAGAGGCGATTCTTCAGGGTGCAAGTACTCTAATTGGTGCTGGGCGAAATAACCAAGTTTGATACCTTTTGCGAGGGAAATTTCCCCCTGTAACGGTGGCAAATCGCCCGCTAACATCTTAATTAATGTGGATTTACCTGCACCATTTCGGCCTAATAATCCAATACGTGAGCCTGGTACTAAGTTCAGCTTGATGGATTGTAAGATGACTTTTTCACCATAGCCTGCGCTGACTTTTTCCATTTTTAATAATGGATTCGGTAAGCTTTCTGGTTTACGGAATGAAAAATGGAATGGGTTATCCACATGAGCTGGGGAAACCATTTCCATTCTTTCAAGCATCTTAATGCGGCTTTGTGCTTGTTTAGCTTTGGTGGCTTGCACTCTAAAACGGTCAATATAACTTTGCAAGTGTGCAGCTTTAGCCTGCTGGCTTTCATATAGTGCTTGCTGCTGAGCCAGTTTTGTTGCGCGCTGACGTTCAAATGAAGAGTAGTTGCCCGTGTATTCGAACATGGTTTCTTGTTCGATATGCAGCACTTTATCAATAATCGGGTCGAGGAAATCCCTATCATGGGAAATCAAAATCAGGGTGCCTTGGTAGCTTTTTAACCATTTTTCTAACCAAATCACTGCATCTAAATCAAGGTGGTTGGTTGGTTCATCAAGTAGCAATAAATCTGAACGACATAACAAGGCTTGTGCTAAGTTCAAACGCATCCGCCATCCACCAGAAAATGATTTTACTGGAGAGTTTAATTGCGCTTGGCTGAAACCTAAACCATGTAGCAAACTGGCTGCACGGGAGCGGATGGTCCATGCATCAATGGCATCAAGTTGCTCATGAACCACAGCGATGGCATGGCCGTCATTTTTTTCATTGGCTTGTTGAAGTTTTTGCTCTAAAGCTCGGAACTCGCGATCACCATCAATCACATATTCAAGAGCGGGCACATCAAGGGCAGGGGTTTCTTGGTTCACCCATGCCATGGACCAATTGCTTGGAAAGGTTGCAGAACCTGCTTCAGCTTGTAATTCGCCTTTTAATAACGCAAGAAGTGTCGATTTACCGCAGCCGTTTTTACCCACTAAACCAACTTTTTGGCCGGGGTTAATAGTCGCAGTGGCATTGTCTAGTAGGACACGAACACCTCGGCGAATTTGGAGTGAAGAGAAAACAATCATAGCAACCGTCTATTAAAAATATGTTAGATTATCAACGTATATACTCTAAATAATTTACGGTGCTGTTAGGCGACAAGCACATGAGTCGCTAGGAGCCTAATTAAGTAGGTGACTAGTGCGAATGCGCGTAGTCAACAACACAGCAACGTGAAGTATGACGAGTATAGCAGGCAGCATGGTAACGGAAAATGTTCCGTCTGACACGCCTTTGAGGAGGGAAAGATGTCAAATACACCGAAAGTGCTGGTGGTCTACGCTCACCCGGACCCCGACGAATCGATGGCTAATAAGGCGTTATTGGAGGCAGTGCGTGATTTTGACCATGTGACTGTACACGATTTATACGCAATTTACCCAGATTATTTTATTGATGTAACCGCGGAACAAAAATTACTGTGCCAGCACGATATCATTGTTTTTCAACATCCTCTCTATACATATAGTTGCCCTGCGTTGCTGAAAGAGTGGTTTGACCGCGTGTTAACTCGCCGTTTTGCGACCGATGTAGGGTACCAAAAATTAAAAGGCAAATACTGGCGTTCTGTGATTACCACAGGCGAGCCTGTTCACGCTTACCAATATGATGGATATAACCATTATCCACTTACAGAAATACTTCGCCCATTTGAATTGACCGCATTAATGTGTGATATGCAGTGGTTGGAACCAACCATTATTTATGCAGCACGTCGGCAGCCTAAAGAACGATTTGAACAGATTATTGATGACTACCGTCAATGGATGCAACAGCCGCTAGGTGCGGGAGGGTTATCCTAATGTCAGAACTAGGGCTATTTGAATCCGTTATCATCTTCCTCTGCGCAGGGGTAGTCATGGTACCTATTGCACAAAAAATCCGCTTAGGTGCTGTACTGGGGTATTTGCTTGCCGGGATCATGATTGGGCCATTTGTTTTTGGCTTTATTCGTAATGTTGATGATATTTTGCACTTCTCCGAAATGGGAGTGGTGTTCCTGATGTTTCTCATCGGGTTAGAGCTAAAACCTTCTAAATTATGGGAGCTTAGGCGCTCGATTTTCGGTGTAGGTACGCTTCAAGTGGTTGTCACTGCGGCTATCATGGCGTCACTGTTGTTTTTAGCCAAATTTTCTTGGCAAGCTGCCATTGTTGGTGGATTAGGAATGGCGATGTCATCAACGGCAATGGCACTTCAGTTGATGAACGAAAAAGGGATGTCCAACAAAGAAAGCGGGCAACTCGGTTTTTCTGTTTTGTTATTCCAAGATATGGCCGTGATCCCAATTATGGCGCTGATCCCATTGCTAGCCGGGGACTCAGCAACCAGTGATTGGCAAAAAATTGGCTTGAAGATAGTGGCGTTCGCAGGTTTATGGGTAGTTGGCCGCTATTTATTACGGCCGATGTTCAGGCTTGCCGCTAAATCTGGCGTTCATGAAATTTTTACGGCTGCAGCGCTGTTGGTGGTATTAGGTTCCGCACTCATTATGGAAAGCCTTGGGTTTTCTATGGCTCTGGGAACCTTTATGGCAGGGGTCATGTTAGCGGAAACAGAGTTCCGCCATGAGCTGGAAATTAATATCGAACCGTTTAAAGGTCTGCTACTGGGGCTATTTTTTATCTCAGTAGGTATGTCATTGAATTTAGATGTGTTGTGGGCTTATTTACCACAAGTATTGATTGCTGTTGCGGTATTAGTCGCAGTCAAAGCGTTAGTGCTTTACGGACTGAGTTTAGCCGCTAGGCTTCGAAATGGAGCAAGAGCTCAATTTTCCGGGGTGCTTAGCCAAGGTGGTGAATTTGCTTTTGTGATCTATGCAACTGCTTTTGGTGCAAGTGTGATAAATGAACGGCAGATGGACTTATTACTGGTAGTTGTCACACTTTCGATGATGACTACTCCACTTGTGATGCAGTTGATAGATGCCTATTTAAACTACCGTTATAATCAACAACCAGCCTCGAGTGAAAAACCATTTGTAGAAGACAATGACCCACATGTTATTTTGGTCGGTTTTGGTCGCATGGGGCAAGTGGTTGGCCGCTTATTAATGGCGAATAAGGTTAAAATTACAGTACTAGAACAAGATGTTACAGCGATTAGTACCATGCGCCGCTACGGCTATACGGTCTATTACGGTGATGCACGTGAACTGCAATTATTGCGCTCAGCAGGAGCCGATAAAGCAAAATCTATCGTCATCACCAGTGATGTGCCTGAAGAAGTGATGGAAATTGTGCAAATTTGCCAAGAAAATTTCCCTAACTTACATATTATTGCACGTGCTAAAGGTCGCCTTGAGGCCCATGAGCTATTACAAAGTGGAGTGACTGATTTTAGCCGTGAAACATTCTCGAGCGCACTTGAATTAGGAAGCAAAGCGCTTGTTAGCACAGGGATGCATCCTCATAAAGCTTATCGCGCGAAGCAGCATTTTCGCCGTTTAGACATGAAAATGCTTAGAGATATTTACCCAGAGAATGAAAATAGTGACAGCGGGCAAATTTCACGCATTAAAGAGGCACGTCGTGAACTTAATGAACTCTTTGAGAAAGAAATGCAAAGAGAACATCGGCAGCCTCATAGCTGGAATAATGAACAATAAGGGTTAGAAATGGCTTCAACACGTAAACGCTTTATTGCCGGGGCGACGTGCCCTAAGTGCAAGTCACAAGACACATTAATGATGTGGCGTGAAGATAAAATTGATGTTGTCGAGTGTGTCAATTGTGGCGATCAGCAACGCCAAGCAGGGGATGAAGCAACGGGACATGTTAGGCAAAAAGAGCAGGTTATTGGAATTTTTACACCTGAATAATAGAAATTTGTCAATTCTCAATACATCACTATAGTTTTTCGGTACAATTGGCAAAAATTTTTCCCTTACGGGTAGTAGGAGATGTCATGAAAGTAGCAAAAGACTTGGTGGTCAGCTTGGCTTATCAAGTAAGAACAGAAGACGGTGTTTTAGTTGATGAGTCGCCAGCAAGCGCGCCAATGGACTATTTGCATGGTCGTGGGTCTTTAATTTCAGGTTTAGAAAAAGCATTAGAAGGTCGCTCTGTCGGCGAAAACTTCGATGTTGAAGTCGCTTCAGACGATGCATATGGCCAATACGATGACAACTTAGTTCAACGTGTTCCTAAAGATGTATTTATGGGCGTTGATGAGCTAGAAGTCGGCATGCGTTTCTTAGCTGACACTGACATGGGCCCAGTTCCTGTTGAAATTACAGGTATCGAAGGTGATGAAGTTATCGTTGACGGTAACCACATGTTAGCAGGTCAAAACCTGAAATTTAATGTTGAAATCATGGCTATCCGTGAAGCAACAGAAGAAGAAATCGCACATGGCCACGTCCATGGTGCAGGTGGTCACGACCATGACCACGACCACGAAGGTGGTTGCTGTGGCGGTGGCGGTCATAGCCACGGTTCAGAAGGCGGTTGCTGCGGTGGCGGTGAAGGTCACGGACACGGTCACAAACAAGGCGGCTGCGGCTGCCACTAATACTTCGTATTAGTGTTTATAAAAAAAAGGAAGCGAAAGCTTCCTTTTTTTAATTTAAAATCAATAGGTTTGCATTTTAAATTAATAATGTGGTGGCGGCGTTTCTTCTTCAGGCCTTGCTAAGTGAGAATCTTGGGATGATTTCAGCCTTTCAGCTACAATGCGTAAATGTTCCTGCAGACGGCTCATTTGCATTTGTTGGTCAGTAATAACCTGGTTTAGTTGTTCAATCGCCAGTTCTTGAAAGGCAACTTTACTTTCTAAAAGTTCTAGGCGTTGTTCAAATGTATCAGATGAGTCCATATTCGACTCTCCTTAAGCGTTTATATCGTAATTAAACCATCATAATAACTGAACATTACAAATCAATAGATAAGTTTTAGTTAAAGATATAGGCGACGAAACGACTTTTTGTTAATGTGGTCTCAGTAGTTATTATATTTTTTTAATACTCAATGGGGTAACGGGGTCTAAACTTAAAGAGCCCTACCCATAAAACGAATAGTTCGCTATTCGAATATAATCGAATAAAAGTTATCGGAGACTAGGATGAAATCACTGTTTAAGGCAAGCCTTTTAGCAACTACGCTAGCATTTACTTTTGCTGCTCCGCAAGTGATGGCAGCGGAAGCCAAAGCACAAAGCAGCGCATTCAAAAACGCAGAAGAGCGTAATGCGTATGCACTGGGTGCGTCTTTAGGCCGCTACATGCAGAATTCTTTAGAAGAACAAAAAACAATTGGTATTAATTTGGATAAGGCTCAATTACTCGCTGGTGTCCAAGATGCATTTAACGGCAAAAGCAAAATGACCGATGCAGAAGTTGAAGAAACATTGCGTCAGTTTGAAGGTCAAGTCAAAGAAGCTGCCGACAAAAAAATGAAAGAAGAATCAGCCAATAATGAGAAAAAAGGCGCTGAGTACCGCGAAAAATACGCGAAAGAAAAAGGCGTTGTTAAAACTAAATCAGGCTTACTGTACAAAATTGAAAAAGACGGTACAGGGGCGAAACCTAAAGCAGATGAAACCGTTGTGGTTCACTACAAAGGTTCTTTGATTGACGGTACTGAATTCGACAGCTCATATTCACGTAATGAGCCACTGACAATTCCATTAAATTCAGTGATTAAAGGCTGGACTGAAGGTTTAGTTAACCTGAAAAAAGGCGGCAAAATGCAGTTGGTTATCCCAGCTGAATTAGCTTACGGCGAAAATGGCGTGCCGGGTATCCCAGCAAATTCAACATTAGTCTTTGATGTTGAGTTATTAGACATCAAGCCTGCTGCTAAATAAGTCCTCACTAAGCATTAGCTAAGTGTATTTTGATGCCCAATGCATTCATGCCTTGGGCTTTTTTATATTTCTCATCAAAAAAACTCTCAAATTGTTTAAAACTTGTGATAAAACAGACTGTCTTGCATTCATTCGCTTGACGGCAACGCCGTGGAGTTTTAACTTCAGAAGACTCTATTTTATTTTTTATCATCACAATTGTTGGCTACAAACAAAGTAATGAAGGCCAAATAGTCGAATAATGAACGCCTTTTTAGTCAACAGGATGAGTTTTTACATTAGAAGGATGATGTTGAAATGTCTGATTCTATACAATCACACGACCTCAGCGATATTAACATATTGGATAACCAACCTTTTTCTGAGACAGACCATGAGATTTTAAAATCGTATGAAGCTGCTGTGGATGGTCTGGCAATGCTAATCGGTGGGCACTGTGAAATTGTTCTTCACTCTTTAGAGGACCTAAACTGCTCTGCAGTCAGAATCGCAAATGGCCAGCACACTGGGCGTAAAATCGGCTCACCGATTACAGACCTAGCGTTGAGAATGCTGCATGATATGGCAGACGAAGAATCGAATGTCTCGAAGGCTTATTTTACGAAAGCGAAAAGCGGTGATTTAATGAAATCCGTTACTATTGCTATTCGTAACCGTAAGCAACGTGTGATTGGCTTGTTATGTATCAATATGAACTTAGATGTGCCGTTCTCTGAAATTATTCAATCGTTTGTTCCAGAAACTAAGCAAGAAGTTACTTCAGATGTAAACTTTGCCTCTTCAGTTGATGACCTTGTCGCACAAACATTGGAGTACACAATTGAAGAAGTTGGCGGTGATCGTAATGTCTCAAATAATGCGAAAAACAAGCAAGTAGTTCTTAACCTATATGAAAAAGGTATTTTCGATATTAAAGATGCCATTAACCAAGTTGCTGACCGTTTGAACATTTCTAAACACACCGTTTATTTATACATTCGTCAATTCAAGAGCGGTGAATGAGTAATACAAATTCGTTAACCTACTGCTTAGTTGTGACAGGCCCTGCTTATGGTACACAACAAGCAGCGAGTGCGTATCAATTTGCAAAAGCCCTTCTTGAAGAAGGGCATATATTGAAAACACTCTTTTTTTATCGTGAAGGGGTTTTTAATGCGAACCAGCTTACGTCACCGGCAACAGATGAATTTAATTTAGTTTCAGCTTGGCAGGAACTGGCAAAACAATCTGGGTGCGAAATGCATATCTGTGTTTCTGCCGCATTGCGTCGGGGGGTTGTTGACCAAGAACAAGCGCAAAGTTTATCACTTCCAACGGCTAACCTTGCTGAGGGCTTTATCATGAGTGGGTTAGGAAGCCTTGCGGAAGCGATGATAACCACAGACCGGACAATTCAATTCTAAGAACAGCTCAATACAAGGTACCGTGTGAAAAAAATAGCTTTTGTCTTTACAACCATGCCCCATGGAAATGCCAGTGGCCGAGAAGGGTTAGATGCATTATTAGCAACTTCAGCACTGACAGAAGACATTCAGGTGTTTTTTCTCTCTGATGGCGTTTATCAGCTTCTAGCAAACCAACATCCCGCTGAAGTGCTTGCTCGAGATTACATCGTAACATTTAAAATATTGCCGTTATATGACATTGAAAAAGTTTATCTCTGCGGCTCTTCGCTACAAGAACGGGGGCTGGGAGAGCATTGTGAATGGGTTTTAACACCAACAATTCTTAGCAAGAAAGAGGTAAGCGCTAAAATAGCGGAATGTGATGTGGTGCTTAATTTTTAATCCATTGTGTGAATTTTGAGCTTGGGTTGTTTTTTGATCTATAGTAGGATCTTTTCTATGCTGTATACATTAGCAACATCTCCGTTTAAATGTGATTTTTCTACAATGGTAGGCTTTATTACGGCTGAAGATGTCGTTTTACTGATGCAAGATGGCGTGGTTGCGGCAGTCGCACAGTCGCCTTATCTTGTTGCACTACAAAAAACAGGGGCGCAGTTGTACGCTTTGGATGTAGACATCAATGCTCGTGGGTTGCAAAATACCCTATCAACCGCAGTTTCTGTAATCACATATCAAGGTTTTGTGAAGCTAACAGAAGTCCAAAAACAACATTTTGCCATATAAAGGCACTAAAAGTTGTATATTTCTTGACACCTGAGCCAGTCAGCAATAAAATTTCGCGTCCTCGTGTATCGTCATGTTGGCGAACGGGGTCAAAATCCGTGTTTACGAAGCAATAAAACCAGGAGCTTTTTTAATAATGGCAACTATTAATCAGCTGGTACGCAAATCTCGTAGCTCGAAAGTTGTTAAAAGCAACGTTCCAGCACTGGAAGCTTGCCCGCAAAAACGTGGCGTATGTACTCGTGTATATACTACCACTCCTAAGAAACCAAACTCAGCATTACGTAAAGTATGCCGTGTTCGTTTAACTAACGGTTTCGAAGTTTCTTCCTACATCGGTGGTGAAGGCCACAACTTGCAGGAGCACTCCGTTATCCTTATCCGTGGTGGTCGTGTTAAAGACTTACCAGGTGTGCGTTATCACACCGTTCGCGGCGCACTGGACTGTTCTGGTGTTAAAGACCGTAAGCAAGCTCGTTCTAAATACGGCGCGAAAAAACCTAAGGCTTAATGGATTTCCGTTAAGTAAGGCCAAACATTTTAATCTTAATGTCAAAATACTCTCGTAGAGTTTTGGACAAACCTGAATTAACAACGGAGTCATATCCATGCCACGTCGTCGCGTAATAGGTCAACGTAAAATTCTTCCAGATCCTAAGTTCGGATCAGAATTACTGGCCAAATTTGTAAATATCCTGATGGTAGACGGGAAAAAATCTACTGCTGAAGCAATCGTATATAACGCACTTGAAACCCTTGCTCAGCGTTCTGGTAAAACTGAACTTGATGCATTCGAATTAGCACTAGATAACGTGCGTCCGACTGTGGAAGTTAAATCCCGCCGTGTTGGTGGTTCAACTTACCAAGTTCCAGTTGAAGTTCGCCCGGTTCGTCGTAATGCCCTGGCAATGCGTTGGATCGTTGATGCTGCTCGTAAACGCGGTGATAAATCTATGGCGCTTCGCCTGGCAAATGAATTATCAGACGCTGCTGAGAACAAAGGTTCCGCTGTTAAGAAACGTGAAGACGTTCACCGTATGGCAGAAGCTAACAAGGCGTTCGCACACTACCGTTGGTAATTATTTCTTACCTACATTAGTGATGTATCTCAGGGTAGCCATTTGCTACCCTTTATATGAAGCATTGAACGCCCACGAGAGAGGAAAAAATGGCCCGTCAAACGCCCATAGCACGTTATCGTAATATCGGTATCAGTGCACACATCGACGCCGGTAAAACCACAACTTCTGAACGTATTCTGTTCTATACTGGTGTAAACCATAAAATTGGTGAAACTCACGAAGGTTCTGCAACAATGGACTGGATGGAGCAGGAGCAAGAGCGTGGTATTACTATCACATCTGCAGCGACTACTGCATTCTGGTCTGGTATGGCAAAACAGTATGAGCCACACCGTATCAACATCATCGACACCCCGGGACACGTTGACTTCACTATCGAAGTAGAACGTTCTATGCGTGTTCTTGATGGCGCAGTAATGGTTTACTGTGCAGTTGGTGGTGTTCAGCCACAGTCTGAAACTGTATGGCGTCAGGCTAACAAATATAAAGTTCCACGTATCGCGTTCGTTAACAAAATGGACCGTATGGGTGCGAACTTCTTACGTGTTGTTGAGCAATTAAAATCACGTTTAGCTGCTAACGCAGTTCCACTGCAATTACCAGTCGGCGCAGAAGAGTCGTTCACTGGTGTTGTTGACTTGCTGAAAATGAAAGCAATCAAGTGGAGTGATGAAGACCAGGGCGTTACCTTCGAATACGAAGATATCCCTGCGAACATGCAAGAAGCTGCTGAAGAGTGGCACAACAACCTGATCGAAACCGCAGCAGAAGCATCAGAAGAACTGATGGAAAAATATCTGGGCGGTGAAGAACTGACTGAAGCAGAAATTAAAGCTGCATTACGTCAACGTGTTCTTGCAAGCGAAATTATCCTGGTTACCTGTGGTTCTGCATTTAAGAACAAAGGTGTTCAGGCGATGCTGGATGCAGTTGTTGATTACTTACCTGCGCCAACAGATGTACCTGCAATTAATGGTATTCTGGACGATGGTAAAGACACTCCTGCAGAGCGTCACGCAAGTGATGATGAGCCATTCTCATCATTAGCATTTAAAATTGCAACCGACCCATTCGTTGGTAACTTGACGTTCTTCCGTGTTTACTCTGGTGTTGTTAACTCAGGTGACACAGTACTGAACGCAGTTAAAGCGAAGAAAGAGCGTTTTGGCCGTATCGTACAGATGCACGCTAACAAACGTGAAGAGATTAAAGAAGTTCGCGCTGGTGACATCGCGGCTGCTATCGGTCTGAAAGACGTAACTACAGGTGATACTTTATGTGCAGTTGATGCACCAATCATCCTGGAGCGTATGGAATTCCCAGAGCCAGTAATCTCTGTTGCAATCGAACCGAAAACTAAAGCTGACCAAGAAAAAATGGGTATCGCATTAGGCCGTTTGGCTCAAGAAGACCCATCTTTCCGCGTATCAAGTGATGAAGAGACTAATCAGACTATCATCGCTGGTATGGGTGAGCTGCACTTAGACGTTCTGGTTGACCGTATGCGTCGTGAATTTAAAGTTGAAGCGAACGTTGGTAAACCTCAAGTTGCTTACCGTGAAGCAATCACTATGAAAGTGACTGATATCGAAGGTAAACACGCGAAACAGTCTGGTGGTCGTGGTCAGTACGGTCATGTCGTTATCGATATGTTCCCTCTGGACAAAAACGATAAAGACGGTGTTCCAATGGATTACGAATTTGCCAACGACATCAAAGGTGGTGTAATTCCTACTGAATACATTCCTGCAGTTGACAAAGGTATCCAAGAACAGCTGAAATCTGGCCCATTAGCTGGTTACCCGGTTGTTAACATGGGTGTTCGTTTACATTTCGGTTCTTACCATGATGTTGACTCCTCTGAATTGGCGTTTAAACTTGCGGCTTCAATCGCGTTTAAAGATGGCTTCAAAAAAGCTAAACCAGTTCTGCTTGAGCCAATCATGAAAGTTGAAGTGGAAACACCAGAAGACTACATGGGTGATGTTATTGGTGACCTGAACCGTCGTCGTGGTATGATTGAAGGTATGGATGACCTGCCTACTGGTAAAGTCGTTCGTGCACAAGTACCATTGTCAGAAATGTTCGGTTATGCTACTGACCTGCGTTCTCAGACACAAGGTCGTGCTTCATACTCTATGGAGTTCCTGAAGTACAATGAAGCACCAAACAACGTTGCACAAGCTGTAATCGAAGCTCGTAACGCTAAATAATCGATTTTTATCGGTTAACTACTTTAATTTAAGTTCCTTCTTTATCGTGAAGAGGGAACTCCATAAGGAATAGAGTCGTGTCTAAAGAAAAATTTGAACGTTCAAAACCGCACGTTAACGTTGGTACTATCGGCCACGTTGACCACGGTAAAACTACTCTGACAGCAGCTATCACTACTGTTCTGGCTAAAACTTACGGCGGTTCTGCTCGCGCATTCGACCAAATCGATAACGCACCAGAAGAAAAAGCGCGTGGTATCACCATCTCTACTTCACACGTAGAATACGATACTCCAACTCGCCACTACGCACACGTAGACTGCCCAGGACACGCCGACTATGTTAAAAACATGATCACAGGTGCTGCTCAGATGGACGGTGCAATTCTGGTTGTTGCTGCGACTGATGGCCCAATGCCACAAACTCGTGAGCACATCCTGTTAGGTCGTCAGGTTGGTGTTCCTTACATCATCGTTTTCCTGAACAAATGTGACATGGTAGACGACGAAGAGCTGTTAGAATTAGTCGAAATGGAAGTTCGTGAACTTCTGTCTCAATACGATTTCCCAGGCGACGACACTCCAGTTGTTCGTGGTTCAGCTCTGAAAGCGCTGGAAGGCAACCCAGAGTGGGAAGCGAAAATTGTTGAATTAGCAGGCCACCTGGATACTTACATTCCAGAACCAGAGCGTGCAATTGACAAGCCATTCCTGCTGCCAATCGAAGACGTATTCTCAATCTCAGGTCGTGGTACAGTAGTAACAGGCCGTGTTGAGCGTGGTATCATCAAAGTTGGTGAAGAAGTTGAAATCGTTGGTATTCAAGACACGGTTAAAACAACTTGTACTGGCGTTGAAATGTTCCGTAAACTGTTAGACGAAGGTCGTGCAGGTGAGAACGTTGGTGTTCTGCTGCGTGGTACTAAGCGTGAAGAAATTCAACGTGGTCAAGTACTGGCGAAACCAGGTTCAATCAAGCCACACACTAAATTTGAATCAGAAGTTTATATTCTGAGCAAAGATGAAGGTGGTCGTCATACTCCATTCTTCAAAGGTTACCGTCCACAGTTCTACTTCCGTACAACTGACGTAACAGGTACTATCGAACTGCCAGAAGGCGTAGAGATGGTAATGCCAGGTGATAACATCAACATGATCGTTACCCTGATCCACCCAATCGCGATGGACGACGGTTTACGTTTCGCAATCCGTGAAGGTGGCCGTACTGTAGGTGCGGGTGTTGTTGCAAAAATTATTGCATAATACCGCTCTTTCTGAATAAGAAAGAACCACTTAGTAAAAAAGGGCGTCTAATAGACGTCCTTTTTATACGTTGCAAAATTCAGACGTTGCAAAATTAAGAACCTATCTCATCAATCATTTGTATAATTATTGGTGAGATAGGCTCTGAAACAACGAATTGATAACTGTGCGGGCTACTTTGCGCAGTTATATGAGATTTATTAAGGTTTTGCTCGGAAGATATGGTATATTTTACTGCTGCCACAAAAAGAAAGTCACTTTCTTGATTGGTGTAGTTAAAAAATTTACTGGGCATGCTGAAATTCCTGCAAAATGGAATAGCACTTGTGAAATGGGTAGCACTTGTAAAGTGATAGTACTGACGTACACGTAGTACTTGCGAAATAAAATGTTACTGCAACTTGTTATTTTTGCAGAACGAATAACGCTAATTACCTCCATTAACAAGGCTAATTACTTTTTAGATCGCAGGTGATGCTATTGATATCCCTATCAAATTTTTGCAGGCTTAGTTTGTAGTAATTGAGGGATATGTTGGCATATTCTATTGGTTTGGCTTGGTTGGCTTACCTTTGTAAACAAGCAAGCTTTGTACATACTTCATGGTAACAGGTTGAATTATGAGTGCGAATAGCGAAGCTCAAGGAAGTGGACGCAGTGCAGACATCTTCAAGTGGATCATTGTCTGTGCCTTATTAATAATTGCTATTGTTGGTAATTATTACTTCCGTCAATATAATCTCGCGCTGCGTGCTTTTGCAGTTGTGGCTGTTGTCGCTATTGCAGGTGCTGTCGCTTTATGGACCACAAAAGGTAAAGCAACACTGGCGTTTGCACGCGAAGCTCGCGTCGAGATGAGAAAAGTCATTTGGCCTACTCGCCAGGAAACATTACAAACTACTTTAATTGTTGCTGCAGTAACGGCTGTAATGTCATTAATACTGTGGGGACTAGATGGTATCCTGGTGCGTTTAGTTTCATTTATTACAAGCCTGAGGTTATTCTAAATGTCCGATTCACCTAAAAAGCGCTGGTATGTCATTCAGGCATTCTCTGGTTTTGAAGGTCGCGTAGCACAATCTTTACGTGAACATATCAAATTACATGCTATGGAAGATTCTTTTGGCGAAGTTATGGTTCCAACAGAAGAAGTTGTTGAAATCCGTAGCGGTCAGCGCCGTAAGAGTGAACGTAAATTCTTCCCAGGCTATGTCTTAGTCCAAATGGTCATGAATGATGACTCTTGGCACTTAGTGCGTAGTGTACCGCGTGTAATGGGGTTCATTGGCGGGACGTCAGATCGTCCAGCGCCAATTAGCGATAAAGAAGTTGATGCTATCATGAACCGCTTACAACAAGTTGGTGATAAACCACGTCCGAAAACACTGTTTGAACCGGGTGAAATGGTTCGTGTTAGCGAAGGTCCGTTTGCTGACTTTAACGGTGTGGTTGAAGAAATTGATTATGAAAAGAGCCGCTTGAAAGTCTCTGTTTCTATCTTCGGTCGTGCAACTCCAGTCGAATTGGATTTTGGTCAGGTAGAAAAAGCCTAATCTAAACGACAAAACTGACTTGCAAAAGGCGTGAAATTTGACTACAATTTCGCGCCTTTTGTTTTTATGTTCGGCGCAAATTAATGTGCGGGGCATGTTTAATGTAACGGGGAGCCTTGCAAACTGTAAGGCGCTATCACCCATCTAGAGGAAATATCATGGCTAAGAAAGTTCAAGCCTACGTTAAGCTGCAAGTTGCAGCTGGTATGGCGAACCCAAGTCCACCGGTTGGTCCAGCACTGGGTCAACAAGGTGTTAACATCATGGAATTCTGTAAAGCGTTCAACGCAAAAACAGACAGCCTGGAAAAAGGTTTACCAATTCCTGTTGTTATTACTGTTTACGCAGACCGTTCTTTCACTTTCGTTACCAAAACTCCACCTGCAGCAGTTCTGCTGAAAAAAGCAGCTGGCGTTAAGTCTGGTTCAGGTAAGCCGAACAAAGACAAAGTTGGTAAAGTGACCTCTGCTCAGATTCGCGAAATCGCTGAAACTAAAGCTGCGGACATGACTGGTGCTGATGTTGACGCAATGATGCGTTCAATTGAAGGTACTGCTCGTTCCATGGGCCTGGTAGTGGAGGACTAAGACAATGGCTAAACTGACTAAGCGCATGCGCAATATCCGTGAAAAAGTTGATGCAACTAAACAGTATGACATCAATGAAGCCGTTGCACTGCTGAAAGAATTAGCAACTGCTAAATTCGTAGAAAGCGTTGACGTAGCTATCAACCTGGGCATCGATGCTCGTAAATCTGACCAAAACGTTCGTGGTGCAACTGTGCTGCCACACGGTACTGGCCGTTCAGTTCGCGTTGCTGTGTTCGCACAAGGCGCAAACGCTGAAGCTGCTAAAGCTGCAGGTGCTGAACTGGTAGGTATGGAAGATCTGGCTGATAAAATCAAAGCTGGTGAAATGGACTTTGACGTTGTTATTGCTTCTCCAGATGCAATGCGCGTTGTTGGCCAATTAGGTCAAGTTTTAGGCCCACGTGGTCTGATGCCAAACCCGAAAGTTGGTACTGTAACTCCAAACGTTGCTGAAGCAGTTAACAATGCTAAAGCAGGTCAGGTTCGTTACCGTAATGACAAAAACGGAATCATCCACACCACTATCGGTAAAGTTGATTTCGACGCTAACAAACTGAAAGAAAACTTAGAAGCACTGCTGATCGCGCTGAAAAAAGCAAAACCAGCTTCTGCTAAAGGTGTTTTCATCAAGAAAGTTAGCCTGTCCACCACTATGGGTGCAGGTGTTGCTGTTGACCAAGCTGGTCTGTCAGCGACAGTTTAATTGCTATAGCTTCGGCTAATTGGTAATTAGGCTTTACCTTTGCGTCAAATTTGTATAAAATTTGACGCCTTGAGTTTGTTGGGTACACAAAATGTATCCAACAAACCACGAATTTCGGTATGGAGTCTGGCCTTTCCAGACCCCGTCCAAGACCGCAGGTGTGGTTTATTAGTTATAATAGCTACTTAATTTACCTGCGTAGACGGTGACAGAGATACCTAGAATTTAATTCTGGATTCTATTCTGCTCACCGTGTTTTAGCGCTCTTACATAATGTTGTGTTTGAGTGATGTGAGTCCCGGGTTTTCCCGGTTAATCCAGGAGCAAGAAGCTAATGGCACTAAATCTTCAAGACAAACAAGCGATTGTTGCTGAAGTCAGCGAAGTAGCCAAAGGCGCGCTTTCTGCAGTTGTTGCTGATTCACGCGGCGTAACTGTAGCAAAAATGACTGAACTGCGTAAAGCAGGTCGCGAAGCAGGCGTTTATATCCGTGTTGTTCGTAACACACTGATCCGTCGTGCTGTTGAAGGTACTTCTTACGATGTACTGAAAGACGTGTTTGTCGGTCCAACCTTAATTGCTTTCTCTAACGAACACCCGGGCGCTGGCGCTCGTCTGTTCAAAGAGTTCGCGAAAGCGAATCCAGCATTTGAGATTAAAGCTGCGGCCTTTGAAGGTGAGTTAATCCAAGCGAAAGATATCGATCGTCTGGCAACTCTCCCAACTTACGATGAAGCAATCGCACGCCTGATGTCAACCATGAAAGAAGCCGCTGCCGGCAAATTGGTTCGTACTCTGGCTGCTCTGCGCGATCAGAAAGAAGCTGCATAAGCCCTTTCCTTCGTTGCTTTTTAACGTATAAACTATTTCTGAATTTTAGGAACACTTGTTATGTCTATCACTAAAGACCAAATCCTTGATGCAGTTGCAGAAATGTCTGTAATGGACGTTGTTGAACTGATTACTATGATGGAAGAAAAATTCGGCGTTTCTGCTGCTGCAGCTGTTGCTGTTGCTGCGGGCCCAGCTGAAGCTGCTGAAGAAAAAACTGAATTCGACGTTGTACTGTCAGCTGTTGGCGGTAACAAAGTTGCAGTTATCAAAGCAGTTCGTGGCGCAACCGGTCTTGGCCTGAAAGAAGCTAAAGATATGGTAGAGTCTGCTCCAGCGACCATCAAAGAAGGCGCGAGCAAAGACGAAGCTGAAGCTCTGAAAAAATCTCTTGAAGAAGCAGGCGCTTCTGTTGAACTTAAATAAGTTCAGTTTCAAGAACGCAGCCTAATCTAATTAGGCTGACGGCTGGTGATTTTTTAATCACCAGCCTTTTTGCGCTGTAAAGCGTGATGGGTGTTAACAGCTTTTCACGCAGTTTTAATGTTAACAACAACCCTCCAATACTTCTTTCTATTGACGACTTAATATACTGTGTTCTTCGCTACGACCCACTCGGGTAGCTCGGTAGCAATGGCAACGCAATGAAATGATTTAAGAGTAATAGCAATGAGTATTAAGGAAAGTATTCATTTTCCGTTTCTTATAAAAAAACGCGTTGCGGTTCAGTCTCTTATACTAAGAGCTAACCACTTGGGTCACTGATCAACGAGCTGAGGAAACCTATGGTTTACTCCTATACCGAGAAAAAACGTATCCGTAAGGACTTTGGTAAGCGTCCACAAGTTTTGGACATACCTTATCTCCTTTCTATCCAACTTGACTCGTTCCAGAAGTTTATCGAGCAAGATCCAGATGGCCAGAATGGGCTGGAAGCAGCTTTCCGTTCTGTGTTTCCAATTCAGAGCTACAGCGGTAATGCTGAATTACAATATGTCAGCTATCGTTTAGGCGAGCCTGTTTTTGATGTTAAAGAATGTCAAATTCGCGGTGTAACTTACTCTGCGCCTTTACGTGTGAAATTGCGTCTCATCGTTTATGAGCGTGAAGCACCGGAAGGAACTGTTAAAGACATCAAAGAACAAGAAGTCTACATGGGTGAAATTCCACTCATGACTGAAAACGGAACTTTCGTTATCAACGGTACTGAGCGTGTTATCGTTTCTCAGTTACACCGTAGTCCTGGTGTATTCTTCGACAGCGATAAAGGTAAAACACACTCTTCAGGTAAAGTGCTATATAACGCACGTATTATCCCTTACCGTGGTTCATGGCTTGATTTCGAATTTGACCCGAAAGATAACCTGTTTGTACGTATTGACCGTCGCCGTAAATTACCTGCGACCATTATTCTGCGTGCAATGGATTACAATACCGAAGAAATCTTAAATCTGTTCTTCGAAAAAACTGTATTCCAAATCCGTGATAATAAACTGATGATGACGCTGGTTCCTGAGCGTTTACGTGGCGAGACAGCTTCATTTGATATCGAAGCGAACGGTAAAGTCTATGTAGAAAAAGGCCGCCGTATCACTGCACGTCACATTCGTCAGTTAGAAAAAGAAGAAGTGAATAGCATCGAAGTTCCTGTTGAATATATCGCAGGTAAAGTCGTTGCTAGAGACTATATTGATGAAAGTACTGGGGAGCTGATTTGTGCAGCGAACATGGAACTTTCTTTAGATATGTTGGCACGTCTGAGCCAGTCTGGTCATAAAACAATCGAAACATTGTTTACCAATGACTTAGACCACGGTGCTTACATTTCTGAAACCGTTCGTGTCGACCCAACTAACGATCGTCTGAGTGCATTGGTAGAAATCTACCGCATGATGCGTCCTGGTGAGCCGCCAACCCGTGAAGCCGCTGAAAACCTGTTCGATAACTTATTCTTCTCTGAAGATCGTTACGACTTGTCTGCAGTAGGTCGCATGAAGTTCAACCGTTCACTGAACCGTGAAGAAATCGAAGGTTCAGGTATCCTGAGTGAAGAAGACATCATTGATGTTATGCGTAAACTCATCGATATCCGTAACGGTAAAGGCGAAGTGGATGATATCGACCACTTAGGTAACCGTCGTATTCGTTCCGTTGGTGAAATGGCAGAGAACCAATTCCGTGTCGGTCTGGTTCGTGTTGAACGTGCAGTGAAAGAGCGTCTTTCTCTGGGCGACCTCGATGCATTAATGCCACAAGATATGATCAACGCGAAACCAATTTCAGCCGCAGTTAAAGAGTTCTTTGGTTCTAGCCAGCTGTCCCAATTTATGGACCAGAACAACCCGCTGTCTGAAATTACGCACAAGCGTCGTATCTCTGCGTTAGGCCCAGGTGGTCTGACTCGTGAGCGTGCGGGCTTCGAAGTACGTGACGTTCACCCAACTCACTACGGTCGCGTTTGTCCAATCGAAACGCCTGAAGGTCCAAACATCGGTCTGATCAACTCATTATCTGTTTATGCACAGACCAATGAGTACGGTTTCTTAGAAACCCCATACCGTTTAGTCCGCGATGGCTTAGTAACAGACGAAATCCATTATTTGTCTGCAATTGAAGAAGGTAACTTCATCATTGCTCAGGCAAACACCGTTTTAGGTGATGATGGTAGCTTTGTTGAAGAACTGATTACTTGCCGTAACAAAGGTGAATCAAGCTTATTCAGCCGTGAACAGGTTGAATATATGGACGTTTCGACTCAACAGGTTGTTTCTGTTGGTGCGTCACTGATCCCATTCCTTGAACACGATGACGCCAACCGTGCATTGATGGGTGCGAACATGCAACGTCAAGCGGTTCCTACTTTACGTGCCGACAAACCATTAGTTGGTACAGGTATGGAACGTGCAGTAGCGGTTGACTCTGGTGTTACTGCTGTTGCAAGACGTGGTGGTTCGGTTCAGTACGTTGATGCTTCTCGTATCGTTATCAAAGTTAACGAAGATGAGATGTACCCAGGCGAAGCTGGAATCGATATTTATAACCTGACTAAATATACTCGTTCTAACCAGAACACCTGTATTAGCCAGATGCCTTGTGTATCTTTAGGTGAACCTGTTGAACGTGGTGACGTGTTAGCGGATGGTCCTTCAACAGACCTCGGCGAATTAGCACTTGGTCAAAACATGCGCGTGGCATTCATGCCATGGAATGGTTATAACTTCGAAGACTCCATCTTAGTTTCTGAGCGTGTTGTTCAAGAAGACCGTTTTACAACTATTCATATTCAAGAGCTCTCTTGTGTGTCTCGTGACACTAAATTAGGGCCTGAAGAAATCACTGCAGATATTCCAAACGTCGGTGAAGCTGCTCTGTCTAAACTTGACGAATCCGGTATCGTGTATATTGGTGCGGAAGTGAAAGGCGGCGACATTCTGGTTGGTAAAGTAACACCTAAAGGTGAAACTCAACTGACTCCAGAAGAGAAACTGTTACGTGCTATCTTCGGTGAAAAAGCATCAGACGTTAAAGACTCTTCTTTACGTGTTCCTAACGGTGTATCTGGTACGGTTATTGACGTACAAGTATTTACCCGTGACGGTGTAGAGAAAGACAAACGTGCATTAGAGATCGAAGAAACTCAGTTACGTGATGCGAAGAAAGACTTAACAGAAGAGCTGCGTATTTTCGAAGCTGGCCTGTTTGCACGTATCCGTTCTGTACTGGTTAACGGCGGAATTGAAGCTGAAAAACTGGACAAACTGCCTCGCGACCGTTGGTTAGAGTTATCTTTAGCAGACGAAGAGAAGCAAAACCAGTTAGAGCAATTAGCTGAACAGTATGACGAACTGAAATCTGAGTTCGAGAAAAAACTCGATGCAAAACGTCGTAAAATTACTCAAGGTGATGACTTAGCACCGGGTGTACTGAAAATTGTTAAGGTTTATCTGGCTGTTAAACGTCAGATCCAACCGGGTGATAAAATGGCGGGTCGCCATGGTAACAAAGGTGTTATCTCAAAAATCAACCCAGTTGAAGACATGCCTTACGATGAAAACGGTAACCCAGTTGATATCGTTCTGAACCCGCTGGGCGTACCATCACGTATGAACATCGGTCAGATTTTGGAAACCCACTTAGGGATGGCAGCGAAAGGTATTGGTGAGAAAATCAATGCTATGCTTAAACAGCAAGAAGAAGTTGCCAAACTGCGTGAGTTTATCCAAAAAGCATACGATTTAGGTGATGATCCACGCCAGAAAGTTGATTTGAACACTTTCACTGACGAAGAAGTTATGCGTTTGGCTGAGAACCTGAAAAAAGGTATGCCAATTGCAACACCAGTATTTGATGGTGCGAAAGAGAAAGAAATCAAAGAACTGCTGAAACTGGGCGGTCTGCCGACTTCAGGTCAGATTACATTATTCGATGGTCGTACTGGCGAGCGTTTTGAGCGTCAAGTTACTGTCGGCTACATGTACATGCTGAAACTGAACCACTTGGTTGACGATAAGATGCATGCCCGTTCAACAGGTTCTTACAGCTTGGTTACTCAGCAACCGCTGGGTGGTAAAGCGCAGTTCGGTGGTCAGCGTTTCGGGGAGATGGAAGTGTGGGCACTGGAAGCATACGGTGCAGCCTATACTCTTCAAGAAATGCTTACAGTTAAATCGGATGACGTTAACGGCCGTACGAAGATGTATAAAAACATCGTCGATGGTAGCCATCAGATGGAACCTGGTATGCCGGAATCTTTCAACGTATTGCTGAAAGAAATCCGTTCACTGGGTATCAACATCGAGCTGGAAGACGAGTAATTCGTTTTATGCCGGAAAGCTTGCTTTCCGGCACATGTAAGCACTGGGATTTGGGGAGAGTGTCTTTGAATACTCACCTGACAGGTCTAACTCCGACAGGAGCATTTTGTGAAAGACTTAATAAAGTTTCTGAAAGCGCAAACCAAGACCGAAGAGTTTGATGCTATCAAGATTGCTCTGGCATCACCTGATATGATCCGTTCATGGTCATTCGGTGAAGTTAAAAAGCCAGAAACCATTAACTACCGTACGTTCAAACCTGAGCGTGACGGTCTTTTCTGTGCGCGTATTTTCGGGCCAGTAAAAGACTATGAATGTCTGTGCGGTAAGTACAAACGTTTAAAACACCGCGGTGTGATTTGTGAGAAGTGTGGCGTAGAAGTTACACAGACCAAAGTCCGTCGTGAGCGCATGGGTCACATTGAACTTGCATCTCCGACTGCACACATTTGGTTCTTAAAATCACTGCCATCCCGTATCGGTTTGCTGCTTGATATGCCACTGCGTGATATCGAACGCGTTCTGTACTTTGAATCATATGTGGTTGTTGAAGGCGGTATGACTAGCCTTGAGCGTGCACAGATTCTGACAGAAGAGCAATATTTAGATGCGTTGGAAGAGTTCGGTGACGAATTTGATGCGAAAATGGGTGCGGAAGCAATCCAAGGCCTGCTGAAAAACCTCGATCTTGAGAACGAGTGTGAAACGCTGCGTGAAGAGTTAAACGAAACTAATTCTGAGACTAAGCGTAAGAAGCTGACTAAGCGTATCAAACTGCTGGAAGCATTTATTCAATCTGGTAACAAACCAGAGTGGATGATCTTAAACGTGCTGCCAGTATTACCACCGGATCTGCGTCCATTAGTTCCACTGGATGGTGGTCGTTTCGCAACATCAGATCTGAACGATCTATATCGTCGCGTAATCAACCGTAATAACCGTCTGAAACGTCTTCTGGATCTGGCTGCGCCAGACATCATCGTACGTAACGAAAAACGTATGCTGCAAGAAGCGGTTGACGCCCTGTTAGATAACGGTCGTCGTGGTCGCGCAATCACTGGTTCTAACAAACGTCCTCTGAAATCTTTGGCAGATATGATCAAAGGTAAACAAGGTCGTTTCCGTCAGAACTTACTTGGTAAGCGTGTTGACTACTCAGGTCGTTCTGTTATCACCGTAGGTCCATACCTGCGCCTGCATCAGTGCGGTCTGCCGAAGAAAATGGCTCTTGAGTTATTCAAACCATTTATCTATGGCAAATTAGAATTACGTGGTCTGGCTACAACCATTAAAGCTGCGAAGAAAATGGTTGAGCGCGAAGAAGCGGTTGTTTGGGATATCTTGGATGAAGTCATCCGTGAACACCCAGTCATGTTGAACCGTGCACCAACACTTCACCGTCTGGGTATCCAAGCTTTCGAACCTATTCTTATCGAAGGTAAAGCTATCCAATTGCACCCACTCGTTTGTGCGGCATATAACGCCGACTTCGATGGAGACCAAATGGCGGTACACGTTCCTCTGACTCTGGAAGCTCAGTTAGAAGCACGTGCGTTGATGATGTCAACCAACAACATCCTGTCACCTGCAAGTGGTGAGCCGATCATCGTTCCTTCTCAGGACGTTGTATTGGGTCTTTACTACATGACACGTGACTGCGTAAACGCGAAAGGCGAGGGCATGGTATTAGCCGGTCCTAAAGAAGCTGAGCGTGTTTACCGTTCAGGTCATGCATCACTGCATGCCCGCGTTAAAGTCCGTATCACTGAAGAAGTAAAAGATTCGGAAGGTAACATTACAATCAACACTGGTTTAGTTGACACCACTGTTGGTCGTGCAATTTTATGGATGATCGTACCGAAAGGTCTGCCTTATGCTCTGGTAAACCAAGCGTTAGGTAAGAAAGCTATCTCCAAAATGCTGAACACCTGTTACCGTGTTCTGGGCCTGAAGCCTACTGTTATTTTTGCTGACCAAATCATGTATACCGGTTTTGCCTATGCGGCACGTTCTGGTGCATCAGTTGGTATCGACGATATGGTTATTCCAGAGAAAAAAGCTGGGATCATCGCCGAAGCAGAAGCTGAAGTTGCAGAAATTCAGGAACAGTTCCAGTCTGGTCTGGTAACAGCAGGCGAACGTTACAACAAAGTTATCGATATCTGGGCAGCAGCAAACGAACGTGTTGCTAAAGCGATGATGGAAAACTTGTCGACTGAAGCGGTTATTAACCGTGATGGCGTCGAAGAACAACAAGTTTCTTTCAACAGTATCTTTATGATGGCCGACTCCGGTGCTCGTGGTTCTGCAGCTCAGATTCGTCAGCTAGCAGGTATGCGTGGTCTGATGGCTAAGCCAGATGGCTCCATCATCGAAACACCAATCACGGCAAACTTCCGTGAAGGTCTGAACGTTCTTCAGTACTTTATCTCTACGCACGGTGCGCGTAAAGGTCTTGCCGATACCGCATTGAAAACAGCGAACTCCGGTTATCTGACTCGTCGTTTAGTTGACGTTGCACAGGACTTGGTTGTGACTGAAGACGACTGTGGAACTCATGAAGGTATCCTGATGACTCCGGTTATCGAGGGTGGCGACGTTAAAGAACCACTGCGTGAGCGTGTATTGGGTCGTGTGACTGCAGAAGATATCCTGATCCCAGGAACGGCAGATATTCTGGTTCCACGTAATACATTACTGCACGAAAAACTGTGTGACCTGTTAGAAGCTAACTCAGTCGACAGCGTTAAAGTTCGTTCAGTTGTAAGTTGTGAAACTGACTTCGGTGTGTGTGCTCACTGTTATGGTCGTGACCTTGCTCGTGGTCATATCATCAACAAAGGTGAAGCTATCGGTGTTATCGCGGCACAGTCAATCGGTGAGCCGGGTACACAGTTAACGATGCGTACGTTCCACATCGGGGGTGCGGCATCTCGTGCGGCGGCAGAATCTAGCATTCAAGTCCGTAACACAGGTACTCTGAAGCTGGTTAACGCGAAATTCGTTACTAACACAGAAGGCAAACTGGTTATTACTTCACGTAATACAGAGCTGCGTCTGATTGACGAATTCGGTCGTACGAAAGAAAGCTATAAAGTCCCTTACGGTGCACACTTGACCAAAGGTGATGGCGAGGCTGTAACGGGCGGCGAAACTGTTGCGAACTGGGATCCACATACCATGCCAGTCGTCAGTGAAGTTTCTGGTTTCATCAGCTTCTCTGACATGCTTGATGGTCAAACAATGACGCGTCAGACTGATGAATTAACCGGTCTGTCTTCAATCGTTGTTCTGGATACTGCGGAACGTACCAGTGGTGGTAAAGACTTGCGTCCTGCTCTGCGTGTTATTGACGCAAATGGTAACGATGTTCTTATCCCTAACACGGACATGCCAACTCAGTACTTCTTACCGGGTAAAGCAATTGTTCAGTTAGACGATGGCGTTGCTATTAATGCGGGTGATACTTTAGCGCGTATTCCACAAGAATCTGTGGGTACTAAAGATATCACGGGTGGTCTACCACGCGTAGCTGACTTGTTCGAAGCTCGTCGTCCGAAAGAGCCTGCAATCTTGGCTGAAATCAGCGGTATTATCTCGTTTGGTAAAGAAACCAAAGGGAAACGTCGTCTGGTTATCACACCATTAGATGGTAGCGATCCGTACGAAGAGATGATCCCTAAATGGCGTCAACTCAACGTGTTCGAAGGTGAGATCGTTGAACGCGGTGACGTGGTTTCCGATGGTCCAGAATCTCCACACGATATTCTGCGTCTGCGTGGTGTCCATGCTGTTACGCGTTATATCACTAACGAGGTTCAGGAAGTTTACCGCTTACAAGGCGTTAAGATTAACGATAAACACATTGAAGTTATCGTTCGTCAGATGCTGCGTAAAGTGACTATCGCGGATGCAGGAAGTTCTGAATTCCTCGAAGGTGAACAAGTCGAGTACTCACGTGTTAAAGTTTCTAACCGTAAACTGGAACAAGAAGGCAAAATTCCAGCGAATTTTGCTCGTGACCTGTTGGGTATTACTAAGGCATCTCTGGCAACAGAATCCTTTATCTCAGCAGCATCGTTCCAAGAAACGACACGCGTACTGACTGAAGCCGCAGTTGCGGGTAAACGTGACGAATTACGTGGTCTGAAAGAAAACGTAATTGTTGGACGCCTGATCCCAGCAGGTACTGGTTTTGCGTATCACCAAGACCGTATCCGCCGCCGTCATCTGAACGACGTTGTGGATGCACCACAAGTCAGTGCAGACGAAGCAACAGCAAACTTAGCTGAGCTGTTAAATGCAGGTTTTAGCAGTGACAACCAGAACTAATTTCTGATTTCACTGTAAAACGCCTGACAAAAGCCAGTGCCGAAAGGTACTGGCTTTTTTTATGTCTTAGGTTTATCTGAATATGTAACGCGTATTTCTATTTTTAAAATATATCCAGCAGTAAAAAAAATGAATAATAAATTGCTTGGCTAAAAATAAACGGTAATAAAAATTATTTTTAAATTATTTAATAGGAATATGCGATGGATAAAAAAAAGACAAATGAACAGGTTGATGTGAATCAAGCTAATCTCTCGGCTTATCATGGAATATTATCAGACTCATTAGGGGCCATAAATACATCTCAGATAGTGACGGGAAATGGGCAAATTGCATTAGATTTAGTTGTTGTTATTGATACTAGTGGCTCAATGTCTGATGAGGCAGGGGATTTAAGTAAACAGATTGATGCGACGATTGAGGCGGCATCAGCAAAGTGTCCATCCCACCTTCGGGCGACATTTTTAGGTATCGAAGGGACTTGGGCAAATACGAAGTTTGATCAATCTGCCAGTGAATATTTAATTAAGATCGGTGCGAACGAAAGGGATCTGCAAGCAAGATTACCGTTTAAAGAATCCGATGGGCGAGATCATGCTGGAAATAAAGAAGATTTATGTCGTGCGGTTATTGATATTAGTAAACACTTTGATTGGCGAGATGATGCGCGTAGGGCTATTTTTGTGCTGGGTGATGAAGGGATGGAAGGTGGCGGTGGAATTCTTACTCGTGCTGCGATTGCAAAAAATAATGAAGCCATATCTGTCGCTCAAGAAAGAGGAATTAAGGTGTATACCTACCAAGGTACACCGGATGATAGCCCAACAAATCTAGATCGTTTTCCGACTCTTGCTGATAGAGATAACGTGACGAGGGAGTATGAACGACTAGCCAAAGAAACCGACGGACGTGCGTACATTTACACCACAGGGATTGCAAATTTCTCGTTGGTTTTACAGGAAATATTATGTGATAGCTTAATACCACCAGCCAAACCAGATCGAAGGCTTTCAGAGTGTGATTCTGTCTGTGAAAACTTGCCACTCATTATAAATACTGTGAATACATTGTCTGATATTATAAAAAAGACCATAGATTCTTGCTGCCCTGATCCCAAGCATGATGACCACTCAGATTGTCAGTGTAAACATTAGAATTGGTTAGCTAGAAAAAGTAAAAGCGGGAATATTTCCCGCTTTAATTATGTGAATGGTAAATATAGTAATTAGTAAAAAATACCAATGATCGCACAGTGAGCCACAAAACCTACCATCAGCGGCACGGCGGTTCGTTTTACCACATCAAATGGCTGCAGTTTTGCACCACTGGATACGGCAATGATTACCCCCGCGACTGGGGACATACCTCGGCCCATGTGTGAGGCTTGTTGCATTGGTAAAATCATTGCAATAGGGTTAACGCCCATACTATGTGCAATTTGTGGAATTAACTCAACGAACGCGAGGAATGGCGCATTACCTGAACCCATAATAATAGCAGCGGCAAGTGTGACGAGTGCGAACACAATCGCCATGGCAAATGGTGGCAAGCCGACGGATTCAGCACCTAAAATCAGTTGGTCAATTGCTCCACTGACTTTAATACCATGAGCGAACACTCCAGCGGCAACCAATAAGCCGACCACATTACTGAATGCATGACCCATACCATTTAGAAATGTTTGGAAGCCATTACAAACCGCTTTAAAATTACGTACGCGAAGTGTTTCAATCACCATGCAAATGGCCATCGCAATCAGCACGATAGTCACAACATCTAAGTGAATACCGGAAAAGAACAAATTGGACGTTCCTACTGCCATAATAATGGGGAGCATAGGAAGAAGTGCATAATATCCAGGAACTGACTTAGTAATTTCTTCTTTTTCATGTGACTGAACGGCTTTACCAATTTCAGGTACGAAACCTTGTTTTCGGTCACAGTGACGTTGCCAGAAAATATGGGTAATACCGACGACCAATACAGTGGCTAATGCCGCTGGCCCTTGATAGTAAAGCACATACTCAACGACAGACATATCGACCGCTTTCGCACCACGAATGGCATCAATCGCGGTTGGTGTGTAAGCCACCCCAAGAGAAGTTGCGATAACCCCAGCCGCAGAAGCAGGTGATAATCCCAAACCAATCATAATTGGGAACATGGTTCCCATTAATAATACGGCTAAGCCTGTTGCTGATGGGATAGCTAACTGCAAGATACTCGCCAGCAAGAAAGAGAAAAATAGCAGTACATAAGGGGAACGCATATTTTTCAGTGGCTTAGTTGCAACACGTACTACCGCTTCATTGGCACCGATATGGTCCATATAGTGCGCAAAGCCCATCAATGCCATGATCATTAAACCGAGATCCGCTGCGCGGCTACTGAATAAATCTCGCATGACTTCAAATGGGTCGAGCCAAGTGATACCAGTGGTGGCGACATTTTTAGGGAGGATTGGACCCCAGCCAAGGGCTAGGGTGAATATCATCAATACTAAGCCAGCGATTAATAGTACTGGCTCAGCTTTGTACCCCTTTAAAATAAATCGCGCAACCAAAACAACGATAATCAGAACCGTTAGAATTGGGATCATGCTTTAGCTCCTGGTTTGAAGCGTTCTGCGGTGATTTGTACCACTTGTTTTAATACATCGCTGGCGGCATGTAGGGATTTAACGGGTAAATATTCATAGATTGAATGGAAGTTATGTGCGCCTGTGAAGATATTAGGGCAAGGCAATCCATTTTGCGATAATGCAGCTCCATCATAACCCCCACGCATAGGAATGACTTTTGGTGTGATACCACAAGCTTGGTAGGCATCAACGGCAATATCAATAGGGTAACGGTTATCACCTTGTAGGCTATTGTAAACGTTAGAGTAGCGGTCTGATAGCTTACAAACAACACTTTCGCTTCCCCAAAGGCTTTCGCAGCTCTCTGCTAATTGTTTTAAGAAAGCCATACGTTTGCGATAGCCGTCTTCGGTAAAATCACGCACATCCATTTTTAAAACAGTACGGGCGCTGTTACCTGACATTTGTTTCACCCAATAATAGCCTTCGCGTCCATCGGTATACTCAGGAGCTTCACCACCCGGTAACATGGCAATAAATTTTTGTGCCATTAATAATGAGTTAACCAGTTTGCCTTTTGCGGACATTGGATGAGCCGATTTACCCGTAAAGATGATTTCGGCATCACCTGCGTTCCAGTTTTCATACACCAGTTCACCGATACCGCAGCAGTCCAAGGTATAGGCAAAATCAGCACCAAACTCTTTAACATCAAAGACTTTTGCGCCACGGAGGCCTTGCTCTTCATCTGGAACGAAACCAATTTTAATGGTGCCGTGCTTAATTTCTGGATTTTGCTTAAAGTATTGCAGCATATCCATGATAGAGGCAATTGCCGCTTTATCGTCAGCACCTAATAGGCTAGTTCCATCAGTGACAATTATGTCATCACCAATGTAATTCACTAATTCAGGGAACTCACTCTTACGTAGATAAATATTAAGCTCTTTATTCATGCATAAATCTTCACCGGTGTATGGCAAAATTTGTGCTTTAGTATCATTGGTTTGTTCTGCGCTAGTGTCTAAATGGCCGAAGAAAGCGACGGTTGGGACATCATAATCAAGATTGGAAGGCAAAGTTGCGGTGACAATAGCTGTGTCACGCAGCTTAATATCTTCAACGCCCAGAGCTTCTAATTCTTGGACCAGCTGTTTCGCAAGGACGCGTTGTCCTTCTGAGGAAGGCATAATTCCTGCCGCACCCTTTTCCCTATCAGTGGTGGTGTTAATTTTGGTATAAGAAATAAACCGCTCAACAATATTCATTCTTTTTATTCCCCAGCATCTTATAGAATGCGTTTTACATTAGTTATATCTGTGGCTGTAATTTCATTTCACAGTATTATTCTTGTATCACAATTAAAGATATTCTGAATATCAGACCTGTTGAATTTTTCTAAGAAATGCTAGTGAGAATATAAAATTGATAATTAATAGTGGCATTATTCGAATAATGAATTAAAATGGGCGACTTTACTCCTGCCTTATTTTTCGTCTTAAATAATATTGTTAAATTATTGATATTAAATCGTAAGAATATTCTTTCGTAATGTGTTTTTTATTTAACACCTTATTTTAAACTTATCCTATCTTAAATTTAATTAATATATATTGCTGTTAGATGTTCAAAAGATAATTTTTCCTAGAAATAAAAATTTTTAATTAGCAAAATTAATAGAAAATTAGATGGAATGAATGCTTAAAATCATATTTTGATATTTTATTTCTTTGCCTTTCATTTAGATAATTGAATCAATTTTATACTGACTGTTTTTTGCAGGATGGTGATAAAAATTTTCTTTTGTCTTGTTTCGTATTACCTCTACTTTTTTGCATTGAAAGCAAATGAAGATTTACTGGCAGGTATTTCTTCGTCATTTGATATGTAATTTTCAAGCAAAATTTTACTTCTGTGCTCAGCATCTCTGAATTATTTATTTTTATTAAAAATCAGCATGTTAATTTTGATTGTCATAAGTTTGCATCATATCTTTATTGTGGGGAAATTGACTTATTTTCTACGAATTGATTACTTTTTGTGATCTCCACTTGAATTTTGATATTTTCGATCACTTACTTTTTGATATTATGCAAAAGTATAAATAATATGTATTAATCAAAAACGAAAGAAAACGTAAACAAAAGAGGATGAAGCAATGACTGTTTCGCGCAGAACCTTTATAAAAGGATTAGCAGCCAGCGGTGCAGCAATGTCGGTTTCTAGTCCCATTTTAGCCAATGATGGAAAACCTTCAAATATTAAGCCTTACCGACCCGATAACGCCCCTAACTTATTGATAGTATTCCCTGATGAGATGCGTGCCCATGCATTACAATTTATGGGAGAAGACCCGTCAATTACCCCTAATTTAAATAAGTTTGCCAAACAAGCGAAAGTCATGACGCAGATGGCATCCAATTACCCATTATGTTCCCCATTCCGTGGCATGTTTATGACTGGGCAATATCCTGTTCGTAACGGTATTACAGGCAACGCACATGATTATGGTGGAAAGGTAGGGATTGATTTATCACCTTATGCCAATTGTTGGTCTGATGTTTTGAAATCATTGGATTACAGCACGGGATATATTGGTAAATGGCATTTAGATGCGCCATATGCACCTTTTATTGAAAGCTATAATAACCCAATGGAAGGTCGTTATTGGAATGAATGGGCTGCTCCAAACCGCCGCCATGGCTTTGATTTTTGGTACTCCTACGGCACATATGATCTGCATATGAAACCGATGTATTGGGCCAATAATACACCACGGGAAAAACCGATTTATGTAGACCAATGGGGACCAGAGCACGAAGCGGATATAGCCATAAAATTCTTACAAAATAAAAATGGGCAGTACCGTGATAATACCAAGCCATTTGCGCTGGTTGTTTCTATGAACCCTCCGCATTCACCGTATGACCAAGTTCCACAAAAGTATCTCGATGCCTATAAAGGAAAAACCTCGCAAGAGTTAAATACTCGGCCAAATGTTAAATGGGATGTGGAATACCAAGAAGGCTATGGACCTCAATATTTCAAAGAATATCTGGCGATGGTAAACGGCGTTGATGAACAATTTGGTCGCATCGTTGATGAGCTTGAAAAACAAGGGCTTGCGGATAATACATTGGTTGTTTTCTTCTCTGATCATGGTAGTTGTCTTGGCGCAAATGGCCAGCCGACAAAAAATAACCCTTATGATGAGTCGATGCGTGTTCCGATGATGTTTCGGTTACCGGGTAAAATTCAACCAGGGCAAGATGATGCATTAATGTCAGCGCCGGATATCTACCCAACGATTCTAGGTTTATTGGGGTTAGAGCAATGGATCCCTGGCTCAGTTGAAGGAAGTAATTTAGCTGAACGTGTAGTCACTGGTGAGGGGGAAGTCGCTAACTCTCAACTTTATTTATTTATTCCGTATGGTGAACCTTCGTTTGGTAAACGTGGCGTGAGAACGAAAACACATACATTGGTTATTGACCGTCAGGATGGGCAACCACTGAAATATACGCTTTATGATAATGTGAATGATCCTTATCAAATGAAAAATGTGGCAGATGAGAACAAACCCATTATTGATAAATTAATTAAAGAAGAGCTTATACCGTGGTTAGAAAAAACCGGTGATTCTTGGAGACCAACAGAGTTTATTACAGCAACAACAAATAAATTAAATAAAAAAGTTTCAGCTTGTGAAGTTAAATAAATCATTTTTTGCCACCTAATAAACTAGGTGGCATTAATTAAAAAAATGAAAATATTATTCTCTAATAAAACAGGGAATCACTATCCTCGTGCTTAAATAGTACACAGCTTTGGAATAAAGATAATGAAAAAATTAATTATTGCTAGTGCAGTATTATTTTCAATTTCATCACAATATGCTCTCGCAAATAACTATAAAACAACAATTGAATATCGTCATCAATATTTAGACGCATCAGGGAAAAGCGGAGATAGAATTAAAGCTTTTTTGGATACAGGGAAAAATATTGGATTTGAGTTAGATGCACGCTATGGAAATAAAGATGGTGCTTATGACGCAATGAAAATTGATGGTTCGGAATTTTCAGCTTTTTATTATACAAAATTGAATCCAAATTTAGTGGGGCTTGTCGGTGCTTCTCTTGATTTCGATAAATTAGGTTTAGTTTATGTTCCTTATGTCCGTTTAAATTATACATTCGATAATGGTATTCGTTTACAAGGCCGTTATAAATGGAAAGTGTGGGATTATGGTCAAGTAGGAGAGAATGGCAGTAATTATCACTCTAAAATCCAAGAGTTTGATAGCTGGATAGGTTACAAATGGGGTAACTTAGATTTACAGTATCAATTGGATTTAATGTGGGAAATGGCTGACAATGCTCAACCTCTTTATAATGATAAGAAATTCGATTATCAACACAACGTTCGCCTTCGTTATGATATTAAAGCAGATGATGGTGCGTTATGGCGCCCATTTGTTGAAGTGGGCAATGTGAAAGAAAATAGGTTTTCAAGTGACCGTCAAACACGATTCCGTGTGGGTATTCAATATACTTGGTAATATCATTTTCATATAAATATATATTTGCCCACGAGTGATCGTGGGTTTTTTATTGCCGGTTTGCAAAGAAGAGAAAAGAATAAATACTGAAAAACAAGAAAAATGGCCAATAAATTGGCCAAAAGAAAGTAATGAAATGACAACTTGAGCAATGGTAAATCGGGTTGTAATGAATCAAATTTTGAGTTTAATAACTTCACTTGCTGCTAATAAATAGGCTCCAGCTCCATAATCCATATTATGGTCATATTTGACATCTCGTGGGTTGAACGCCGGAAGCTGTACCCAACCTAGCATTCCATTGGGGTGAATACAGTTTTGTAGTGCACACCATGATTTTTCGAGCAGAGGCAGGTAGCGTGCTTCTTCCAGTAAACCTTGGTTTAAGCCCCACGCTAATCCATAGCAAAATAATGCAGTGGCACTACTTTCAGGGGCAGGGAAGCTTTGGGGATCAAGTAAACTAGTGCGCCAGAAACCATCTTCTTGTTGGTATTGAATGACAGTTTCCATTAGGTCGGTAAATAAATTTACATATTGCTGGCGGGCAGGAAACTCTTTAGGTAACGATTGTAAAATACGTGGGATAGATGCAATGACCCAACCAATACCTCGGCTCCAAAATACTTTTTCACCATTTTTTTCACGTAATTCACCACCCTTGCCATCAGGAATGTAGCGATAATCGCGATAAATTAAGCCAGTTTCAGGATCACGCAAATGTTCTATCGCATCCCAATAAGCGGTATGCATGTAGTCTAAGTAGCGATTGTCATTTGTTTTAGCTGATAACGCGGCAAAAGCAGGGGGAGCCATGAAGAGTGCATCACACCACCACCAGTCTTCTCGACCTGGTTTTGGCTCTGCTAACATAAGGTTGAATGCATTAATAGTGGGTTCAAGGATTTCTGGATGATCAAATTGCGAACTTACAGCTAAATAGGCTTGAGTACAGACATGGTCATCGGCAAAACGCGGGTTAGGTCCTGTACGAAATCCAGTATGTAATGTGTAATCCAATACACCAGCGAGATATTCGTTATCCTGTGTTGCTTGCCATGCAGCAGCAACACAAGACCACAGAACACCACGTTCCCAGTCCGTATCTTTAATAAAACGGGTTTTGCCACTACGACGAAGTACACTGCGTACTTGGTTTTTTGATTGATAACGGTAAACCCGTTTCATATCATCTAAAACCGTATTACGTTGTAATAGTTTTGGTAATGATGATTGTTCCATTATTTTCTCCAGATGGGTTAGCGAGCTAACCAGCCACCATCAACAGCAATGGTATAACCATTAATATAGTCACTTGCTTTGGAGGCTAAAAAGATGGCTGGCCCTGCTAAATCCTCAGGAGTTCCCCAACGGCCCGCAGGAATGCGCTCTAAGATAGCTGCGTTGCGATCCGCATCAGCGCGCAGTGCTGCCGTGTTGTCTGTTGCCATGTAACCTGGGGCAATCGCATTCACATTAATGTTGTATTGGGAAAGCTCAGTAGCGAGAGCACGAGTGAGCCCCATGACGGCTGACTTACTTGCAGTGTAAGATGGAACCCGAATACCACCTTGGAATGAGAGCATTGAGGCAATATTAATAATTTTCCCACCATTACCTTGCTTCACGAATTGGCGTGCAACACGTTGAGATAAAAAGAATAAGGTTTTTTGATTAATATTAATCACATCGTCCCAATCTTTTTCACTAAACTCTAATAAGTCTTCACGGCGAATAATACCCGCATTATTGACAAGGATATCAATATGGCCCATGGCGGATACCGCATCATCAACCAAAGTTTGTAACCCGTCTTGTTCCATTAAATTCATAATAATGTAGTGAAACTTACGGCCTAAAGCTTCGACTTGAGCGCGTGTATCAGGAGCATCTTGGATGCCAACTCCAACAATATCTGCGCCTGCTTGTGCTAAACCAATTGCCATTCCTTGACCTAAACCGGTATTACATCCAGTGACAATCGCAACTTTTCCTGTTAAATCAAATAAGTTCATCTGTACCTCACTTACGATGTGACAGTACTGCCACATCGTTTTTTATTATGTTAAAAAAGATAAAAGGGTTATTTCAGATCTTTCATGGCGACATGATCCATATCGTGGAACACCTGATTTTCGCCAACCATTCCCCAAATAAATGTATAAGCAGCAGTTCCCACGCCTGAGTGAATAGACCAACTTGGGCTAATGACGGCTTGTTCATTACGAACAACAATGTGGCGTGTTTCCGAAGGCTCACCCATATAATGGAAAACAACGTTGTCTTCTTTCATATTGAAATACAGATACACTTCCATGCGACGTTCATGGGTATGGCATGGCATGGTATTCCATAAGCTACCGGGCTCGAGTACTGTCATGCCCATTGATAATTGGCAGGTTGGTAAAATAGATGGGTGTAAGAATTTATAGATGGTACGAACGTTACAATTCTCTACATTACCTAATTTTTCTGGTGAAGCTTGTTCGATAGTAATTTTGCGTGTTGGGTAGGTATGGTGTGCAGGTGCACAGTTCATATAAAAACGTGCAGGGGTAGTCGTATCAGTACTGATAAACTCGACAGATTTGGCTCCCATACCAATATAAATAGCTTCTTTTGGTGCGATATCATAGGATTGGCCATCAACGATAACTTGACCTGCGCCCCCAATATTAATTGCACCCAGCTCACGACGCTCAAGAAAGAACTCAACGCCTAATGCTTTTCCTGCCATTAGAGCGAGTGGCTTTTGTGTTGGAACAATGCCACCCACAATAATGCGGTCGATATGGCTATAAGTGAGATTCATTTCCCCTTCACGGAACAAGTTCTCGATCAGGAACTGTTTGCGTAAGCCTTCAGTATCAAGTGTTTTTGCATGCTCACTGTGAATTGGTTGACGAATTTCCATTATAAATACCTCATGATTTACTGATAGGTAACCGACTTTAATGGTCGGTATCCCCGAATACAGAGTGAACGTGTTCACCTCTGATGAATGTGTCTGTTAGATAAAAATTGTTATCAACAACGGCAAAATTAGCTTGAGCCCCAACTCGGATGTAACCAAATTGGTCATCGATTCCAAGGTATTGAGCGGGAACCGAAGTAGCCATTTGTACGGCTTCCCATTCAGGAACATGCGCGAGTTGCACCATGTTGCGCAATGCGTTATCAAGGCTACATGTACTACCCGCAAGAGAGCCATCAGCTGTGCGAGCTTGCCCTTGAGTGACCTTCACCGTCTGTGCCCCAAGGGCATAATCACCATCCGGTAGCCCACCAGCTCGCATACAATCCGTAATTAAAGCGAGCTGCTGATAACCTTTCATTCGATAAGCTAGCTGCATCATGACAGGGTGAACATGAATGCCATCGGCAATCAGCTCTGCAAGGACATCGTGGTACAACACTGCGCCACAGCAACCGGGCTCTCTATGATGTAAACCCGTCATGCCGTTATAAAGATGCACGCCACAATCTGCACCATGTGAAAATGCGAGACTGGTTTGTATGAAATCAGCGGCAGTATGTGCAACACTGGTCTTAATATTGTGTTGTACTAACCAATCAATAGCCTCAATGGCACCTTCTGCTTCAGGTGCAACAGCAACTCGCAAAAGTGTGTGATTAGCACATTGCACAAGGTCTTCCAATTCATGAATGGTCGGCGATTTTAAGTACTTAACAGGATGTGAGCCTCGATGACGTTCAGTGAAGTAAGGGCCTTCTAAAAAACTGCCGACTAACTGGGCTCCTGATGTTTGCGGCTTGGCGATAAAGTCACTCACTTGGGTGAGTGCGCGTTTGATATCATCCATTGGTGCGGTGACGGTGGTTCCCACCCAAGCCACAACACCAGTTTTGACTAATGCATCAGCGATGGTTTGCAACCCTTGTTGGCTTGCATCCATGACGTCTGCGCCAGCACGACCATGAATATGGATATCAACAAACCCCGGTAGTAAGGAGCGCCCTTCAAGACGGATGACTGGGCAGTGTTCGGGGGCGGTATCCGTAATTTCCTGTATAACACCGTTGCACACTCGAACATACTGCTGATAGCGAATTCCCTCAGGTGTAAAGGTACGATCCGCTAAAATGGCATATTGCTGTTTCATAGGCCATCTTCTTCACATTCAGGCTCTGACATCATAGCCAGTTTTTGACGTAGATCTTGAATACTACTCGTGCCAATATCGTGTAAGATAGAAAGAAGTTCTTTTGCATCAACCCCTTCACGTTCCAATGCCGCATTGACAATCATCGGCAGATTAACGCCAGCTAAAACTTCAACGGATTTATCTTCCATCATAATTGCCATAGCGCGGTTACAAGGGGTTCCACCAGGAAGGTCGGTGAGAAAAAGTATTTGTTCACAATTCATGGCACTCATTGCTGCTCGCATTTGTTGTTCCAATTCGTCGGGAGAAAGGGTTTCAACAAAATCAATAAACACCATATTTTCCTGTTCACCTGCGATGGCTTTGACAGCGGAAGCCATACCGCTTGCAAAATTAATGTGCCCAGAAACAATCAAACCAATCATTTACAACTCCTTGCTGGTGGGTAACTTAGCTACCCACCTAAAAACAATTTAATACGATCCTGTTACATCACACCAAGTACATGGCCAATAACACCGAAGGCCAAGACAGAGAAGATAAGCACCGGCGGTTTTGCCCAGAAACCTGTCCCTTTCACCATTTTGAACATCAAAAAGACAAGGCACAGAGGGAGTAAGTTAGGCATGATTTTGTCGAACAAGGCGGTTTGTAGTTCGACCACCTTGCCACCTACCTCAACAGCAGCGGTGGTTTGTACTTTTATGAAAGTGGCGGAAAGTGCCCCAATCACAAAAATCCCCATGATGTTGGCGGCTTTCGCTAATTTTTCTGTTGCGTCGCTCATGTTAACCATCGCCGCAGTACCTGCGCGATATCCCATGAACATCAAGCCAAAATAGACAAAAAAGTGAACAATTTGGTATAAAAAGAAGAAAACAAATGGGCCGGCAATTGAGCCTTCCATTGCGATAGATGCACCTAATGCTAAAGTCAGTGGCATCAATGTCATATGGTCGATAGCATCGCCAATTCCACCTGTTGGCCCCATACCTGCCACTTTCATTACGTTGACAGTAGAAGGCTTCTCTTTGTTCTCTTCCATGGCAACGGCAGTACCAAGTAAGAAAGTAAATAATTTTGGACTCGCATTGAAAAACTGTAAGTGATTTTTCAGTGCAGTTGCATAATCGCGTTTGTTATTACCATGAATTTTGCGTAGGGCTGGGATGATGGAGAATGCAAAGCCTCCCCCCTGCATACGTTCAAAGTTAAAGTTACCTTCCATAAATAGCCCGCGAAATGCACAACGCCATAGATCGCCTTTCGTGATGACTTTGCGGACAGTGGTATCTTGGTACTCATCAATGCCATCAACGTAGGATTCCACTGGTAAGTTTTTGGTTTCTACTGCTGTTTTGTTATCAGATACCATCTTCAAAATCCTCATTTTGTTGTGAGTTATTCTTGTTGTTGTTACCGCTGAAGAAGTAATACAGGGCTGCCGCAGATGCGCCGAGTATTGCTACTGCCATAATTGGCAGTTTGAGATAAGTGGTCATAACGAAACCAACAAAGAACACACCAGCCACTTCTTTTGACCACATGATTTTCAACAACATCGCGAAGCCAATTGCTGGAACCATTTTGGCGCCAATACCTAAGCCTTCGAGGAGTACTTTTGGTGTATTTTCATCAATCCACTGTGCCGCGTGTTCACCAAAGTAAACCGTTACAAAGGCGACGATCGCGTAGAGTAAAGAACGAACGGTAATTGTGGCGATTAATAACCGGGAGATCCCCGCCGCATCGGCTTTTTCAGCGTAGCGATCAGCTTTACCCATGGTGAACGCGGTAATAGCAAAAAAGCCGATAATGATCATTTGCATGAGAACGGCAATTGGCATACCAATCCCCATCGCTACCGCTGGTGATTGATTAGTCATAATGGCGAATGCAACGGCGGCGATAGTGCCTAAAGTAACATCAGGTGGCTGAGCCCCTGCATTTGGAACAAGCCCAAGCCAAGCTAATTCTAATGTTGCACCCGCAATTAAACCGACTTGCATATCACCCATAATCAGGCCAACAACAGGCCCTGTGATCAGTGGGCGGTGGATATTGAGTGCAACGTCATACTTATCTATACCGCAAAAGAAGGCCCATAAAGCCACGAGAGAAGCTTCATAAATCATAATAGTTTTCCTTAAACGCCTTAGTGTTAAGTTGTTATCTCAATCTGCTTATGCTGTTGCGAGAGTAAGAACATTAACGGGGGTTTGGTCTGGAGTATTTTGAATTGTGCAAGCTACTCCTTTGTCGACAAGCCGACGAAATGCTTCTAAGTCGCGCTCATCCACAGACACTGTTTTGGCAATTTGGCGCTTTCCTTCATGGAAATGCATATTGCCGACATTGCAGTGAGTGATAGGAACTCCACCTTCGACAAGGCGAGCAACATCTGTTGGGTTATTGCAAAGAATAAAGATTTTTTGACGAGGAGACGCTTTGTGAATGACATCGATGGTTTTTTCGATAGAGAAAAATCGGACGGCATATTCTCCACCTGCGGACGCTTTCATCCCTGCTTGCATAAAAGCAGAATTAGGGCCATCCGCAGCATCATCATTAGCGACAAGAATTAAATTTGCTTCAGTGTGTTTACCCCAAGTGATTCGAATTTGCCCATGTAATAAACGCTCATCGATTCGGGTCCAGACAATATTTGGTGCGTGCATATAATTGCTCTCTTATTATTAGCTATATTTATCATTAAGAAGGCATGAAGCCATCTTCTTGATATGAGAACGGGTAAATAGTGACACCTTGAACAACCCGATTAATTTCTCCAGTTGGAGATGGGTTATCTGGTGTATTCCCCAGTGCAATGGAACTATGGAATGCAAAGGCCTGCGCTAACATTAAATAAGGAAAAAATAGGGCTGAGTCTGAGCACTGCTCCATTTTTTTAATATAAACGAAACTTTCCTCTATTTGTGTGTCATCAGAAGAGGAGGTGACCGCGATCACTTTTGCTGAAGCATTATCGTGAATTACCTCTCTTAATAAGTCAGTCTCATACTGTCTGGTGTATTTATCGTTTGACAGAAACAGCACGACTAACGTTTCTTTATTGACGATAGATTTCGGTCCATGGCGAAACCCTAAAGGCGTGTCAAAGTTAGCAACGACCTTACCAGCCGTTAATTCCAACATTTTTAGGGCAGCTTCTTGTGCAAGGCCTTGTAAGCCACCACTACCTAAATAAATGACTCGTTTAAATTTACCTGCATAATCTTCACGGATACGGCGGTTAAATTGAGTGTAACTGTCGTGATAATCTTGGAAATAGGGTTTAATTTCATTCAAATAGAAGGATTCGGTTAAGAAAATACACAGCGCAGCCATCATCATGGATGAAAAGCTTGACGTCATTGCTAATGAACGGTCATTTGATTCTTCTGGCATTAAAATGGCTAATGCATTGGTATTATTTTGGCAATAACGATATAGCTGCCCTTGCTCGTTGCAGGTTAAAACTAAGTGGTAACACTGAGTTAGGCATTTTTCTGCCACATTAAGAGCAGCAACACTCTCGGGACTATTGCCAGAGCGAGCAAAAGAAATTAGTAACGTTGGTACGTTTTCCGCTAAATATTCTTTTGGGTCGGCGACTAGATCCGTGGTGGCAATGGCATCAATACGGCGTTTTAAATGGCCTGTTAGAACGGGGGCAAGGGCGCGGCCTGCGAAAGCCGATGTTCCAGCTCCCGTCATGATAATGCGTGCGTCTGGTGCCTGAAGCACTTTAGCTAAAAATGTATCAATTTCAGCACGTTGTTCTTGTATTAGCTGGTTTGTTTTTTCCCAGCATTCAGGTTGTTGCTCAATTTCTTTTGCTGTCCAGAATGCGTTTAGCTTTTCGAGTTCAGGTGTTTGATAGCTTAAATATTCCATGTCAAACCTCAGTGACTAAATTTACATGCATCGGCATATACCGAAAGTACGTCGCGAATTTTTGCAAAAATAAAGGATTTCGCTGAGCCATCGATCATGCCTTCTCTTAATTGTTGGAATTGATGTGGCATGTATTGGCTTAAAAGTGGTAACGGGATCGGTTTTGAAGATAAGTTAGCCATCAGCGTTTCTATGGCTTGGTTAATTTCTTTATCAGGCCAGTAATAACGAATACGGTCACTAAAACTATAAACGCGTGCAAAAGCTTGCTGCTGGGCATCACCATGGTAGTATTTTTGCCAAAATTCGGGCTCACGGCACATCAACTGTTCCATTTTCTCTTTTAAGTGAGAACACTGTTCTGCTGGGAACATTTCATTCTCAATTTCACACAGAGAATAGAGGGCTTCTCGCATAGCAAATGTTAAAGCCGGGCCCACTTTTAAAATAGCAAAGTGGTCTTGAACGAGTTGCTTATAAGCATCTGGTGTTTGGTAATCGGTTGAGTGTGCTTCAAAAACAAGATGAGGGTAGTCATCAACAACTTTACTTAATGCTTGTGCTTTTTCGGGTTGATAATCAATAACACCGGTATGGTCAAATTCCACGCCAGGTTGGACGACGAGGCCAATAACACGTGTCCAGCAGTCACCGACACCTGCTTTTTCGAACGCTTTCGCATGGCAGTCTAAGGTTTTTCTCGCAGCTTGTGGGTCTGTGACTTCAACACCTTCAAGCGCTTCAGTTGCTCCACCTGGTACGGGAACTTCCGTACCAATAACATAAACGATATCGCTGTAGCCAAATTTTTCTTTGGCGGTTTTTTCTGCAATAACTGCGAGTCGGGCGGCACGTTGTGCAACGATTTCATCCGTGAGTGGAACAGGGTCATCTGCACAGGACATACTGCAATCAAGGTGGATTTTTTTGAACCCTGCGGCAACGTAATGTTCAATTAGGACATCGGCATTATCCATGGCATCAGCGGCATTAAGCCCTTGCCAACGGTTAGGACCTAAATGGTCACCACCAAGAATTAGCTTATTTAGAGGAAAATTGATTTTTTCTGCTTTCTCAACCACATAATTGAAAAAGTCAGCCGGAGTCATACCCGTATAGCCACCAAATTGGTCAACTTGATTGGATGTGGCTTCAATTAAAAGAAAGGAATCATTATCCAGCGCTTGGTGCAATGAAGCTTCAATAACAAATGGGTGGGCTGAGCAAACAGAATAAATGCCATTCTGTTTACCAAGTTTATTTTGCTGAACAATCTTTTCTAAAGGATGCATTAATACTAACTCCACAATCAACACGGTTGTATTGTTAATGGAGTTAGCGAGTTATTGCTCTTTATCGACGATGATCACTTCAATTTTATGGTTTTTCAACTCTTGGACATATTCATCAGGGATCCCAGAGTCTGTCACCAAAACATCAATATCAGCGAATTCACGGATCATATGACAGCTGCGCTTACCAAATTTCGTAGAATCAGCAACCGCAATAACAGTTTCCGAGATTTCACACATTAACCGGTTAAGGCTAGCTTCCTGTTCATTGTGTGTCGTGATACCAACGCGTAAATCGAACCCATCAACCCCAAGAAAAACCTTGTCAAAACGATAATTTCTGAGGCTATTTTCTGCTTGTGAGCCAGAAAACGATAAAGCATTTTTGCGCAATGCGCCGCCAGTCATTAGTACATCAACGCCAGCGGCTGTTGCTAACTCCATTGCGACATCTAAACCGTTAGTCATGACAACGACGCTATCCCGCGACTTTAAGTGTGTCGCAATTTCTCGTGTCGTTGTCCCCGAGTCTAAAATGATCGTATCGCCATCATTAATGAGCGCGGCGGCTGCTTTCCCTATTAATGTTTTTGTGCCCGCATTCTGCCCACGTTTTTCATGGATGCTAAGTTCAGCAATAAACCCAGTATTTGGAATTGCTGCCCCATGGGAGCGGACCACATAACCATTCTTTTCAAGAAAGCTTAAATCGCTACGGATGGTGACACTTGAAACTTTAAATATTTCGGCTAAATCTTCGACTCGTGCTTTACCTTGTTGGTTAATCATGTCGAGGATTTCCATGCGCCGTTCAACTGCCGCTTTCACTTTCATCTCCTTACGAAACCAAATGATCTTCTTTCATTTGATTTCGAATTAAGTTTACTACGCTAAAAAATACCGACAACGAAAAAAAACAAAACTTTTGATCTCTTTCACAAAGTTTCGATTCGTGTGTTGTTTGCTTACGGATATTTTCAAATTTTAAATATCATATCTTCGAATAAGAAAGTATCCAATCAATAAAGTAGCAATAATTGTACTTTTACTAAGCAACCCCTGTGTTTTGCATAAATATTAGCAATATTTGCAAAAAATTCGCTAAATATAAGCTCAAAAATTGGCATAAAGTGCGATGGTGGTAATTGAAGTTCGAAAGGAATAGAAGTTTCTTTAAAGCAAAAACAAAAGTTACTGGGCTACTGTGTGTTATTTATATGCTTTTCAACGTTTCTGACTCAAATTAAACGCTTTCAAATTCTTTCATTTTTTGATTTTGTGATTTCAATCTCTTTTGATTTTTCGTGTTTTGCGTAATGCTATAAAAATAACCTGACTGTTTCGGATTAATTTAAATGCCTGCAAACCAACCTACTTATTTTCATATGATGGCGAAACCCACCAGTTATCGCTGCAATATTAAATGCGAATACTGTTTTTATCTTGAAAAAGAAAATGTGTTTCACGAGCAACCAAAGGAAGACCTGCATGACGTTATGCCTGATAACGTACTACGTCGTTATATCAAAGACTATATCCAGTCCCATGCTGGTGAACAGGTAGACTTTTCATGGCAAGGTGGGGAGCCAACCCTTGCAGGGCTCGAATTTTTTGAGCGTGTTGTTAAGTACCAAAAGCAATATGCCCAAGGAAAAATCATCACGAATAGTGTGCAAACTAACGCTATTGCGATTAACCGACAATGGGCGCAGTTTTTTGCAGACCACGGTTTTTTAATCGGTGTATCTATTGATGGCTTAGAAGCTGTTCATGATAAATATCGAATTTCCGTTAATGGTAACCCAACTTTTGAGCGTGTGAAGAAAGCGATTCAGCTCCTGATTGAATATGGTGTTGAATTTAATACCTTAACCGTTGTTAATGACCAAAATTGGCGAAAAGGAAAAGAAACGTATCGAGCTTTGAAAGCATTGGGTTCCACTTTTTTTCAGTTCATCCCCATTGTTGAAGTGGATAGGCGCTTTCCACATACTCAAGGTGGCCATTATGCCCCTGGGCCAAATGCCGCGATGGCACCATTTTCAGTACCCGCTGAGGGATATGGGCAGTTTATGGCTGATGTTTTTGATGAATGGATCCACCAAGGAGACATTGGCAAAATTTATATTCGTCTATTTGATAGCTTATTAGGCACTTGGATGGGCTATCCGGCATCAACCTGTGTGCAATCTAAAACGTGTGGGCAAGCGCTGATTATTGAATCTAATGGGGATGTCTACTCCTGTGATCACTATGTGTACCCTGCCAATCGGTTAGGTAACGTACAACAACACTCCCTTTCTCGTATTGTCTCCTCTAAACAGCAAGTCCGTTTTGGGCAAAATAAATATGACAAGCTAACGAGTCTTTGCCAGCGCTGTGAGGTTCAAAGCCTTTGTTATGGCGGCTGCCCTAAGCACCGGATCACGGCGATAGAAGGTGAAAAATATCGCCATAACTATTTATGTCGTTCATATAAAAAGATTTTTCATCATACCGCTTTAGGTATGCAGTTAATGCGTCAAGCGATATCTGGTGGTGCTTTAGCTAGTGATGCACTTGGCGCAATACAGCGTGCTTATAAGCAATAATAATATTATCTGGAGATATTTTTGTGAGATTACCTTCTATGAAGAAAAGCCTATTAGCAGGGCTGATAGCAGCAAGTAGCTTAGTACCTCCCATTGCAGCGAATGCAGGTGGTACACCGGAAAAGCCGAATGTTTTACTGATTATTATGGATGACTTAGGAACAGGGCAGCTCGATTTTGTGCTTGATAGCCTTGATGTCAAAGAGCTTGCGCAGCGCCCATCACCACAGCGTTATCAAGGTGATATTAATAAGATGGTGGAAGCGGCCAGAACGGCGATGCCAAATGTTGCGGACATGGCTGCAGGCGGAATTAAGATGACCAATGCATTTGTGGCTCATCCTGTTTGTGGCCCATCACGAGCGGGTATTTTTACTGGGCGCTCTCCTGCAAGTTTTGGCACTTACAGTAACGATGATGCGATGTTAGGTATTCCTCAAGATATCAAACTATTACCCGCATTATTCCAAGAAAATGGCTATGCCACAGCCAGTATTGGAAAATGGCATAATGCGAAGGTATTGAAAAAACCTAAAATTGCACCAGAAAAGCAAACTCGCGATTATCACGATAATATGATTTCGACACCGGAGCCAGGTTTCGCACCTCATGAAAGAGGTTTCGATTATGCATATAGTTTCTATGCATCAGGGGCGGCACTTTGGAATTCCCCCGCAATGTGGCGAAATGGTGAAAATGTGCCAGCTCCTGGCTATACCACGCATTTGTTAACGGATGAAGCCATTAATTTCATTGATGGGCACAAAGACAAACCTTTCTTTATCAATCTTTCATACAGCGTACCACACATCCCATTAGAAGAAGCTTCACCAGCGAAATACATGGATAAATTCAATACTGGTAATGTTGAAGCCGATAAATATTTTGCTGCGCTAAATGCGGCCGATGAGGGAATTGGTAAAATTATCAATACACTAAAGGAAAATGGTGAATTAGATAATACGCTAATTTTCTTTATTTCTGACAATGGTGCGGTGCATGAGTCGCCAATGCCAATGAATGCGATGGATAAAGGCTTTAAAGGGCAAATGTTTAATGGTGGCGTACGCGTTCCATTTGTTGCTTATTGGCCGGGGCATATTCCCGCAGGTAAACACAGTGATGCGATGGTTTCTGCGATTGATATCTTACCAACTGCATTACAAAGTGCAGGGATCACCATACCCGATAGCATGAAAGTAGAAGGCAAAAATATTATGCCACTATTAACGGGTAAAACAGAAAAGTCACCACATGACTATCTGTATTGGACAGGTCCAGGGACGAAACATTACAGCGAAGAAAACCAAGATTTTTGGCATGGCTACCATGAATGGATCACTTATCAACGCAAAGAAATTCCAAACAACCCTAATTTAGAAAAACTATCGAAAGGCTCATGGGCTATCCGTGATGGGGAATGGGCGCTTTATTTTTATGATGATGGTTCTAACCAGCTCCAATTATTCAATGATAAACAAAATCCAGCCGAATCGAATAATTTAGCAGCTCAATACCCAGAAAAAGTAAAAGAGTTGAAATCTGCTTATTATCAATGGATTAAGGATAAACCAAAACCTGTCGTATGGGGACAAGACCGTTACCAAGTCCTGATTGAATCAGCAAAATAAATACAAACTTTTGTTCTAATCTGCGCGCAAGGATGCGCCAGTTTGCATCATAGAGAAACACGTATGACAATACCGACTGAACGCCCAAAGCTGCCTTATGAGCACCCAGATATAAAAATTTATCAGAAGTTATTCAAAGAGAATATCATTCGAAGATTAATTAGAAAGTCAGCCTATCAATGTAACGATAACCACATCATCAAAGCCTTTCAAGATGAAAATCAACCACTTTCAGTTCTTTGCGAATTATTAGTGCGCTATACCACGGAAGCTTTTGTTCATTATCAAACATGGGGTTACTCTCACGCATACTATCCTGGCAGCCCAGGCCAGCAAACGGTGCGGACAGATGCCCTTGAAGGGGTTAGTAGGGTACTGCCTTTACTTGCTTCATGGCTAGTTCATAGCCAAAAAGCAATATTGAATGGGTTAAATTTAGCATCAATTGACCTTTCTGAAATCATCAAAAATGCATTTTTACATGGTACAGACCCTGCTCATAAAGGCTATTGGGGAAGGCTTGAAAATTATGACCAAAAAATTTGTGAATCTGCAGATTTAGCGCTGACTCTCTGGTTGAGTCGTGAGTGGGTATGGGATAAATTGGATAACTCTGCGCAACAACGCATTATTGAGTGGTTCGAACAGGTTAATCATTGCGATATCGTTGATAACAACTGGCACCTTTTCCCTCTTACCGTGCAATTTGTGATCCGAGCTCTCACAGGTCGAGATACCATTGCAATGTGGCGGTATGAAAGAGTGAAACAATTTTACGTGGGTGATGGCTGGTTTCGGGATGGCGCGAAAGGTAACTTTGATTACTATAATGCATGGGGCTTTTACTATTCATTATATTGGCTGAACCAAATTTGCCCCCACTTCGATGATGAATTCATTCGTAGTTCATTAAATCAGTTTAACCATCATTATCGTTATTTTATGACACCGCAAGGGATTCCATTTTTTGGCCGCAGTGCATGTTATCGCCTCGCGGTGTCCGCGCCTTTATTAGCCGGTGTTGATTTAGGTGGGGATGCTGTGAGTGTGGGGGAGGCTAAAAACGCACTAGAAAGTACTTTGCGTTATTTTATTGGTCATGGTGCCTTAAAAGCGGGAGCGCCAACTCAAGGTTTATTTAGCTATGATGCCCGCCTAGTCGATAATTACAGTGGTCCTGCGAGTAGTTTTTGGTCATTACGTGCTGTAATTATTGCTTTGTATTGTGGCAATCGAATTCAACTTTGGGATAGCCCTTGTAGCCCACTGCCAGTTGAAAGCTCAGACTTTCATTTCGAAATACCATCAATTGCGGTAACGGTTATTGGTGTGAAAGAAACACAAGAGGTCACCGTGATATTTCGTGAAGATTACCTCAAACAGCAATCCCCATTGACGCGTCGCTTAGAGAAACAATTATGCTCTCAGAAAGTAATTGAAACGCTACTAGGCCAATCAAAACGACCTAAAAACAACTTGTTACGTAAAGGAGTGACAAGTTATAGCTCTAAAATGACTCACTACTTCTAATCTTCCTTTCATTTGCTTTCAGTGCGAAAGAAATAGAAATGTGATTTAGATCTTTTACCTTTCTGTTTCTTTCGTTTAATATTATTCGAAATTAATCGAAAGCTGAGAGGCGATTATGTACTTGGTATCTACCCGTAATATGTTGAACAGAGCCCAACTGGGAGGCTATGCAGTTCCTGCATTTAATATTCATAATTTAGAAACCATTCAAGTTGTTATGGAAACTGCTGCAGAAATGGCATCTCCCGTTATTTTAGCAGGAACCCCGAGTACGTTTTCTTATGCAGGAAGTGACTACTTGATAGCTATTTGCCAGCAAGCGGCTGAGCGCTATAAAGTCCCAGTGGCTTTGCATCTAGATCATCATGAAGATATTCCAGATATTTTCCAGAAAGTCTCCGCGGGTGTGCGTTCTGCGATGATTGACGCTTCTCATTTTCCGTTTGAAGAAAATATTCAAATAGTTAAACGGGTTGTTGATTTTTGCCATCAATGGGACTGCACAGTTGAGGCTGAGCTGGGGCGTCTAGGGGGGCAAGAAGATGACTTAGTTGTTGATGCCGCAGATGCACTTTTCACTGACCCTGACGCTGCGATTACTTTTATTCAAAGAACTGGTATTGATTCCTTAGCTGTTGCAATTGGAACCGCTCATGGCATGTATAAAAGTGAGCCACATTTGGATTTTGCTAGGCTGGACGCAATCCGTAAGAAAACGAATTTGCCTTTAGTTCTTCATGGTGCTTCGGGGATCCCTGATGCAGATGTCAGGCATTGTATTGAGCTTGGAATTTGTAAAGTCAATGTCGCGACAGAGCTAAAAATCGCGTTTTCTGATGCAATCAAGCAGTATTTCATTGAGAACCCAGAAGCTACTGACCCTCGCCATTATCTGGTTCCAGGAAAGGCAGCGATGAAAGCGGTGGTGATGGATAAAATTCGTGTTTGCAAAAGTGATGGAACACTTTAACAAGTAAAAATCATCTAGATTTGCTGGGGTATAACCCAAATTTATTGTTGATAGTCCGCAATAAATCGTTTTGAAAATAAAAGGAATATTATGAAACAAGTTGCTGTTTTGCTCGCAGATGGCTTCGAGGAAGGGGAAGCGGTCGTTTTCATTGATATCATGCGTCGGTTAGATATTCATGTCGATGTCTTATCTTGCATGGATTCGCTTATTTTAAATACGTATTTTGGTACTAAAATTAGTGCAGATTATCTGTTAGTCGAAAAGTTATCCCATACTTATGATGCAGTTATGATGCCTGGTGGGCCAAAAGGAACTGACCGTTTGTATGCGAATGAAAAAGTAGTTGATTTCCTTCGGCGGCATATACATGAGGATAAGTATATTTGTGCGCTATGTTCTTCTGGTGCGAAAGTATTAGCAGCTCATGGGTTACTGGAAGGTAGACATTATAGTACAGGGGACAAGTTGGCTGAGAAATTTGATGATGGCATCTATGTTGACCAAGATGTTGTTATTGACGGAAAATTTATCAGTGCAAAAGGGCTTGGTGTAAGCTTTGAATTTGCATTTACCGTCGCAAAACATTTGCTGGCTGACAATGTTGATAAAGTGGATTGGCAAGCTAAGCATATATATTTTAAACATTGGCCACTTCCCTATCTATAACTTTTATCGGTGATCAAGATAAAAAATAAAGCGGGAATGATATTTTTTCCCGCTTTATTAATATTAAATAGCAGAATAATGATCAAAAATCAGAGTTAATAGTGTATGAAGCTAGTTCTCATCATGATAAGAATTAATTGTAATTTATCAGTATTATAACAGCTGGATTTAAATTAGAAATTTTCCGTTATAAACATTAAGCTGGTCAGATATATAATCGCCGGTAAGGAATGAATATGCGGAATATTGCTATTACAAAAAATAATATTATTTCTGGTTTTCAATGGTTCTTTTTTATCTTTTGTAATACGGTTGTTATTCCTCCGACTTTACAATCTGCGTTTCATTTATCACCACAAACCACGTTTGTAATAACCCAATATGCTTTTTTATTAACGGCTCTGGCTTGCTTGTTGCAAGCGTTTATAGGCCATAAACGCTCTGTGATGGAAGGGCCAACTGGGCTGTGGTGGGCAACAATTTTAACCGTAACCTTGTCAGAATCTATGCAAGGAACTTCTCTTGAGACGATAGGATGGAGCTTGGCTATAGGGATTTTTCTGTCTGGGATTATTACCATTTTTATTGGTTTAAGCGGTCTTGGTGGTTGGTTAGCTGGTTTGTTCAAGCCGGGAGTGCTTGTGGTGTTTATGTTTTTACTTGGTGCTCAACTGGTCACTATTTTTTTAAAAGGGATGTTAGGACTACCATTTGGTGTTGGCAGTGAAAATATTACAGTTAATTATCCTGTCTTCTTTTTAGCCCTCGCAGTACTGATATTTGTCATCGCGATGATCATTTATTTACCTATGAGTATCAGTAAATATGCATTATTGATTGGAACAATTACCGGATGGCTTGCTTATAGTGGGTTATTTGGCAGCACGATATCACCTGTTTCATCAGGGCAATGGGTGTTATTTCCATTAGGTAGATCCGATGAAATCAATATAAGTATTGCGCTGACAGCGATTTTGGCTGGAATATTAAACACATCCAATACGTTTGGAGCGATGCGAGGAACTGATGTTTTTTATCCCAATTCATTACCCGTTAAATCCTTATATCGGCGTAGTTTTATGATGTCAGGGGTTGTAACAATATTAGCAGCGCCGATAGGCGTAGTGCCTTTTTCACCGTTTGTCTCATCTATTGGTCTAATTACTCAGACAAAAGACAGTTCACGTATCTCTTTTACTATTGGCAGCCTTATTTTCTTATGTGTGGGGGGCATTGCGGTATTGACTCAATTTTTCCGCTCTTTGCCGTTAGCCATTGGTAGCGCGGTTATGTTAGCGACGTATTTGCCGCTGCTATTTTCTTCATTTTCATTTCTTGCGGATATGAAACTGAATGCACGTAATATTTATCGCCTCGCATTACCTATTTTTATTGGCATCTTTTTGATGTCAGCACCTGCTGCGGTATTAAATTCTTTGCCAACAATGTTTAGTTCTTTACTAGGTAATGGGTTACTCATGGGCATTATATTGGCACTTATTTTAGAAAATACGATCAAGTGGGATAACATAGCTTAATGTTTTGATAAAAAAAGCAAAGATGAAGGAAAATCTTTGCTAGAAAAGAAATAAAAAGGGATGTGATTTCATTTGGGCGTTTATTTTTTAGTATAAACCCAATTTTTTATATCAATAGGCTTAGTGATAATTTTGTTATCAATCAAAAATTGTTGAGTTTGCTTTAACTTACGGATGTCATTATCAGTAATATTAACGGAATAGCGTTTAGAAAAACTATCTATACTATGAAAATCATGTATTTTTTTTATGATTTCAATATTAGTATCGCTTTCTTTAGCAAGTAAAATTTCTGCCTGATCGGGGTTATTTTGCGCATATTTACTTGCTTTTAATAAAGCAATATTCATTGCTTTAATCACCTTCTCATTTTGATTTATGAATGCTTCTCTCCCTACGATAACAGAAATACCTGAGAGTTCAGGTTCAGTACGGGTTGAATAAAGTGTTGTAATCGTCGGAGATTTATTTTCTAAACGGGCGGTACTTTGCTCAGTCCATACCATCGCATCAATTGCTCCGTTTAATAATGCGGATTCAGCATCATTTGTCATTTGAATAATATTGAAGTCAGATAATTTATATCCTTGTTGTTCAATAAATAGCGTGAAATACCGTTGCATATACGTTCCTCGTGGTAATGCAACTTTCTTGCCTTTAAGGTCAGCTAACGAGTGAATATTGCTATCTTTTCTTACTGCGATATTAGCATTGATGGAAGAATCCTCTGACATGATTAATTTTAAGGGAACACCTCTCGATGTGGCTATAATTCCCGGAAAATCTGCATAAACAGCAATATCAATAGCATTTGTCGCGAGGCCTTCATTGACGGCTGGACCTGCTCCTGCAAAACCAGAAATGGAATATTGGTAATCAACTTTTTGTAGCTCTTCTTCAAGATATCCTAGCTGTTTTGCTAAACCGAGCAAACCACTTAAACGACCATTATTATCTGCTGTACCAATACGAACAATTTTTTCATTATTTTTACTGTCAGGTAGCCTTTCATCCCCACAACCAACTAAAATGAAGGAAATTAATACTATGATAGGAAATTTGATATAATTTAATAATGTCATGATATGTTCCTTCTAGATTTCATATTCACTTGAAAAAAGTTCTGCAGAATTATCAAAAAATTCTTGAAGAATAATTCTCTTATAATATGCAAAATCAGAACTACCTCGATTTCGTGGATAAGGAAGATTAATATCAATTATTTTTTTTATGTTTCCAGGGCGGGATGACATTATAATTACTCGATTTCCCAAATATATTGCCTCTTCAATATCATGGGTAACTAAAATCATCGTCAGTTGCTTTTCTTGTTTGATAGATAAAATCTCTCGTTGCATTTCAATTTTGGTTAAAGCATCAAGTGCGCCAAGCGGTTCATCCAATAACAATAGTTCAGGTTGGGTGATTATTGTACGGGCAATTGCTGCACGTTGTGCCATTCCTCCTGAGAGTTGTTTAGGATAAGCATTAGCAAACTCAGTCAAGTTTACGAGTTTTAAATAATTTTCAACTAGAATTTTCTTCGTTTTTTTATCTATATGGTCTAATCCGAAAGCGATATTATCAGCAATTGTTAACCAAGGTAGAAGCCTATTTTCTTGAAAAACCATTCCTCTTTCTATATTTGGTTCGGTTATCTCTTTATTTTTAAATAGTACACTTCCACTATTGAATTGGTTTAAGCCTGCAATTATGCGTAGTAAAGTACTTTTCCCACAACCACTATGGCCAACGATAGCAATAAATTCACCTTGTTGAACTTGAAGGTTAATATCTTCTAAAACAGAAAGTAACTTATTATTGATAGTGAAATTTTTAAATCCATTTTTGATTGATAGCATATTTATTTCCTTTCTGTTCTTAACCATGGCAGCAGGTAATAAGATATAATTAATAAAATCTTATCTAATAATAAACCGACTATACCGATAACAAGAATACCCACTATAACGACTGGGGAATCTAGCATAATTCGGGCATCATTGATGCGATAGCCAATACCTGAGTTAGCTGCGATCATTTCTGCTGCAACGACTGTTGCCCAAGATAACCCCATTGCAAGCCTTAAACCTGTAAATAGGTTGGGAAGTAGTGATGGAATATAAATTTTTCGTAATTTTTGCCAGATATTGAATTGATAAAGATTACCTAATTCAATATAAGTCATAGGTGTCGTTTGTATTCCATTGATGGTACTTAGTAATATAGGGAAAAAGGCACTTTTTATAATAAGAATAATTTTAGTTACTTCACCAATCCCAAACCATAAAATTAATAATGGTATCCATGCTAGTGGAGGAATTTGACGTATAGCATTTAATGTCAGGTTGAAAATTTGGTTTGTTCGTAGCGACAATGCCATGATAATACCAAGAAAAAAAGCAAAAATAGCAGCGATAGCAAAGGCTATTAATACTCGGGATAAACTAATTGATATATCTTGCCATAATTGCCCAGAATATAATTGGAAATTCAAAGAATGCCATGCTTGCGGAATAGATGGAAAAATAACAGGAGAAACACCTCCAATTGTTGTTGTAATATACCAAATTGTAAAAATAATGACTGGAAGTAGAAGTAAATAAAAACTGTTTTTCAACATGATATATAAACCTCAACTTATTTTATCGAAATATTGATTGAGGAAGCTCACATATGTTTTTGTATCCTGTAATCCAACGAGTTTATCCACTAATTTCCCATTATTTGAGACTGCAATAATAGGTATACTTCTAAGTGAATACTTTTGAAGAATTTCAACAGAATTATCTACAGAGAGATAATTGATTTTATTTATTGAGTAAAGTTTCACTAATGAAGGTAATAACTCATTCAATACTTTACATTTATTGCACCAATTAGCACCGAAGAAAATCAAATTATTTTTATTTTCATTAATAATTGAATCGAATGTTTCACTATCTATTTCATATATTTTATCGGAAAAGAAAAATATGTCAGATTTTTTGGAGGAATGATTATCTCCAGTGCGAGCAATACATAAGATATCATCATCTGGAATTTTATGTTTTATTATCCCTTCGATATACACTCCTGTAATTGTATCTTTAGGGGCTGCATTTGGTAATCGAAATTGAGAGACATCCATAGGTGCTATGCTATTTTCTTCAGGTATATCTAATTGAGGGATCCAATCATAAGGGATTCTATAAGCACGATAGATCATATTATTGCGTTTTTTTCCTTCTCGCCAGTAAGGTGAGACATATTCCCACACAATCTCATGTTCAGCTGTTATTTCAATCAATCGCCCATTTGAGCCTTCGGTAATTAAAGTATTACCATTTGGTAGACGCTGAGCGCTACTTACATATGGGCTATAGAATCGACTCGAATCCATGGGAGATGCAAAACCTAGTTTTTCTGCATCATGTTGCCAAATAATTTCGAGAGTAACTGGGTTTATTTCTAATACTCGAGAACTATCTCGCCATGCATTTTTTAAGCCATATACAGATGAAGGGTTTGGTGCTCCATAACCAGCCCAACCTCCATTATCAAAAATTAACAGATTTCCTGCACCTGGAAGGCCATGAGGTATAATATGAGCATGATGAGGTCCGATAATCCAACCAAGATGATGAACTTGTTTGTCGTTATAATCTGGCCCTAATTGCCAAACTATTTTTCCAGTTTTTCGACTAGTTATTCCTATTATATTTGCTTCTCTAGAATCCCAAATAATGTTATCAGGATGAAAACGTTCGTCTCCATTATCATAATGTAGATTTGGCCCTATACGAGACATGGTATTAATATGTAGATAATCTCCCATGCCTCCACCAGCACTACGCATATTTGGATCACGATATAAAACATTTCTAGCTTCTTCGCTGAAATTTAATTCTGAAAAGTGATCGCTAAATGCCCATTGCCAGATAATATTACCTTGCCAATCTACTTCGATAAAAATATCATCAAGTAGCCATTTATCTGATATTTCAGGTTTGTAAATATTTTGATGGCATAGTATTAGAGTATTTCCGCTATGGGTTTGTGATGTTAATGTAGGAGAATAATAACCAACAGGGTTTCCATCACGTTGAAAATCATGATGTTGTCTTGCCATCCATATTATTTCTTGATTAGGATCTTGTATTTTTTCTAATTTATTGAATGACCATATAATGTTACCATCCCAATCAAATTGAACTAAATCAACTTGATCTTGAACACCATATTTAGGTGATCGCAAACCATGACTACCAAATAAATATCCACCAGGTAAAATTTTATTAGGGAAACCATCAACTCCTTGCCATAAATGCACTTCTCGACCATTCATATCAATTAATAGCGCACCTTTTCCTGGTGCGTTAAAAAGGATATAACCACTAAATGTTTTTTCTTTATTGAAAATAGTAGTTCCTGAAGGATAAATACTTGGATGCCCCATATTAAATATTCCTATAGTAAATTTTTCTATGTGGAATAATGGTGTAAAGGTAATGGCTTTTGAAATATTTTTTATTATGGTGTTATAACTTAATAGAACAATACAGTAATGTTCTATTAAGTGCTTATATTTATAATATTAAGTGATAAGAATATAATACGTAATTAATACAAAAAGTTAAAAATATAATTGATTTTTTCCTAGTGATGGTATGAGTATTGTTCATATCTTATGATCAGTAACACAGTATGAAGGATATTAAACTATACATTATGTTAATTCATTTACTGATCGTTATTTACGGGCTAACATTGCGTTAGCCCGTAAAATTTAACGGCCTAAATAACTATCCCAATCTTTCCAAACGGGCTGTAAACCGGCTTGCACAAGGGCATGTGCGACTTGAGCGGCACTGCGGTTATCATTTGGGGAAAACTGTTCTAGCTCTTCTTTGGTATCTGCATAGCCCCCCGGTTGGGTTTTTGAGCCGGCACTGACGTTGTTAATTGCCAATGGCACCACGTGATCACGGAAATAAGGTGATTCGCGGGTTGAGAGTGAAAGCTCGACATTCGGCGCCAGTAGGCGAAAAGCACAAATCAATTGCACTAATTCGGCTTCATTCATCAGTGATGCTGGTTCAACGCCACCTGCACAAGGGCGCAAGCGAGGAAAAGAGATAGAATAACGACTTTGCCAGTAGTATTGCTGTAAGTACAACAAATGTTCTGCAACCATATAGCAATCGGTACGCCAACTGTTTGATAAACCAATTAACGCGCCAAGGCCGATTTTATCTATACCTGCTTCTCCTAAACGTTCTGGAGTGGCTAGGCGCCAGTGAAAATCCTGCTTTTTACCTTTGAGATGATGTAGTTGATACGTGGGCTCATGGTAGGTTTCTTGATAAACCATCACACCGTCTAACCCCAAAGTTTTCAACTCCTTATATTCATCTGTGCTTAGTGGCTGCACTTCCATCATTAACGAACTGAAATAAGGGCGAATGATGGGGAATGTGTGGCGGAAGTAGTCCATACCCACTTTACTTTGGTGCTCCCCTGTAACCAGTAATAAGCTATCAAAACCAATTTTGCGAATGGTTTCGCACTCATTGATGATTTCAGCGTCATTTAGCGTTTTTCGCTTAATTTTATTACTCATCGAGAAACCGCAATAAGTACAATCGTTTGCGCATAGGTTCGATAAATAAAGTGGCACGTAAAAGCCAACAGCATGGCCAAAGCGTTGGCGGGTGAGTTTCTGGGCTTTTTGTGCCATCAGCTCAATATAGGGACGGGCAGCAGGGGAAAGCAGCGCCATAAAATCATCGAGTGTGAGTATATCTGCCGCCAAAGCGTGTTCCACATCGACAGGTGTTTTACTGTTTATCCGCAGTGTCGTATCGTCCCAATCCAGTGCTTGTAAGCGTTCTTGGAAACTTGGGATCATGATAAGGCTCCTAAAAAACGGGTCAATGGGCTGGACGCTTGCGCCTGTTGCTTCGGCGCAGCTAACCCGCTTTGATAAGCTAACTCAGCGGCTTCGACCGCGAGTTTAAACGCTTTTGCCATAAGTGCAGGTTGCTTCGCTACCGCGATTGCGGTATTGACTAAAACGGCATCGGCACCCATTTCGATGGCTTCTGCCGCATGGCTTGGCGCACCAATTCCGGCATCTACGACGACAGGCACAGAAGCTTGTTCAATAATGATACGGAGCATTTCTTTAGTTGCTAAGCCTTTGTTTGTGCCAATCGGTGAGCCTAATGGCATCACAGCGGCACAGCCTACTTCTTCCAAACGACGACAAAGTACTGGATCTGCGCTGCAATAAGGCAATACAACAAATCCCTCTTTAACGAGCTGCTCAGCGGCGAGTAATGTCTCGATGGGATCGGGTAGCAAATAACGCATATCTGGATGGATCTCAAGTTTGACCCAATTGGTACCGAGGGCTTCTCGAGCTAGGCGCGCTGCAAATACCGCCTCTTGGGCATTTTTCGCACCGGAGGTATTCGGTAATAGTTTCACACCCAATTCTTGCAGTGGCTGTAAAATACCATCATCTTGCCCACGTAAGTCAATACGTTTCATTGCCATTGTCACCAATTGACTGCCGGATGCTTCAATGGCGTCTTGCATTAGGTTGGCGCTGGCAAATTTACCTGTTCCAGTAAACAGGCGTGAGTGAAAAGTTAAATCTGCGATTTTTAACATTATTAGCCCCCAGCGATAGCTTGAAATAACAAGATATTGTCTTGGTCATTAATGAGATGTGAATCCCACTGACTCTTCGGAATGATCACTTGGTTGATAGCAAGTGCAGTTCCCACTATTGGCCGGTTGAGAGTGGAAAATAATTGATTAACCGTCAGTGGGGCGTCGAATTCCATAGGTTGGTCGTTAATTATGATATGCATGTTTCTTCCCGACAGATTGGACATTGCAATGACGGCGTTAATTGCAATGTATTCCATTGTTGCTGTTTCCCATCAAATAAACGCAATTTACCGCTCAGTGAAGAGGGAAGGCCGACAAGTAATTTAATGGCTTCCAGTGCTTGCAGCGTGCCGATGATCCCAACTACAGGCCCTAATACCCCAGCAGTGCGGCAGTTGCGCTCAGGTTCATCTTGGTCTGGATATAAACAGGCATAGCAACCGGTGCTAAATGGCGGCTCAAGTACCATTAATTGGCCGCCAAACCCAACCGCACTACCGCTAACTAAGGTTGTATTGGTCATGACACAAGCGGTATTGACCGCATGGCGAGTGGCCATGTTATCGCAGCAATCAAGCACTAAATCGACTTGTTCAGCTAAAGGAATTAAAGTCTCAACATCCAACTTCTGTGCGACAACATGGGTTCTTACCAATGGATTGAGCCGATGCAGCCTATCTGCGGCAAGCTGGGCTTTTGGCTGGCCGATATCATCGGTATCGTAAAGTACCTGCCGTTGTAAGTTAGAAACGTGCAAGTCATCGTGGTCAGCTAGCCACAATTCGCCGACACCAGCCCCCGTTAAATAAAGGGACGCGGGGGAGCCTAATCCCCCTAAGCCGACAATGAGGACTTTGCTATTTTTGAGTTTTTGTTGCCCCTCGGGACTAATGTCTTCGAGTAGTAGCTGGCGGCTGTAACGCATGAATTCTTGGTCACTTAACATGATTGAATTCCTTAAATCATTACTCACCCTGTTTTATGATGATAAAGCAGGGCGAGTTATGTGATTAAAAATTGGCTAGTTGGCAGTATTTCGCTCAATTAAATCCAACAACGTTTCTGTTGCAGCGCGCCAATCATCGGCTTTGGTAATCGCACTGACCAGCGCAACACTACCTACCCCAGTTGCTAGCACTGCGGGGACTTTATCAATAGAAATTCCACCAATGGCGACAGTTGGGTAATCAGGCGTTGCTTCCACCATGGCTTTAAGCGTTTCTAAACCCTGAGGGGAAGAAGGCATTTCTTTCGTTTGTGTTGGAAAGATATGCCCCATAGCAATGTAAGAAGGACGCACGGATTTCGCGATAGCCAGTTCATGCTTATCGTGCGTTGATATTCCTAACCGTAAGCCCGCTTGGTGGATTGCTAATAAATCGGTAGTTTCCAAATCTTCTTGGCCCAAATGTACGCCATAAGCACCCAACTCGACCGCTAAGCGCCAGTAATCATTAATAAATAAACGTGCGTTATGTTTTTTTCCTAGCGCAATCGCTTGTTGAATATCATCACGAACATCGGCATCAGGTTTGTCTTTGATGCGCAATTGGATTGTGGAAACACCTGCATTAAGCAAGCGTTCAATCCATTCAACGGAATCCACAACGGGGTAAAGCCCAAGGCGTTGTTCGGTCGCAGGAAAAGGACTATTTGGGATAGATATAGCACTAGGCAATTTTGGCATTTTCATCCACCTCTGCGTTCACAATTTCAGCACCATGGTAGAGCTCGCTGCCATGAGCACGGAAGGCTTCTGACATCTGTTCCATACCGGCTTCTTTTTGTGCCGCGTAGTCACGAACTTCTTGGGAAATCTTCATTGAACAGAATTTCGGTCCGCACATAGAACAGAAATGGGCTATTTTCCCAGAGGCTTGTGGTAAGGTTTCATCGTGATATTTGCGAGCAGTTTCAGGGTCTAATGCCAAGTTAAATTGGTCTTCCCAGCGAAATTCAAAACGGGCTTTGGACATGGCGTTATCACGGATCTGTGCACCAGGGTGTCCTTTAGCAAGGTCAGCGGCGTGAGCTGCAATCTTATAAGTGATTAGCCCTTGCTTAACATCGTCTTTATTCGGCAATCCCAAGTGTTCTTTCGGGGTGACATAGCATAACATTGCACAGCCAAACCAGCCGATCATGGCGGCACCAATACCAGAAGTAAAGTGGTCATAACCCGGAGCAATATCGGTTGTGAGTGGGCCTAAGGTATAGAATGGCGCTTCGTGGCAATGTTCCAATTCTTCCGTCATATTACGGCGGATCATTTGCATTGGTACGTGGCCAGGGCCTTCGATCATGACTTGGACATCATATTCCCACGCAATTTTGGTTAACTCACCAAGGGTATGTAATTCGGCAAATTGTGCTTCATCGTTGGCGTCTTGGATTGAGCCTGGGCGCAGGCCATCCCCTAATGACAAGGAAACGTCGTAAGCGGCACAAATTTCACAGATTTCACGGAAGTGCTCATACAGGAAGTTTTCTTGGTGATGAGACAAGCACCATTTGGCCATGATGGAGCCACCGCGAGAGACGATCCCTGTTAGGCGCTTGGCGGTCATCGGTACATAGCGTAGTAATACGCCGGCATGGATAGTGAAGTAATCGACGCCTTGCTCTGCTTGTTCTAATAATGTGTCACGGAACATTTCCCACGTGAGATTTTCGGCGACACCGTTTACTTTTTCGAGCGCTTGGTAAATCGGAACCGTACCAATAGGCACCGGGCTGTTACGTAAAATCCATTCGCGAGTTTCGTGAATATAACGGCCAGTAGATAAATCCATGACGGTATCCGCCCCCCAACGTGTTGACCAAATCAGTTTTTCGACTTCTTCTTCAATGGATGAGGTGACCGATGAATTACCAATATTAGCATTAACCTTAACCAAGAAATTGCGGCCAATAATCATTGGTTCTGATTCAGGATGGTTGATATTGGCTGGGATAATGGCGCGACCCGCCGCCACTTCTTGGCGAACAAATTCAGGGGTAATATTCTCCGGTAAATTTGCGCCAAAGCCTTGGCCTGGATGTTGTTGCAATAAAACTTCGCCACGAATACGTTCACGCCCCATATTTTCGCGGATTGCAATAAACTCCATTTCAGGGGTTACGATGCCTTTACGTGCATAGTGTAATTGAGTAACACACTTGTTAGTTTGGGCTTTTAATGGGTGGGGGCGGTTGTTAAAGCGCAGATGATCAAGACCTGCATCAGCAAGGCGTTGTTGGGTAAAATCGGAACTTAAATTTTCGACAGGTACGGTATCAGCTCGTTCACTTATCCATGGCGCACGAATTTTTTTAAGACCTTTATGCACATTTAATTCAGAAACTGGGTCGCCGTAAGGGCCAGATGTATCATAGATAGGAACAGGTTCGTTATCTTCAAATTGTGGGTTGTCTTTATCGCCACCAATCAAGGTTTGAGAGAGTTGGATTTCTCGCATCGGGACTTGGATATCGTCTCTAGAACCTTGTAAATAAATGCGCTGTGAATTAGGAAACGAAACGCCAGAAACGGTATTAATAAAATTTTCAGCGGCATCACGTTGAGCTTTACGGGTGCGAGCGGGTGCTGCTTGTGGCGATAAATCAGCAGTAGGGATGATATTTTGTTCTGTATTATTGGACATAGCAATTTCCTGACATTGTCACGGCTATCACAGTTTTATGTGTAGCGGGTTTATCGAAAGAAAGTTGCTTGTCAGGAGTTCGGAGGAGTAATAAAAAGACATTGCGGCTAATTTTCCACCAAATGTGAGGTGATAAACTAACGCTGAGTGATTACTCTTGTTCCCTTCGCGGGTATTAACCCGATCAGGTTCCGCGGATCCCGAATTAACGGTCTCAGCCTGATGCATTGCATACTAGGCACTCCGACAAGAGATTTCAGTATAAGCTTTCCTCGTTATTCTTCAAGCGATAAGTGCGTTGGCTGCTCTCGGCTACCCAAGTCACATACTTATGTATGCTCCTTGGGATATCCTCATTTGCCGCCTTCTTCTCACTTGAATAATTTAGAGGAAAGTAAAATGGAATAAGGTTATTTCCTTGTTATTTTTCAAGGGATAAGTGCTTCCTCGTCATTCTTCGCGCGATAGGTGCGTCGATTTCATAGATTTACCCGAATCACATACTTATGTATGTGATTCGGGATAATTCTATTTATCTCCTTCCTCTAGCACGAATAATTTAGAGGAACCTTTGAAAAGATTAGTTAGTTAAAACCAAAATTAAAACCAAGTTTGAAATTAAAATTGGGCTTACAAACCCCAAGTATATTGTGGCCAATTGTGTTCGAGTGCGGCTTGCGTTAGGCGTTCGTCACCGTTGATAATAAATACTTCATCGGCGAATTGGCACATCGGGAGATCGTTGGCGGAGTCGGTGTAGAAATACACATAGGCGTCAGTGATCGGTTGGTGACGGACCCAAGCTAATAGGCGTTTGACTTTACCTTCCTTAAAGGTTGGAATACCGTCGATCTCTGTGGTGTAGCAGCCATCTTGTTGCTTGATATCGATCCCCATCGCGACATCCGCACCTAGTTTCGCAGCAATTTTTTTCACAATAAATGAAACGGTTGCGGAGATCACAATAATTGGGATCTCTTTAGCTCGATAATTTGCGATCGTTCTAATGGCGTCAGGGTAGACTCGCGGTAAAATCACGTTTTGTACGAAATCATCCAACCAGATATCCACTTGCCCAGCTTTTACATTGGCGATAGTTTGCAGGTTAAAATGTAAGTAAGTCGGCATATCTAATGTGCCTGCATTATATTGCGCCATCATGGCTTTATCTGCCTCCACAAATTGTGGGTCGCTAATGATTTGCTTGTCCCACAGATATTGTGTCCACAATACGCTGCTATCACCTTGAATTAACGTATCATCTAAGTCAAAAATGGCCAGTCGGTTTTGCATTATATTCCTATCTACTTATTAACTAAGTGTGCGAATTTCATTTTTATTAAACATAAGTTCAAGGCGAGTTCCAGGTTCAAATAAACGCTCAGATGAGCGGTTAAGTAAATCCACCGTCATATCACCTGCAGGGGTATTCACACTATAACGAATAATATTGCCAAGCAACTGATGGTCCAATATCACGGCATCAACAGGGTGAGAAATATGGCTACCGTATTGGCGCCCCGCTTCTTTGACATATATAGACTCAGGGCGGATAGCAAGTGTACCTTGTAAATTAAGGCCTAACATCGTATTGGCCTTTTCGGAATCAACAAGGTTGTAATGCCCCATAAACCGAGCGACAAATTCTGTTGCTGGTTGGGTATAAATATTCTCTGCCGTATCACTTTGCACGATCTGCCCTTTATTCATCAAAAAGATCCTATCGGACATGATCATCGCTTCGTCTTGGTCATGAGTAACAAAAATGGTAGTTAAGCTTAATTCACGTTGAATTTGGCGAATTTGCTGGCGTAAGTGTTTGCGAATCCGTGCATCAAGAGCTGAAAGCGGCTCATCAAGTAACAAAATTTGCGGTTTCATCACTAATGCTCTTGCAAGTGCTACTCGTTGGCGCTGTCCCCCTGATAGTTGATGGGGAAATTGTTGTTCTTTTCCTTGTAACTCAACTAATTCAATCACTTCAGCGACCGCTTTAGATCTGGCTTGGCTATCAAATTTACGCATTTTCAAACCAAACGCGATATTGTCAACCACAGTCATATTGGGAAATAACGCATAACTTTGGAACACCATGCCAACACCGCGTTGTTGTGCGGCTTGGTGGGTTACATTCTGGCGATTGATATAAAGTTCACCATGATTAAGTTGTTCAAGCCCTGCGATACAACGTAATAAAGTCGATTTGCCGCAACCACTTGGCCCAAGTAGGGTAATAAATTCGCCTTTTTCGATAGTAAATTGAATATCAGCAAATACTTGATTAGTGCCAAAAGACTTGGCTAAATTTTCCGCAATAACATAACTCATCATTCATCTCCTGAACGATTTAATCGCATTGCTAACCATGTCAGCAATAAGGTAAACAGAAAATATGACATCACCAGAGCAGAAGTGAAATGCCCGCTGGTTTGTCGCATATTGAAAAGATAGATTTGCAAGGTTTCATAACGTGTTCCCACAAGGATATTGGCAAACACAAATTCACCCATTAAAAATGAAAATGAAATTAATAATGAGACCAACATACCTTTGCGAATATTGGGTAACACAATCATCATAAAGGCTTGGAAGGTACTGGCACCCAGTAAATGCGCGGCATCTATTAAGTCATGTAAATTAATGCCTTGAAAGCTATTCGCAAGAGCACGATACATAAAAGGTAACGTGATGGTGAAATAAGTACCAATCAGGATCCAAGGTGTACCAACCAACATGAATGGTTCATCAGCAAATATTTGCAGCAAGCCAACCGATGAGACCACAGGCGGGATCGCAAAAGGCAAAATAATGAGTAAATCCATCATCCCTTTGAGTTTGGGGAACCGATAAAATACCGCAAACGTCATGGGTAAAATAATTAATGTGCTAACCAGTAACGTACCAAAGCAAATTATTAATGAACGACCAAATGCCATGAGAAAACGCGGGTCTTGCCACAATTGTAGATACCATTTAATCGACAAGGCATCAGGTAGCACAGTGGCTCCCCAAGAGCTGGCGATGGAATACAAAAATGTGGCAATAATAGGTAGCGCTAATAGGCTAGCAACACTGATTAGTACTAACTTATGAAGCAATAATCCAGAGGGTTTATTGCTATTGGTTATAACTGGGCTAATCGCATTATTATTTTGCATGGTAGCTCCGCTTGATTAACCAATGATGGATAGCCGTGATAAAAGCTAAGATAGTGATAAGTAGCATTGATAAAGCCGCAGCCATATTCGGCTCGAGAAATAAATCACCGGAAACTAAACTGGCAATTCGGATAGTCACAAGGTTGTAATTACCACTTGTTAACGCATAGGTACTGGCGTATGCGCCCATTGCATTAGCAATTAGGATAATAAAGGTGCCAAGTAGAGCAGGGGAAAGCACCGGAATAGCAACTTTTAGCCAATAGGTTAGTTTGCTTGCTCCCATCGTTTTTGCTGCGTCTTCCCATTCAGGTTTTAGTGCGTCAAAGGCGGGATAAAGCAACAGAACACCTAATGGGATCTGAAAATATACATACAACAGCATTAACCCGCTGGCGCTATAGATATTGAAATCTTCGATAATCCCCCATGACTTGAGTTGCAAGGTAATCGCCCCATTGAAGCCCAAAATAATAATGAATGCGAAAGCAAGAGGAACACCGCTGAAATTACTGGCCATGGTGGTGAAGGAAATCATTATCCGGCGAATTTTCCCTTGCATTTTATAAATGGAAAATGCCGTGATACTCGAAATGAATAAGCCAATTACACTGCAACTAATGGAAAGCCATAAGGTATTTTCAAACGCTTGCAAGTAAAAATCATTATTGAATACTTCAAGATAGTTACCTAATGACCATGCTTCTTCGTAGATAAAGCTATTAATGAGCACCCAAATCATTGGGGCGATTTGGAATAAACTAAATAGTACAAAGAATGGTAGCAGTAGCAGTGCAGCGCGCCAATGAAAACGAGCAAAGCGTTTTTTTAACATGGCAATTTTTCCCTGTGGTTGGAATGTCTGCTCACAGGAAGCAGGGATATCAGCCATTACAAACCTCCTCGTAATAGTGCATCACAAACAGGTTTATCCAGAGAGTTGGCACCAAGTAAACGACAGATGGTTCCACAAATCGCGGTTTGCTCAATATCGCAGGGTTGATGAGAAAATTGCGAACCGACGACAAACAATGGGACTAAACACTCTTCAGGAAGTGTCCCTCCGTGGCTACGATCATTATTCATCCCATGATCACTAGTGATCAGGATTTGATAACCTTGCTCAATCCATGTGGGAATATAATTCGACAGGATGATATCTGCATGGCGTGCTGCATTACGATATTGCGGCGAATCAAAACCGAACTTGTGCCCGGTGTCGTCTATATTCATAGGGTGAATCAATAAAAAATCAGGGTTAAATTGAGTGCGTAAATATTCCGCATCGACAAATAAGTGATCATCAGGGTAATGGTCTGCTTGATAAAAGCAGCCATGCTGGATAGCTAGCGATTCATCGTGAGTAAGACGGTCTCTTGTTGCGACGAAAGGCGCTCGGTTATACAGCTCACTCACCCAATAATAAGCGGCGGCGGCGGTCGTTTTGCCGGCAAGGCGCGCGAGAGAGAATATGCTGTCAAAATGGGATAAACGGATAATTTGGTTATTCACAATACCGCTTTTGACAGGAGGAACTCCCGTTAGTATGCACTCATATAAAGGGCGAGACATCGAAGGAAGCTCGCACTCTAATTGGTAAAGTGTTGCACTGTCGGCTTTGATTAAGCCGTTAAGATAGCCCATACAATGATGGGCTACTGAATAACTTAAACCGTCTAGGACAACAAGTATGACTTTCTCAGACATTAACTTTTCCTAAAATCAATACATTAAATTACTGCTGGTGGATCAAAACTTGTTGCTGCCACATTTTAGGGAGATTACGGGACGATTTTTCCCAGCCATCTGCATTTTTAATTGGCTGAACATTTTTATATTGTTCTTCTGGTAATAATTTGGCTTTAATATCGTCAGGTAATGTTAGATATTGTGCACGAATTGGCCGAGCGTAGCCTTCAGCAAGGTTTAATTGGCCTTTGTCACTGAAAATAAATTCACGAGCTAATTTTGCTGCATTTGGGTTTTTGGCAAATTTATTGATGATAGTGGTGTAACCTGAAATGACAGAACCGTCAGATGGGATCACGACAGTAAAGCGATCACGGTTGATTTGATCACGGTAATTCAGTGCGTTAAAGTCCCATAAGATGCCAACTTCGACTTCACCTTTTTCGATATTTGCGACAGTTGGGTCATTAACGGATAGGCGTTTTTGTTTGGCGAGTTCAGCAAAAAATTCAATGGCAGGTTTTAGGTTATTTTCGTCACCACCACGGGCAAATGCGGCGGCCAGTACAGCATTATTGGCTTGTGCAGCGATTCCAACATCCCCAACGGTGACTTTATATTTCCCTTTTAATAGGTCATCCCAGCTTTTCGGCGCATCTTTCACTAGATCATTATTAATCATAAAAGCAATTGACCCTGTATAGGCTAAAGCCCAATGGCCGTCTTTGTCTTTTGCCCAATCAGGAATTTGTGCCCAAGTTGTTGGTTTATAAGGTTGAGTCACACCTTTTTGCACGGCAACAGGCCCAAAAGAGGCACCTACATCACCAATATCTGCGGTCGCATTATTTTTTTCTGCGGCAAATTTGGCAATTTCTTGGGCGGAGCTCATATCGGTATCTTGATGCTTCAACCCATATTGCGTAGCTAAGTCTTGCCAAGTTCCTTTCCAATTAGCCCAAGAGTCAGGCATTCCAACGCTGTAAACTTGCCCTTCTTTTTTCGCTGCATCGATTAACTCTGCTAAATTAGCATCAGCAGCTAATGTCACACTGGATGCAGTCAATGATAGTAAAATCGCAGGAACGATAGTTTTCATTATTTTCTCACTTTTGAAGAACGGTGAACCGTATTGGTTACTTAGCATCCTAATTTTAAGAGGTGACAGTTAGTTGACCTTTTTATGACAGTTTTTAGACATTTTATGGAATGGAACGTCTAAAAAGTGTCAAAATTGATAATGAAAAATAATGAAACAAACGTTTGAATGACATTGCGCCAAAGAAGTGTATTGTGTCATTAATAGATTTATTTTTTCGACAATAAAAACTAACAAAAGATATGAAAAATGAATAAGTTAAAATTATCAGGAACTGAAAGTGGTTGGTGGTTTATCTGTTTTTCCGGGCGTTTGTGGCTACCTCATGGAGATATTCCACGAGGCATGGCAAAGGACTATTTGTTAGAAGGAAAAATAGCGACACCAATTGGTGAGTGGCAAGGGGAAATTGTCTGGTTGATAGCCGAAAAAATGCCATCAGATATGGCATCTCCCCGTATTGTTGCTGCGCAAGATGAGGGTTTATTTCGTCTCGCTGGGCGAGGCGTGCAATTGGCGGAGTTTTATCGTTCTCATCGTTATTGCGGCTATTGTGGTACTGCAATGCGCCATAGTGAAACAGAATGGGCGTGTTTGTGTGACCATTGCCATGAGCGCTATTACCCGCAGATTGCCCCTTGTATTATCGTGGGGATCCGACGTGATGACCATATTCTATTAGCTCAGCACCGGCGCCATTCGCAAAATCCATTATTTACCGTATTAGCGGGCTTTGTTGAAGTGGGTGAAACACTAGAAGAGGCTGTTATGCGCGAAGTCATGGAAGAGAGCAATATAAAAGTGAAAAATATTCGCTACGTATCTTCACAGCCATGGCCTTTTCCTCATTCTTTAATGATGGGCTTTCTCGCGGATTATGAGAGTGGTGATATTAAAGTAGACCCGAAGGAGTTGGTGAGCGCAAATTGGTATCATTACAATGAACTGCCTTTGATCCCACCCGCGGACACCATAGCTAGGCGTTTGATTGAAGATACGGTCGCATTGTGTCGTCAAAGTGATTATGAAACGGGAAAATAGCACAGCGCTGATATTGTTATCATTAACATGATACAATAATGAACTTCGCTCTTAGCCATTTGCGGCGGCCACTTATAATAATGGAGTAAATAATGACTGAGTTAAAAAATGACCGCTATCTACGTGCTTTGCTACGTCAGCCTGTAGATGTGACCCCTGTATGGATGATGCGTCAAGCAGGGCGTTACCTGCCTGAATATAAAGCAACTCGCGCTGAAGCTGGTGATTTTATTGCTCTGTGCAAAAACACCGAATTGGCTTGTGAAGTGACATTACAGCCATTACGTCGTTTTCCATTAGACGCTGCAATTTTATTTTCTGATATTCTCACTATCCCTGATGCAATGGGGCTTGGGTTATATTTCGAAACAGGTGAAGGCCCACGTTTTCATAAACCGATTATGAGCGCGGCAGATGTAAAAAACATCCCTATTCCTGATCCTGAAATGGAACTTGGTTATGTAATGGATGCCGTTCGTGCCATCCGTAAAGCCCTTGAAGGTAATGTGCCACTGATTGGTTTCTCTGGTAGCCCGTGGACACTGGCGACTTATATGGTGGAAGGTGGCAGTAGCAAAGCATTCACTAAAATCAAAAAGATGATGTACGAAGACCCGAACACATTACATTTGTTATTGGATAAACTGGCGGACAGTGTCATTTTATACTTGAATGCTCAAATTCGTGCAGGCGCACAGTCCGTGATGATTTTTGATACATGGGGTGGGGTGTTAACTAAGCGTGATTATTTACAGTTTTCACTGAATTATATGCATAAAATTATTGATGGCTTAATTCGTGAAAATGATGGTCGCCGTGTTCCTGTCACCTTATTTACTAAAGGTGGAGGCCAGTGGTTAGAGGAAATGGCGGCAACGGGTTGCGATGCATTAGGCCTTGATTGGACGACTGAAATTGCTGATGCTCGTCGTCGTGTTGGTGATAAAGTCGCTTTACAAGGTAATATGGATCCATCCATGTTATATGCACCACCTGCGCGTATAGAAGAAGAAGTGCAAAATATTCTATCTGGCTTCGGCCAAGGTGAAGGGCACGTATTCAATTTAGGCCATGGTATTCATCAGGATGTTCCACCTGAGCATGCAGGTGCATTTGTGGATGCAGTTCACCGTTTATCCCGCCAATATCATCAATAATTATCGTTTATTGATCTTCTAGGTTTGTGGTGTATTTATAGAATCTTGTAAGTACACCATTATCATCTATGATTAAGAATAATTTAATCTCATAAGCAATGGACGCATGATGGTTTTAGATACTCAATTGTTACGAAAAGAACAAACTAGGCAAGCTTCAAAAATCATTTTGCATGATGAACTTCCACCACTCAAACTGATTGGTGGAGCGGATGTGGGCTTTGAACAGCAAGGCGCTATTACGCGTGCAGTGGTAGCTGTATTATCTTGGCCACAGTTAGAACTTGTTGAGTATCAAATAGCACGAATACCGACTCAATTGCCTTATATACCGGGGTTACTTTCTTTTCGTGAAGTCCCTGGGTTAATGGCGGCGTGGGAAAAAATACAAAATAAACCTGAATTAGTACTCGTAGATGGACAAGGGATTGCACACCCACGGCGCTTTGGTGTTGCCTGCCATTTTGGGTTACAAGCTAATATAGCTACAATTGGCGTTGCAAAAAGCCGTTTATGTGGTGATGCGGTTGAGTTAAGTGAAGAACCCGAAAGTGTTCAGCCATTAATGGCAGGTGAAAATCAACTCGGTTGGGTATTGCGGAGCAAAAAACGCTGCAAACCATTATATGTTTCACCTGGTCATAAAGTAGGCTTTTCCTCTTCCTTAGAGTGGGTAAAGCAGTGTCTAAAAGGTTATCGGTTGCCAGAACCGACGCGTTTTGCTGACGGAATTGCATCAAATCGAACGTTTTTTAAGCGAATGAATGAGAAAATCAGCTAATTATCAGCAAAATATGTGGCATTGACAGATTTTCAGGTAAACTGCGAAGTATTAAGATTGATGAGTCAGAAATTATGTTAAGAAATCCCATTCATTTGAGGTTGGAAAAATTAGAAAGCTGGCAACATACAACTTTCATGGCAAGCCTATGTGAAAGAATGTATCCGAACTTTCAAATGTTTTGTCAGCAAACTGAATTTGCCGATGCAAAAGTTTATCGTTCCATCCTTGATTTAGTTTGGGAAACTTTGGTCATTAAAGATAGCAAAGTCAATTTCGACAGTCAGTTAGAAAAATTAGAAGAAATTATCCCATCAGCAGATGATTTCGATATGTATGGTGTGTATCCAGCTATTGATGCCTGTATTGCGTTAGGTGAAATTATCCATTCGAAATTGAGTGGTGAAACCCTCGAACACGCAATATTGGTTAGCGAAGCATCCATTCGTACGGTTGCCATGCTCGAAATGACTCAAGCAGGGCGGGAAATGACAGAAGAAGAACTCAAAGAAATCCCGGCCGTTGAAGAGGAATGGGATATCCAGTGGGACATTTTCCGGTTACTGGCAGCTTGTGAAGAGCGCGACTTAGAGTTAATTAAAGGATTAAAATCTGACCTCCGCGAAGCGGGGGTGAGCAATATAGGTATTACTTTAAGCTGATTTTTGCATTTTCATTATCGAAAACGTGACTTGACGCAGTAATGCTGAGTACTAAGACTTCACATTTGCCCCTACTCTGGTCTACATTTAGGGGCGAGAAGAAGTGGCTATCGGGGGCGTGTATCAGGGGCTGTCAATTTGGCATATCCGACGCACTCGATGCTTTGCAAACGATAAACACACTGTGTAAGGATAATTTATGAATAAGACTGAATTAGTTGATGCTATCGCAGAATCAGCGGACCTGACCAAAGTTCAGGCAAAAGCAGCATTAGAATCTACTCTGAATGCTATTTCTGAAACGCTGAAAAAAGGCGAACAAGTCCAACTGGTCGGTTTCGGTACTTTTAAAGTTAGCCATCGTGCTGCGCGTACTGGTCGTAACCCACAAACTAAAGCAGAAATCCAGATTCCTGCTACAACTGTGCCTGCTTTCTCTGCCGGTAAAGCACTGAAAGAAGCTGTAAAATAAGAACATTGTACAGCCGAATCACCAGAGGGGGTAAAAAACTACCCCTTTTGTTTATTCAAAAAGGGTTGCTGGTGTTGGGAACTATCTCAATGCTAAGCGCCTGTTCTTCTAATGCACCAAAGCTCCCTGAGTTTAGTGCAAGTGGTTTTATTGCCGATGATGGCGTCATTCGTATGTGGCGACTTAATGATGCAAAAAGCCAGCCTCTGGTCTTAATGGTGGTTTATAGCCCCTATAAAGGTACAGACACTTCCGTTAATTTCTTTGAATATCGTTCAGGCAATCTGTGGCAAATTCGCAGCCAAATCTTGAATCAAAAAAACGGTGATATCACCGAACAATTACGCTTCGATAAAAATAATGAGGTTATTTTTATGCAGCGTACTCAAGACGGCTATAAAACACCTCTTTCAACGGATGAAATTACGCGTTGGCGCTTTGAAGCTGAACGCATACTCGAGACAAACACCGCACTTATTGTTGGCGGCGTCAAACTCTATCAAGGTCGCTGGCATCAAGGTAAAGTGACGACTTGTGAAGGTGATGTACGCGAAGTGACTTTTGAGCCCTATGCTGAAAATTGGTTACAGAGCCGTGCGAAAGTGTGGCATTCCCAGCTAAATTTAGCGTGGTTGGAATCTTCTGAGGGGAATCAGCTTTTGATGGTAGCGGATACTGATTTTTGCCGCTGGCAGCCTTCTAAAGATTCGTTGTAATATCTCCGCTCGTCGTCTTTCGACCCACCGCTCGTCGTCTTTCAATCCATAGCGTTGTTGGCTGCTCTCAGCTACTTAGGTCACATACTTATGTATGCTCCCTAAGATATCTTCGTTTGCCGCCTAGCTCTGAATTGAAATACTTAGAGCCGATATTTTTGCTCGTCAACTCGTAGCCTTTCGACCTTCAGCATTGTTGGCCGCGGTGACTTAGCCTAGTCACCTTGCCGTCTAGCTACGAACAGAAATCCTTAGAGTGCTTGTTTGATAGTACAAACAACAATAAAAAAGCTGATAAAAGTATCCTCTTATCAGCTCAGTAAATGGTTTGGTGCTTTGTATTATTTTATGCGAGCAATAGCGCGGTAACCGATGTCGTTGCGGTAGAAGCTATCATTCCAGTGAATGGTTTTTGCCACTTCATAAGCTTTGGCTTGCGCTTTAGCGATATCATTACCTAATGCTGTTACGCATAGGACGCGACCACCGGCAGTCACGACTTCTCCATCTTTCATGCGAGTACCCGCATGGAAAACTTTGCTATCAGCCGCTTCGGTGGTTGGTAAACCTGAAATTACATCGCCATTGTGGTAGTCACCTGGGTAACCACCCGCAGCAATTACTACCCCTAAAGCAGGGCGCTCATCCCATAATGAATCTTTACCTGCCAGCTCACCTTTCGCCCCCGCTAAACATAAAGCGACTAAATCTGATTGCAAGCGCATCATGATAGGTTGAGTTTCAGGATCGCCAAAACGACAGTTAAATTCGATAACTTTTGGGTTACCTGCTTTATCAATCATTAATCCAGCGTATAAGAAGCCTTGATAGCGGTTTCCTTCTTGGTCCATGCCTTTAACAGTTGGATAAATAACTTGTTCCATCACGCGCTGGTGTATTTCATCTGTCACAACAGGAGCTGGGGAGTAAGCGCCCATTCCACCTGTATTTAGACCTGTATCACCATCACCGACACGTTTATGATCTTGGCTAGTTGCCATTGGAATGACATTTTCACCATCTACCATAACGATGAAACTCGCTTCTTCGCCATCAAGAAACTCTTCGATCACGATACGATGTCCTGCATCACCAAAGGCATTCCCCGCTAACATGTCATGAACAGCTTCTTTTGCTTCTTGCAGAGTCATGGCTACGATAACGCCTTTCCCCGCTGCAAGACCATCTGCTTTGATCACGATTGGCGCACCGACTTTATCTAAGTAAGCTAAAGCAGGTTCAATATCAGTAAAATTTTCATAGGCCGCGGTAGGAATATGATGGCGAGCTAAAAAGTCCTTAGTAAATGCTTTAGAGCCTTCAAGCTGAGCAGCACCTTTGGTTGGGCCAAAAATAGTTAAGCCAGCAGCCTTAAATGCATCTACAACACCAATAACTAATGGTGCTTCAGGGCCGACAATCGTTAAACCAATTTGCTTTTCTTTAGCGAATTGGAGCAGCCCATCAATATCTGTCGCAGAAATATTAACGTTCTCAAGGGATGGTTCTAATGCTGTGCCTGCATTGCCCGGGGCAACATACACTTTATTTGCTAAAGGGGATTGAGCCGCTTTCCACGCTAAGGCATGTTCACGGCCACCGCCACCAATAATCAAAATATTCATTACTAGGCTCCTAATAATTAGTGACGGAAATGACGCATATTAGTGAAAAGCATTGCAATACCATGTTCATTTGCAGCAGCAATCACTTCTTCATCGCGGATAGAACCACCTGGTTGGATCACACAAGTTACTCCAACAGCAGCGGCGGCATCAATACCATCGCGGAATGGGAAAAAGGCATCTGAAGCCATTGCACAGCCAGCGACTTCTAAGCCTTCATCTGCGGCTTTAATACCTGCAATTTTTGCAGAGTACACACGGCTCATTTGCCCTGCGCCAATACCGATAGTCATATCATTTTTGGCATAAACGATAGCATTGGATTTCACAAATTTTGCGACTTTCCAACAGAATAACGCATCTTTTAGCTCGCGTTCAGTTGGTTGGCGCTTAGTCACAACGCGAAGTTCTTCTTTTTCAACCATTCCTAAGTCACGGTCTTGCACTAATAAACCGCCATTCACGCGTTTAAAGTCTAAACTTGCAACTGGTTTGCTCCATTCGCCACATTCAAGTACGCGAACGTTTTGTTTAGTCTCAAGAATAGGCAATGCATCTTTAGCAACAGAAGGCGCGATAATGACTTCTACAAATTGGCGGTCAATGATCGCTTGAGCGGTTTCTTTATCTAATTGACGGTTAAACGCGATAATGCCACCAAAAGCAGACGTTGGGTCAGTTTTGAATGCGTTATCATAAGCTGTATGAATAGAATCACCGATAGCGACACCACAAGGGTTAGCATGTTTGACAATTACACAAGCAGGTTCTTCGAATGATTTAACACACTCAAGAGCCGCATCGGTATCAGCGATATTATTATAAGACAGGGCTTTACCTTGAATTTGTTGTGCAGTTGCAATAGAAGCTTCTTTTGGGTTTTCTTCTATATAAAAAGCAGCATCTTGGTGGCTGTTCTCTCCATAACGCATGTCTTGTTTTTTTATAAAATTTAAATTCAAGGTGCGAGGGAAACGGCCAGAAGGTTGGGTCGTATCACCATAATAAGGGGCAACTAATTCACCAAAGTAATTCGCAATCATGCTGTCATAAGCAGCAGTGTGTTCGAAAGCTTTTATTGCGAGGTCAAACCGAGTCGACCAATTTAGCGAGTTTTCGTGGTTATCCATTTCATCAATGATGGTTTGATAGTCATTACTATTTACCACAATTGCTACATCTTTATGATTTTTAGCCGCGGAGCGCACCATGGTTGGGCCGCCGATATCAATATTTTCTACAGCATCTTCAAGGGTGCAATTTGGTTTTGCCACTGTTTGGGCAAAAGGGTACAGATTAACAACGACCATATCGATAGGGGCAATATCATGCTGTTGCATAATGGCATCATCCGTACCGCGACGACCTAAAATTCCGCCATGCACTTTTGGGTGCAATGTTTTCACTCGACCATCCATCATTTCAGGAAACCCAGTGTAATCTGAAACTTCAGTTACGTTTAGTCCTGACTCAGCAAGTAACTTTGCAGTACCGCCAGTAGATAGAAGCTCAACACCACGTTGAGATAACGCCTTAGCGAATTCAACAACCCCTGTTTTATCAGACACACTAAGCAGGGCACGACGAATAGGACGAAGCAGTTGCATGAGATAGATCCCTTGGATTTGAATAAATAAGGCAATAACGAATATCAGTCAGTAAAAACTCAAAGAGCTTTTCTTATATACCTATTATATCTATTGATGAAAGCAAAGCGGAATTGGCCAGCTTTCCCTATAACAATATATAAGTCACTAACAATTTCAGAACATAAAAACAAAATCAATGCCGAAATTTCGAGCCAATTGTAACGCAAACGTTTGCGTAATGCGCGATAATTTTTAAATTATTTTCATGTTGTGGATAACTTCGTGTATAAGTCGGTATAAGTAGGGGTTTTGCTGTGTAATGCAGCAGTTGAATAAAAAAATGCAAAAAAGGGGTTGCCAGATTTTTCTGACTCCCTATAATGCGCATCCACTGACCGGGAACAAGACAACGCAAAGCGCGATGAACACTGAAACGGCAGCGAGAGATTCTGAAAAAGAAAAAGCAAAAAATTGCTTGACTCTCACGGAGGAAAACGTAATATACGCCTCCTCGCAGCAACGACCGAAAGGTTGGTTTTCATAAAGAAAAGCTGCAACGCTCTTTAACAATTTATCAGACAATCTGTGTGGGCACTCACAGGACACTATCAAAAAAATATTTGATTTTAAGTCTTGAAGAGTGACTAACACGTTAATTCATATATATGAACTAATAGGTAATATGTTTTCGCAAGAAGACATACGACAGTAAACATTCTTTGAGCATCAAGCTACTTTTAATTGAAGAGTTTGATCATGGCTCAGATTGAACGCTGGCGGCAGGCCTAACACATGCAAGTCGAGCGGTAACAGGGGAAGCTTGCTTCTCGCTGACGAGCGGCGGACGGGTGAGTAATGTATGGGGATCTGCCCGATAGAGGGGGATAACTACTGGAAACGGTAGCTAATACCGCATAATCTCTCAGGAGCAAAGCAGGGGAACTTCGGTCCTTGCGCTATCGGATGAACCCATATGGGATTAGCTAGTAGGTGAGGTAATGGCTCACCTAGGCGACGATCCCTAGCTGGTCTGAGAGGATGATCAGCCACACTGGGACTGAGACACGGCCCAGACTCCTACGGGAGGCAGCAGTGGGGAATATTGCACAATGGGCGCAAGCCTGATGCAGCCATGCCGCGTGTATGAAGAAGGCCCTAGGGTTGTAAAGTACTTTCAGTCGGGAGGAAGGCGTTGATGCTAATATCATCAGCGATTGACGTTACCGACAGAAGAAGCACCGGCTAACTCCGTGCCAGCAGCCGCGGTAATACGGAGGGTGCAAGCGTTAATCGGAATTACTGGGCGTAAAGCGCACGCAGGCGGTTGATTAAGTTAGATGTGAAATCCCCGGGCTTAACCTGGGAATGGCATCTAAGACTGGTCAGCTAGAGTCTTGTAGAGGGGGGTAGAATTCCATGTGTAGCGGTGAAATGCGTAGAGATGTGGAGGAATACCGGTGGCGAAGGCGGCCCCCTGGACAAAGACTGACGCTCAGGTGCGAAAGCGTGGGGAGCAAACAGGATTAGATACCCTGGTAGTCCACGCTGTAAACGATGTCGATTTGAAGGTTGTTCCCTAGAGGAGTGGCTTTCGGAGCTAACGCGTTAAATCGACCGCCTGGGGAGTACGGCCGCAAGGTTAAAACTCAAATGAATTGACGGGGGCCCGCACAAGCGGTGGAGCATGTGGTTTAATTCGATGCAACGCGAAGAACCTTACCTACTCTTGACATCCAGAGAACTTAGCAGAGATGCTTTGGTGCCTTCGGGAACTCTGAGACAGGTGCTGCATGGCTGTCGTCAGCTCGTGTTGTGAAATGTTGGGTTAAGTCCCGCAACGAGCGCAACCCTTATCCTTTGTTGCCAGCGATTCGGTCGGGAACTCAAAGGAGACTGCCGGTGATAAACCGGAGGAAGGTGGGGATGACGTCAAGTCATCATGGCCCTTACGAGTAGGGCTACACACGTGCTACAATGGCGTATACAAAGAGAAGCGACCTCGCGAGAGCAAGCGGAACTCATAAAGTACGTCGTAGTCCGGATTGGAGTCTGCAACTCGACTCCATGAAGTCGGAATCGCTAGTAATCGTAGATCAGAATGCTACGGTGAATACGTTCCCGGGCCTTGTACACACCGCCCGTCACACCATGGGAGTGGGTTGCAAAAGAAGTAGGTAGCTTAACCTTCGGGAGGGCGCTTACCACTTTGTGATTCATGACTGGGGTGAAGTCGTAACAAGGTAACCGTAGGGGAACCTGCGGTTGGATCACCTCCTTACCATTGAAGTGTTTTTGTGAAGTGCTCACACAGATTGTCTGATAGAAAGTAGAGCAATGGCTTTACGTGGGAGACTTATTCGCGAGAATAGGACTTACATGAAAGCACAAAAGTTTTTGTGATTTTCGTGTCCCCTTCGTCTAGAGGCCTAGGACACCGCCCTTTCACGGCGGTAACAGGGGTTCGAATCCCCTAGGGGACGCCAATTGCGCCGATATCGAGTGAAAGACGATGTCCCCAATAATGATTAAGCCAATTATATTGTAGTTGGTTTAACAATTATGCTCTTTAACAATCTGGAACAAGCTGAAAATTGAAAACAACGCACATTGTTTATCGCTTAAACAATGTGAGAGTCTCTCAAAATTTCAGACCTGAAATTTTCGGTCACAAACTCGAGCGGCATGCGCGAGCAGTGTGAAATTCAAGGCGGACAGCGCACAGCAAGCGCAGCGTACTTAGGTACGTGAGCATTGCGAGCACTGCCCAACGAAGAAGTTCACCACGCACAGCCATGACAGTAATGTGAACGTTGAAACAATTTCGGGTTGTGAGGTTAAGCGACTAAGCGTACACGGTGGATGCCTAGGCAATCAGAGGCGATGAAGGACGTGCTAATCTGCGATAAGCGTCGGTAAGGTGATATGAACCGTTACAACCGACGATTTCCGAATGGGGAAACCCAGTGCAATTCGTTGCACTATCGTTTGATGAATACATAGTCAAACGAAGCGAACCGGGGGAACTGAAACATCTCAGTACCCCGAGGAAAAGAAATCAACCGAGATTCCCCTAGTAGCGGCGAGCGAACGGGGAGCAGCCCAGAGTCTTAATCAGCATTAGCATCAGGAGAACGGTCTGGAAAGTCCGGCAGTAAAGGGTGATAGCCCCGTATCCGAAGGTGTTAGTGTTGTGAACTCGACGAGTAGGGCGGGACACGTGTTATCCTGTCTGAATATGGGGGGACCATCCTCCAAGGCTAAATACTCCTGATTGACCGATAGTGAACCAGTACCGTGAGGGAAAGGCGAAAAGAACCCCGGCGAGGGGAGTGAAATAGAACCTGAAACCGTGTACGTACAAGCAGTGGGAGCACCTTTAGGGTGTGACTGCGTACCTTTTGTATAATGGGTCAGCGACTTATATTCTGTAGCAAGGTTAACCGTATAGGGGAGCCGTAGGGAAACCGAGTCTTAACTGGGCGAATAAGTTGCAGGGTATAGACCCGAAACCCGGTGATCTAGCCATGGGCAGGTTGAAGGTTGGGTAACACTAACTGGAGGACCGAACCGACTAATGTTGAAAAATTAGCGGATGACTTGTGGCTGGGGGTGAAAGGCCAATCAAACCGGGAGATAGCTGGTTCTCCCCGAAAGCTATTTAGGTAGCGCCTCGTGAACTCATCTTCGGGGGTAGAGCACTGTTTCGACTAGGGGGTCATCCCGACTTACCAACTCGATGCAAACTACGAATACCGAAGAATGTTATCACGGGAGACACACGGCGGGTGCTAACGTTCGTCGTGAAGAGGGAAACAACCCAGACCGCCAGCTAAGGTCCCAAAGTCATAGTTAAGTGGGAAACGAAGTGGGAAGGCTCAGACAGCCAGGATGTTGGCTTAGAAGCAGCCATCATTTAAAGAAAGCGTAATAGCTCACTGGTCGAGTCGGCCTGCGCGGAAGATGTAACGGGGCTAAACTATGCACCGAAGCTGCGGCAGCGATATTTAGATATTGTTGGGTAGGGGAGCGTTCTGTAAGCCTGTGAAGGTGTGCTGTGAGGCATGCTGGAGGTATCAGAAGTGCGAATGCTGACATAAGTAACGATAATGCGGGTGAAAAACCCGCACGCCGGAAGACCAAGGGTTCCTGTCCAACGTTAATCGGGGCAGGGTGAGTCGACCCCTAAGGCGAGGCAGAAATGCGTAGTCGATGGGAAACGGGTTAATATTCCCGTACTGGTGATAATTGCGATGGGGGGACGGAGAAGGCTAGGCTATCCGGGCGACGGTTGTCCCGGTTTAAGGATGTAGGCAGGTGAATTAGGCAAATCCGGTTCACTACATGCTGAGGTCCGACGACGAGTCACTACGGTGATGAAGTAGCTCATGCCCCGCTTCCAGGAAAAGCCTCTAAGCTCTAGATTATCATTAATCGTACCCCAAACCGACACAGGTGGTCAGGTAGAGAATACTCAGGCGCTTGAGAGAACTCGGGTGAAGGAACTAGGCAAAATGGTGCCGTAACTTCGGGAGAAGGCACGCTGGCATTAGGTGAAGTGATTTACTCATGGAGCTGAAGCCAGTCGCAGATACCAGCTGGCTGCAACTGTTTATTAAAAACACAGCACTGTGCAAACACGAAAGTGGACGTATACGGTGTGACGCCTGCCCGGTGCTGGAAGGTTAATTGATGGGGTTATCCGTAAGGAGAAGCTCTTGATCGAAGCCCCAGTAAACGGCGGCCGTAACTATAACGGTCCTAAGGTAGCGAAATTCCTTGTCGGGTAAGTTCCGACCTGCACGAATGGCGTAATGATGGCCAGGCTGTCTCCACCCGAGACTCAGTGAAATTGAACTCGCTGTGAAGATGCAGTGTACCCGCGGCAAGACGGAAAGACCCCGTGAACCTTTACTATAGCTTGACACTGAACATTGAGCCTTGATGTGTAGGATAGGTGGGAGGCTTTGAAGCGTGGACGCCAGTCTGCGTGGAGCCAACCTTGAAATACCACCCTTTAATGTTTGATGTTCTAACGTTGCCCCATTATCTGGGGTGCGGACAGTGTCTGGTGGGTAGTTTGACTGGGGCGGTCTCCTCCCAAAGAGTAACGGAGGAGCACGAAGGTTGGCTAAGCATGGTCGGACATCATGCGGTTAGTGCAAAGGCATAAGCCAGCTTGACTGCGAGAGTGACGGCTCGAGCAGGTACGAAAGTAGGTCTTAGTGATCCGGTGGTTCTGAATGGAAGGGCCATCGCTCAACGGATAAAAGGTACTCCGGGGATAACAGGCTGATACCGCCCAAGAGTTCATATCGACGGCGGTGTTTGGCACCTCGATGTCGGCTCATCACATCCTGGGGCTGAAGTAGGTCCCAAGGGTACGGCTGTTCGCCGTTTAAAGTGGTACGCGAGCTGGGTTTAGAACGTCGTGAGACAGTTCGGTCCCTATCTGCCGTGGGCGTTGGAAGATTGAAAGGGGCTGCTCCTAGTACGAGAGGACCGGAGTGGACGCACCACTGGTGTTCGGGTTGTCATGCCAATGGCATTGCCCGGTAGCTAAGTGCGGAAGAGATAACCGCTGAAAGCATCTAAGCGGGAAACTTGCCTTGAGATGAGTCTTCCCTGACTCTTTAAGGGTCCTAAAGGAACGTTTAAGACTAAGACGTTGATAGGTTGGGTGTGTAAGCGTAGCGATACGTTGAGCTAACCAATACTAATGAACCGTGAGGCTTAACCTGACAACACCGAAGGTGTTTTAGAGAGATAGAGTTGTTTTCGAGAAGTGAGAAGCCGAAAGGTGAAGGACACGCAGCTTGTTTGAGATTGAGGTTCTGGTTTAGTGAAGAAAAAACTAAACGGGAACAAAACAGAATTTGTCTGGCGGCAATAGCGCGGTGGTCCCACCTGACCCCATGCCGAACTCAGCAGTGAAACGCCGTAGCGCCGATGGTAGTGTGGGGTCTCCCCATGTGAGAGTAGGGAACTGCCAGACATTAAATTAGTGAGAAAGCCACCCATAGGGTGGCTTTTTTGCGTTTGGAGAAAAAAAGAAAAACAGTGGATGTTGAGGTTAGGTGGGGTGCCTAAGTTTTAGTTCCTCAGTTCCTCAGTTTCTTAGCTCCTTAATGTTTTAATCCCTAATTTTAATCCTCTCTTCATCTCTTTTAGCTACTTTTAGGGCTCTCTCTATCTATCACCATCATTAATGAGAGTGCGTGATGCAAAGTAGTGAGTAACAACTCACAGATTGTTTAGGGTAGCGAAATTTTAATAAAATCAAATAAATATTGTGGGTTGGGTGTTTCCCCATCACGGTGATGAATGACATCGCTTGAGCCAAAGTAGTCAGTAACAACTCACTTGTTGAAGGAGACGGTGGCTGTTGGTGAAGGTGTGATAACAGGGGTAGGAGAAGTAATGGAGGGGGAGCGGTTGTATTGGTGCGCTGAATGGATATTGTGAATGCAAAGTAGTGAGTAACAGCTCACAGATTGTTTAGGGTAGCGAAATTTTAATAAAATCAAATAAATATTGTGGATTGGGTGTTTCCCCATCATGGTGATGAATGACATAGCTTGAATCAAAGAAGTCAGTAACAACTCACTTGTTGAAGGAGACGGTGGCTGTTGGTGAAGGTGGGATAACAGGGGCTAGGAGAAGTAATGGAGGGGAGCGGTTGTATTGGTGCGCTGAATGGATATTGTGAATACAAAGTAGTGAGTAACAGCTCACAGATTGTTTAGGGTAGCGGAATTTTAAGAATATCACGAGAGTACTGTGGATTGGATGTTTGCCCATCACTGTGATGAATGATACCGCTTGAGTCAAAGTAGTAAGTAACAACTCACTTGTTGTTTTGCGGAAAAGATAACTTTAAAAATATCAAATGAGTACTGTGGATTAGGTGTTTGCCCATCACGATGATGAATGACACCACTTGAGTCAAAGTAGTAAGTAACAACTCACTTGTTGAAGGGGATGGTGGCTGTTGGTGAAGGTGGGGTGGCAGGAGTTAGGAGAAGCAATGGGGGATAAGCGGTTGTATTGGTGTGACGAATAGATATTCTAAATGCAAAGTAGTGAGTAACAACTTCGGTTTAATATTTTAATTGAATTTAAATCGTCATCATAATTTGGAAGTCAGTATAGTAGCTAGGCTAAGAGCCCAATCAAATAACAGTATCTTAAATATAATTCACAGAATAATTGCTAATAGCTTATGGCAAATAAAAGTAGTAATCACTAATACAATATATTGAAGATAAGAAGGTTAATAGCTGTATATAATTATTAGAAATAAACTATAAGTTACAGTGCTTGAAATTATTTCATTTAACCTTGAAAGGCTCGACAAGACGGATAACATTAGTTAGATTATTTAGCATTCTAGAAGTCTAAACGTATAAACAGATAAAAGGGGGATGAATGATGCCTATTCGTTTACCAGATGAACTACCGGCAGTTAATTTCTTGAGAGAAGAAAATGTTTTTGTTATGACAACAACAAGAGCAAGTCATCAAGAGATCCGTCCCTTGAAAGTATTAATACTCAATTTGATGCCGAAAAAGATAGAAACTGAAAACCAGTTTCTGCGTTTGCTGTCAAACACACCATTACAGGTTGATATTCAACTATTACGAATTGACCAGCGAGAATCAAAGAATACCCCAACGGAGCACTTAAATACCTTTTATTGCGATTTTGAGGATATACAGGATCAAAACTTTGATGGCTTAATTGTAACGGGAGCTCCGTTAGGTCTGGTTGAGTTTAATGACGTATTATACTGGCAACAAATAGAAAGGGTGATAGCTTGGGCGAAACAACATGTGACATCAACCCTTTTCGTTTGTTGGGCTGTACAAGCGGCTTTAAAGGTCTTGTATGACTTACCAAAATGGACTAGAGAAGAAAAACTATCTGGTATTTATCAGCATGATACGTTAGAGCCGTATGCTTTACTCACTAGAGGGTTTGATGGATCATTTTATGCACCTCACTCTCGCTACGCTGATTTTCCGGAAGACCTTATTCGCCAGCACACTGATCTAGAGATTTTAGCAAGTTCACAGGAGGCTGGTGCTTATTTATTTGGGTCAAAAGATAAACGCTTAGCATTTGTGACAGGCCATCCCGAATATGATGGGGACACCCTTGCACAAGAATATTGGCGTGATCTAGATGCTGGAATTTCTCCTCAGATCCCATGCAATTATTTTAAAAATGATGATCCCAGCAACCCTCCGCTCGTGAGCTGGCGTAGTCATGGGCACTTGTTGTTCTCAAATTGGTTGAATTATTATGTGTATCAGATCACACCTTTTGATCTTACTAATATGGAACCAACGTTAGATTAAAAAAAGAAATATAAATTTAAAAATTATAATAAGATAAGTATTTTTACTGGTTATACCAGTTAAAGTTAGGCTTATATAGTAAAAGTGGTACCACAGTTAGTCTGAAAGCAGCTATTTATTAGCTGCTTTTTTTGTTTTCAAAGAAAAATTTTAAAAATACAGTTTTCTATAATTAGTTGATTTAACGACTATTTAACATTTTTGACTAGTTAAAGGAATGATTAATCAATTTGGAAACTTATTTAAAATTCATTATTATCAATAAGATATTTTACTTTTTAATTAAAATGGAAATCGTTTTTGATTTATTTCTGATTTGATCTTATGCTTATTTCATAGTCAACGATGAATGAGGGTTTGGTCGATGGAGCAGCAATTATCTATATCGGAATTAACATTCACAAAGAATATTGAACAGTTTGAAAGACAAGTGTTACATATTGATTCTATTGCATTTCTTTCTAAACTAGTTGAAGAGTTTCTTCCTCGCCGAGAAAAATTATTAAAAGATAGAGAGGTCAGACAGCAAAAGATAGATGCTGGTTCTTTACCTAACTTTATTTCAGAATTTGATTCCATAAAAAAATCAGATTGGAAAATTCAAAGTATCCCTGAAGATTTACAAGATCGCCGTGTCGAAATTACGGGTCCGGTTGAACGTAAAATGGTTATTAATGCCTTAAATGCCAATGTAAAAGTATTTATGGCAGATTTTGAAGATTCCCTTTCACCTTCATGGGAAAAATTGATCGATGGCCAAATCAATTTAAGGGATGCGATCCGCGGTGATATTTCTTATACCAACGAAAATGGAAAGGTTTACCAATTAAAATCAAATCCAGCAGTTTTGATTGCTCGTGTTCGTGGTCTTCATTTAGATGAAAAACATGTTTTATCAGGAAGTAAGCCTATTCCTGGAGGCCTGTTTGATTTCGCTATTTACTTTTTTAATAACTATCAAGCGTTATTAGAAAAAGGGAGTGGTCCTTACTTTTATATCCCAAAACTTGAGTCTTGTCAGGAAGCAAAATGGTGGAGCGATGTTTTTAGTCTGGCTGAAGACTCCGTGGGTATACCTCGGGGCACGATCAAAGCAACTGTACTGATCGAAACATTACCTGCTGTATTCCAAATGGATGAAATCTTATATCACATGCGTCACCACATTGTGGGGCTGAATTGTGGGCGTTGGGACTACATATTTAGTTATATCAAAACATTGAAAGAGCATGCTGACCGAGTATTGCCAGACCGCCAAGTTGTCACAATGACACAATCATTTTTAAGTGCCTATTCACGCTTATTAATTAAAACGTGCCACCGTCGTGGAGCATTTGCGATGGGGGGAATGTCTGCTTTTATACCGAGCAAGGACCCCGAAGAAAATGAAACTATTCTAGCGAAAGTAAAAGCAGACAAAGAACTAGAAGCGAGAAATGGCCATGATGGCTCTTGGATTGCACACCCAGGTTTAGCGGATACCGTTATGAACGTGTTTAATCAAGCACTTGGTGAGCGCCAAAACCAGTTACATGTATCTCGTGATTTCGATGAAGAAATTACAGCTGACCAGTTATTAGAACCTTGTGCCGGTGAGCGAACTGAAGCGGGGATGCGGGCTAATATTCGCGTTGCTGTGCAATATATTGAAGCATGGATTTCAGGGAATGGTTGTGTACCTATCTATGGTTTGATGGAGGATGCTGCGACAGCAGAAATTTCACGCACTTCAATTTGGCAGTGGATCCGCCACGGTAAAACCTTGTCCACCGGTGAAAAAGTCACTAAGGCATTATTTGAAGAAATGTTAGATGAAGAGTTACAGGTTATCCAAAAAGAACTTGGTGATAAGCGTTTTCAAAGTGGCCGTTTCCGTGAGGCTGCAGAACTGATGAGGCGGATTACTACACAGGATGAGCTTATAGAATTCTTAACTATCCCTGGATACCAATTATTAGATTAATTATCGTGAATAAAAAATTCGATAAACCCTACATATTCTTATAAAGGAAGTGGATCATGACAACATCGCGCTTAGAACAAATTGCCCAATTAGAAAATGAATGGAAACAACCACGTTGGAAAGGTATTACTCGCCCATATACAGCGGAAGAAGTGGTGAAATTGCGTGGTTCTGTGCATATCGAACACTCTTTAGCACGTAAAGGTGCAGAACGCTTTTGGGATCAATTACATGGTGGTTCAAAGAAAGGTTATGTAAATGCACTGGGAGCCTTAACGGGTGGGCAAGCGCTACAACAAGCGAAAGCTGGTATTGAAGCTATTTATTTATCAGGTTGGCAGGTAGCGGCGGACGCAAATACATCATCGAGTATGTACCCGGACCAATCACTTTACCCTGTCGATTCAGTACCATCGGTAGTTAAGAAAATTAATAATACATTCCGTCGGGCAGACCAAATTCAGTGGGCGAATGGTATTGGCCCTGACAACAAAGAGTATATTGATTATTTTTTACCTATTATCGCGGATGCGGAAGCGGGTTTTGGTGGCGTATTAAATGCCTTCGAACTCATGAAAAATATGATAGAAGCTGGAGCAGCTGCGGTTCATTTTGAAGACCAATTAGCCGCGGTTAAAAAATGTGGCCATATGGGGGGGAAAGTTCTTGTGCCTACCCAAGAGGCGATTCAAAAACTGGTTGCTGCTCGTTTAGCGGCGGATGTTTCAGGTGTGCCAACTATTTTAGTTGCTAGAACCGATGCTGATGCAGCAGATCTTCTAACATCTGACTGTGATGCCTATGATGCGGCATTTGTTACTGGGGAACGCACTTCTGAAGGTTTTTTCCGAACTAAAGCAGGAATTGAGCAAGCAATTAGTCGTGGGTTAGCTTATGCACCTTACGCAGACCTTGTTTGGTGTGAAACGTCAAAACCTGACCTTGAAGCGGCAAGACAGTTTGCTGAAGCTATTCATGCTAAATTCCCTGGTAAATTATTAGCTTACAATTGCTCTCCTTCATTTAATTGGAAAAAGAATTTAGATGACAGCACGATCGCACGATTCCAAGATGAGCTTTCAGCAATGGGGTACCGCTTCCAATTCATTACGTTAGCAGGTATTCACAGTATGTGGTTCAACATGTTTGACTTAGCTCATTCCTATGCACAAGGTGAAGGCATGAAGCATTATGTTGAAAAAGTCCAAGAGTGTGAGTTTGCTGCAATTAATAAAGGTTATACTTTCTCTTCGCATCAACAGGAGGTAGGAACAGGCTATTTTGATAAAGTGACAACAGTTATTCAAGGTGGCACTTCATCAGTGACAGCATTAACTGGCTCGACTGAAGAAGAGCAATTCTAGTCAGATTGTTTCCCTTTCAATCGGTGTTTCTGTTGGTTAGCTGTATCTGTTAATTTTTCAGGCACGTTTAGTGCCTGTTTTTTATTCAAAATAAGTCTGTATTCTTATAGGAGTGGTTATGATATTGACGACAGAACAGATAATAGCTCAGACCATTTTACAGGGTTTTGATGCTCAATATGGTCGTTTCCTTGAGATAACCTCAGGTGCACAAGAAAGGTTTGAGCAGGCAGATTGGCATGCAATTCAGCATGCGATGAAAAGAAGAATTCAACTGTATGATCACCATGTTGGTTTAGTTGTCGCTCAGCTACAGTTTATGGGGCTAGTTCAATCTTTAACACCCGATAAACTGGCTCAAATAAAAAATGTTTATAAAACCTTATTACCAGATTATCCAAGGTTTGAAATAGCAGAAAGCTTCTTTAATTCAGTTTACTGCCGGTTATTTCAGCATCGGGAGCTTACACAAGATAACTTATTTATTTTTACATCCCAGCCTGCAAGGCGTTTTTCTGTTTCTCCTAGGCCACTAGCTCGCGAATACTTTGTTAATAATAATTTAGAGGGGTTATTGTTCACAATATTAAGTGGGTTACCACTAAGGCTAAAGTGGCGTAATTTGGATTTAGATATTCATTGTATTATCAATGTATTGAAAACAAAATTTCCTGATATTGAAACCCAAAAAGTCAGTTTTCATATTGCAAATGAGTTATTTTACCGTAATAAGGCTGCTTGGCTAGTTGGTAAAATTTATATTAATGATGAGGTTCACCCATTCTTACTTCCTATTCATCATGATGATTGTCAGCGCATTTATATTGATGCGTGTTTAACTGAGTTTGATGAAGCCAGTATTGTATTTGGTTTTGCTCGGTCCTATTTTATGGTGTATGCCCCTTTTCCAGCAGCACTGGTTTTTTGGTTGAGGGAGATCTTACCCAGTAAGTCAATTGCTGAATTATATATGGCAATTGGTTGTCAAAAGCATGGAAAAACAGAGTATTACAGAGAATATCTCGCCTATATTAATTTTTCACGAGAGCAATTTACCGTTGCACCAGGTGTTAAAGGAATGGTGATGTTAGTCTTTACGTCCCCTTCTTTCGATCGTGTTTTTAAAATTATTAAGGATCAATTTGCGCCACAAAAGCAAGTAACACGAGAACGAGTTTTAGAATGCTATCGTTTGGTTAAAGAGCACGATAGAGTTGGCCGTATGGCTGACACCCAAGAGTTTGAAAATTTTGTGATTAGTAAGTCTTCCATCAGCGATGAGTTAATGGCGGAATTATTGAAAGAGGTTCCATCTCAAATTGAAGATTTAGGCGATAACATATTGATTCGTCATTTGTACATGGAAAGAAAGATGATCCCATTGAATATTTATATGGATAATGCCACTGACGCGCAATTACATAATGCATTAAATGAATATGGCTGGGCGATTAAACAATTAGCGGCTGCGAATATTTTCCCCGGAGATATGTTGTTTAAAAATTTTGGAGTAACGCGTCATGGCCGCGTTGTTTTTTATGACTATGATGAAATCTGTTATATGACAGAGGTGAATTTTCGTAAAATTCCTGAGCCATTATACCCTGAGCAAGAATTATCTAGTGAGCCATGGTATAGCATTAGTGAGCAAGATGTTTTCCCTGAAGAGTTTGCTTCTTTTATTTGCCAAAATGAGAAAATTCGTCATTACTTGCAACAATATCATGCAGATTTATTTTCCGCAGATTATTGGCAAAAGTTACAAAATAGAATTTTGGCGGGGCGCGTAGAAGATGTTTATGCCTATCGTGAGGAATTACGTTTTTGCCATAAATTCAGTGAGGTTGCATAACTATAATACGCAACTAATGGGAATAGTTACGTATTAATTAAAGGCAATTAAAAACGACTTAGCAAGCATTGAGTCGTTTTTCGGGAATGCTATTTTTTTGCGCCTTGTACAGCTTCTTGAGCAAGTTGGGTAATTTTTTCATAATTGCTTGAATTCAAAGCCTCTTCAGGCACTAACCAAGAGCCACCAATACACAGAACACTATCTAATTCTAAATAGTTAAGGTAATTATCTAGCGATATTCCACCGGTTGGGCAAAATTTGACTTGTGAGAAAGGGCCCGCAATGGCTTTTAGCGCCTTAACGCCACCATTGGCTTCCGCTGGGAAAAATTTGAACTCTTTCAGGCCATATTGCATACCAAGCATAAGTTCAGAAACAGTTGAAATTCCAGGGATTAAAGGAATATCTCCTTTGGTTGCTGCATTGAGTAATTCATCTGTCAAACCGGGACTAATTGCGAATTGTGCTCCAGCTTCAGTAACTTCAGCGAGTTGTTTTGCATTAATAACAGTACCTGCGCCAATAATAGCCTCAGGCACTTCTTTTGCAATGAGGCGAATAGCATCGATAGCACACTCCGTACGTAAAGTGACTTCTAACACTCTAATGCCACCTTTGACTAATGCTTTTGCAAGAGGAACCGCTTGTTCTAATTTTTTGATAACAATAACAGGGACGACAGGGCCTTGTTTTAATACGCTTTCAGCGGTCATTTTCCAATTATTCATTTTCTATTCCTATTCAATGAAAATAGATTAAAAATCAATACTACAAGCACCTTCTTCGGCACCTGATAAATGTCTTCTTAATGCACCGAAAAGCTCCCTTCCACAACCACTACGCTCAGCAGTTAAATCAGCCTCGAAGGGTTGGCGTTTATTGAGTTCTTCTTCATCAACTAGTAATTGTAATTCTCCAGTCAATGCATTTACCCTAATGATATCGCCATTTTTTACTTTTGCTAACAACCCACCATTATAAGCTTCAGGGGTGACATGAATTGCAGATGGTACTTTACCGGATGCTCCGGACAAGCGACCATCAGTAACTAACGCGACTTTGTAGCCTTTATCCATAAGTACACCCAGAGGAGGCATGAGTTTATGAAGTTCAGGCATGCCATTCGCGGATGGCCCTTGGAAGCGGACAACAATAATACAATCTTTATTAAGCTCACCTGCTTCAAAGTGTGATGCAATCTCATTTTGGTTGTTAAATACGACTGCTGGAGCTTCAATAACTTGATTTTCTTCAGGAACTGCTGATGTTTTCATCACGGCACGCCCTAAGTTACCAGAAAGTAATTTTGTGCCCCCATGAGGTGAGAATGGGTGTTCTATTTCAGCGATAACATCAGGATTAAACGAGGATTTAGGGCCTTCTCGCCATTCAAGTTGGCCATTATTTAGCCAAGGTTCCATGGTATAACGTTCCAGCCCGAATCCTGCTACGGTATGGACATCGTTATATAATAAACCTTTTTGTAATAGCTGGTGGATAAGCAAAGCTACGCCACCTGCGGCTTGGAATTGGTTGATATCCGCTTGGCCATTAGGATAGATACGGCAAATAAGTGGAACAATAGCTGAAATATCGGAAAAATCATCCCAATTGATAATGATCCCTGCGGCTCTTGCTATAGCAACAAGATGCATGGTTAAGTTAGTTGAGCCTCCCGTCGCGAGCAATGCGACGATACCGTTGACAATAACTTTTTCGTTAACCAGTTGACCGATAGGTAAGTACTGGCCCGATTGTTCAGTTAAACGCGTAATTTGTCGTGCGGCAGCCTCTGTTAATGCATCCCGTAGTGGAGAGTCAGGTGGTACAAATGACGCACCGGGTAGATGTAACCCCATGACCTCCATCATCATTTGATTCGAGTTGGCAGTACCGTAAAAAGTACAGGTGCCGATCCCATGGTAAGAGGCGGCTTCGGCTTCTAATAAAGCGAGTCGATTAACTTTGCCTTCAGCATACAGCTGGCGAATACGAACCTTTTCTTTATTTGGTAAGCCTGTTGCCATTGGACCTGCTGGGACAAATATTGCAGGAAGGTGACCAAATGAAAGTGCGCCAAGCATTAAGCCTGGAACAATTTTGTCGCAAATACCTAAATAGAGCGCACCATCAAACATATTATGGGATAGGCCAATGGCAGTTGACATGGCAATGACATCTCGACTTAGCATCGATAGTTCCATCCCATCTTGCCCTTGGGTTACGCCATCACACATTGCTGGGACACCCGCAGCGACTTGGCCAATTGAGCCAGCTTCTAATAATGCTTTTTTGAGTTGTTCAGGGTACTTGTCGTAGGGACGATGAGCAGAAAGCATATCATTGTAGGAATTGATGATTGCAATATCAGAGCGAGTCATGCTTTTAAGAATTTGTTTTTCTTCGCTTTGGCATGCTGCAAAGCCATGGGCAAGGTTACCGCAAGCGAGTGATGCTCGATGGACGGTCATACAACGAGCCTGCTCTATTTTTTTGAGATAAGCAGCTCGAGTTTTCAGTGAACGAGAAATGATACGTTGAGTGATGCGATCAAGTTCTTTATTGATCACTGAAGGATTTGTCTCTTTAGAGGTGGTCATGCTCATGATAATTGCTCCATAGTGCAGTAAAAAGATGAATCAAACTGCAAGTCAATTCGGGTTGTGCCTATCGTTATTTACTTGTGAACTATAGCATCAATGTTACCGGTAACATTGTTCAATGAAAGCGGAGGAGTTGCAATATAGAAAATGAATATTCGAAGCTATCTGTGATCTGAATCAAATTTATATTATGGTGTGGACAGGGTAGGAAATAGACAAATAAGCATGCTATAGTGGCTTAGTTGATGATTTTATCATCAAAATTCAATTAGATGATTGTCGAAGGTTAGGTTGTATTCATGAGAAGAGCGGCAGGATGTTAAGGCTAGTTATAGCTGCATTTATATTGTTATTGGCAAATTTTGTTAGGGCTGAGGTTATCTTAGCTTCGGGGTCATATAAAATTTTAACTGAAGTTTTTAATGAACAAACGGCAATGCAGTTACAGAATGCGTCACAAGCAGAAAAAATTGATGTATTGACCCGATATTTTTTAACTACACCTTACAATAAACAAACTTTGAATATGAGTCCGCTATCACCTGAAGAATTGGTGATTAATTTGAAGGAGATGGACTGTATGACATTCATAGAGTACATCGAGGCTTTTAAGCGTTCTAACAATTACGAGCAATTTGTTTCAAATTTAATCAATATTCGTTATATCAACCAAAATATTACATTTAAACATCGGCGGCATTTTTTCTCTGATTGGGCGCAAGAACCTGAGGCGATAGTGGTAGATATTACTAGTGAAATAAGCCCACACTTTATTCGGGTAAATAAACAACTTAATTTGAAAAATTATAATCAGCGATATATATCAGGCTTGCCTGTTAAAAGTAGACTAATAAACTATATTCCAGTTAAATATGTGGATGATGATTTAGTATTGAGATTAAATGTAGGGGATTACATCGGCGTTTATTCAAAGGATAATGGGTTAGATGTAAGTCATGTGGGTGTTGTAATACGTAGAGGTAATAAAACAATATTTAGAAATGCCTCTTCACTACGTAGAAATCTTCAGGTTATTGATATCGAACTGAACGATTACTTAAAAGGGAAGGCCGGGATTGTTGTTTTTAGGCCGAAATCAGATTATTAGCCTGACTATAGAGAATATTATAATAATAAGATAAATTATTAATCTGTTTTTTGATATAAAAAAGGGAAAACACAATTTTTGCGTATGTAAAAATTTAACATATAGAGTGAAAATTATTTAATAATAAAAAACAGATAATTATTTTTATTGGTTACTAATTATTTCTAGTAACATTTAAAATGTAAAAGTATATTAAATTATCGATTTGATCAAAAAAAACATATAGAAATGTAATTTAATTATAAAAATAAAAAAACTTTTATAAAGCAATGGATTACTTTACATATATTATTTTCCTCATTTTTTTTGTATATAAAAATGATGTTTGTCTATCAATCTTGTTATCTTTGATTGCTCATAACTATTTTAAATAGTTATGATTAATTTTATAATGAATAATACTAGCTAAATTATTTTTCTTATTTACATTTAGGAGATGGTTATGCATATAGCTAAAAAGAAAAATATTTATGCATTACTAGGTAATCATTTACGTAAGGCTAGAGTGAGTAAAGGGTTATCAGGAAATGAGCTGGGTTCGATTATTCATTTGAGCCAACAGCAAGTATCACGATATGAGTTAGGTATTAATAAGTTGAGTTTAGATAAACTAATTGAAATTGTAATTTTTTTAGATATTGATATTAATGAGATTACTAAAATCATTGCTAAGCAGGTTGAGTATGAAAAAAATGAGTTAGCGATAACCTAAGCAAGATAATTTTTATTTTCTTTTTATAACATTTTATGAATAATTTATTCCCTTTAAAAATGCCTAGTATAAAAAATAGGTTATAACTTATACGTTATAGAGAATTAGACGATTAATTTTGCATAGTACTCGAAAAAAATATTTCTATGGTAACTACTTAAAATTAAAAATTAAATTCTAGAAATAAGAATAATCAATTCAATATGTCTCTATTTTAAGGAGGGGGAGCTTATTAGTGATCATAATTATAATTTTTTCTGGCGCTTCTCTCTCTACTTTTTCCAATGTTCCCTACCATTTAATAGAAGGGGATGTTTTTCGTTAATAAGAAAACCTTTTTTGTTTCTAATATGAGCTAAAAAGGTTTTAACATGATGTATTTAAACATTTATTTCATTTTCTATTATCTATTTTTCTAAAAAGAATAAGCATTGTGATGTTGTTGGTGCATGAAAATTGATAGTATTGCAGACGACACAATGCTTAAATAAAGCTTAATGAATAATAGAGTAAGGCTATGGTTTGATGTTCAAATATATAGGGATATTGTTTGCTTTTTTACTATTATTAGGCTGTTCGGCCTCGAACAAAGGTTACTATCTTGATAACCGTTACCCATCAAAAAATAGTAGTCAGCGCATTCAATATGTCATTATTCACTACACCGTTTCCGATGATGCGCGTTCCATAGCCACACTAACGCAAGGCAAAGTGAGCTCCCATTTCCTCATACCGAGTGTACCTGAAACTAAAAATGGCCAGCCTGTTGTATTACAACTCGTTCCCGAATCATTAAAAGCATGGCATGCAGGTGAAAGTTATTGGCTACAGCATAATGGTTTGAATGATATTTCTATTGGAATTGAAATCGTTAATGCAGGGGGACAAAAGGATGCTAAAGGAAAGCAACTGTGGGCTCCTTACAATGAAGCGCAAATTGTGGCATTGATACCTCTCATCCAAGATATTATGCAGCGCTATAGTATTCCCCCAGAAAATATTATTGGTCACAGTGATATCGCACCACTGCGCAAGCAGGACCCAGGCAAGGCATTTCCATGGCAACGTCTTGCTCAACATGGTATAGGGGCTTGGCCTGACCCAAAAACAGTCACTAAATTTCTGGCGGGGCGTAATGCCAATGAACCCGCAAGCGTGTTACGAATTCAAAAAGCGCTTAATTTTTATGGATATTCAACAATCCCGCTATCAGGTAAGTTAGATCCACAGACGAAAAAAACATTGCGTGCTTTCCAATTGCATTTCCGACCGCGAGATATTGAAGGACAAGCGGACGCTGAAACAGAGGCTATCGCGTTGGCACTCATTGAAAAGTACCGTGATATGCAAAAATTTAAGTTATTTGAAAAGACTCTGAAGTTGCCTACTATTTCAACAAATCAGCAAGGTGATTAGAGGGCAGTAAAAAGCTTTGTAAGGTTAAGTGAAATACAGGTTGCTTTGTATTTCACTTTCACTGTTTAGCTAGCGGTTTGCGCCATATTCATGGCTTATTTCTTTTGCGGCTTTGATAACCATAGCGCCTAATTCAGTAATACGGTCGTCAGTGATACGTGATAATGGGCCTGAAATAGAAATGGCTGCGAAAGCTTCTTTGTGTTCATCATAAATACAAGCCCCAATACAGCGTAACCCTAATGCATGCTCTTCGTCATCATAAGAAAAACCTTGCTTTTTAGCCTGTTGTAAATTCTCTTTTAAAGCTGATGGGTTAGTTAATGTATAAGGCGTATAAGCATGTAAACCTTTACGGCTTAAAAGTGGAACCAGTTTGTCTTCTGGTAAGTTAGCAATGAATGCTTTGCCTGCCCCCGAGGCGTGTAATGGCAGTTTTCCTCCGATTGGTGCTGACATTCTCATTAGCGCATTGCATTGTACTTGGTCAACAATGACGGCATCGTACTCTGTATGGTCTAGGATAGCTAAGTTGACAGTTTCCCCCGATTCATCCATTAAGCGGCGTAGTATTGGGTGGACGAGGGCTAACAAATTACGACTCTCTAAAAAGCTGCTACCAATGATAAAAGCATGAGAAGCAATAACCCATAGGCCTAAATCACCAGTTTGGCGAACAAAACCATGTTGTTCTAAAGTCATTAAAAGGCGATGTGTTGTTGAGTTGGGTAAGCCAGCTTGCATCGCAAGGTCAGTGAGGGCAATTCCCCCTGTCGATTCGGAAATATATTCCAATAGTGTTAATCCACGACTTAATGATTGAACTTGTCCTGCTGCAGCTGCGCCACTCGCCGGCCCTTTTGCTTTTTTAAGTTTCTTAGTAATTGGTGCCGTTGCCATTAAGTCTCTCCTGACTGTCATTTAGCTTCTATTATGAACTATTTCACTTGAAAATACTCATCGGATCAGTGAAAAGTGTGCTCTTGTGCAACCTTGAAAAACTCTCATCATAACAGCGAATTTTCACGAGAGAAGTTGTGATAGGATGTTAAAGGTAAAAATTTGACTTATTTCTCAGTGTTCCATTTTAGGAGGGCAGTGCAGTGTCCGCAAAAGTTAATCAATTAGAACAAGAATTAAAAAAACGTATATTGGTATTAGATGGTGCAATGGGAACAATGATCCAACAACATAAGTTGTCGGAAGCCCAGTTTCGCGGAGAACGATTTGCGGATTGGCCGAGTGATTTAAAGGGAAATAATGATCTATTAGTCTTAACTCAGCCAGATATTATTCGAGATATTCATTCTCAATACTTTGAAGCGGGCGCGGATATTGTTGAAACCAATACTTTTAACTCAACATCCATTGCGATGGCTGATTATAAAATGGAATCACTTTCCGCTGAAATTAACGAAGTTGCTGCGCGTCTTGCCCGTGAATGTGCTGACGAGTGGACACGTAAAACCCCTGACCAGCCGCGTTATGTTGCCGGAGTTTTAGGCCCGACAAACCGCACTGCTTCTATTTCTCCTGATGTTAATGATCCTGCTTATCGCAATATCACCTTTGATCAACTCGTTGAAGCCTACCGTGAATCTACCCGATCTTTAGTAAAAGGTGGGGTAGATCTGATCATGATCGAAACCATTTTTGACACATTGAATGCGAAAGCCGCGATCTTTGCGGTAGAAACTGAACTGGAAGCTTTGGGTGTTTCTCTACCTATTATGATCTCGGGTACGATCACAGATGCTTCTGGCCGGACATTATCAGGGCAAACAACAGAAGCATTTTATAACTCATTGCGCCATGCGCAGCCGATATCATTTGGCTTGAACTGTGCATTAGGCCCGGATGAGCTGCGCCAGTATATTGCTGAATTATCAAGGATTGCGGAATGTTATGTCAGTGCGCACCCTAATGCAGGGCTACCGAATGCGTTTGGTGAATATGATCTTGATGCGCAAAATATGGCTGAACAAATTCATGAATGGGCAACCGCAGGGTTCTTAAATATTGTTGGTGGGTGCTGTGGAACGACGCCATTACATATCAAAAAAATGGCAGAAGCCGTAAAAGGTATCACACCACGTCAATTACCGTCACTACCTGTTGAATGCCGTTTATCGGGTTTAGAACCGTTAAATATTGGCGAAAAATCGTTATTTGTTAACGTTGGGGAAAGAACCAATGTGACGGGGTCGGCAAAATTTAAGCGGCTGATTAAAGAAGAAAATTACCAAGAAGCCTTAGATGTGGCACGTCAGCAAGTTGAAAATGGTGCGCAAATCATCGACATCAATATGGATGAAGGGATGTTGGACTCCCACGCGGCGATGGTGCGTTTCTTGAATCTGATTGCTGGTGAGCCAGATATTGCTCGCGTGCCAATTATGATTGACTCCTCAAAATGGGAGGTGATCGAGGCGGGGCTTAAGTGCATACAAGGTAAGGGGATCGTCAATTCAATCTCAATGAAAGAGGGGGTTGAGGCATTTATTGAGCATGCTAAATTATTGCGCAAATATGGTGCTGCGGTGGTCGTCATGGCATTTGATGAAGTTGGCCAAGCAGATACACGTGAGCGGAAAATTGAAATTTGTCGCCGTGCTTATCAGATCCTTACCGAAGAGGTGGGCTTCCCTCCTGAAGACATTATTTTTGACCCAAATATTTTTGCCGTAGCCACAGGAATCGAAGAGCATAATAACTATGCCGTTGATTTTATTGAAGTCTGTAAGGACATTAAGGCTCAGTTACCTCATGCGATGATTTCTGGCGGGGTTTCCAACGTCTCCTTCTCATTTAGAGGAAACGACCCTGTACGTGAAGCAATTCATGCTGTTTTCCTGTATTACGCCATTCGTAATGGAATGGATATGGGGATCGTTAATGCGGGGCAGCTCGCTATCTATGATGACCTGCCTACTGAATTAAAAGATGCTGTTGAAGATGTGATTTTAAATCGCCGTGATGACAGTACAGAACGTTTGCTTGAACTGGCGGAAAAATACCGTGGAGCAGGGGCAGGAGAGCAGCAAGTTCAACAAGCGGAATGGCGTAGTTGGGAAGTTGAAAAGCGTCTTGAATACGCATTAGTGAAAGGTATTACCGAATTTATCATTGAAGATACTGAAGAAACACGCCAACGTGCTTCCAGCCCAATCGAAGTGATTGAAGGCCCCTTGATGAATGGTATGAATGTGGTTGGAGACCTATTTGGGGAAGGAAAAATGTTCTTACCTCAAGTGGTGAAATCTGCTCGGGTGATGAAACAGGCCGTAGCCTATTTAGAACCTTATATTCAAGAGCTTAAGCAGTCAGGTAGTAGTGCAGGAAAAATCTTACTCGCGACGGTAAAGGGCGATGTTCATGACATAGGCAAAAATATCGTTGGGGTTGTTCTGCAGTGTAATAACTATGAAATCATTGATTTAGGCGTGATGGTTCCGTGTGAAACTATTCTAAAAACAGCACGTGAAGAGAACGTCGATATTATTGGGTTATCCGGTTTGATCACGCCATCTCTTGATGAAATGGTGCACGTAGCTAAAGAGATGGAAAGACAAGGGTTTACCTTGCCATTACTGATTGGTGGGGCGACAACATCAAAAGCACACACTGCCGTGAAAATTGAGCCTAATTATAGTGGGCCAACGACTTACGTGCAAAATGCCTCTCGAACTGTGGGGGTTGTCGCAGCGCTATTGTCAGCAACACAAAAAGCAGATTTTGTTGCGCGCACTCGCCGTGAATATGAAACGGTTCGTCAGCAACATGGCCGTAGAAGGCCAAAAACACCGCCTGTGGCACTGGATGTGGCACGCGCTAATGCGGTTAATATTGATTGGCAACATTACCAACCACCTGTGCCAAAATTTCTTGGTATTCAAGAAGTCACCGCATCTATTTCAACGCTGAGAAACTATATTGATTGGACGCCATTTTTTATGACGTGGTCTCTGGCAGGTAAATACCCGCGGATCTTAGAGGATGAAGTGGTCGGTTCTGAAGCGCGTAAGCTATTGAAAGACGCCAATAATATGTTAGATAAGCTTGATAAAGAAAACTTATTAACGCCAAAAGGTATTTTTGGCTTATTCCCTGCAAACCGGGTTGGCGATGATATTGAAATTTATACCGATGAGTCGCGAAATCATGTGCAAGTCATGGGGCTGAATTTACGCCAACAAACTTTAAAAACTGAGTTTCCAAACTATTGTTTATCTGACTTTGTCGCGCCAAAGGACAGTGGTAAAGCCGATTATATTGGGGCTTTCGCAGTGACAGGGGGCTTAGAAGAAGACGCGCTTGCTGATGCATATGAACAACAGCATGATGACTATAATAAAATTATGGTTAAAGCGCTGGCGGATAGGCTAGCGGAGGCATTTGCTGAATATTTACACCAACAAGTCCGCATGCAATATTGGGGTTATGCAGACGATGAAAACTTGAGTAATGAAGAACTTATTCGCGAAAATTACCAAGGGATCCGCCCTGCACCGGGGTATCCGGCTTGCCCTGAGCATACAGAAAAGGCAAAAATTTGGCAGTTACTGGACGTGGAAACGCAAATTGGTATGCAACTCACCAGTTCCTATGCGATGTGGCCAGGGGCCTCGGTATCAGGCTGGTATTTTAGCCATCCTGAAAGTAAATATTTTGCGGTAGCCCAGCTACAAAAAGACCAAATTGAGGATTATGCAAAGCGTAAAGGGATGTCGGTGACGGAGTTGGAGCGTTGGCTAGCGCCAAACTTAGCTTATGACCCGGAAGATTAAAACAAGATCAATACATTGATTTTTCATGCATTCGGCACCATCTTATAGGTAATACATTAGAGGGGGCCAATGATGAGCTATGAATTTATTATTGAAGAAGAACTGCCACGCTCGGCAGTTTTTCCTTATCAGATCCAAAACAGTGCGGCGCCTGAAACGTTCATGATGAGCGAAGACGCGGTGAGCGCTATGATGAGTGTTTTACAGATCATGGATAAGCTTGATACCGATGATTCACTGGGTGAGCACTGTTTTAATCAGATTTGGTTAAGAAGCGAGCTAACACCTGCAAGAGCAGAAGAAATTTACCTATTTTTAGAAGAAAATTTAGCAGTAGAACCCGTGCCTTCAGAGGACGAAATCGCGGCTTTTCATCAAGCCCAAATCGATGAAAATAAGCTGTTATCTCAAGAAAGCCCGAAAGACGGTATGGTACCCGTGCATAAATTTTCGACCAATGACGGTTGGTTGGTGACCACGAAAGAGTGTGAATGGATTGCGGAAGTGTTTTCACCAGAACTGGTGAGTGAAAACCACTTTGTCGTTTCTCAGATCTCTGAACTGTGTGAGATTAGCCACCGCACATTGGAAGCTCTGTTAATTGAGTGGGGTAAATTTAATTTATTTGCCAGTAAACACGGTGGTTACCGCGTTAACTAAGTACTGCGGCTTATTTCGGAGACAAAAGTTTCAGCAAGAAGCTGGCGTCTCCTCCGTTTTCTTAATAATTCCTTTGTTATTCTACTTTTTCAGCCAACATCCCTTATGAATTTTTTATTGGAGTGATATGTTAATGACATAACGCCAATAAATAGGTCATGGTGATGAAATTACGTTCTTTTCTGTTAGTTCTCTATGTTAGCGGTATTTCCCTTGCGCAAGCTGGCAATATCGTTGAAGCACCTTCTACGAAAGATAAACCGAATACGCTACATGCGCAGCCTAAAAGCGCGCCTATTCCTGATGAATTCAAAGCAAAATTGAAGCTAGCGAATGCCGGAGATGAAGAGGCAATGGTGGATGTTGGGCTTGCTTATATGGATGGGACTGAATTTTTAGCCGTCAATGAGCAAGAGGCTTATCGTTGGTTTAAAAAGGTGGCTGACCGAGATAATACAGATGGAGATTATTACCTTGGGATGTTATTGCAAAATCAGGAAAAATACCGACAAGCGGAACAATGGTATCGCCGAGGTGCTGAAAAAGGCGATGCTTATTGCCAATATGCGATGGGTTACTTATATGAACATGGTATTGGGGTTGAGCAAAATTTAAAGCAAGCGAAAGCATGGTATGCAGAGGCCGCGGAGCAAGAACATGCTAACGCACAGTTTGCGATGGGGTTGTTTTATCATGATGGGTTAGGTGGTGATATTGATTACCAGAAGGCTCGAGAGTGGTATGAAAGAAGTGCGGGAAATAATATTGCAGCCGCAGTGAATAACTTAGCGGTGATGTATGAAAATGGTGAGGGTGTAGAGCCGGACGCCGAAATGGCGATTTATTTATATCGTCAAGCTGCCAATATGGGCTCTGCGACAGCGCAAGTGAATATGGGTGATTTTTATCAAGAAGGTCATAGCGCAATAGAAAAGAATAGCTACCAAGCGATGTACTGGTATAAACGCGCTGCGCAACAGAACAATATTGCGGCCCAACTGGCGATTGCGAAAGCCTATGAGCAAGGTAATGGCGTTGGTAAAGACCTCGCTGAAGCCTTTATCTGGTATGAACGTGCGGCGCAAAACAAATCCCAAGATGCAGGAATGAAAGTGGCTGAATTCTATGAAAAAGGGTTAGGTGGCGTTAAAAAAGACCCCAAAAAGGCTATTGAGTGGTATATATCACTTGCCAACAGTGATGGTAAAGCGGCTCAAATTAAGTTAGCGGAACTGTATGTGTCTGGTGAGCTGAAAAATGTTGATGTGAATGATATTTTGAGTTGGTTGCTGATTGCGCAAGAAAATAACATCGAAGCTCAAAACCAGTTAGCTATCTTTTATTTAACGGGAACGGGTGTGGCGAAAAACACACACAGAGCACGGCAATTGCTGGAAAAAGCGGCATTTAAGAAAAATAGCGATGCCCAAAACAACCTTGCGGTGATGTATGCACGAGGCGAGGGCGGTGAGAAAAATATTTTTCGTTCAGTAATGTGGTTTGAACGAGCGGTAGAACTCGGTAATGAAACCGCAAAAAGCAACTTGGCACTTTTAAAACAGAATAAAGGCGTGACGGGAAAAATGTTGCAATACACTGGTAGTGTTGCGCAACCCAGCAAAAATGCTAGAGAGGATTAATTGTATAATATAGAAGGCGATCGAAATGATCGCCTTCTAGTATTTTGATCAAACTTCCACACTATTCGAATAAGTTACTGTGCAAGGTACGAACGATCTCTTCAGCATCATTTCCAGGTACCAATAAACAAATATTGTGGCTACTTGCTCCATAGCTGATCATGCGAATATTGAATGACTCAAGCGCCCCAAAAATTTGTCTCCCGAGGCCATTCACTTGCGACAGCTCATTACCAATGATTGCGACGAGCGCTAAATCTTCTTCCACTTCAACACGGCATAATGCGGATAGTTCTGTCATTAGCGCATTGGTGAGTAAACTGCCGTTAGTTCCCGTTGAACCTGTTGTGTCTAAGGTTAGGGCGACACTGACCTCTGAAGTCGTAATTAGATCCACTGAAATATTGTGGCGCAGTAAAATGGTGAAAATTTCCGCTAAGAAACCGCGTGCGTGCAGCATTTTTAGACTGTGCAAGGTGAGTAGCGTTTGTTTACGGCGCAGTGCTAATGCCCTAAATTGTGGTGGATTCGTGGTTTTATCACACACAATGGTGCCGCCGGCTTCGGGGGCTTTACTTGAACCGACAAAAACTGGGATCCCCGCACGTACTGCAGGAAGGAGTGTCGCAGGATGCAAAATTTTTGCGCCAAAGGTCGCCATTTCTGCCGCTTCATCGAAAGCAATTTCATCAATGCGTTGGGCACTCGGTACGACGCGAGGGTCAGTGGTGTAAATTCCAGGAACGTCAGTCCAAATATCTACACGTGATAAATTAAGGACTTCAGCTAACAAAGCGGCGGTGTAGTCACTTCCACCGCGCCCAAGAGTGGTCGTGCGGCCTTTTTCATCACGACCAATAAACCCTTGAGTAATGACAACCGACTCAGTAAGGCGTGGCATGAGTTGTTGTTCTGACAATGCTTTTAGCTGAGCAAGTTCTGGTTCAGCACGGCCAAAGCTGTCATTCGTTCTCATCACTTTGCGTACGTCAAACCATTGGGAGTTAGCATTACGTTGGCGTAGTACTTCAACAAATAGTAAGGTTGACATTAATTCGCCGTGGCTCACCATTTCATCCGTTAATGCATCAGAAGTGGCTAAAGCAGCCGAATCAGCTAAATGAGCAATATTATCGAGTAATCGATTGATTTCCTCACGAATAACATCAGCAGTTTGTAAGTTATCAATAATTGCGTATTGAATATCCTTCACTTTTTTCAGCAGTTCATTACGTTTATCAGCATCGCAACCTTCGGCCAGTTCGATTAATAAATTGGTAATGCCAGCAGAGGCGGAAAGTACCACAACTCGCACATTTGGGTTGGAGAGAACAATATTGGCGCTGTTGTTCATCGCTTCAAAGTTAGCGACGCTAGTGCCGCCAAATTTGGCGATAACATACTGATGATTGTCTGTTGAAGACGCTGCGATATTCATGGTGTCAATCCCTTTGGTTAAACCTAATCTTTATATAGATTTATCGGGTAAATAGGATTGCGTCAATCAAGAATCGAAGTAAATCAGTAATTCTAATGATAGGTAATTTATTATCGGTTTTCTCAATATACTCGTCATACTTCGAGCTGCATGGGTGTTGACTGCGCTCAGATAACCGAATCACATACTTTTGTATGCTCATCGGTCTATCTTCGCTTGTCGCCTATATGCAACTCGAATTATTTAGAGTATATACTCGTTATATTTCAATCAGTTTGGGTGTTGACTACGCTCAGATAACCGAGTCACAGACTTTTGTATGCTCATCGGTCTATCTTCGCTTGTCGCCTACATGCAACTCTAATTATTTAGAGTATATACTCGTTATATTTCAATCAGTTTGGGGGTTGACTGCTCTCAGATAACCGGATCATATACTTTTGTATACGTATCAGTCTAGAAAGTGTGTATTTTAATAAAATGGGTAATTAAGTCTGGAAAAGTGCGGCAGAATTGGGGAATATCAATATAACGCAGAAAACCGATAAGTCTCGTTTTCGTGACGGGGTACAATCTATTTCTATTTAAAATTATTTGGAGAGTGTTATCCATGAGAAGTATTAATCCAAGCCAGACGGCTGCATGGCGGGCGCTAGAGCAACATTTTGCGCAAATGAAAAATGTCCATATGCGCGATTTATTTGCACAGGATAAAGACCGCTTCACTCATTTTTCGGCAACGTTCGATGGTCAAATCTTAGTGGATTTCTCCAAAAATAGAATTACGCAAGAAACATTGGAACATTTATTGGCCTTAGCAAAAGAAACAGAGCTAGAAAGCGCCATTAACAGTATGTTCCAAGGTGAAAAAATTAACCGTACTGAAGACCGTGCGGTACTACATACTGCTTTGCGTAACCGCGATAACACCCCTATTTATGTTGATGGCAAAGATGTCATGCCAGAAGTGAATGCAGTATTGGAAAAAATGCAGCAATTTAGTCAGCGTATTATCAGCGGTGATTGGAAGGGTTACACCGGTAAAGCGATTACGGATGTGGTGAACATCGGTATTGGTGGTTCAGACCTTGGTCCATTTATGGTGACAGAAGCACTGCGTCCATACAAAAACCACCTAAACATGCGTTTTGTATCGAATGTGGATGGTACGCAAATTGCGGAAACACTGAAAAAGCTGAACCCAGAAACAACACTGTTTTTAATTGCGTCCAAAACCTTTACAACGCAAGAAACCATGACGAATGCGCATTCTGCTCGTGATTGGTTCTTGGCGGCGGCAAAAGATGAAAGTCAAGTGGCTAAGCATTTTGTGGCACTTTCAACGAATGGCGAAGAAGTCGCGAAGTTTGGTATTGATACCAACAATATGTTTGAATTTTGGGATTGGGTTGGTGGCCGTTATTCATTATGGTCAGCGATTGGTTTATCCATTATTTTATCGGTCGGCTTTGATAATTTCGTTCAATTATTGAACGGTGCCCATGCGATGGATAAACATTTCACCCAAACTCCGCTAGAAAAGAACATCCCCGTGTTGTTAGGTTTGATTGGCATTTGGTACAACAATTTTTTTGAAGCGGAAACTGAAGCGATTCTGCCATACGACCAATACATGCATCGTTTTGCCGCTTACTTCCAACAAGGTAATATGGAATCGAACGGTAAATATATTGGTCGTGATGGAAAACCTGTTACTTATCAAACAGGCCCGATTATTTGGGGTGAGCCGGGAACCAATGGCCAACATGCGTTTTATCAGTTGATCCACCAAGGAACTAAGATGATCCCATGTGATTTTATCGCACCTGCGGTAACCCATAACCCGTTAGGGGATCATCACGAAAAATTATTATCTAATTTCTTTGCGCAAACCGAAGCACTGGCGTTTGGTAAAACTCGTGAAGTGGTTGATGCCGAGTTTGCTGCGCAAGGTAAAAATGTCGCGGATATGGAATATGTTGCGCCTTATAAGGTGTTTGAAGGCAACCGCCCAACTAACTCTATCTTATTGAAATCAATCACGCCATATTCGTTAGGTGCATTGATTGCGATGTATGAGCACAAAATATTCACTCAAGGGGCGATTTTAAATATCTTTACTTTCGACCAATGGGGCGTGGAGTTAGGTAAACAACTCGCAAGCCGTATCCTGCCTGAATTAGAAAATAGTGATACCGTGAGTACCCATGATAGCTCGACCAATGGTTTGATTAACAGCTACAAAGCTTGGCGATAAATTAATAACGTATTATTTAAATAGTTAAATGTAAGGTAGGAAGTTCCTACCTTACATTGTTTAACTGACATACTGTCCATCAGGCTATTTTTTAATTAAACAAATTCATTTTGTTACGATATTAATGAATTTTATTATTATCGATAACTTGCTAGTAATTAAAAAAATTTTCACTATATTTTTACATTTTGTGTTGAAAATGTGACTTTTTATATAAATTGTTAGCTAACTTTAACCTTGTCGTAAAACAACGTGATATCCTATTGCGTAAGAAATACAGTAAATCATAACCATGTTATTCATGGTGGAATTTTAAGTAATGGATGAAACGCTTTTTACTTCTCAGCCGATTCACTGGCTGGCGGAGAACGATAAAAACGATAAAATAGTGCCTGCCAATATATTAGATTGGCTACTAGAGCTTGGCTCCATGACAAAACGTTTTGAGCAGCATAGCCAGCAAGTTACCGTGATACCTTATTTAGAGCGCTATGTATCGCAAGATAAGCTGAGCGCGGATGAAGTGCAGTCTCTACCTGAAAGCCCGCGTTATTGGGTCAGAGAAGTTGTCATGTATGGAGATGGCATCCCTTGGTTACTGGGCCGAACAATAATCCCTGAAGAAACACTGACTGATGATGACCAGCAACTGGTGGATATTGGGAGAATGCCATTAGGGCGTTATTTATTTAGCCGCGAGAGTTTAACTCGAGATTATATCCATATTGGTTCTTGCGCAAACAGGTGGGTACGTAGTTCTCGGTTAAGACTATCGAATAAACCGTTGCTGTTAACAGAAATATTTTTACCTGAATCACCTGCATATCGCTAACTATCCTAAGTACTTTGAGTTTTCAGGTCTCTGCAATGACACTATGCCAACAAATATAAATCAGTAAGTTGCCGAGTTTGGTGGTATTAAAATATACCTAATTTGAAGTATGATGGAATTCGAAAAGGAGCACGATAAAGTGGAGGGAAGTATGACGCTAAGTAAATGGCATGCATACAGCCGTTTAATGCGTATTGATAGACCCATTGGCTCATTGTTGCTATTGTGGCCGACGTATTGGGCATTATGGATTGCGGCTCAAGGTACGCCAAGTTTACATCTTTTGATTGTATTTACTGCTGGCGTATTCTTTATGCGTGCTGCTGGTTGTGTCATTAATGATTTTGCTGACCGCCATTTTGATGGCCACGTAGAGCGGACTAAACACCGCCCACTTCCAAGTGGGGACGTAACAGAAAAAGAAGCAAAAATATTGTTTGCAAGCCTTGTTGGCCTCTCTTTTCTGCTAGTTTTGACACTCAATTCCATGACCATTTGGTTGTCGGTTGCAGGGTTGGCTTTGGCATGGGTTTATCCCTTTGTTAAGAGAGTCAGTAATTTACCCCAAGTGGTATTAGGTGCGGCTTTTGGTTGGTCAATTCCAATGTCTTTCTCTGCTGTTGGTGAAACTTTGCCAGTTGTTTGTTGGTTACTGTTTTTAGTTAATATTATTTGGTCGGTGATCTACGATACTCAGTATGCAATGGTAGACCGCGATGATGATTTAAAAATTGGTGTGAAATCAACCGCTATTCTATTCGGGCAATATGACAAACTGATTATTGGTTTGCTGCAATTACTGATGGTTGGCTTATTATTGGTGATTGGCTCACTGGCGGGTTTAGGAACCCTTTATTATATTTCATTAGTGTTAGTTGCGGGTTTATTTATCTATCAGCAGCAATTGATGGTTAACCGTGAACGTGCGCCTTGCTTTAAAGCTTTTATGAACAATAACTTTGTCGGCTTAATATTGTTTATTGGTATTTTTATCAGTTATTTTTAAATTACAGTTATTGAGCCAAAGTGAAAAAGGTCATGTTATTTCTAACATGACCTTTTTTGTTTTATTGGCTTGAGAAAAGGCGATTAGCTTTTCACTTGTTCCGGAGATTGCGTGCTTTCAGTTGGTTTTTTTTCAGAAAACTCATCATCTTGACTAACACTTTCAATAGTTAAGCGAATCTCAGGTGACATCAATCGAGCCAGAACGGCATACAGTTTTTGCGCATTGGTGACAAAGATATCATTTTCATTATTATCAATGTAGCCTTCTTCTCTTAGGGTATCGACCAATGTGGAGAATACCGCTTTATCAAAGAATTCAGGAGCGTTGATACCGTGCAAAACAGAAAGGCGTTGTGCAAGGATACGGCTTTGTTTTTCTAGCGTATTACGGCTGATTTCAGGGCTCGCATTGAGTAATGATAATGTGATTGCATAACGTTGCAGAGTTTCACGTACGCCAGCAGCTAAGAGCTGTAATGGACGAATACGGCGAGGATTTAACACCACTATGTCGTCTTCTTTTAAGCAAATCAGCTTTTGGTTATTTAGCTCATCAATTAGCGTATCTACCGCCTCGTGTAGCTCATCACTGTTATAACGCATAAACAGTTCTGCTTTTAAGAACGGATAAATTTGGCCTACTTGATAGTGAATGTCTTGGCGACTAATGCGTTCATAGTGCAATACAATGCTAGCAATTAGTGATGGTAATACCAATAAATGATGGATATTGTTACGGTAATAGGTCATTAAGACGGCATTTTCGCGAGGAAGGATAATAATATCCCCCATGCTGTCTTTTTCGACTTCGAATTTATCCATTTGCAAAGCATGTTCTAACAATTGCTCTGCTGTTTTATTTGGGGTCGTCGCATCTGCGGTGTATGGCACATTGCGCAATAATTGCAGGTAACATTCGACTTGTTCAATCAGTTGCTCACGAGTGAGTGAGCGTTGACGAGAAGCCAGTAACGCAGTCGCACACAGGTTAATCGCATTGGCTGCGGCTGCATTATTAATATTGACCATAATGTTATCGGCTAACGAACTGACCGTTGGGTTTAGCCACGTTGGTCTTTGTGGTTCGATAGGGTCGATAGAGTCGCGCCAATCAGGCACGCGCTGGTTAAGGTAATGAGGTAATGAAATGGGTTGACCGAAGTTAACATACCCTTGGCCTAGGTTACGCAATTTACGTAAGCCGCGAACCATAGAGAAAAAGCCTTCTTTCTCTTTTTCTGCGCCGCGAAGTTCTTTGGCATAAGTTCCCACTTCCATCACATGCTCATACCCAATGTAGATAGGAACGATGGTGATAGGGCGTGAGTCACCGCGCAACATCGCTTGTAACGTCATTGAGAGGGTACCCGTCTTAGGCTGTAATAAACGACCGGTACGTGAGCGCCCTCCTTCCACAAAGTATTCGATGGAGTAACCTCGGGCAAACAACTCACTTAAATATTCGCGGAAAACGGTCGAATACAGTTTATTTCCTTTGAACGTACGGCGAATAAAAAAGGCCCCTAAACGGCGGAAAATCGGCCCTGCTGGCCAGAAATTGAGGTTGATCCCCGCGGCAATATGAGGTGGAACTAGCCCTTGATGGTATAGCACATATGAGAGCAGTAAGTAGTCCATATGGCTGCGGTGAGAGGGGACATAAACGATTTCATGGCCGTCTTGTGCAAGCTGGCGGACCCGTTCAGCGTGCTGAACATTGATGCCTTGATAAAGACGGTTCCAAGTCCAACTAAGAACCCTATCCGTTAAACGTACGGCTTCATAAGAGAAATTGGCTGCAATTTCTTCCATCATCCCAACGGCATTTTGTTGGGCTTTTTTGAGTGGAATTTTTTTACTGCGCGCTTCGTCTTCAACGGCTTTTTCAATCGCTTTAGACGTTAATAGCTTATTAAACAGCTCATAACGTGCAGGGAGTTTTGGTCCAACTGCCGCTAGGCGTTGGCGCGAATAGTGAATACGCGCGACACGGGCGAGTTTGTTGGCAATAATGGAGTCTGTGCCGTGGTCTTGTGCCATTTTCCCAATTGAGACAATGGGTGATAAACGCACGAAGCTGTCACGCCCTAACCATAAAACTGCAAAGAATTTTTGAATCCCATTTAACAGTTTCAATGGTGGTGCTGGAGTATGGCCTTCACGACCCGGTGAGCGGCCAAACATCACGGATGCAGGTAGCATTTGAATATCTAGATTTGGATTGTTTTTATGCAAATCTAAATAAGCATGGAATGTTTTTACTGAATCCTTGCGTGGATTCGGTGAATAATAGCGAAAAACACGTGGGCCATCATCGATAAAAACGTACGCCGGAAGCTTCGTTCCATTGATATCATTGTCGACCAGAGGGTCAGGCAGACCAATAGCTAAGCATTGATGCCGTAGCGTGAGGAGGTCAGACTTCGAATGATAAGGTAATACGTATAGGGTTGGCCTGTTGACATCAAGCTGCAACTCAGTGACGGGATCCGAAGGAATTAGTTTACTTTTTACCAATAATTTAAGTGGTAAATTCAACGTGTTGTAATATATTTTACGCCATAGTGACATAAATGATTATAGCCTCTTGTTAACAATGCTGCGCAATCATACCAGAAATACATGGTTAGATCTGTTACTGACAATTCACTTTGACCGTAAAAATCGATTATTGTTTGCATTTTTTAAGGAATAAATATGGCGAGTCAAGTTAAGGGGTTCACGCGAGTGATCAAAGCGGCGGGATATTCCCTTAAAGGTTTGAAGGCAGCTTGGGTTAATGAAGCCGCATTTAGGCAGGAATCTGTTGCTGCGATTATCGCAATCTTTATCGCATTTTATATAGATATCAGCTATATAGATAGAATTTTGTTAGTGAGTTCAGTTGTCCTCGTGGCAATAGTCGAATTATTGAATAGTGCGATAGAAGCCGTAGTTGACCGTATTGGTAGTGAGTATCATGAACTGTCAGGAAGAGCTAAAGATATTGGTTCCGCTGCGGTATTTGTGAGTATCGGCTTAGCGCTATTTATTTGGGCACTGGTATTATGGCAGCGTTATTTTTCTGGCTAAGGCGTTCGGGTGCTTAATAGGGTAAAAAGAAAGTAAATCGATAACAAATGCTTAAATTGAGCGATTTAACTGTTCCAAATCTTCATTTACCTGTATATACTCACAGTTTGACTGTATAAACAAACAGGGGAACGGAATGAAAGCACTGACGGCTCGACAACAGCAGGTTTACGATCTGGTGCGCGATCACATTTCGCAGACGGGTATGCCTCCTACACGTGCTGAGATAGCAGCAAGCCTTGGTTTTCGTTCGCCTAATGCGGCAGAAGAACATTTAAAGGCCTTAGCGCGCAAAGGGGTTATTGAAATCGTTTCAGGCGCATCCCGAGGTATTCGTCTGCTTCTTGAAGAAGAAACAGAAGACCAGGGGTTACCTCTGATTGGACGTGTTGCCGCTGGCGAACCATTATTAGCGCAGGAACATATTGAAAGTCACTATCAAGTTGACCCTGAGCTATTTAAACCACACGCAGATTTTTTGTTGCGTGTGAATGGGATGTCCATGAAAGATATTGGCATTATGGATGGTGATTTATTAGCTGTGCATAAAACGCAGAATGTCCATAACGGGCAAGTGGTTGTTGCTCGTATCGAAGATGAAGTTACTGTTAAACGTTTTAAGCAACAGGGTAACCGTGTTGAATTAATAGCAGAAAACCCAGAATTCGAACCTATTATTGTTGACTTACGTCAGCAAAATTTCACTATTGAAGGTTTAGCTGTTGGGGTTATCCGTAATAGTGATTGGTATTAAGTTCCTTTAGTCGCTAGCCGTAATAGTAGGCTACAGGCGGGAAGGACGATTGCAGGCAGATTTCATGGTGTTATTCTGAGGTCTGCCTGTTTTGTTTCTTTTATTTTATTTTATTTCTTTATCTTCTCTATTTTTTTTGCATTTCATCAAGCAATTTATCAACGCAGCTACTTATTTTTTCTTCTGGGCGATAGGTTGTTCATGGTTATGATGACAATGTTCGTGATCTTGGCAGCTATTCATTTCGTCACAATTTTTACATAAGCCGTGGTTTTCCACCACTGTATGTCTTAAGCGGAATTGGTGTTCATCTGCTAAATTAATGATTGCAGCTTCTATTGTTGTGCAATCACTTTCCGTTACGCTTCCACACTGGTCACAAATTAACATAACAGAGATATGGCTCGGGTTATCAAAATGGTGACAGACGACATAACTGTTCGTTGATTCAATTTTATGGATAAAACCTTGCTCCATTAAAAACTCAAGGCCACGATAAACCGTAGGCGGTTTAGCTTGAGGTTCAATTTCCCGTAGCAAGTCAAGTAAATCATAAGCGCTGATTGCACCATGCTGCTGTGCTATCAGGCGTAATACTGTTTCTCTTTGTGGTGTTAACCTGACGCCTCTTGATTGGCAAATATTCTCGGCCATTGCAAGGATTTTGTCTTCATTCATTCTTTTCATCTAATCGGCCTCAATATTCGAAAATGCAAACAATTACTGCTAATAAGCTTATCATATTTTTGAGATCAGGAATGCGCGGGGATACATTGTTTTATATTTATATTATTTCTATTTAAAGGGAAATATAAGCAAACGATTATCTGGAAAAACAGATAATTAGAATACTCAAAACCAGCCTATCCTCTTTGTTTTTCTTAAACAAAAAACTCGATGTTGTTTAACAAAAAACACACAAAACGTAAGGTTTTAGATTGCCATTTAGTGTAAATTTCAATTAAGACTTATCTTACGCTTATCTGTTGTAATGGTGTAATGAATCGTATATTAAGTTGTTTTTTCATTTCAATATTTTCAATGCATGTATTTATAGTTTTTAATATCACTTTTATTGAATTTTTAGAATTAAATAAAATGTGTGGTTTTTACATAACTAAATATAACCTGAAATATTTATAAGTAAGTTGACTTTATAAATATAAATTAATCTAAATGACGATCTTTAGTTATAGTATCTCTTCATTTTTTGGTGATTGCATCTATTTATATCATTATTTTAGTATAAAAAAACTAAGTTAGCATCCATTTTTGTGTGATTTTGACAATTAATATTGTGGTATTAATATTGGTATCAGAAAGAAACAAGGTATTTAAAAGTTCAGCATAATGTTTTTGTTTGTTTCGTTTTGTTTCAAACGGGAATAGCTAATGTGAATTTGAGATGAATTAAAAGTGTGGAATGCTTTTAAAGACAATTAGGTTTTATTCATACAGAATTCAAGTTGCAATAATAGCTGATTAAACTTTCATATATTTTATTTTTGTCCATTTTACTATTTCTATATTGATGTTGGTCTCTCATTTTCGGCGATACAGAAATAGTCTTTTTTTAAAACCAGTTCAATAATTTGGTTTTAAAAAAGGGTATTGAACGGATTTTAATATCCCCCAATGTTGACTTAATTAAATAGGTTGACAGTTAGTTATCCAGGCTCATGAAAATGGCATAGGTATTTGTAAACAATTATTGTGAACTTGGTTTTTAATAAAAATTGTGTCTTTAACTACTTACATGACGACATAAATACAGAGGTATTTACATATGTTATTCAACAAAAAATTAGCGGTTTTAGCAGTATTAGCAGGTTCTATGGTAGCAGGTTCTGCATTAGCTGCAGATGGTAAGAAAGGTGCGGAAGTAACATTCAAAGCCCAATTACGTGCTCAATCTTGTGATGTGTCTTCAACTACTACAGGTTCTGTTGTTGACTGGGGAACTTTCACTAAAGATGTAACTGATGCTTTAGCACCAAATGCAGTTTTAGGTGATGAAAAATCTTTTGATTTAGTTCTGTCTAACTGTTCTGCTGACGCAGCTGATACTTCAATGAACGTATTCGCTCAAGGTCAAGCAGCAGCTGGTTTCCCAGCACTGTTTGCTAACCAAGAATCTAAAGCTTTAGCAGTTAAATTAGCTTCTGGTGCAGTTAATATTACTCCTAACGCAGATGCAGTAGTGGTTATCGACCCTAAAGTTGCTAAAGATGGTGGTGCTGTCATTCCTATGAAAGCTAATCTGATTCTTACCAAAACTGGTGTACCTACTGATAAATTATCCGTACCAGTAACATTTACTGTATCTTATAACTAATAATATTAGTTAATACGAGTAAAGAGGCTTTTTAATTAAAAAGCCTCTTAATATTGTTTTTAATGATTGGACTAAGTAATGAAAGCAAAAGAATCGTTTTTAAGAAAAAAAGTAGTTAATGATTGTTATAGAGCTTTAATTCTACTGTTTTCATTAATTACTACTACTAACGTTTACGCTGCAGGTGGTGTTGGTTTAAATGCGACCCGAATAATATATGTCCAAGGTGAAAGTAGTGTATCGGTTGGCGCTCGAAATAATACAAATATTAATTATTTAGCAAAATTTTCGGTAAGCATGAATAATGATGGTTCAGCATCAAAAACGCCTTTTTCAGTTACACCTCCATTAATTAAAATCAACTCAGGGGCAACGCAAGATATTAGGATTTTTGCTCAACCGAATTCATTACCAACAGATAGAGAGAGTGTTTTTTATTTCTCTGCTACTATGATACCTGCTACTGATGGTCCTTTAGAAGGATCTGCAATGAATATTGGTTATAATAATATTATTAAGGTTTTTTACCGACCTTCAAAATTATCTATCTCACCATATGACGCATATAAAAACTTAGAGGTAAGCTCTAGTAGTACAGGTATTATTATTAATAATAATTCACCATACTATATTTCTTTAAATAAGCTCAGTGTTAATGGTGTTAAAATTGATTTAAATATGAAAAAGCGTAATACAATGATTTCTCCTTTTGACTCTTTCAGTTATATAACTCCGGCAAATAGCCGTAATGGTATAGTTAAATGGACAGTTATTAATGACTTAGGTGGCGAGGAATCTTTTAGTGGAAAAATCAATTAGTAACAAAATAAAGGCATTTATTTTAAGTGCTATTTATATTGTAATAGGCATGTGTTTCTTTATTGGAAGAGTTTCAGCTTTAGATATTGAAGTTATCGGCAATGTATCTAAAGGAACGTGTGAAGTATCATATGAATCGATGACGGTTAAATTTGATAAACCATTATTAACACCTCAAATTAAACCGAATGTTGACGATGAAACCTATGTGAAACCCTTTTCTTTAAAATATAGTTGCACTGATTTTAATCTATCTGATGGTCCAGCACCATTTAAAATGAAAATAACGCCTGGGATAGGAACTTTAGTTGATAATAGTAATAAAATATATCCAACTAATAATATTACTGGAGCTGCGTTTGTTTTAAAAAACTGTGATGAGAATAAGCTCAATTGTAAAGTCGTAAACCTCAATGCTGGCGGTGAAATTAGTTTTGATGTTACAGCTAATAGCCAATTAGAGAATCATTTTGAAGTAAATGTTGTCCAGCTTGGAACTACTCAGCCAATACCTGGAGAACTAGTTGCCTCTGTTGATATAGTATTACTTCAACCATAAGAATTAATAGGTGGTATTGACTGTGAAGCCTCTAAATAAAATATGTTGTAGAGTTACATTGGCTTTTTACGTGATGTTTTTTTCTTATTCTTCAACAGCTTTAGTACCAGGTACACACGATTTTACGTTTGATTTAACTGTGCCTAAAAATACCTGTGATATTGCTGTCACTAGTGATAGTGGTAAAAAGAATATTGTTGATTTTGGAAATGTGCCTTTATCTAAGTTTGGGGCGGATGCATCTAGTGGAAAGATTAAGAAAGCTTTTGATGTTGTAATCAGTAACTGTAAAACTAATAGCTTTGATAATAACTATATTAAATTAACTGGCAACTACACAATAAATGATGGTTTTTTAGATAATCCAGGAAAAACGTTTGCTGTAAGAATCTCTGCAAATGATAATGCAAATCAATCATCTGCAGATTTTATTACAGAAACTAATAATGTTTTATGGTCGAATATTAAAACTCAAAATGTAACTAAAACATTTTATGCTTATGTCATGTGTAAGAACCAAGTTGCTGATTGCTCGATAGATCAAAATATTGGGGCATTTAAAGCAACACTAACATTGTCATATTATGCAGATTAAATAGGTAAATGTGATGATACGGTTGATATTAACAATAATACTAGCTTGGCACTTTACCCTTCATGCTGGAGGATTATCTTTAGGCCAAAGTAGAGTTATTTTCACAGATTCAGATAAGAATAAGGTTGTTAGTATCCGTAATGAGGGTGAAAGCCCTTTATTAATTCAAATGTTATTATTAGATATAAAGGATGAGAAGAATGCTGATAGTTTTATAATTAGCCCTCCTTTATTCAAAATTAAAAGTAAAACAGAACATGCAGTTAGGATATATCCTGATAATGTTTCTAAGCTACCTAAAGATAGAGAATCAGGATTCTATTTGAAAGTAAGGGGTATTCCACCGACTAGCAAGAAATTAGAGGAAGGGGATACGCCTGAAATAGTTTTTGTAACAGCTATAATTATTAAATTATATTATCGGCCTAATGGTATACCTGAGCCAAATAAGAATAATTTTGAACAGGTAAAGTTAAAAAATAAGGATGGAAGGTGGCAATTTCATAATCCAACCCCTTATTATATGACAATTGTTGATTTTAATATGAATGGTAAGAACTATAATGATTCCATTTTAGTTTCACCATTTAGTTATTATAAATTAGAAAATACTAATGAAAGTATAAATGTAGCAAGTTGGCGTTTTCTTGATGATAATGGTGCTGGAACTGAAGTGTTTAGAATTAATTGAAATTTCTTTTATATTTATTAAATAACATATAATGATTTTTCAGCGCTTGCATATTTTGAATGTAAAGATAATCTAAGGCTAGAGGAATGGAAAACAAAATATTAAAACTTGGTTTGCTATCTTCATTGATAAGCTTATCTCTGTATTCATATGGTGACGATTATTTTGATCCGAGCATGCTTGAAAGTCAGCTAGGAATTGATGCTAGCCAGTTAGATTTATCTCAATTTAATTCATCCAATACTATTCCGGCAGGTGTTTATCGCTTACAGATCGAAATAAATAGAAACATACTATCCGAACAAGATGTTAATTTTGTTGCAAACTCAAAAGGTCTTGTTGTACCTGAATTTGATAAGACAATCTTGGAAAATTGGGGGGTTAATGTAAAAGCACTGCCGGGGCTTAATAATTTATCTCCAGATGTTAAAATATTATCACTTAATGACTACATTAAAGACGCAACAGTAAGAGTTGATGTTAGTAAGTTAAAATTAATAGTCACTGTCCCTCAAATATACATGGACAATAAAGTTCAAGGATATATTGATCCATCAATGTTAGATACTGGTGTTTCTGCATTATTTTTGAATTACTTCATTAGTGGTAATAAAAATAAAACAGATTCATCGTCTGGAACAAATAAAAGTGATAGTTTATTTGGAACATTGAATAGTGGCTTAAATTTAGGTCCTTGGAGACTGAGATCCAATATGAGTTACTCTTATTCTAAGAGTAATGGCGATACTGAATCATCTACTGACTTTACTAATACATATATAATGAGAGCCCTTCACTCCATTAAATCTACAATGATGGTTGGTGAAATATCTACAGGTAGTGATGTTTTTGATTCTATTCCATTCAAAGGAATTAAAATATCAAGTGATGAGGCAATGCTTCCTAATAGCCAACGAGGCTTTGCTCCTGAAGTTGCAGGTATTGCTCAGTCTAATGCGCAGGTTACTATTAGACAAAATGGCTATGTTGTTTATCAAACATATGTGTCACCTGGAGCCTTTAGAATTAAAGATATATATTCTTCAGGTAACGCGGGTAACTTAGATGTTACGGTCAAGGAAGAAGATGGAACTGAGAAAACTTTCACAGTTGCGTATTCCTCATTACCTGTGATGCTTAGACCTGGTGGCTATAAGTATGAGACCAGTGTTGGTCGCTATGATGGTGGGTATACCGTTGATTCTAAACGATCTGATTTCTTTTTAGGATCTTTAATTTATGGTCTACCTACAAATAGTACATTATATGGTGGCCTATTATTTGCGGATAATTATTTTTCAGCAGTAGCTGGCTTAGGTGTATCACTAGGCACTTTTGGTGCTTTATCTATGGATATTACCCATGCTACGGCTAATATGGATGGCGATTTAGGAGACCGCGCTGGACAATCATACCGTGTTCGTTATTCGAAAAGTATGATGTCGACAGGGACTTCTATCGATTTAACAGCTTTACGCTATTCTACTCGATCTTATTTTAGTTTTGCTGATTTCAATAACTATGACTATAAGTTGAAGGATGGGGTTGCGCCTTGGATTAACCAACGTCAGAGAGCGAGTTTTACCACTTCTATAACGCAAAGATTGGGAGAATATGGTAGTGTTTTCTTATCAGGAAGCATCTCTGATTACTGGGAAATCAACCGTGAAGTTCGTCAGATGGTGATGGGATATAACGGAACTTATAACAAAATAAACTATGGTATTACATACAGCATAGATAGGATAAAAGATAATACATCTTGGCCTGAAAATAGAATGGTATCAGTAAATGTCAGCATACCGTTCAGCATATTTACTAACAATGTGTTAGCGAAGGATATATATAGTACTTATTCATTTAGCCAGAATAATGACGGCTATATTGATCAGCAAGCAGGAATTTCAGGTAACTTGTTAGATAATAAAATTTATTATGGTATTACGCAAGGGTATGGGAATAAAGGCGTCGGGAATAGTGGTTCTTTAAGTGCTGGTTATTCAGGTTCCTCGGGTAATATTTCCTCTGCATATAGCTATTCTAAGAATAGTCAATCAATGAACGCAAGTGTCAATGGCGGCCTATTATTACATTCGGGTGGTGTTCTATTCGGGCGTACTATGGGGGATAGTATGGCGATCATTGAAGCTGAAGGTGCAGCTGGTACTAAGGTAAGTAACCAAGATGTAGAGGTTAATAATCGAGGTTATGCATTGTATCCTTATATATCTCCTTATAACGCAAATGTTATAAATATGGATGTCAACACACTACCTAATGATGTTCTTCTTAGAGAAACCAGTAAAACGGTTTATCCCGCAGCAGGGGCAATTGTTAAAGTTAAATTTGATACTAAAGTTGGATATCAAGCTGTTATCAACTTAAAAATGTCGAATGGTACTGTGCTGCCGTTTGGGGCTGTAGCATCGTTAATTGAAGAAAATGCAACCGAAGAAAATACAGGTATTGTTGGCGATAATAATCAGTTATTTATGAGTGGGTTACCTGATTCTGGTAAATTGCAAATTCGTTGGGGTGCAAATAGCAACCAACAATGTTTAGCGTCATTCTCTAACTTAGGCAGCATTAATATAAGTAAAGGACAGGCAATCCGTACTATCTCTATTAATTGCCAATAATTTGTTATACCGGACTCTTACCTTATTAAAATTTTAAGAGGGGCTATGAAATTTTTTATTAAAAATAAGTCAATTAATTCACCGTTAATATTGTTGATATCACTGATTTCATTCTTTCCAATGAAATCGATGATAGCAGCTCAGAACGGCGGTACAATGACATTAACATTAGAAGGTATTATTGACTTAGAGCACCCGAAGGCAGCAACGGATCCCTACTTAGTCGAAGGTAGGCTGTCTGGTCGAACTTCTACAACCTATAACTATATTTATGGGTCCAAAACTCAAGCGTGGACATCACCGGATTTTGCGATTTTTTCTATTTCACCTCGCAGTACATCTTGTGTTGATGAGCCTATTGTGGAAGGGGGGCCGAATGCAACTGCAGCCCTGCAGAAAGTTCCTGGAGTCAATAAAGTTGGAATAAAACTTACTCATGCTAGCGGCGCTTATGCCTATATTGTTCCTAGTTTAGGTTTTTCTGTAAAACTTTCAGGAAATAACAATATAGGTTCATCAGGATTCGTTAAAGAAAGCTATAGTGGTGTAGTATTCGAAGATGTACCTAATTTGGTGGATAGAAGTACTAAAGGCAACCGTCAGTGGAAGCTTTGTTACACACCACCGGATGGGACAAGAGCTCCTGGTGGTTATAATTCAAAAAGGAATGTTAGTGTATATATAGCAGGTCCAATGCAAATGTATGCACCTGTGCCTATACAACCTGGCCGTTACTCATATAGTGGAATTCCATTATATGTTGGCTCTTATGGTCAAGATAATGATCAAGATGGTGTTAGTACATTACAAATTTCAACTAGCTTGAACGTTGTAAGGGTTTGTAGTATTTCTGATGTTAGCCAAGACAATTTTACTATTATTGCTGGTAGAGAAACTGAGTTTTTCAGACAATCCAGTTTTAAATATAAATGTACAGCAGATAATAAACCAATTTACATTTCTGCGATCGCTCGTGAAGGAACTGTGGATTCAGCTAACCAACATAAGTTATGGTTCGACCGAACTGGTGGAAACATAACCTCTAATACGCCATATCTGTTAGCATTACCATATGCAGCTGGTAGTAGCGGAAGCTTAACTTGTAAGGACGAAGGAAAAGCGGGCTTATTGAATTTTGCTAACCAAGAAGAAACCTTATTAGGGTTAAACTCTGTTTCTAATGTAGTTCAAGATCTAAATATTAAGTGGGCTATTTGCTTAAATCCGAATACAGAGATAGGAAAGTATAGAGCACGTGTTGAAGTATCTATATATACTAAAGTTTAGCAATATCAGTGGAATTATTTTATTAAGAAAAATTGGGTGATAAAATGTTTTTCCGTTCACTAGGGTTAGTTCCATTATTTTTATCTTTATTTTTTGGTTTTATAAGCGTATCTTGGGGGGAGAATAGAACATTAGTTTTTCCCTACCAAAGAACAACATTTATTGAAGGTGAGAAAAGTGTGTCATTTAGAATTTTGAATGATACAGATAAAACACCTTATTTAATGCAATCATCTGTTGAATTATTAGATGAAGGTAGTGGTCTTGATATAAAAGAAAATAATATAAATATTCCTTTTATGGTCACTCCTCCACTTCATAAGCTGGAAGCTGGCAACTCTTATACTTGGCGAGTTATGTTTATTGGTGATAGTGATAAATTAGCGAAAGATAGGGAAACGGTTTATATTGTAAAATATAGAGCTATCCCTCCATTAGACAAAAACATGCGAGAAAATAATAGTAGTATTGATGTAAATACTATTCAAGTCCTTCACTTTAAAGTTTATTATAGGCCTAAGCAATTTGCTAATTTAACCATAGAAAATGAGCAAAAAAAGATTTCCTTTAGGCGAGAAGGAAATAATATTATAGTTAAAAATAATTCACCAATTTATATGTCCTTTGAAAGTTTGGCTGTTAATGGAGTATCCGTTGATTACAAAGAATTATTTAAGCCAATTAAGCCACTATCAGAGCAAATATTCATTTCAGATAGCAAAATCCGTGATGTAAATACGATTACATGGAGTGTGTTGGATGAATTAGTATTAGAATTGCCTAAAAATACATCCACACTGTAATTTACAGGTAATGTTATAGTATTTAGGGCTAGGAGTAACTTGATTTGTTTAATAATGTAATCCTATGTATTACTGAGAGATCCAAATGCAAGATATAATGTATAAACTGAAGGATTACGAGAAAGAAAAACTATCTACCTTTTTATTTTTTATTCTTTATTTTTTGTTTTTTTTCTCATCTCTAGCCTTTTCAAAATCCGATACTAACTTTCGTCTTGTCATCCATGGCGGAGCAGGGGATATTACAGAACGTTTACTCACTCTTGAATTACAAAAAGAGCATGAAGAGAAATTAAAGGAAGCATTACAGGCAGGATATTCCATTTTAGCTCAAGGTGGCGATAGTATAGATGCCGTTCAAGCGGCTGTGATCGTAATGGAAGACTCTCCGCTATATAACGCAGGTAAAGGGGCTTCTTTAACTACAGATAATAAAGTGGAATTAGATGCTTCTATCATGGATGGTCGCGATCGCAAAGCTGGCGCCGTAGCGGGTGTATCGAATGTAAAAAACCCTATCATGGCCGCCTATAAAGTGATGACTAAAACCCCTTATGTGATGATGGGAGGAACCGGAGCTGAACAATTTGCGAAATCAGAAGGGTTAGATATTGTTGATGAATCCTATTTTATTACTGAAAAACGCAGCGAACAATTAAAGAAAGTGAAAGAGATCAGCCGGAAACTCGATCAAGAAAAGGGAATTAACGCCTCGCTATTTATAGACCCGCTAATGTTTGATTATAAGTATGGCACTGTGGGTGCTGTTGCCGTTGATAGCCGCGGAAATGTTGCCGCAGCAACCTCTACAGGTGGCAGTACTAATAAACATTATGGCCGAATTGGTGATTCACCCATTATTGGAGCTGGAACATATGCGGATAATAATACAGTTGCAATTTCTACAACTGGTTTAGGTGAGGTCTTTATCCGAGGTGTTGCTGCTTATGATGTTGTTGCTCAAATAAAATACGGCAATACGCCATTGGCTGAAGCCACAATGAATACTTTGAATTCAGTGAAAGATATGGGAGGCACTGGAGGTATTATCGCTGTAGATAATAAGGGCAATTTTGTTATGCAATTTAATACTAAAGGTATGTTTCGCGGGATGATTGATCAAAATGGTGTTTCACAAGTTGCAATGTTTGGTTTTTAATATGTTATCTATTTAATTTTAATTGTTTTTTATTTTTAAGAATCGAATTTGAAATTACTAGTTTCCCATGTTGACGGTTTTGCCTACTTAAGCGTAATTGTTGGTAGGCTTTTTTTTTATTGGAGTTGGCATGTAAAAGCAGAAGAAGATTCATCTTTGATAATATAAAGATTATCACTCATTTTAGTTATATTAATATAGTACTTGATTTTATCTTTTTCTAATTGAATGAAATTAGAAAATAGCTTCTCAGGTATATTATCTGAATTGGTTACTGATGAAGATTTAAAGGTAACAACATAGTTACCATTGTGGTCAATCGCTAAGTAATTAAAATAAATTGCTCTATTAAGCCGGTAGATTTTTTTATCATCTTTTAAGTAGCCATACATATTCATGCGACCATAATTTTTTGTTGAAATTTGTAAATTAATCTTTGATTTCAAGCTCAACCCATTCTGTGTATTATTATCTTTAATCCATAATATTTCAGAATGGCAGATTTGAACATTGTGATTATTTTTATTGATAACAAAGGATGCGGTTGATGCGGTTGCGATTAAAAATAACGATACGGCAATATATTTTTTCATTCAAATTCTCTGATCATTAATCGATATGCAATCATGTTTAATGTTAATGCTGCTACAAATGCTGAGAGATATATTTTTATCAATGGAATAAGCTTGATTTAAGTCTGACAAAAGAATGATTCTTTTGGGTTCATCACATCGAATATTATATTTATCCAGCTTGCTATGTATTAGATTGATATTATCGCTAGAAACTTTAGCTAGCATATTAACCGGTGCTTGTATGATACATTTTTCACGTGAACTGACTGACAGGTAGTCACTCGTTGGATTTTCCTTAGCCATATAATACCAAAAAAATAAATTAATTAAATAGCATATCGCTATTGTTGAAATAGCTAATAGCAATATTTTTAAAGTTTTTTTGTTTAATGTTTTTTTGTTTTTATTTTTAATCGCGAGTGTCGTATTGATATTGCTACTATTGTCTTCTCCAGTTAATAATTCCGAGTTATTGGTATTTTCATCAAGTGATAAGTTTTCTGATACTGTGTTATCAGGGAGTTTTTGAGATAACTCTGAATTTTCGATATAGCCATGCTTACTTATATGAAGGGGACTAACTTCATTATTTTGTTCGTCAGATTTTACGTGTATAACGATATGACTATCAAGACGAAATCCTTTTTTGGGTACTGTAACAATACACTTAGGATCAATACTGACCTGCTCTAATTTTTTTCTTATTTCACTAATGTAAGTATTTAAATTATTATTAGAACCAACAAGGCCATATTCTTCCCATACATTCGTTAAAAGTTCATCTCGTGTTGCGAGTCCTTTTTTTAAATTTAATGAGATAATCTCATCGAATAATCTAGCAGCAGGTTTAGATAATTCAATAAATTGATTTTTATCATCTTTTGAGTATATTAAGCTTGTGTTTTTTTCGAAAATATATTTTTCGTCAATAGTGTAGTCATGTGACTCGTTCATAGATGCCGTCTGCTCTCTAATTAAAATAACGAATAGAAAATCTAAAAGTAATAACAGCCAATTTTAATAAATAGGCTGAATAAATATTATTATTTAACTTCTTGTTGTTATAGTTTAAATAGGGATTCAATTTACTGCAAGTTTTATGCGATGAGCTTTTTTGTAATTAATTAGCAAATTTATTGAATTGATACCTTGGTTGGGTTTAAAAACTGTATTAAAATAATTTTTAGGTGATTTAATTCATATTGCCTACATATTTGTTGTTAAAAAAATATATTAATCTAAATAAATCCATTCTTACCTATGGATGTTCTTTTGTGGGAATAATCCTAGGTATTTGCACTTAAATTAATGCCTTTGTTATTTTATGAGAGACAGAAGTTAATTTTGTAAAGTTTACACTTTATTAGGCGAAGAAATTAATCTTCGCCTAATATATTAAGGATTAATATTTATATTCAATACCTAACCAATAGTTACGGCCTTCTTCAATATAACCATTAGTGTATTCATAGGATTTATCAAATAAGTTGTTCACTGAGGTGTTAACAGAAATACCTTGGCCAAAATCATAATCTAAGCGCAGGTCAGTTTTAGCATAGCCACGTACTTTGCTTTCTGCATCAACATAATTAAATGCCCAACTTCTTGCTTCTTCGGTAATGGTAATGCTAAATGGATCGTATGGCGTGAATTTCACCCAAGCAAAGGCTTTGTGGGTAGGTAATTCGGCAACGTGTTTTACACTGTAGTGCTTAGGATCAGCGTGAATATATCCGTAGCTTAAACCAGTTTCCATCCAATCAGTGATTTGTCCGTTAGTCCCTAAATCAATCCCAAAGTAGTCAACTTTGCCACTATTGCGGTTTTCAAGCACGTATCCCCCATTTTTATTAGTACCAACACGATGGGCCATAATCGCATCAGAGACATGGTTGTAATAAATACTTGATGTATATGACCAAACTGGGGAGATATGACCTTTATAGGTCAAATCGTAAGTTAGGGCTCGTTCTGTATCAATATGAGGATTAATGATAAAGGTATCATCACTTTTCATTTTTTCTTTGGTATAGCGTTCTTTCTGTGTTGGGAAACGGCTTCTTTCTGATACCGAGAACTGTACGGTATCTTCATTTTCTAAATGGTAACGAGCCATCATTTCCCAGTTGAATGCATGTTGGCTATTACCATCATATTTTTCAAAATCTCCTGATTTGTAATCATAACGTTTGCCGTCGGCACTTTTGCGCCAATCGTAGCCAATACCAGCGATAATATCGAGATTATCTATCGCAACCCATTGATATTCTGTAGCAATAGAATAGGTATTATCTTTATAGCGGTCGAATGGGACATCTCTCTTTGCACGTGCGCGGTGAACGTCTTCTTTCCAGTGTGCGGCAAATGACAGCATATCTAATTCACGCACGGTGAAGTCAACACGCATGTCAGCCCCATTACTGTAGTCATCATAGCGGCTGTAGTTATAGATACCGTCTTTATAGTCTTTAACAGACCTATATTGATGGAGTGTATTCTTAAATGTGTCGTGGTACAGACGGCTCTGTAACGCGATATCATTGGTTATTTGGGTTGTTCCATTGAAATAAATACTTTCTTTATCATAAGCTGGCCATTGCCAAATTTGAGGTTTGGTGTTTGTTACACTCGGCGGGCTGTTTTTATCACCATCTTGCTTTAGATAGGTAACCACATACTCGTCAGCTTCACGGGGTATCCAGCCCACTTTCACCATCATACGTTTATCGTCTGTTGCAGAGTTAGGACGGCGTCCATTATTTCCCGCCAATGGGTTATCATTTTCTGAACTCGGGATCCCCATAAAACGCTGCTTATATTGGCTACCACTGACTTGAATAAAACCTAAGTCATTGCGGCCACCTAAGCGTGCACTAATATTGTGGGCATTATCTGCGCCACGAGCGAAACCTTGGTTTAAGCTGATATTGGCCTCAAAAGGTTTTTTAGGGGTAGCGGTGGTTAGGTTAATCGCTCCCCCCATCAAGTTTGGACCTTGTAATAGTGAAGTATATCCGGTTGATAGCTCAACGCTTGCGAGTTCGCTCGTCATAAAGCGCCCTAGGTCAAGGGTGCCATCATAAGGGACATAAGTTGGGATGCCATCAAAAAAGATAGGGACTTGGCGGCTATCAAATCCACGTACATTCACTTGGGTTTCGTTGCGATTACCTGATTTTTGAATGGATACACCTGGCATTGTACTCAGTGCTTGTGCAACGTTGGTTTTATTCAATTGTGTCATTTGCTCTTGCGTGATGACATTTGCATCCGCTGCTAATGGTGTACTCCAAACAGACATCACATCAGTGTTTTTTTCTGCTTTAGGGTCAGACGCGGCTTGTCCCTGTGCTGCGAATAAAGCCATCCCAACCAAATAGGTAATTTGTTTTATTTTCATTATGTCTTTCCAGTTTTATGAATAACGATATATTATTTTTTATATAACGATATGCGTCATTAACCATAAGCGAATGCAGCCTACGAGGTAGGCTGTTTTTACAAATGATTTTTTTAACGCTAACTACTTAGGTTACTGCTTAAAAATATGTACTTTAATATCTCGCGGCGCTGCGTAGTAAGGGGCTGATGTAACCAATAATGGCACCCCTGTTTGTGCGAATGCTTCGATTGTTTTTAAATTAATTCCACCTGCAATGGACAGTCGACAAGGCCGACTTTGTTGTTTGGTGAGTTCTTGTAGCCGCTGAATTTGTTCAATGGGCAATTTATCTAGCTGAATAATATCGGCTTGCGCATTGATGGCAAGAATGGCTTGTTCATAGTCATCCGCCTCAACAATAATCATTTTTTCAGGGGCGGCTTGGCGTAGTGTTTTAATATGACTCACCCAATCATTTGGATTTTCAAGGCATTGGCGATGATTGGTGAACAGTAAAATACTTTCTGCACTACCTGCTCGGTGAATAATAGCGCCCCCAGCCAAAATCGCAGTTAAGGCAAGGGGCTTAGTATGAGGAATGGTTTTTCGCGTGCACGCAAGTTGCCCATCAGGTTGATATTGATGCAAAATATTTACCATTTGCTGGGTGTAGTGGCTGACACCTCCACACCATTCCAGTACGTTTTGTACCGCTTTCCAGCCCTGATGTAAGGCCTCAATAGGCCCAATAGCACGAATTAAAACGCTTTGTGGGGCAACTTGTTGGCCATCTTGAAAGTGACAATCACAAGTGATACCAAGTTTCTCTAACATACGTCTGGCGATGGTGACTCCACTGATGCAGCCCCCAAATTTGGATGCAAAGGTCATCACCCCCATTTGAGACTGCAAGCCGAGCGCACGGGTGGTAAGGTCGCCGTACTGGATATCATCTAGCAGTAGTTGGTCGATTAATGCATCAGGCACATAAATCATAATATCAGTTCCGATTCATCGACCACATCCCAAGAGACCATTGCCCAATCTCTGGATGGATAAGGGATTGTTTTGCCTAGTGCCGCTTGTTCATCATAATACTGACGTAAGATAGCGGTTTCTTCTGGTGTAATATTTTTAAGGGACCAATTGACACTGTCAGTGAAAGTGTCAAAGCTATCAAATCCACCTTTATTTGGACTTTTAATAAAATCAACGCGTGCATTGATGCCCATTTGATGCAATATATTCACTGCATAAATATAGGTGGGTAAACGAACCACTTCGCGGCCTATTTTGCGAATTATTTTTTCATCAATAAATGTTGGGTTGATGGTATGGGTCGTGTATACCCGCAATTTTGTTTGGCGATTAAGCTTCAGTAAGGCTGCTTTTAAATCATCAACGAGTGTTGAGCGTGACGCTACTGAAATATCGACTTTGGGTAATGAACTCCAGTCATCTTCCCATGCCAGTTGTTCAAAGCGCGCATTGGGAATATTTAATTCTTTCGCCCGCAGTTCAGCCATTTCGAGCATGCCGCGGCTATAATCAATACCTATAGTTTCCTTGAATTCATTAGCAAGGCAAAGGCTAACGGAACCTGGGCCACAGCCCACATCAAGCAAAGTTTCAGCGCCTGCCAAATCCATTAATTCACGAAAGCGCACTAAGTATGGGTCATGGGGATTAGCGCAAGTTTGCGCCATTTGTTGTGCTTTTTTATCCCAATGCTCTGGCTCTTTGCGGCTTCGTTGGGCTTGTTGCATATGTTTCTGATACATTTTTGCAAAATCGATTTGATTAATTAACATGATCCCTGACCTTAACTAGAAAATGTTGATGGAAGCTGAAAGTGAGATTGAATGCTGTGTTTATCCACATTATAAAGTGCTGCCAAGTTAGTAAGTGTTAACATACATTTTGATAACCCTTGTCTGGCTTTTTGCTGTTTATCGAGCAAAATGACATTGTCAGCGATGGCTGCGGCATGCTGTGGGTGATGGGTTGACATCAATATCGTCATACCATGGGATTTAAGCTTTTCAATTTGCTCAAGCAAGCGAATTTGGTTACCAAAATCAAGGCTAGCGGCAGGCTCATCCATAATTAGAAGTAATGGTTTTTGTATTAAAGCCCTTGCTATCAATACTAACTGTTTTTCTCCGCCACTAAGCGTGCTGTATAGCCGTGTTGCCAAATGTGAAATGCCAAGGTGCTTTAGTTGTTGATATGCTAAATTTTTTTCGGTCTCTTTAGGGACTGAAAATAATGAAATATGGGGAGTTAAGCCCATCATGACCATATCGACTACAGTGAAAGTAAAGGGGGTATCATGGGCTTGGGGAACATAGGCGACAGTTTTGGCTATTTCGCGTGGTTTAAAAGTTTGAATTCCTTGCCCATTGAGTAGGATCTCGCCTTTAATTGCAGGTAATAACCCCAGTAAAGTTTTCATTAAGGTGGTTTTACCGCAGCCATTTGCACCTAATAAGCAGCTAATCTCCCCCTTAGGTAATGAAAGATTAATGCCATCAATGATAGCTGTGCTATGATAACCAATTGCGACCTCTTGCAAAGATACAATGCTCATCTCACCCGCCTTGTCTGCAATAAAATAGCTAAAAAGAAGGGCGCACCGATTGCAGAGGTTAAAATGCCTATGGGTAATTCAATCGCGGCGATAGTACGTGCTAAGGTATCAGTAATGAGTAATAAAATAGCTCCAATTGCCAGTGATGCAGGGAGCTGATAGCGAAAGTTAGCACCCACTATCATTCGGGTAATATGTGGCACAATCAAGCCTATCCAACCAATAATTCCAGCAATAGAAACAGCGCTTGCCGTGAGCAGTGTGGCACAAATAATGAAGGTAGCTCGAGTTAAACTGACATTGATCCCAAGGCTTTTAGCTTCTTCATCGGATAAGCTGAGTAAATTCATGCGCCAGCGCAATAATAATAGTGGAATAATACCGATAACCATCAGAGGTAATACTGACATTAAATCTGCTTGGGTAATTGATGATAACCCACCTAATAGCCAAAACGTGATGGAAGGCAACTGGGTGTAAGGGTCTGCAAGAATTTTCATCAATGAAATTGCTGAACCACATAACGCACTGATAGCGACACCGACAAGAACCAAAGATAAAATGGGGTCATGTTGACGCGCTAGTCGGGCAATAAAGCACACTAAAGTAACGGTAATTAGGCCACCAATAAATGCACTTAGCTGAATGTAAAATAATGATTGCCCAAAAAAAATACCGATAACAGCCCCCACGCCAGCACCCGCTGAAACCCCTAAAATATCTGGTGAAACCAATGGATTGCGGAACATTCCCTGATAAGCAGCACCTGCAATAGCCAGTCCTCCACCAATAACAATAGCGGCTAATGTGCGCGGGAATCGTATTTGCCAGAACACGGTTTCATGCCGCGGATTACTCAACTCGCTGTGAGAAGGTAACTGACTAATGAGCAGGTGGTAAAGCTCATTTAGTGTAAGTGAGTACTTACCACTTATTAAGGCGATAATAAAGCTTATTAATAAAACAGCGATTAATAAAAGGGATTTTCCGCCTTGTTTCAATACACCATTCATGATTTTTCCATGAGCCAATCAACCTGCTCTAAAGTCAGTGGAGAATGGTAAAAATGGGTAAAAAATTCAGCAATATCATGCTTGATATTTTCGGCAATACTCTTATCGAAATGGCTCTGTAGCCGTCTCATGCCGAGTAAGCGGTTAACCCCCGGAGGCCCATCTAACCAGCCAAATGGCATACCGCTGAAAACCAGTAACTGGTTGTTAGTAATGGCATCTAGCCCTTTCCATAATGCAGAGTTTGTGATCAATTCAATGGCTTCGTCATATTGCGTTATAATGATGTCAGGGTTCCATTGATATAATTGCTCCATAGAAACCGTTGTCAGTCCATGGAAGTTAGGGATATCAACTACATTACGCAAACCAAGCATTTCAATGGCTTCAGTATGAATTGAGCCTTTAGCGCCGGTTTCTAAACCTTTTGCCCCTCTCGCGAGGTAAAAACTTAGTGATTTCTGTTGGTTTTGATGAGCAAATAAGGCAGCATCATCAATATAGCGTTGAGCAAGTTGGCCTAACTTTTGAGCCTGTGGGATAACGCCTAAAACCTCACCGAGTTGCATAAGCTGTTGTGGCGCATCTTTTAACCCTCCAGCCATTAATAAATAAGGTACATGGGTTTGTTGGGCAACCTTTTCTGCTTGTGAAAGATAGGTATCATTAATATTACCAGTATCAATAATTAAATCTGGGTTATAGGATAGAAGCTGTTCTAAGGAAAGCGTACTGCCTCGACCTGCTAAACGACCATATACGGGTAATTCGAGCCATTGCGCTGCAAAAAGGCCACTGTGTCCTTTTTTCAGTGAAATTGAGGAAAATCCCACCATTTTTTCGGGAGCTAATGCGAACATCAATAGATCAGAAGGGGGGCCTGAGCTGATGACGCGTTGAATATCCTTTGGCGTCGGAAGATGACCAAATAAAGCTTTTTCAACGGCTGGACGAGTTTGTGCGAAGCTCGGCAAACTGTAAAAAGCAGCAAGTACTGCACTTGATTTAAGGAACTGCCTACGATTGATCGCCATAGTCTAATTTCATCTATTCGTTATAATAATAATTATATAGCGCGAAAATTAGCGGAGTCATGATAGAGAGTCAACTATAAAAATCGCATTGTTCGGAAAATTCGACATTTATGTGATGTAAATCAGTAACAAAGATTGCTATCCATTAACAGATAGCAGAACATGGTTATCGTTAACGAATTGGATATCGCTTTGAACTTATGAAGAAAAAAAGACCTTCTCTACAGGATGTTGCCGACCAAGTTGGCGTCACAAAAATGACGGTAAGTCGTTTTCTACGAAACCCAGAGCAGGTTTCAGAAGCTTTACGTGAGAAAATCGCCCAAGCTGTGGAGGCTTCCGGGTATATTCCAAATAAGGCGCCCGATATTTTATCGAATTCAACTAGCCATGCTATTGGGGTGTTGCTTCCTTCATTAACTAACCAAGTTTTTGCCGAAGTGATTCGTGGAATTGAAGCCGTGACAGACCGCCATGGCTACCAAACCATGCTCGCTCACTATGGTTATTTGCCCGAAAAAGAAGAAGAGCGGCTGACTTCACTACTTTCTTATAATATTGATGGTGTGATTTTAGCCGAACGGACACACACTGAACGAACGCTGCGTATGTTGAAAACCGCGGGGATCCCCGTTGTTGAGATTATGGATAGCGTTTCTCCTTGCCTAGATATTGCAGTTGGTATTGATAACTTTGAAGCGTCTCGCCAAATGACTCGGGCGATGATTGAGCGTGGCTGCCGTAAGGTTGTGTACTTAGGCGCAAGACATGATGAACGTACTTTTATTCGTTTAAAGGGTTATGAGCAGGCAATGCTCGATGCTAATCTTGAACCACGTAATGTGATGACGCAGGCTAGCTCATCGTATTCGCTAGGCGCCCAACTACTGCACGACTGCCGTGCTAAATACCCAGATACCGACGGCTTATTCTGTACCAATGATGACTTAGCGATAGGGGCTATTTTTGAATGTCAACGTTTAGGGATTCAAATTCCACAAGACCTTGCTATTTCAGGTTTTCATGGTCACGACGTAGGGCAAGTGATGACGCCAAAACTGGCGAGTATTTTGACGCCAAGAGACCAAATGGGGCGTAAGGCGGCAGAAGTCTTGTTGGCAAGAATGTCGGGTAAGAAGCTAACGGATACGCATTTTGATGTGGGGTTTTGTGTCCTTACTGGCGAAAGTATCTAATTATTCCTCGTCATACTTCGCGCTGTCGCGTTGTTGCCTGTACTCGCCAACCCTAGTCACATACTTATGTATGCTCCTAGGGCTTGACTCGCTTGGCGCCTAGCGACAACACGAACTATTTAGAGGAATGCTTTAAGGGGAGTAATAAAGTTTAAATATACTTTTTGTTTTTTGTTTCTATATTGATTGCGAGTTTTGCTTTGTTCTTTACCTGCCTCTTCTGAAGTCAGTTTGAGAGTATCATCACAGATCTGTTTTCTTCTTCACCAATTTGATTGCCAAATAAATCCGCACTGATGATAATGTTACCCGTAACTTGTTACCGGTAACAAAAACCGGTTTTTAACTAAAGCCAGGACAATAGTGAATATCTGAGGAGTTTCCTATGAATGATACCCAAAAACAAAACTATACATTTGTACTAATGGGGGTATCGGGTAGTGGTAAGTCTGCTGTTGCTACCGGTGTTGCACAGCAACTACAAGCTGCTTTCCTTGATGGTGACTTTCTTCACCCTAAATCAAATATTTTAAAAATGGCATCTGGCCATGCATTAAATGATGACGACCGTAAACCTTGGTTAGTCGCACTAAATAATGCCATTTTTGCAATGCAAAGAACCAATAAGATATCACTGGTAGTTAGCTCTGCACTGAAAAAAAGCTATCGTGATATCTTAAGAGAGGGGAACCACAACCTCTATTTTATTTACCTAAAAGGTGATGCGGTTGTTATTGAAGAAAGATTGAAAGCACGTAAAGGGCATTTCTTTAAGCCTGAAATGCTGAAATCGCAATTTGATGCCTTACAAGAACCTGGCGCGGATGAACCTGATGTGCAGGTTGTTGATATTCGCCCATCCTTAGAAAACGTGATTGAAAATACGTGTTCTACTATTCGTAAGATTGTCGCTGGAGATAACTAATGAATACCCCAGAAACATTAAGCACGTTAACGCTCGTGCTGACGGCAGTCGGCTCTGTCGTTTTACTGCTTTTTTTAGTGATGTATGCTCGTTTACATGCTTTTGTTGCACTCATGATTGTTTCTATTGGTGCCGGTTTATTTTCAGGTATGCCAGTACAACAGATCACGGAAACCATGCAAAAAGGAATGGCGGGAACCTTAGGTTTTCTTGCTATCGTAGTCGCTCTTGGGGCAATGTTCGGTAAAATTTTACATGAAACAGGGGCATTAGATCAGATTGCGAATAAGCTACTTAACCTATTCGGTGAAAAGAATGCTCACTATGCAGTGGGTGTCGCAGGGCTGATTTGTGCGCTACCACTCTTCTTTGATGTGGCTATTGTCTTGTTAATTGGTGTGGTGTTTGCGGTAGCGAACCGCACAGGCCATAACGTTGTTCGCCTTGCTATTCCATTATTTGCTGGGGTAGCCGCTGCGGCAGCGTTTTTATTACCGGGGCCAACACCAATGCTCGTTGCATCACAAATGGGGGCAGACTATGGCTGGATGATTTTAATTGGTCTGTGTGCTGCTATCCCAGGTATGATTTTAGCGGGGCCATTATTTGGTAAGTTTATCAGTAACTTTGTTCATATTGATATTCCAGCAGATTATCAAGCGCCAAATACAGAACATGGCAAAATGCCAAGCTTTGGATTTAGCTTGTGTTTAGTGCTTTTCCCGTTGGTATTAGTGGGTTTAAAAACAATCGGAACGCATTTAGTTGAAAAAGGAACCCCCCTTGAGCATTGGTTAGAGTTTATCGGTCACCCTTTCACCGCATTACTGTTAGCGTGTTTACTGGCGATTTATGGCCTAGGTTTCCGTTATGGTATGGATAAAGAAAAAGTCATGGCGATTTGTTCCGCAGCGATTCAACCTGCTGGGATCATTTTACTTGTGACGGGTGCTGGTGGCGTATTCAAACAAATTTTAGTGGATTCAGGTGTAGGCCCTGCACTAGGTGACTCTTTAATTGGTGCTGGTTTACCAATTGCTGTTGCTTGCTTTGTATTAGCGGGTGCAGTGCGTGTCATTCAAGGTTCTGCAACGGTTGCATGTTTAACAGCGGTAGGTTTAGTGCTACCTGTTATCAGTGAGTTAGGTTACTCAGGAGCACAGCTGGCAGCATTAGCTATCTGTATTTCTGGCGGTTCATTGATCTTAAGCCACGTGAATGACTCTGGTTTCTGGTTATATGGAAAATTCACTGGTGCGACAGAAGCGCAAACGCTAAAAACATGGACGGTAATGGAAACTATCCTTGGTACGACAGGGGCAATTGTCGGTATGGTGTTCTTCATGTTCTTGTAATGTATTTTATGAAAATACATCAGAGCTAAATGTATTGAATTAAAACGCCCGCTATTAAGTGGGCGTTTTGCTTATTTAGCTTAGGCTAATTTTAGGGATGATAATTTTATTATGGTGTTGTGGCGAATTAATGTGTTTAGCATGACCCGGTGATAATGCAATATGCTTCGTAAAAAATGAGGTTAGTCCTAAGTCGTGAGTAGAAAAGAAAATAATTGATTCATCTAATTCAAACTCTTGCTTCATTAATTGTAAGAATGAGAGTGCATCAGAGGTCGCCATAAATGATGTCGATTCGTCTAAGAATATCATTTCAGGTTGTTTTATCAGAGTCAGTGCGAGCTGTAACTTTTGTTTTTCCCCTGTAGATGCGGCGATATCGGTGATGAGTGTATCGTCTAAGGTTTCCTTACTAATCAGTAAGGATGGGCAACATAATTTGGTAAGGTGAACAATTGTATTGTTATCGAATACACCATAGAAATTAAAATTATCACGAATGCTGCCATGAATAAATGTTGAAATACCATTATGGTAGGCAATTTTTTCTGTTAAAAAGCATTGGGAAATTTCATCGATACCAATACCATTGATTGTAATATCCCCTGATGAGTATTCTGAAATCCCACATAATGCTTTCATTAGTGATGTCTTTCCTACGCCTGAAATACCAGTAATACCAATAACATCGCCGGGTTTGGCTTCAACATCAAGCTGATTAATAATGGTTTTACCATTAATGCTAACGCTAAGATTTTTTGCACTAAAATGTTTTATTGAATCTGTTGTTATACCATCTGCTTTGAAATGGATAAGTGGGTTGTTTTTTAACTGATCAATACTGGATTTGATATGAAATAGATGTGTTTTCACCATAAATAAGCGATTAATGGCACTTGTAATTGCACCAGAAAGTCGACTATTAATGATCATCACGGCGATAACAGAAGCCAAGCTTAGACTGCCTTCACCAATAGCCAAATAGCTAGCTACGTACATTACTATCATAGATAAAAACGTATTTACTTTGATAATTTCCATCCAATGGTGATTGGCCTCATTTAGTTTTAATTTTATTTTTTCATCTTCATTAGTTTTTATACTGATGTACTGTTTAAAATGGTTATCTCTGGCAAAACAAAGCTCATGTTTTTTTTGTTCCAATGAGTAGTACATGGCTGATTTTTCATAGTTTAAGGTATTCGCTCGGAGCATATTTTTATAGGAAAGAAAGCGGATGTGTAGGCATAAAAAGATAAGCCCAGCGTAATAGCTCAATAGCAATAATGAATAAAAACCTAACATACCAAAAATGCAAAATGAAAATAAAATGGCTAACCCGACATCATAAATAATTTGAGGCTTAATTTCCCAAACTTGTAAGATTGATGCTTCTGCTGTTCTCACTTTAATTGAGGCACTTTTACAACTAGATTGTTTTAATAAATTAATAAAATAGCGATTAAAAGTACTGATGTTAAGCTTTATTTTTTTTGTGTTCTGTTCATGAATAATGTGTTTAATAAAAAACTCTAAGCCAATAACGACAATGAAAATAAAACTAATATATAAAAGTGAGCTTATAGATTCACTATAAACTAAGCGGGAGTTAAAAAGATTTGAATATAAAGGTAATAATAGTGCGAATACAATTAAAGGTAATGACAATAAGCTAGATTTTGGTGTTAACTTAATCAGTGATTTATATATGCTCTCTTCATTGAGTGTGTTTTCACTTGCAGAAAATGAAAACAAATGTTTATTTTCAATTAGTTGTTGTGTTATTGCTATGTCGGTTGTTAGATTGGTTAGCTGGCCTCTATGATTTTTGATGATAATATATTTCCCATCTGCTATCTCCATAATAAAGAGAGCAGGTAGCTTTTTTTCATTAAAATCTGAAATAGAAGTGTATTGATAAGTGAAAAAATCATTATTAATAAATTCATTTATATTATTTAAGATATATTTATTATCATAAGAGAGTGCTGGAGAGGAAAATGGTTCTCCTAATATCTTAAAGTATTGATTAATAACATCATGGAAACTACTTTCTTTCATTTTCTTCACTCTTTAGGAAGCAAGCGTTAACCCCTTGATTATCCTCAATAGGTTTTAAGGCTTTAATGTGTACATTAGGCGTGTTTTTTTTAATTAATACCGTGTTATAGATGGTATAGGTCATTGCTGCGTCAAAAGATATGTTATTTCCATAACTGCAATAAACATCAATAGATTTAACCTTTTTATGATCAATTAGTTTTAAGGTGTCATGGCTAAACATTAACGATGTCATGATGCCATTGCCATTGCCATTGCCATTTTTATTGTCATTATTACTATCGGTATTTATAGATGAAGACGCTTCAGTATTGTGGTTATCAATTCCTATCAATGCCGCCTTGCCTTTATTTTTTTCAGCAGCCATTGTGCTTGATAACACATTAGCTAAGAGCACAGCCATAAGTAATGTCATGGTTGCAACAGCAGCAGATAATGCAGAAATAAAACCTAACATAAGTCACCAAACGTTAAATGTAATGTTATCGCTAATTAATGCGGTTAAATAATGAAGTACTGAAATCTCTTTACTAGAGATATAGAGCATCACTGGCAAACCGTCATGTTCTGGAAGGAGCTCCGTATTTTGTTCTGGTGTAATTTGTACTGAATAATAGCGTTCTTGGCTGTTCCGCTCCCTGTCACTAAAGGAATCAGCGCTGATTTTTGTAACTTTCCCGTTAATGATTTTTTTAAACCCAGGGGAGTTCACCACAATTTTGGCTGGTAGCTGTGGCGCTATAAAAGGGCGATACTTCGCTAATATTTTACCTTCAATAACCCGCGTACTTTGCTGTTTTTTAATCACCATCACTAAATTTGAGGCTTCAACATACGAACCTTTCTCTAAATCTTTTTCGATACTTAATACAATCCCGTCAGCTGGTGATAACACACTATTCGCTCTTATTTTATTGCGCAGTAATTCCATCTGACCACTGTTTTCTAATTTCTCTTTTTTTAGTCGATTAAGTAGAGTTTCATTTTCTTGTATTTCCCCGATAAGTCGTGCGGTATACTTCTTTTCTTGCAGTGAGATTTCTCGCAATAACCCTTGAGCATTTAATTCACCTGACGCTATTAGCGCGGTGGTGCGGCTGATTTCAGCATTATTATTGAGTTTTTCAATTTCAGGAGCTCTTGCATTTTTTAATAATAAGTCTTTCTTTTTCAGTATGTTAATTTGATTTTCTAGTTCGCTAGACTCTTTAATTTGTGAGATATATTTATCTCGTAAATTACTTATCTCCATGCGTAAGAGAATATGACCATAGAGTTCTCTATAGGCACTTAAAGTTTTACTTTGTAAGCCCTTTGCAAAGAAAAAATATTCAGATTCCGTATTTATGCTTCCATCAAGGATTTTATTTAACAGTTTTTTGTTTTCTTCTAATTCATTGATGCGTTCATTAGCAAAAGTAACGAGGCCGGATAAGGTTTTTTCTTGATGAAAGACATCTAAATTAGTATAGGAAAATAAAACTTGGTCTTTTTCTACCTTATCACCAGTTTTAATAGCGAACTGATTAATAAATCCAGAAGCCGGGCTCACTATTTCTAGTCGATTGGAGACTCCTGAGATAATCCCCTCTCCTGGAGAGGATATTTCTATTTTAGCTAATATAATATAACCGATAAATAATGACGTGATACCTAGAAATATTTTTAATTTTTTAGGTGCCCGGTTCAGTTTATTTAGATAACGTTTCAATTTCAGCTAACTTCCCTGTTAATTGGATATATTCCATTTTGTTTTTCATATCAGCAATCATTAATTCAGCAATGCGCCTTTCCATTGTTAACATATCAAATAGTGTGTTCACCATTTCATAGAAAGAAGATTGTGATATTTCATATTCCCTTTGTTGGCTTTTAATTATTGAGCGCATGGTCTTACGTTGTTCATGTAGCCCTATAAGTTCAGTCGAATTTGAATTAGCGATTAATTTTAAATTTTTAATTTTAGCTGTGGATTCTTTATATTTATAATCAGCTTTTCCTTTTGTTGCTTCATACAGTTTCAGTTGAGATTTTTCATTCAGAACTTTATCAAGGTCAAAGATATTTAATTTAACCTCCATTCCCATATAAGACTCGTTACGACTTCTAACTTGATCAATAAATCGTTCTTCGGCGATAAGATTAACATTTAAGAAGGGATTTTGTTGATAAGCATTTTCTTTCATTGCATCAGCTTGCATACGTAGCAAGTTATATTCGCTATTCTGTTGTGCATTTTCACTATCAATAATAGTTTCTTGTAATTTTTTTAATAGATTTTTTGGAACCGTTACACCTTTAGAAGGAAAGGTAATGCCTGATAAAAGCTCAATATTAGACTTATATTGCTCAATCTCTTTTTCTATATTTTGTAGCTCTGTTTCAATCCTCTGCATCAATAAAGAAGCTTGTTCAACATCACTGTATTTTGCTATGCCACTTTTATAGCGATGAGTAATAAGTTTGAAAATACTTTTAGCATTGCTATTTAAATCAGCTGTTGTTTTTGTTAGCTCATTGAGATAATAAATACCAATTAAGTTGTTAGTTGTCGAGGTGTAAAGTTCTTCTTTTTCCTTGTTTAGTGAAAGTGCTGATATTTTTAATTTTAAATTTTTTTCATTAAACCGGTGACTTAACGTAGTGTCATAGATCAATGAACTGGCAGTAATATTACTGTTAGTGCTGCCATCATGGCTTTTTATTTTTCCTGAAGCGGATATTTTTGGTAGATAATAATAATCTGTTTGTTTTGCTCTGAGGTTTTCAGATTCTAATTCTAACGCTTTTATTTGAACTGGATTGGAGTTTTTTAATACTCGGCCAATAAATGTTTGGAAGTTTTCTACATCTTGATTGGCTAAGCTACAAGTTGGTAGTGATAATGTTAATAACAAACCTAAGGTGATAGGACGCATGTGCTTACTCCATTGATAATAAAGTTAATAGTTTTTTTCTGCTCTCAATGGTATTTTCTTTTAGCCATTGTGTAGTTTGATCTATTTTTAATATTTCTTCTGAAATTTTTTCATTCTGATTGTTTTTGTTTATTTTTTCTTCTAATAAGTAGACGGCTAATTTTCTTTTCCAGTCATCGTCAGCTTCTTTTATTGATTGTAAAACCTCTAAGTGCTCTTGTGCTGTGGAGGATAAAGCCAGAAGATGTGAGGAAATATCAGTTGCTAGCTCATTGTTTTCGGTCACGGAAATCATTTTTTGCGCTATATTGATATTCACTTTCTGTAATGTGTTCAGGGTTTCTTGAATATGATTAAGTTCTTCTGAGTAGTTTGCAGATTGTTGTTGAGTTTTTTTATTTTCTTTTTGGTAAAAGAAATGAAAGAAATTCAAACTCACTAACAGTAAAACTGAAATAGAAACCCCAAGAATAGAGGTTAAGAATGCAAAGGACATTGAATTAAGTGCCATTGAGATAGATGAGATCATGGCGTTCATTTTTTCTGAGACATCACCTTCTCCTCCAAGTGATGCTGATATTGCGGTGATCATCCCTGTTAATCCAATAAATGTTCCTATTAATCCTAATGACACAGTAACGGATGCAGATAATTTCGTTTGGTTTGAGAGTAATGTATAGTTGCTTTTTTTATTTTTATTAAATAATCGATGAAATAAAAATATAACTAAAGGATAAATATAAATCCCAATCATGGTGTAGCTGATTTCAGGGGCAAGTAATAGACATTGCTGAACCATTTCACGTACCGATTGTAATAAAAAACAAGCGAGAAACGTTGCGGCATAAAAAAATAATCCAAGATAATACATGTTATTTGTAATCCCAATAAATGCATGAGTTCCAACCTGGGCAATATTCACTTGTTCCTTGTTTTAGAACAATTTCTTTATTAATTCCCAGACTCTTAATTAGTGATGCCATATAAAGAAGGTTGTAGGTGTTTTTTTCTTTACTGTGGCTGATTTTATCATTGATGTAACCACTGATAATAACTTTATTACTTTTGTTTTTAACTATTTCTTGTTTGATTAAAGAGGTTTCATTGCTTGATAAATGAATTCCACCTTTAAAATAAAGACGTTTATTTGGGATATCTATTTGTATTTTTTCAAATTTTAATTGTCCATAATTAATATGGGTTTCTGCAGTTTTCATTCCACTGAAAATAAACACCATAGAAACTAAAATAATTATACATAGTGTTCCACTTAACCCATCAACCATTGGGGCTAGTTCTTCATCAGAGTTATCATCATTTTCTTCCATATCTAATTCTTTTATTTTAGAAACAATTTTATTAATTCAGGATTATATTATAATCGCTATTGAAATGAACTCACTGGAATTGGAGCTCAAAAAAAAAGATTGTCAGACCACATTATCTTAAATGACGTTTTATTTTTAATTAAATGGATATAATCGGTTTCATTAACGGCAGCTTATGGGTATATAGCTGATAACCCCATTTATTAATATAATGATATAGAACATGACAGATAAAACTATCACAGATAAATTAAAAAGCATAGAAATCCAAAAGTTTAAAGTTCAAGGGCTTGATTTAATTGTAACTAAGCCAGATGGTTCTATTGAGAACATTAAAAATGGGCTGTCTGAAGTTATTTTAGGAAATATGACATTATTGACTGAGCAGGGCGAGATTCTTTCACAAGATGAAATTCTATCATCAATAACATTAAATGTCGGTGCTGATGCTATTTATATCAAAGAGCAATTGACGAGTGACATCATTGAATATACGGATAGCCAAGCCTCAAAAAAGAATAATGAGCAAATTGAAGGTGAGGAACAGCAATATGATAACCGACAAGACGATGAACAAAGTTTCAGTGAAAAACTGGCGGAGTTAAATCAAAAAAACCAACAATTAGAAAAGGCGCTTCAGACCTTGTCTTCTGAGAAAGATGAAAAAGAGGTATTACTAAGTTCGTCATTAACAAAGCTCACAGAAGCGAAAAACCAGCTAAATCAAAAAAATAAAGCAGAGAAAGCACAAGTCGAAGACAGCAACTTAACCTTTCCTTCACCATCTGCACCCGTTGTTATGCCAATAAGTTCTTCATCACCCTCTCAGACTGCAAATAAACCATTAGCACCTTCCCAGATAGCTAAACCTATAACACAGGTTTTTATTCAAGGAAAATTAAGCGAAGAATCCGACTCAGGGAAAAGGGGGGATAATATTACGAATATTAATACACCAATATTTACTGGGGTTATCTCTCCTGATAGTCAGGGTTATCTAACGATTAATGATAACAAATATTCGGTCACAGTGGATAAAGATGGAAAGTGGTCATTAAAAATCACTGAGCCGTTAGAAGATAAAGTATATGAATATTCATTAGTTGCTTTTTCCGGTGAAGGTAAGCCTGTGACGGTGAATGGCCAATTTGAAGTCGACACTCAGCTTGATAATCTCTCTGTTAGCCTTGATGGGCATTCGGATACCGAAACGTCGGCGGAGAGACTAACTAACAAGCAAGTTCCTACTTTTATAGGGAAAGCTGAAGCTGGTAGTACGGTAACGCTAACGATTGCAGGACAAACATTATCGGCAATTGCTGATGATAAAGGTACGTGGCGAATAACAGTCGAGAAACCATTGGCCGATGGAGTATCAAACTTCCAAATCACTGCCGTGGATCCTGCTGGTAACCAAAAAATCATCACTGAGAGCGTTACTATCAAAACATCAAAACCAGATGCTAGTGTACTGCTTGATAACTCAACGGTTTTTTTGACCAGCAAAGTAAAGCCAACGCTTACGGGAAAAACAGATTCGAATTCCAATGTCATCGTTAAGGTAGCTGGAAAAGAGTACTTCACTAAGGCGAATGAACAGGGTGATTGGTCACTCACTATTAGTGATAACTTAGCTGATGGCTCACATATATTAAATGTTAAGGTAACAGATAGCGTAGGAAATCAGGGTGTTTTTATCCAAAGCCTGATAGTCGACACGACACTACCGGCTGCGACCGCGACGCTCACCGAAAGCAGCGATTCCGGCGCCAAAGGGGACAATCTTACGCAACACCAAGCAGTCACTTTGGAAGGGATAACCAAACCGCAATCGGCGGTGGTGATCCAGTTTGCGGGGCAGGAGTACAGCACCCTTGCCGATAAAGACGGGCAGTGGCAAGTGGCATTACCCGCAGTCAATCAAGACGGTGAGTATGATTATCAAGTGAGTGTGACCGATACCGTCGGAAATATCGGGATGTCCAAGGGGCAATTCACTGTGGATACTCAGGTGGATAGCCTAGCGGTCCACCTTGATACACTGTCTGATAGTGGCAAGGTTGGCGACCATATCACTCAAGAGTCGCGTCCGCATTTTTCAGGCAAGGCGGAAGCGGGGAGCCGTGTCGAGTTGACGATTGACGGGCAACACGTGGTCACGACAGCGGATAGCCATGGGGCTTGGTCGGTGGTGACACAAAATGTATTCGCCGACGGCACCTATGATTATACGGTGAAAGCCACGGATATGGCAGGCAATAGCACCGTGGTTACAGAGTCCGTGCAGATAAAAACCACATTGCAACCGACGACGTTACAACTCAATAACCAGTCTGATTTGATGACTAACCAACCGCTCCCGACATTATCTGGGCAATCCGAGCCCCACGCGACGATACAGGTTTCACTGAGTGGGGAAATTTACTCAACGGTGGCCGATGCACAGGGCGCTTGGTCGATTATGGTCACCTCGCCGCTCGCGTCGGGAAGCCACTCGCTCAAGGTGCAGGTCACCGATATTGCTGGAAATAGCGAGAAAATCAGCGAGACGGTATGGGTCGACACGACGCTACCGGCTGCGACTGCGAAGCTCACCGAAAGCAGCGATTCCGGCGCCAAAGGGGACAATCTTACGCAACACCAAGCAGTCACTTTGGAAGGGATAACCAAACCGCAATCGGCGGTAGTGATCCAGTTTGCGGGGCAGGAGTACAGCACCCTTGCCGATAAAGACGGGCAGTGGCAAGTGGCATTACCCGCAGTAAGTCAAGACGGTGAGTATGATTATCAAGTGAGTGTGACCGATACTGTCGGAAATATCGGGACGTCCACCGGGCAGTTTATTGTCGATACTCAGGTGGATAGCCTATCGGTCCACCTTGATACACTGTCTGATAGTGGCAAGGTTGGCGACCATATCACTCAAGAGTCGCGTCCGCATTTTTCAGGTAAGGCGGAAGCGGGGAGCCGTGTCGAGTTGACGATTGGCGGGCAACACGTGGTCACGACAGCGGATAGCCATGGGGATTGGTCGGTGGTGACACAAAATGTACTCGCCGACGGCACCTATGATTATGCAGTCAAAGCCACGGATGTGGCAGGTAATAGCACCGTGGTTACAGAGTCCGTGCAGATAAAAACCACATTGCAATCCACGACGTTACAACTTAATAACCAGTCTGATTTGATGACTAACCAACCGCTCCCGACATTATCTGGGCAATCCGAGCCCCACGCGACGGTACAGGTTTCACTGAGTGGGGAAATTTACTCAACGGTGGCCGATGCACAGGGCGCTTGGTCGATTATGGTCACCTCGGTACTCGCGTCGGGAAGCCACTCGCTCAAGGTGCAGGTCACCGATATTGCTGGAAATAGCGAGAAAATCAGCGAGACGGTATGGGTCGACACGACACTACCGGCTGCGACCTCGACGCTCACCGAAAGCAGCGATTCCGGCGCCAAAGGGGACAATCTTACGCAACACCAAGCAGTCACTTTGGAAGGGATAACCAAACCACAATCGGCGGTGGTGATCCAGTTTGCGGGGCAGGAGTACAGCACCCTTGCCGATAAAGACGGGCAGTGGCAAGTGGCATTACCCGTAGTAAGTCAAGACGGTGAGTATGATTATCAAGTGAGTGTGACCGATACTGTCGGAAATATCGGGACGTCCACCGGGCAGTTTACCGTGGATAGCAATATCACGCTGACTGCACACTTAGACCCAGCGAGCCAAGACAATTCGAATGCGTTGATAACCTACTCAAAACGGCCACAAATTAGTGGAGAAGCAGATCCCGAAAGCAAAATTACCTCTGAGTTTAAAGGACAAATTAAAACGGTTTACGCCGATAGCCAAGGAAAATGGTCTCTGATTTTTGATGTTGATGCGAATGAAGGCAAGGATAATCACTACAAGGTCATCGCAGAGGACGCTGCTGGTAACAAAGAGACAATTAGTCAGAGTTTTACATACCTGCCCTCATCAGTAGGATCTGGAGACATTCACCCCCCGACTTTAACCGCCACATTAGATGCTGCGTATGATAGTGGAAAGCAAGGTGACTATATCACTAATATTAAAGCGCCTAAATTTACTGGGAACGCCACGGTGGGGGCTAAAGTTAGACTGACAATCGGGAATGAAAGTTTCTCTACATTGGCAGATAAAGTCACTGGAAATTGGGAAATCCAAGTTAAAGAGCTCGCGGAAGGGAATTGCCAGTATCTTGTGACGGCGGAACACCCAATAAATGGGCAAACAAAGGATATTTCTGGGAATATTTTTATAGATACTACTGCTCCTGTATCCACAATTGAACTAAGTACAGAAACGGATACTGGAACCAAAGGAAACTTTATTACTGCACATCGTAAACCTGTATTTACAGGAAAAAGTGAGCCGGGAAGTGAAATCACTCTGGAACTAAATAATGAGTCGGTTTCGACAGTTGTTGATAACAATGGTTTCTGGAGTTTATCTTTACCTAATGAATTACCAAAAGATTTTATTGGTGATTATAAAGTTACCGTTACGGATACGGCAAATAATCAATTTGAAACAATAGACACACTGACGATTAATTCGAGTAAACCGGAGATTACCGATGCTGCTCTGGCTTCACCTTGGAAGAGAGGTTATCATCATGGTGATAAATCAACCAATGATTTAGAGGCAACTTTTACAGGAAAAGTCACCCCTGGTTCAAGTTTACAATTTAAGTTTAGACTGAGTAAGAAGGATGAGCATATTTTCTCCATCTCAGACATTGATAAAAATGGAAATTGGTCTTTTAGCTTACCGCCAGGTTTTCTTAAAGTGGATCGCCGTTATGACCTTGATAATTTGGTATTAATTGCAACGTCTCCAGCTGGGTTGACGACAGAAAAGGTGATTGAAGAAAAAGGGATTCAAATAAAGGATTGCGTTTTAAATGTGGCATTTCAAGTTGCGGCAGAGTCGAGTAGCACTGGGGAAGTTGATAACTCACTAAGCTCAAGTCGTTCTCCAAAGTTACAGGGAAAGATTTCAGGGGCATCGGATAGAGATGAGCTTACAGGAACCATTTTTATTGGTGGAAAAACTTATTCAATAGCTTTTGGTAAAAGCAGAAGCTCATGGAATTTCAAAGTCCCCGACGATGTCCAATTACCATTGGGGGAAGTCCCTTATACCCTCAAATTTAAAGATGTTTATGGTTCGGTAAGGGAAGTATCTTCTTCTGTATTTATCAGTGATTTCAAGTTTTACCTTGACCCAGATACAGATTCTGGCCAAATCGGTAACCACTATACCAATCATAAAAAACCCGTTTATAAAGGCAAAATAACAGCCGGTGGCACGATCTCAGCCAAAGTAAATGGTAATAGTTATCCTATTCAAGCCAATGATCAGGGAGAGTGGTGTTTCGAAGTACCGATTAAAGGGGATGGCGCTTACCATATTAGTTTTATCCAAGACGATGGTACAGTTTCAGTTGGGCAAACAACACTTAATATCCTCACTAAGGCACCCATATTTAATCATTTTCAGGTTGCTGAGGAGCAACTTCATGCGGGTACACAAGTTGCGAATGTAACCAATCCTAAATTGGTTTTCACTTATAATGGAAATATGGATTATTACTTGATAAACGTGAATGGAAAAACGACTCGACATAATAAGCTAAAAACTAAATATAATGGCTCTAAAACAGTTTTTGCTAATGAGCTGGCATTACCTGACGGCGAGCATGTGGCAAAAATAACTGCATTTGATATCGCGGGTAATAAAACTGAGCATGAAGTAATTATTAAAGTGCTCAGTGATGAATCCGGTAAGACTGCCCCAAGTATTGAATTTGGTGTGAATGATAAACAATTAATTTCTGAGAAAGATGGCAAATTACTTTTCAACCAAAATGATTTAACACTCACGGGGACTACAAGCGTCGCAAGCCTAGTTACCATCAAAGACATAAATGGAAAAATACTTGGTACGACAAAGGCAAATAATCAGGGGAGTTGGCAGCTGAAATTACCCAGTGATGTTGTTCCTGTAGGTATTAAGGATGGTGAAAAAATTCAATTATCGGTTACGGCAAAGGATTTAGCTAATCGTGAAACGCAGTTTGAGTTTGATTTGGTATATGACATTACCCCACCAGTATTGAATGCGGTATTAGACGAACAATCATCAAATGGCGGCACTATTCATGTTAATCAACCAACATTTAATGGAACAACCAAAGTCAATTCGGAAGTACGCTTGACGATCAATGGAAATATTTATCACACGACTGCGGATCACGATGGTAACTGGCAAATTAAACTATCTGATAAAGAGGCCCTTGCTGAGGGAACTTACTCGTATGAAATCGAAGCTCAAGACATTTTTGGCCAAATTAGTCTACAACCTATCTCAGGCAATTTTACAGTAAAAACCATTGCTGTGGCGACCGGAGGGTTAATGTCAGACTCAGATTCGGGTATTCAAGACGATAATTGTACAAATATAAATAAGCCTATATTTACTGGGATAACTGAACCGAATGCGACAATCCGATTAGTTTTCGATAATAAAATTGCCTCAACATTTGAAACTATCGCTAATGAAAAAGGGGAGTGGTCTATTCACGTTGATACTGAGTTAAGTGAAGGTCTTCATGATTATGTCATTTTTGCGATTGATAATATTAAAGGTATTAAAGGACAAGTTTCTGGGCAATTGGTTATTGATACATTAGCACCTGACTACCTTATTGGTGGTGTGGTGGATCCTATAGACTCCAGCACTAAACAGAATATTTTAACCAGTATGACGAGGCCGACTTTTGCTGGGATTGCAGAGCCTAGCACTTATTTGGAAATCACAGTTGGTCAAGAGATCTACACGAATATCCTTGTTGATAAACAAGGGGAGTGGAGCTTTACGTTAACAGAACCACTAATCGATGGGACACATGATTATCATATAAGGGTAACTGACATTGCGGGGAACTTAGGGACAGACAATTTAACCGGAAAAATTACTGTTGATACTCAAGCGCCAGAAATTTTAGGGGGGCTAAATAACACCACTGACTCAAGCCACAAGGGCGATAATATAACGAATATCAATAAGCCAAAATTTAGTGGGGTGACAGAGGCTGAGGCAGTTATTGCGCTTGAAATTGACGGTAAAATCTATCAAGGGGTGGCGGATGAAAAAGGAAAATGGGCGATATCTGTTACTGATGCCTTGATTGATAAAACCTATGATTATCGTATTGAAGTTAAAGATGCCGTGGGAAATAGGCAGGCGCTTACAGGGCAAATGACGATTGATACTAAAGCCCCTGAGCTTGTTGGTCACTTAGATGTTATGACTGACTCTGGCGAAAAAGGCGATGATATAACTAATATTAATACGCCAAAATTCAGTGGGACAACGGAGCCAGACACTCAGGTATTTTTAACCATTGATAATCATACCTATGAACAAAAAGCGAATAAACTGGGTCAATGGGAAATATCGGTATTGAACCCATTAGCTGAAGGTGTGCATGACTATGAAATTAATGCATATGACAAAGCGGGTAATCAGGCACAGCAATCAGGAAAGGTGACTATTGATACCAAAGCCCCTGAGCTTGTTAGTGGCTTAGATATTATGACTGACTCTGGTGAAAAAGGCGATGATATAACCAATGTAAATACGCCAAAATTCAGTGGGACAACGGAGCCAGACACTCATGTATTTTTAACCATTGATAATCATACCTATGAACAAAAAGCGAATAAACTGGGTCAATGGGAAATATCGGTATTGAACCCATTAGCTGAAGGTGTGCATGACTATGAAGTTAATGTATATGATCAGGCAGGAAATCAGGCACAGGTTAAAGGTAATCTTACTATTTATTCCGATTTGCCCGATGCAACTGTAACGCCAATAGATAATACAGGCGGTACTCAGGTGGATATCCCGCCAATAGATACCTTAGCGCTTCCATCTGATATCGAGGAACACTATTTTTAATTGAATAATAGCCCTACCATGAAAATGGTAAGGCTAAAGTTTAAAGGTGAATAAAGTACTAAATCAAGGAATGGGGGAAGCTTGGCTGCGCATGAAAACTTTTAAATGCCAGTAAAAAATAAGGGACATCATCATAGCCGACTTCTTGGGCGATACGTGTCATAGGCATATTTTCTGTTCTAGATAATATCATTGCTTTGTTCATTCGGGACATTAAGCTAATTTTGGAAAAACATGTATATTCACTGGCTAGTCGTCGTTTAAGGGTTGAAGGACTCATATGGAGTTTTTTTGCGATAGTATCTAGAGTAAGGCATTGTTTACCTGCGCTATGAAAAATTAAGTCATACACTTTATCTTTTATCGAGATATTCATTGAGGCATATAATGTAGAGGAAAATTCATTCACCAGTAAAAAAAATGATAGAATAAAGTTTAAATGAATATGAATAACATTATGGCTGGTCGGTGAGTTAGCTTCTTTAATTGCAGAATGAAATACATCTTCAATAATCGGGTTTTCTTGTAAGCTAGTACAACAAATTTGGCTTATTGAGTGTGTCTTTTTCTTATTAATAAATAATGCTGCATGCTGTTGGTAAAAGGATTTTAACATATCGGTGGTCATTGGAAGTACATCTACAGCCAGCAGATTGTGATTATCAAGATTGATTATCTCAATTGAAGATCCTTTGGGGAGAAAACAGATATCTGCAGCCGTTAGTCTTTGCCATGGACCTTCTTCTATCCGTATTTCAATTTCGCCAGACCTCACTTTAAATAGTAGAGAGTGAGTTAGATAAAAGCTATTTTTTATTTTATTTGATAGGGTTTCAATATAGGTATGAAACGATTTAACACAGAAATTAGTCGACATTTTTGAACCTAAATAAATATTACCTACGATTATTACCGTAAAATTATTCTGGTTGTGTCAAAGAATTGTTCACGGCTTCCATATTTTTAACAACAAACCTTGAGCTTGCATAAGCTGAAAGATCGATTTGTTATTACTTCCTGACTTAATAAACTTCAGTGTATAGCGATGTGGTTTATTAAAAGGAACGCAGGGATACTAATTTTATATAGGGTATATTGATTTAATTACTGGTCACGATTTTTTATGTTTTTGAGAGAGAACAATAAATTCTTAACGAGTCAGTAATATTCCGAGAGTCATTATTTTAACTCATTGTTTTTATTTAAAATAATTATTTTTATTTTAATATTGGAATTATGTTTTTAGAGTAACAAAAAGATAAGTAAGAAAAAACAAAGTGAAATGACAACTATTAGGTGCTTAACATTAAAAAATAGTAGGAGTAAATAAAAAGGCAGAGTACGTTGAATATACTTCTGCCTTATCGTGCGTTGGACCAGTAATCAATTCAATATTTGGTTTAACTGACTATATAGGCCTTGTGCGCTCTTCTTATAACCCTCGACGGAGAGGTGCACATTATCAGGTCGTGCTAAATCTTGTGCTGCCCATGTGCGAATTGAACAAGGGCCACCCATAAAGGCTTGCCAGTCCCAAAATAGCGTATTTTCCTGAGCGGCAACTGTTTTTTGAATTTGAATCACACTCGTTAAATTCACTGGCATCTGAGCTTGGCAACTCGCCGCATCATTAAATTTAAGTGAATCATTCGGGCCGATAAGTAAAATAACGCTATTTGGCATTTGTTGGCGAATTAAGCGAATTTTGGCGCGTAAATTTTGCTCGTAAGCGGCTAAATCTAATGTATCGTTAAAAGCTTCATTGGTTCCATAGGCTAAAATCACCATATCAGGGGACATTTGAGCTAAGGTTTCGCTCCATTGTGGTTGCCATTTATCTGTCATACTCAGTGTTGCACCATTGAGCCCAAGAGCTGAAAACATTACTCCTGGTTTTTGCGAACGCACTAACCACCCACCAATTTTCAACCCATCACCTTTATTAACAGTAACTTGGGCTGGAAGCTGGGTATTTACAGGGGACGAAAATACCCACTGGTTGCCTGTGGCTGGCAATGCAACATTGGGGGAGACGGCAGGAGCGACACGCATTTGTGAGTCACTTGTGCTTTGGTATAGAGTTTGTAGCTGATAAGCACCTAGCGCAGGCTGTAAAGGCTTGAGCACTACTTTACTGTTGGCTGCTTGTGGCTCGGCAATTAGCCCACCCAGTGGGTAATCAAAGCGTTCATCTTTGCGGCTTGAAGCCAGTGACCACTCTTTCTTTTCGCTCATACGGTTAATGGTCGCTGTTCGTTGCCCAGGTACCGAAATCGGAGGAATGAAGCCTGGGCCCGCGTCACCATAACGTTGCTGAAATAATGTTCTTAAATTACCGCTGAAAAAGTCAGCGGCTGTATGTGAATCACCAATTTGGACAATGTGAACTTGTTGGTTGCCTTGGCGTAATTTATTCGCCAATTGTGGCAAATTAGGCTCTGAGTTATTGACCAACTGCCCTTGTGCAACGACTGGCTGGCCTTTAGGCAGGCTAGTCGTGCGAGTTTTGTCTGATGTGTTCTGGCAAGACAATAAGCCCAGCGACAAAAGCGCAATCACGCTACCCGCCAATATTTTGGACTTAGCTTGACACAGTTTGTTCAGTTTCATGAGGTTCCTTTTCTTCCTCTTCTTCGAAATGAATGAGTGAGAATACTTTTTCAGCAATCAATTGTTGACCTTTTCCGCTGAAATGGATCCCGTCACCACTTCGCAATTTAATGGTACTACTCGCATCACCGATATAGTCAGAATAGGTATCGCCTTTATATTTAAAGACATCATTGACCGAAAAGTAAATTTCACCGTTGTCTTCAACTTCAGATTGGTAGAGGCTACTTAAGAATTTCATGCCATCGGAGAGCGTATTTTTACGCATATTAGGAGGCCCAACCCAAATAACATCAACATTGTGCTGGCGAGCAGTCGATATTATATCACCAATTCGTTCACGGTACACTTTTTCCCAATCTTCACTTTTAAATTTGACGTATTTATAACCCGTCTGTGGTGGCATATCCCAAGGGTCGTTAGGTCCTAAAAAAATGACTAAAACCTTAATGTTGGGGTTATCATTCAATGCCTTAGCAATGGTTTGTGGCCAATTGAAAAAGCGTGGATACGCCAGTCCTGTACTTTGCTTGCTTAGGTTAATGCTATCGATATTATATTTTTTCAAGAGCATGTTTTTAACATGTGGAGCGACGCCTTGCATCATGGAGTCCCCCGCGAACAGGACTTGTTGGCCCTTTTCGATATTGGCAATATGTTTTGCCACGATTGGCTGATCTTTTTTGATTGTAAAACCACCAAAGTTAATTTTCTGGTTTTTCTCTCTAACTTGTGGCCGTTTAAGCCGCTCAGGGAAAGTAATCGATAAGCTTTCAGCTGGATAAATATAGCCATTTACGAAATGAAGACCAATTTGAAACTCTTTGGGGAAACTGAGTTTTTTATCTTTATTGGCCAGTTCAAGCTCTGCGGCTTGTTTGTCTTCCTGCGCTTTTTGCCCTGATGCGTAATAAGTGAATAAGCTTCCTGCTTCAAGCGCACCATCATGTAAATAAGCACCATAATCCCAGATAGGATTCCCTGCCATTTTTGCCCATGGGGTATCTTGGTGATATTTTTGCTGCCAAAATCGTTCTAGTGAGCTTTGATTCAACCAAATTAATAATAGGCCAGCAATTAGGACAATAAATAAAATCTGCCCAACTTTGATTAGGGTATTTTTAAACTCAGAAGTTAGCATAAATAAACCCCGGCATACCTGAAGGAGAAAGCATAAACATAATAGTTAGAATAATCGCGAGCGGAATAGGATAATAATACCAAGGAATGGTTTGGTATTTTTTTGCCACATAATGGTAGCCTTGTACAAAATAAGGGTAGGTAATCAGTAGTAGCCAAAATGCGATTAGTAAGCCTAGGCTTGCATTAATTGAAGCAATAAAACCAGGTGCAATGATTTGATTGGCCATTAACAGGGCATCATCAAATGAGGGGCTACGGAAGAAAACCCATGCAAAGCAGACAAAATGGAAAGTAATAATTCGTGACACCCAAACGGATAATGTTTTATTAGGAATCACTTGGGTCCATCCTAATTTTTCCATGCATAAACTCTTAAGATTGAGTAGCACAATTCCTAATCCATGAATGGCTCCCCAAACTACAAATGTCATTGCTGCACCATGCCATAACCCTGAAATGACCATCGCAAGGAATACATTGGTATTCATACGGCTAAAACCTTTGCGGTTACCGCCTAGGGGGATATAAATATAGTCGCGAATAAATGTAGATAAGCTGATGTGCCAACGGGCCCAAAACTCTTTTAAATTTGCAGCTAAATAAGGCGCATTAAAGTTAACAGGGACTCTAAATCCTAATAATAACGCGATGCCCGTCACCAGATTGGTATAACCTGAGAAGTTAAAGTAAATATTCCAAGCATAGGCATAGGTTGCTACTAGGATCTCTCCCGCATTGTAACCCACGGGAGAATCAAAGACTGGATTTACAAAATTTTCAGACAAGTAAGAGCTAAATAAAAACAATTTCACTAGTGCTAATGAAATAAGCAATATCGCTTTTCGAGGATCTAAAACCTCACGGCTTTCCGCTTGTATTTGGGGAAGAAAGTTCTTCGCGCGGTTGATTGGCCCTGCGACGATGCTCGGAAAAAATGCAAGATACAATGTTACATCAAAGAAATCGGCTTTAGGAATTTCTTTGCGACAAACTGATACCGTATAGCTTACCGAATGGAATACATAAAATGAGAGTCCAAGCGGTGCGAGTATTTCCAATATAGGAAGACCAACACTAAAACCAAATTTATCGAGTGTTTGCTGAATAGTCTCTTGGAAGAATGAGTAATATTTAAAGGTGGTAAAGAAGCCAACAATGACAGCGGTAAGAATACCGTATATCCATCGACTAGAGAGCCAATTGGTTGCCACGTTGGTAAGCAAATAAATAATCAGTGTGTAGCTAAATAAGATATAAGCAAAGTCAGGACTAAATGAATAAACAAAAAAATAGCTAGCAGTGATTAATAAGCCATTTTGTAACTTTGCACTGGGCTGACAACCCCAATAAATAAGAAAAAAAATCAAGAAAGAGCCAAGAAACTCAAAAGAGAAGAAATTCATATTAGACTCAAAGATGTTAATTATTTTGTTAGAAGGTTAGGGTATATGATATTTGATCTCTTTTTCTATGCAATCAGAATATTGCTTGTCATATTGCTCGTCATATTTCGAGCGGTGACTTTGTTGGCTACGTTCAGCTACCCTAGTCACATACTTATGTATGCTCCTAGGGGTAGCTTCTCTTGCCGCCTCGCCACCACTCGAACTATTTAAGGCAATAGAGTAAATCTAAAAAAACATAAAAAATGAATTAGTCGAATGAGTTAAGTAAGTTAAATACGGTTTGTGAGGGATAAAAAATCCACTTAGTTAAGTGGATTTTTTATGTCTTGTACCTGGTGATACAAAATTAAATGCGAGTGGCTGCTCTTTGCTGAGCTTGTGTAATCAATTCTTCATTACTCGCGTACATCTCTTGTAAATAGCGGTTATAAGTAGAACCTAACTCTGAGTACCCTTTCATATCATTGATTAACTTTTTAGTATCTAGCTCATCTTTTGATAGACGCTGTTTTGCTCGTGAAGTACGTAGTGACTCATAAGCATTATGGGTATTCATATTTTTCATATAAGCAGTCACGGTCTCTTCTACAGAAGAATATGTAGAATAGCCTTTAATCTTTCCTTGTTTGGTCTGGCAGCCACTACCGCAGCGCATACCAAATAAATTACCGTTTTGCAGAGCAAGTTGTGATGTACCCCAACCAGACTCTGTTGCTGCTTGTGTGGCAACTAAGTGTGTTGGCATGATGTCGACACGACTCAATAGTTTGTTCCAATTTAAACGTTTTGGATTACTACATTTCATACCATAGCTATTACAGATTTGTTCAAGACGGCGCAACTCTTGTGCGCTCCACTTCTTATTAGCTTGTACTGATAGCAACCAAGTACGTTCAGCCATAATCTGCTTATTCACTTTTTCAATAACAGGGACAACCGTTTTCAAAAATGCTTTCTTTCGAGGCGTACCAGAAGGGTATTTACGCAAGTCAGGGAGTGAGGTTTTAGCCTGACTTACATTCTGTTGCACAGTCTTATTAGTATACTCTTTATTGAGCATTGTGCTGGTACTGGTGGAGCCCATACTCAGGCTCGAAAATAAAAGTAAAAATAAGAAAGCGAAGACGGCGTTTGTCCTCATCGTTCGAGAGGGCATTTGCTTCTCCTAAGTATCTCTGAACAAAATTCGAGCGAATATTAGCAGATTAATTTTTCACGAGCTACATTTATCCGGATGACATTAAGGAAACTTCTGTATTATTTTGTGGATTTTTTTATATTAATATGAATGTATTGATTTTAAATGACCTAATGGTTTCGTTTGGTATATTTTCATATGATGAATGATAAGTTAAACTATTTATTCCCGTGGCGTTTGCGCTTTACTTAAGTTAAATTTGAGTAAAAAACACACAATTCATTTAGTTATTATAGGGTTATTTTGTCTGAAAAATAAGCAGTTGGTAGTCTGTTTTTTGACCGAAATGAGTTCTCCATCGTTTTATTAAAGCCTATCGAGGCGACAAAAGTGAAATAAGATTATTATCTGCAAATGAGTAAAAAGTGACATTTACCTTAAATTTTAAGCGCAACAATGTCAGGATAAAGTCCTATAGGGTGAGTCATATGGATATCACAAATAGTCCCTTTAAGGTTTTAAAATTTGTTGCAGTAAATCTTGTTGCTTCGCATCTTCCGCCAGCTGTGGAAAATCTGCCACTGTCCAATAAGAGGTCGGTTTGGGGAGCTGTTTCATATTTCCAGTAGGGAGCAAACGCAGTTGTGCGAGTAATGACAAATCATATTTGAGATAGCGGTCAGGCAACGTTAAAAATAAGCCTTCAGATGGCATAATTTGTGGGGGCATCAGAGGATAACGTTGGTCACTTGTTTGGTAATCTCTTGTTAAAACAAGAAATTTCTCTGGTACTCTACGGTAACTGTTCCACCATAAACCATCAACGCTATCAAATATTTTTCGCGTGGTTTTTCTATCTTTGCTACCGAGTTGGTGAAGGGCCAGTGGAAGAATATTTTCCATTGATTGAGAGTAAGTGGCTAAAGAGCCTGCTCGGCCTTGTAGTATCAAAGTTAAGGCGAGACGGGAACCAAGTAAATTTGAGTACAGGTCTTCAGGGGAAAATGCGGAAACCCCTTCAGAAAACCCCGGTACAGATTGATAGCCATACCACTGTGCAATTTCATGCCATACCGCGAGTTGGAAAGCCAATTTTGCGGCTAAGTAGGCGCTTAGTGTATAGCGCTGTTTGGCGGATTTCGGCGGTTCAAATGCACTGAAATGTATTTGTCTATCCGCTAATTCTTCACTCAGTGACAACGACCATTGTTGGCCTAGACGTGGGTAAATTTGGCTAAATAAGTAAAAAGTATAATCTGCAGTATCTCTGACATGGGAAATATCAATAAACCCGCTTTTATCCGTATAGAGTAAGCCTATTTTTTCATTACTGAGCCCCATTAATGCCGCAGAGGCACCTAAAAAGCTGTCATTATAATGATGTTCTCCTAGGCTATCTGCTTCAACGATATTATCGATAGTGTAAAACGGGACAGGTAATCCCCATAGCTCAGCTTGCAAGTTGTAGCCAAAGGCGCAGCAAGCGCGCAAACCTTGTGGTGGGGCTAAGGAAGCAATAATAGGCCAATTTTGTGAGGCTTCTTCAAAAGTATAGGGGGTAATGACAGGCTCAATAGTGGGTAATTCCAGTTTGTCATGACTTTGGCAGGCGGCTAATAAAAGTCCAATCCCCATTGCCAGAACCCATTTGAACATTAAAACGCCTCCCCAACTTGAAAATATACCCCTGTACTGTTGCGGCCGACACCGAAATCCAAGCGAACATTCATTCTTGGTTTAAATTCAAAACGATAGCCTACGCCAACGGTGGGCAACCAATGCCCTTGGCCTAATTCAGAGGCAGTATCACTCATGGTTCCTGTTCCTAGCCAGCCTACAACGCCATGACGCCAATCGAGTTTATGACGAAGTTCTATTTGGCTGGTGAATATATTGTTATCACGATAACGACCTTCATAATACCCGCGCATGCGGTTACCATTACCGAGTAATGATAGCTGGTTCCACGGTACATTTCCGGTTGAAAACCTCGCATAATTGTCGAATGCAATAACAGTCTCTTCGGCTAAGGCATGGTAATAGGCATATTGTAATTGGGTGGTTTGGAAACGTGTATCGCTACCGAGGGTAGGCGCAAAATAAGTATAGATGGCCTCAAAAGCTTGCCCATGATAGGCATTGGGCAGAAAATCTCGTGTGTCATAACTGTAGTATGCACTGATGCCTGAATTTAACACCGAACGACCCCCAATTGAATTGGAGAAATACTGTTTGGCGCCATCATCAGGATCGCTGGCATTGATTGATGAAAAGTTCCAACCAAGACCAATATAAGTCGAATCGGCTAATTGATATAAGACTCTTGGGGTTATTTGGAATTCTTGGGAATGGTACTTTTCTTTATTGTGATCGTTTTTCCCTGCAGAATATCCCTTACCCCAGTAATAAGTGGGAATATTGTTAATGGTGCCGGAAACAAATAACCGCCACTGGTCGTTATCAATAAAATTATAGTTGGTAAAATTTAAGCCAAACGCGCCTGTAGACGACGCAAAACCGCTTAAGCCAATAGAAGACGGCTGGGTTTGTTTATCTTCTTTATCTATTCGATATAAACCAACCAGCGCAGTACCAATACCAACGCCCATTTCGGGGGTATAAAATGGCCCCGGTAATACGCCCCAATCGACAGTTTTACTTTCATCAAAGCTATTTTTTCCACCGAGATCGTTTAACCAGCCATCGATTTGCTGGCGATCAGGGAGTAAATCAGCTTTAGCGGGAAAAATAATAAAAAGGCTGAGCAAGGCCAGCCTTTGGATAATTGCCGAATGCCACATTAAAAACGGAATTCCCCAGAAATATAAAAACTATTTCGGTTATTAAAACCGACTTCTGTTAACACATTAAAGTTTCTAGTGAGTTCGACACGGGCACCGATAGTATTATTCCATTTATGGGCAAGATGCTGTTTAACATCGAATTTTGCATCGTCTGGCGCTAATGCCATCAACCCACTCAATTCAGGCGGTAAATCTAGTTTATTAATATCACCTTTGAATCGTTGGGTAATATCTTGATACATGGCACCAGTCCAAATTTGTAGCTTTGTATTACCTTGACCAGGGATTAAAGGTTCAAAGATAAATTCATAACCAACCCGAGGAGTTACAACAAAAGCAGTAATGTCACCGTCTAAGATATCAAGGCTTGTTCTGGTATAGTTAAAATCTAATGTACTAAAGAATTGGTTATACCCACCAGCGAAGGTAACACCACCACCATACGTTTTTCCTTTATAATCTAATTCAAAAGGTAGATTTTTACCGATATCAATTATATTTTCTTTGCCAAAAATTTTGACCCGAGCTTTTACACTATCAAGATTTGTGGTTGATGTTCCTTTGGTTTTTCCATAAACGCCATATACGTTCATAAATGGAAAGACCCAAGTATCGAGTTTTAACATATGTGATTCATTCTTACTGCGTGTATGTCCTGTTTTAATCATTAAGTCATCATTTAAATCGAATTTAACAAAAGGAATATTTACGCCCTTTTCTGATTTAAAGGCTATTTTGTCAACTTTTATATCTTGACGTAGGTTCATATATCCGTAGCCGATCCCAAAAGGTTCCGGTAAATCATACCCTCGAGCGCGGGCTTCATCGCCCCAAATCGGCAGTACTCGTGACTCTGTGGTAGAAGAACGAGTAATGCCGCCTTCGCTGTTACTTTGTGGGACTCCAGACTCACTCACGGAGACCGAAAATAACGGACGATCACTATCGGCAAAGCTCACAGACATGCTCATAATAGAAGAAAGAATCAGTGCAGTACTGAATTGAATGCGTTTCATAAAATTGGCTCAATCTTTAGATAATAGAGAGGTGTAGTTAGGTATATCTATAATAGTTGGAATTTTAACATTGATAATTTTTTTATCGATAGCGCTTAATGCTTTTTTATGAAGATCTAAAACTAGATACCTGTATGTTAATTGTTTATTTAAGATTATCATTTTTCATACCTAAAATAGCTGCCGATGCAAGAAATAACATCGGCACGATAGGGCTGAAAATACTATTTTTTGTTTTGTTGATGAAACTTAACACGCTCATGAAAATAGGCTTTTAAATGGTCTTCCATTTGGTGAATCTTTTGTTCTAAGGCGTTGACCAGCACTTCATCGCTATTCATATCGAAAACGCGCTGCATCGCCAGTTCATCAACATATTCTTTTTGTGCCTTGGTTAAATCAGCCATATTTGAATTACCTTTATTGAAATAGAACTTTTGCTTTATCAATTTAAAGCAAATTAAAGAAAGTGCATTATTGTGCCTCAGTCAATACAGTATGAAAAGTAGAATAACTGATTGTCGAATAATGATTATTTATTAACTTACTTGCAATACGAAGGATCAAATCACAATCTCTGTTTGTTAAGAATAATCACAATATTCTTAATGAATATAAGCTGATATCCTCGCCAGAGTCACTTATTAATAGGTCTGAAAATGAATAATAAACAACACTACCTTGATACCGCAGCAGGTGAGGGTGAAAAAGAAGCATCAATGATGGTTGCTATCCCTGGTTCTGAGCTGACGTCTTTATTATTAGAGCAGCGTTTAGAAGAGCAAACTTATTTCACCGATGGTGAAATAGACTACATTCCTGAGGATGGCGGCTTTTTCTTTAGCTGTAAAAAAGATGAAGAAGAATTACGTTTTTATATCTCTTTAGTGGATAGCGACCCTGAATATACCATCAATCCTTATTTTGCCACTGATCCAATTAGCCCTGAGCTGTATGCAGAGGCCAGTGCTGCTCCTCAAGCAGTGATTGTTGAATGTTTATTTCAAGGGCAGCCATTAGCTAATTACCTTCAGCAGCTGAAAATTATTCAAATATTAGTGCCAGATTTATTACTAGGCTTGGATATTTCTGCCGCAGGGAAAGTGTTTACTCGTGAGTGGCTTAATTTCCAACTAATTGATGATTTGATGCCAAGCATTGATTCTTTGTATGTTGTTCATGCTATTTATGATCAAGAAGACAACGAAGACAAGCCGGAAGAAGAGCGTGCTCCGACCATGTATTGGTTCCATACTCACGGTTTGGCACGTTGTGGTTTATCGGAAGCAGAAATTATTATACCGCACCCGATTGCTTCTTATTATGGTATTCCCGAACTATTTTGGAGCTTCGTGAATAACAGTATTACTCACGGAAAAATCGTGTTTAATGAACCTATTTTTATTGGTCAAACCCAAGCAGGCTATGAGTATTTAGTTGCAGTACCGTTTGAAGAAGGGCTGTTGCATGTGGGTAAATCAACGCCAATTGATGACTTAAAACCACTTGAAGAGATGAATTTCGAGTTTGGTGATGCGTCATCAGAGCGTTTCATGGGGGATTGGCATGATCGAGACGAATCTCATCAGCACCCATCCGCGATGTTGTTTCGTGTGACACAAGAAAACCCGGTATTAGAAAGTTTCTTTGAAGGCTTTGAAGATCAAAACGCGATGATGTTTATGCGTACCGATGAAGAAACCGCTGATATGTCCCGTAAAGCCAAATTACGTTGGGAATATTTTACCCATATGTTAGATAACTACGGGCCAAAACCGGTCGCTCAGAAGAAAGGATTTTTTGCCAAATTCCTCGGTAAAAACGAGGAAGCTGAAGATTCGGAATGGCGCTTTTTAGTGAAATGCGGTATTGGTTACCATGATGCAGAAGAAGATTTCGATGGTCATGAACATATGTGGTTTGAACCTGTTTCTTGGAATGGAGACAAGTTTGAAGGGCGTTTAATTAACCATCCTTTTTATGTGAAAAATATGCAAGAAGGGGAAGTTTATCCATTAACGCGCGACGATATTACGGATTGGACAATTTATTTCCAAGACGGCAGTTATACCCCTGATACGATATATAAATTGTTAAGTGGCGCTCAAGTTCACTAACTTGTCATACTCGTCATACTTCAAGCTGCATGGGTGTTGACTGCGCTCAGCCAGCCGAATCACATACTTATGTATGCTCATCGGTCTGTCTTCGTTTGTCGCCTACATGCAACTTGAATTATTTAGAGTATATACGCGTCACGATTCAAACCGCATGGGTGTTGACTGCGCTCAGCCAGCCGAATCACATACTTATGTATGCTCATCGGTCTGTCTTCGTTTGTCGCCTACATGCAACTTGAATTATTTAGAGTATATACGCGTCACGATTCAAACCGCATGGGTGTTGACTGAGCTCCGCCAGCCGAATCACATACTTATTCAAGCTAGAGTACAAAGGTTTATGTTAGACTGGGCGCGCAATGCGCCCAATTTAATGATGAAAGTTTAACGCCATGAATGAATCCGAGCTTTACCAATATGCCTTGTTTATGCTTTCCCGCCGTGATTACGGTAAAGCCGAGCTATTTGCTCGTATGAAACGGCGTATGTATGAAAAAAATGAAGGTATTATTGATGAGCCTTTAATTGAATTGGTGCTTGAAAGACTAAGTGAGCAACATTTTCTTGATGATGACCGTGTCGCGGGGCTATTAATGCAAGGTTATCTGCGCAAGGGATATGGGCCATTGCGGATAAAACAAGAAATGCGGCAGAAAGGTTTCACTGAAACGGTTGTGGAAAAGCATTTTGCTACTCTAGATGTAGATTGGTTTGAAAAGGCCGCATTGGTTCGTAGTAAAAAATTCGGTGATGACCTTCCTCATGATTTCAAGGAAAAAAGCAAACAAATTAGATACTTACAGTATCGTGGCTTTTTTGGCGATATGATTTATGAGTTATTCAATGGTTAGTTTCCATATTATTAATTTATAAAATCACTTACTTTTCAACTGGTTGAAATAAAATCTGAACATAGTTTTTGACGTTGTTTATTTTAGATTAATCAGTGAATTGTGAGTTCGATCTTTCTTTTATCAATTTCATGTTAACGTTAACATATCTTTGATCATATACTGTGTTCATGTTCTGGGCAGCTCACTTCACGATAAATCAAAAAAGAGAAGAAAGCGCTAGCAATGATGTTTATTGGTTTAATTCAAATAGGTATTAATATGAAGATGTTACCGTTATCTGCGATTGTAGCGGCTTTTGTCATCCTATTCCCTTTGGTGGGGGATGCTCAAACGGATTTAAGCCGTATTGAGGCAAGGCTGGAGGCGTTAGAGAAAAGAGCTGAGTTGGCAGAACGACGTGCCGAAGCTGCTGAACAGAAAGCAGAAAAGCTCGAACGAGTGATGAATATGCATGAAACTACCAAACAACCCATATCAACCGTTGTTAAGGAGCCTATTTCCAATACAAATGTACCAAGGGAGAGTGAAGAAAAACCAACATCTGGGATCCAATATCACAATGATTACGGTGAACTTAAGCTTTATGGCGATGTTGAGTTCAATATGGATGGGGCGAGTCGTCAGGGACAAATTACATCTGTCAGAACGGCCCTTGGGAAAAACAACCAACCAAATAAGAGTGATAATTGGGATATTAATGGACGGATCTTGATTGGGGTAGATGGTAATCATTTGAAAGATAATGGAAATTATGCAGGGTTTTCTGTGCAGCCGCTTGCGGATATGACAGGAAAAATGAACCTTGATGATGCCGCTTTTTATTTCGGGCAAAAGGATCGCTGGCAAGTAAAGCTCGGCCGTTACGAAGCTTATGATATGTTCCCATTAGGACAAGATACGTTTGTACAGTATTCAGGCAATACGGCGAATGATTTATACAGTGATGGGGTCGGTTATATTTATATGATGAAAGAAGGGCGGGGGCGTTCAGGTGATGGTGGTAGTGTGCAACTTTCCCACTCATTAGATGATTGGTATTTTGAAATTAACGCATTGGTTGAAGATGGTACCGCTTTATTCGATGATTCTAATTACCATGGTTATCAGCTAGATAATAAGAAAAATGTTATTTATTTAAGGCCTGTGGTGGCTTGGCAGCCGAATGATTTTAAAGTGGCTATTGCGATGGAATCCCAAGTTATCAACAATGCCTATGGGGATAACGTTGATGGTCATTGGAAGGATATGTCCAAACGTAATGGATATGGTATGACTTTAGGATGGAATAGCGTAGAAAAAGACTCAGATAATGGCGTGCAGCTAACATTCAGTACTGCATACCTAGATGCAATAGCAGAAACAGATTTATCGTTAGGTGGCTATGCCTTGTGGCGTCGCGCTCAACTAGGTTATATCTATGCGCATAATAATATTAAAGATTTTAATGCAGTAAATATTTCGACAGACCCTAATTCAGTGTTGAATAACATCCCAGGTAAATATGATGTTCATACTTTATATGCTTCTTATGAGTTACCTCAAATTTTAGCTATAGATAATTACAAAATTTATCTTGGTGCTTATTACTCTAAAATTAATGCAGATAACCCTAATTTGATTAGTCATCATGATGATGAACGCTATGGTGTTCGTGCTCGCTTCAAATATTTTTTCTAGTCTAAGTTAAGCCGTTCTTCCTATGTGTTGTTAATAAATAGGAAGATCGGCTGCAAAATAACTATCAAAAAGATTTTTTATTTATTTCTCTTGTGTTTTAACGCATTTCTATATTAAAAATCATCTGCTGACATGATCATTGTCAGTGAATTTTGCTTAATGATTAGGCAGAGTAATTTTTTTTATAATTACAAAATAAGACAGGCAGGAGAAATAAATGATTGAGCTCTTAATCGGCGTTATTGTCGCCATTGGAGTTGGGCGTTATATCATAAAAGGGTATTCCGCAACGGGTGTGTTAATGACAGGAGGGATTTTACTTCTAATCATTACCGCTATTATGGGCAAAAGTATTTTACCAGGTTCTGTTCCGACGACGGGGTGGCGTGTAACAGATATTCTGGAATACATAAAATTCCTATTAATGAGCCGAGGTGGCGACCTTGGTATGATGATCATGGTGTTATGTGGGTTTGCATCTTATATGACTCACATTGGGGCGAATGATGTTGTGGTGAAAATCGCCTCTAAGCCATTAAAAATGATCAACTCACCTTATTTGTTGATGGTTGCTGCTTATATTGTGGCATGTTTGATGTCACTGGCGGTATCTTCTGCGACAGGCCTCGGTGTATTACTGATGGCGACATTATTCCCTGTAATGGTGAATGTCGGGATCAGTCGTGGTGCAGCAGCAGCAATCTGTGCATCGCCAGCGGCAATTATTTTAGCGCCGACATCTGGTGATGTTATCTTAGCGGCAAAAGCGGCTGAAATGCCATTAATCGACTTTGCATTTAAAACGACCTTACCGATTTCTATCGCGGCAATTGTGGCAATGTCAATCGCTCACTTCTTTTGGCAGCGTTACCTCGACAGAAAAGAAAATGTCACGACTGAAATGTTAGATGTGAATGAAATTAAAACCCATGCTCCTGCTTTCTACGCTATTTTACCTTTTACGCCAATTATCGGTGTTTTAGTGTTTGATGGTAAATGGGCGCCTGAATTGCATATTGTTACCATTATTGTTGGCTGTATTATTTTGGCTGCAATCATTGAATTCATCCGTAGCTTCAGCGCTAAACATGTCTATAGTGGCTTAGAAGTTTGCTACAAAGGTATGGCAGAAGCATTTGCAACGGTCGTTATGTTATTAGTGGCGGCTGGGGTATTTGCTCAAGGTTTAAGTACCATTGGCTTTATTAAAGGGCTCATTGACCTTGCACAGTCATTCGGTTCTGGTGCAATTGTGATGATGATTGCACTGGTGGTGATTACGATGTTAGCTGCGATGACCACAGGTTCAGGGAATGCACCGTTCTATGCATTTGTTGAACTAATTCCTCATTTAGCAAAACAAATGGGGGTCAATCCTGCTTACTTAGTGATACCAATGCTACAAGCCTCTAACTTAGGGCGGACTTTATCGCCGGTATCAGGGGTTGTCGTGGCCGTATCTGGTATGGCAAAAATCTCTCCGTTCGAAGTCGTGAAAAGAACGTCAATCCCAGTATTAGTTGGATTGGTTGTGGTTGTAATTGCGACAGAAATATTAGTGCCTATATATCTATAACATTTCAGTTTCTCAGGTAAAAAAATGGCTGAGCGAATAACTCAGCCATTCCTCGAATTAAAAATTAAATACTTTATATCTAAAATTTACTCTTTTAATTGATTGCGAAATTATTTTTTTACAGAATAATTACGTGGTATTTGTTCTTTTACGTTATTAACGAGATCTACCCCAAAAAGTTGAAAGAAATAGAGTAATTAAATTAGGTACTGTTGCCCATTTAATGCAAAATCTGCACATCTTATTTTAATAACGTTAATGATGAAGAACACAAGATGAGCACAATTGAAAAAGCAGTAGTTACAGAAGATAAACCTGTCAGTAAGTGGACTTATAAGGATTTCACTTGGGTACTTTCTTTATTTGGTACCGCCGTGGGGGCAGGCGTTTTATTCCTACCAATTAAAGCTGGTGCTGGGGGGTTTTGGCCATTAGTAGTATTAGCAATAATTGCAACGCCAATGATTTGGTTGGCTCATAAAGGGTTAGCTCGCTTTGTCTTATCCTCAAAAAATCCAAATGCCGATATTACCGATACGGTAGAAGAGCATTTTGGTAAAGTAGGCGCAAATATTATTACATTTGCCTATTTCTTTGCTATTTACCCTATCGTATTGATTTACGGTGTCGGTATCACGAATACTGTTGATTCATTCTTAGTAAATCAATTAGGAATAGACCCACTACCACGATGGTTATTGTCTGGAGTATTGATTGCTGCAATGACTGCTGGTGTGGTATTTGGTCGCGACCTTATGTTAAAGCTCACCTCCCTAATGGTTTATCCTTTGGTATTCATTTTGTTAGCTTTATCATTGTATCTAATCCCTGAGTGGAATATGTCCATGCTAGAGGTGGCTCCTGATTGGAGTGCAATGCCTGTGATTGTTTGGATGGCGATCCCACTTATCGTATTCTCATTTAACCATAGCCCAATCATCAGCCAATTTACTAAAGACCAACGTCAGCAGTTTGGTGATAATGCAGTGGTAAAAACGGATATGATTACTGGTGGTGCAGCATTGATGCTGACTGGTTTCGTGATGTTTTTCGTTTTCTCTGTGGTGTTATCACTAAGCCCAGCAGAGCTTGCCGTTGCGAAAGAACAAAATATCAGTGTGTTATCACATATTGCGAATATCAACCCATCGCCAATCCTATCTTATTTAGGGCCTATTGTTGCTTTCGCTGCGATTGTATCAAGTTACTTTGGTCACTTCTTAGGCGCTCACGAAGGTTTGGTTGGGTTAATTAAATCTCGCTCTTCTTTCTCTGTGAAGAAAATTCAAATGGCATCCATGTTATTTATTGTGATAACAACCTGGATTGTGACTATTCGTAACCCAAGTATTTTAGGCATGATTGAAACGATGGGGGCACCAATGATTGCCGCTATTCTATTCATTCTACCTGTTGTTTCGATGAATATTGTTCCTGCAATGAAGAAATTTAGCACTTCAAAATTGGCACAAATCTTTACTTTTATCTGTGGATTAGCGTCTATTACTTCGGTTATTTATGGTGCATTTTTATAGTTATAAATAAAGTGATATAAGAAACAGAGCCATGACCTGTAAAAGTCATGGCTTTTTTTATATCAATACGAACTAGGTTATATGGATAGACATTGATATAACTAATTTTTAAGCTGAGGGGTGTGATAATCACCCTCACCGTATCTATCAATATGAAATAATTTCAAGTGCAAGTAGTTGCTCGGTATCGTGGCTTAGGTAATATCTAAGGTTATCACAGCATTATAATAACGTAATCACTACCTCTGGCTGTAACTATTCCAGTGCGTTGCAACAAGGATAACTAATGAAATTAGAAACATTATCGATTCACGCCGGTTACTCTCCTGACCCTACCACTAAGTCCGTTGCCGTGCCAATCTACCAAACCACCTCTTATGCTTTTGACGATACTCAGCATGGTGCTGACCTCTTTGATTTAAAAGTCGCGGGTAATATTTACACTCGTATCATGAACCCGACTAATGATGTTTTAGAGCAACGAATTGCTGCGCTTGAAGGCGGTGTCGCTGGCTTGGCCGTTGCTTCTGGTATGGCGGCAATTACTTATGCGATTCAAACTATCGCGCAAGCTGGAGACAACATTGTTTCTGTAGCTAAATTATACGGTGGAACCTATAACTTATTTGCCCATGCTCTGCCGCGTTTAGGAATTGAAACACGTTTTGCGGAGCATGACGATCTCGCCGCATTTGATGCGCTTATTGATGATAAGACGCGGGCTATTTTTTGTGAGTCAATTTCAAACCCAGCGGGCTTTATTGTTGATATTGCGGCGCTCGCTGAAGTTGCACACCGCCATGGTATTCCTTTGATTGTCGATAATACGGTGGCGACACCTTATTTATGCCGTCCATTTGAACATGGGGCAGATATCGTCGTTCATTCATTGACAAAATATATTGGTGGTCACGGTACATCACTTGGCGGAATGGTTATTGATTCAGGTAAGTTTCCATGGACAAAATACCCGAATCGCTTTTCGTTATTGATAGAGCCGGATGTGGCATACCATGGTGTCAGTTATACCGAACATTTTGGTGCAGCGGCCTTTATTGCTCGTTGCCGTGTTGCGCCATTGCGCGGAACGGGGGCTGCATTATCACCGTTTAACGCATTCTTGATTTTACAAGGTTTAGAAACCCTCGCGCTAAGAATGGATAGACATACCGAAAATGCGCTAAAAGTTGGGAACTACCTGGAAAATCATCCACAAGTAGAGTGGGTGAAATATGCAGGGCTACCGAGTAACCCTGAACATGGCTTAGCGCAAAAGTATATGAACGGCAAGCCAGCAAGTATTATGTCGTTTGGTATTAAAGGTGGCCAAGAAGCAGGGGCACGCTTTATTGATGCCTTGAAACTGATTGTGCGGTTGGTAAATATTGGTGATGCTAAATCACTAGCCTGCCACCCTGCATCAACGACACATCGTCAACTTAATGATGCAGAGTTAGCGCAGGCAGGAGTTTCTCGGGATATGATCCGCTTATCAATTGGCATAGAACATATTGATGATATTTTAGCAGACCTTGAACAGGCGTTAGCTGCTGCCAAATAGTTTTACTTTGTATGAATAACAACCGGTTATGGTGAATACCCTGACCGGTTTTTGTTTATAAACTGCCGTACACTTTTTTGTATTAATGACTAATATTAAGAACGAATTAAATTTTCACCTTATTTTTAAATACTGAACTATTCTTTAAACACTCAGTCTTATTATTTGATTCTTATCTATTTTTGTATATGAATTGTAGTATTCATTTATTGATTGTTTATATACAGCGACCTTTCTACCAACTAACGTTTGATTTGTTTAAATGGGGTTTAATTGGCATAACGATAATAGCTAAATAAAAGAGCGTGTTTGCTCAAACGAAATAAATAAAATGATTAAATATCAATAAAAAGAATGGTTGAGATGAGATGATTATGGCAAACAATAGAATTGCCTACCTTAAATGGTGCCTGTTATTTGGTTTTGTCCTAGTGACCTATTTTTTACCCTTAAATGGTAGGTTACTGTGGCAACCGGATGAACTGCGGTATGCAGAAATTAGTCGGGAATTGATTATAAGTTATAACTGGAGTGTTCCTGAACTTTTAGATATTCGTTATTTTGAGAAACCTATTTTTGGTTATTGGGTAGGGGCTGTTTTCCAAATGTTATTTGGTGAAAATAACATTTCTGTTCGTCTTGGTGTGGTATTTAGTACATTAGCTAGTGGGCTATTTGTTTATCTTAGCGCTAAAATGGCTTGGAAAAACTCACGTCTCGCTTTCAACGCGGTGTTTATTTATCTTTCAATGTTGATGGTCTTTACCATCGGTACCTACAATATTCTTGACCCGATTGTGACAGCATTTATCACTATGGTGATTTTCTTTTTCCAATGGGGTTTAACGACAAAATACTTCTCTCATAAATTACTCGCTTTTATGATGATGGGAGTAGCCTGTGGGTTAGGGGTATTAACAAAAGGTTTTCTCGTTTTAGTGCTGCCAGTACTTGTTTGCTCTGTTGCCGCTATTTACTTTAAGCAATTCAAAGAAGTATTTGTTTTCTCGTTTGTTTCGCTGTTCACTGCTTTTGTCGTGTGCTTACCTTGGGCCTTTGTTATTGCCAGCCGTGAGCCTGATTTCTGGAACTATTTCTTCTGGGTTGAGCATATTCAACGTTTTATGGCGAATAACGCGCAAAACAAATCCCCATTTTGGTTTTATATCCCTATCTTGCTCGCTGCGGTATTACCTTGGCTAGGGTACCTTTTTGGTGCGCTACGACACGCATGGCAGCAAAAAGGGTTACATATTTATTTTCTATTATGGTTTATCGTGCCATTTGTTTTTTTCAGTATTACTAAAGGAAAATTACTGACCTATATTTTGCCTTGTATTGCACCGATCGCGGTTCTTATGGCAGCCTACATTGAAAAAATACTGACTGAGAAAAACACACTCACTATTCGTTTGAATGCATTGATTAACACACTGATAGGTGGCGTTATTGCTGGTGGAATTATTGCTTCTGCTTATTACCCTAAACTGAATGTATATCAGGCCGATGAAAGTGGAAAGCTATGGTTAGCCGCTGGCGCATTTATTTTTTGGTTATTGGTTGCGTTGCTTTCTTTCAAACAACGGTTTTGGTATTTAGCCGCAGTGTGTACGGTGGCAATTAGCTTAACGGTAGGGCATGTGATCCCATCTCGTATTGCCAGTAATAATACACCACAAGAGGTGATTGCGAAGTATCATCACCAGTTAGCTGATAAATCTGTATTGTTAACCAATAATGTCGGGCTAGGCACCACATTGGCTTGGGTACTTAAACGCAGTGATATTACGATGCTTCACCAAACTGGGGAATTAGGCTACGGGCTAAAATACCCAGATGCCGCTAATCGGTTTTATAGCTTAAAGCAGTTACCTGATTTATTAAAAAATTATCATTATAAAGATGTGGCGGTGGTCGTAGAAAGTTCTCAGCGTGAATTGTTGGACGCATTACCCGGCAACCCAATTATTATTCGGGAAGGTAATCTTGTTTTAGCTTTTTATGAAGGCCAATAGAGACAGTACGTTGGGATGTTATTTGATAATCGCCGCCATACCATTTAGGTTTGGCGGCTATTTACATTAGCGTGTAGGCTTATTTAAAGTGCTCGAGTTTGACGCTGAATGAGATTTTTCCAGACCTGCGGGGAGACCATGATAAATTAATAGCATGGCCATGCTATTACTCATTGCATTCACTTCCACTTCGTTGACTGTACGGCTGTTACGTTGATGACGGCTAGTTAACGTATTTCTCATTGGGACGTCTCCTCAGTTTCTTTGATTAGGCGATTCGCTTCGGCAAGCTCATAGCGCCTTGGTGTTAGTGCGGTTGCACTGTGATTACGGGCTAGCAAGGTATAAATGGTTGGTAAAACAAACAGGGTAAATAATGTGCCAACTAACATACCAGTGACTATCACTAAGCCTAAGCCAAAGCGGCTATTTGCTCCTGCTCCAGTGGCGAATAGCAGAGGAACTAAGCCAATCACCATTGCTGCGGTTGTCATTAGTATTGGGCGTAAACGAATTTGTGCTGCTTTGAGAATGGCATGTCGTCTATCTAACCCTTCATTGGCTTGTAATTCATTGGCAAACTCAACCATCAATATTCCGTGTTTACTGATTAAGCCAATCAATGTGACTAAGCCGATTTGGGTGTAAATATTTAATGTTGCATAACCAAGTGCCAATGGAATTAACGCACCACAAATTGAAAGTGGAACAGTAATCAAGATAATCAATGGGTCGACTAAACTTTCATATTGTGCCGCTAAGACTAAGTAAATAATGATGAGCGCCGCCATAAAGGCAAAGGCGAGGGTGTTTCCTTCTTGTTTATATTGGCGCGAATCGGATTGCCAGTCATGGCTAAAACCTGCTGGTAGCTCATTGGCAATATTATCTAAATAAGCAACAGCTTGGCCTAATGTGACACCAGGAGCAGGTATTGCTTGGAAAATTGCCGCATTTTGCTGATTAAATTGCGTGAGTTTATTCGGTTCAACTTGGGTATTGATATCAACCACCGTTGACAGTGGGATCATAGTTCCCGCTTCCGATTTCACATAATGGCGTGAAAGGGCTTCCGGTGTTAAGCGTTGGCTACGAATACTTTGAGGGATCACATCATAAGAACGGCCATCCATCCCAAAGCGGTTAATATAGTTTTCCCCCACTAATAAGGTCAGTGATTCCCCGATATCTTGCATACGAATGCCTAAGCTATTCGCTTTTGAACGGTTAATACGGACTTCTACCACTGGGTTGTTGTAGTCGAGGTCACTATCTACCACCATAAACAGACCGCTTTCACGTGCTTGTTGCTTGATCTCTTCCATGGTTTTATAGAGTACCGAATAATCTTGCGGACTTCTGAGAACCATTTGGATTGGCAAGCCACCCGTTGAACCTGGCAAGGCGGGTAACTGGAAAACGAAAATACTGTTCCCTTCGACATCACCGACGCGCCCTTGTAAGTCACCTTGGATCTCAGATGCGGCGCGGTCACGCTGCTCCCATGATGTCAAGTTAGTTCCCCCAAAGCTGGCGGAGGGGCCATCGGTTCCGTTAATAATCCAAGTACTTTCTGTTTCTGTCAACTCCATGAAAACATCATGTAATTTACGCGAAAAACGTTCTACATACTCGAGGTTAGCGTGTTGCGGAGATTTGATCGCCGTTAATACACTAGACTGGTCTTCCACAGGGGCTAATTCACGAGGAGCTGATTGATAAAGCAGTGGTAAGCTAATGAATACACCAACGGCAATAACACCTGTTAACCAACGGTTTTTCAAAGAGAAATTCAATACAATGGTATAGTAATGGGCTAAGGTAGAAAAGAAGGTTTCTGCCATACGTGCCATACGCCCTTCATTCTGTTTTGAGTTCAACATAAACGAGCTCATTACAGGGGAAAGGGTTAATGCCACAATACCCGAAACAATCACCGCCCCGGCCAACGTGAGTGCGAATTCTTTAAACAAAGCTCCCGTTAAACCTGACATTAGCCCTATTGGAGCATATACCGCCGCCAAGGTGATCGTCATCGCGATAACTGGGCCTGCTACTTCACGAGCACCAATTAAAGCCGCTAAAACCGGTGATTTCCCTTCTTCAATATGGCGATGGACGTTTTCGACCACAACGATAGCATCATCGACGACGAGACCAATTGCTAATACCATGGCCAGTAGCGTCAGTAAGTTAATACTAAACCCAAATGCCATCATGAGTGCGGCTGCACCTAACATAGATAGCGGAATAGCTAAAATTGGGATGATTACGCTGCGAATTGACCCTAAACACAGGTAAATAACCGCAATAACAATCAGTAGCGCTTCAACTAGTGTGCTAATCACTTGGTCAATAGACGCTTTAATAAAGCGCGAAGTTTCAAATGCCATTTCCACCTTAACGCCGGGCGGTAAAGTTTTGGTGATGTCAGGCATTAATTGATTCATGCCGTCAACGATTACTAGAGGGTTACCGGTTGGTGTGGCAAATAAACCAAGGTAAATCGCAGGCTCACCATTCATTAAACCACTGGTTTCTGTGGAAGCGGCTCCTAATTCAATGGTTCCCACATCTTTTAAACGTACTAATCCATTGCCGTCGTTGCGGATCACTAGATCACGAAACTCATCGACATTAGTGAGATCGGTATTAACATAGACATTGGAAATCACGAACTCGCCTTTGACTTTACCGGGAGCCGCTTGGTAGTTGTTTTGGCGAACTGCTTGCGCAACATCCGCAGCGGTTAGCCCTCGGCCAGCTAATTTATCGGCATCCAGCCATAAACGCATTGCTAATTGTTGGCCTCCAAAGACTTGAACTTTAGCGACACCGTCAATTGAGGAGTACATTGGTTCAATGACGCGAGAAATATAGTCTGTCAGGGCTGGAATGGATAAATTGGTGCTGGAAAAACCGATATAAGCAACCGCAGTGGATTCCCCAGAAGAAAGTTCAATCACAGGGTCATAAGCTTCTTTCGGTAATTTATAACGAACTTGGTTCACCTTCGCCATTACTTGTGCAAGGGCTTGAGTGGAGTCTCGGTTAAGTTCCATTCGTACGGTGACAAGGCTACTTCCTTGCACAGAAGAAGAAGACAGATAATCGACGCCTTCCACAGAGGAAACCGCTTGTGCGATGGGTTGTGTCACAAACCCTTGCATCAATTTAGCTGATGCGCCAGGGTATTGCGTAGTAATGGTGATCGTCGAGCTTTCAAGTTGTGGATATTGGCGAATAGGCAGTTTACTCAGCGCAAATAAACCAATTAATACAATCAGCGCACTGACCACGAGAGCCAGAACAGGTCGGCGAACAAAAATATCAGTAAATTTCATTACGCCTTCCTTATGAACCTTGAGCCGTATTAGTGACAGGTTCAGACAATGTATCTTGGGCAACAGGGGTGACAGCAGAGCCGTCGTTTAAGCGTAATTGCCCAGAAGTGACGACTTTATCGTTAGCACTTAAGCCGTGTTCTATTTCAATTTTGCCATCCCAACGTTGCCCCGTTTTTACGGACACCCGCTTGACGGTCATCGCATCCCCTTCACCTTGCGTAATAAATACGGTATCGCCATAGGCGGTATACGTAACAGCGGTTTCTGGGATTGTAATGACTTCATTACTGGCTTGGCGTACCACATTCACATTGGCGTACATCCCAGCTTTTAATGTGCCATCGCTATTTTCTAATGTGGCTTGCAGGGCGATAGTACGTGATTTACCAATGAGTGGGTCAATGGCCGTAATACGGGCTGGAAAAGTTTTATTGGGATAAGCATCAACTGTAATATCAACAATTTGGCCTTGATGCAGTTCCGGTGAGGCCTGTTCATCTAAGGAAAAGTTGAGCTTTAAGGTTTTGGTATCCACCAGGCTGGCAATGGCTTCCCCTGGGTTTAAATACTGTCCTTCATGGACTTGGCGAATACCTATCGTACCGTCGAATGGAGCTCGGATTGTCTTTTGCGCAATCAATGCTTGGGTTTGGCGGATCAGGCCTTGGGCAATATCACGTTCAGCACGTGTACTGTCCACTTGAGCCTCTGCCACTAAATGTTGCGCAGATAATGAACGTGTTCTTTCATATAAGCGAGCCGCATTGCGCAACTGTGCTTGGTAACGTGATAAATCAGCTTGTTCAACGGCATCATTGAGTTGCACTAATAATTGGCCTTTTTTGACTTGCTGGCCAGATTCAAATGCAATTTTTGTTATACGGCCATTGGTTTCTGCCGCGACTAAGACTTGGCTGCCAGCTTCTAACTCACCTACACCGTAAAAAGTACGAGGCGCGGTATCTAAGCTAACAGGTGCCAATGCCACTTTTACGGGTGGATATTGGTATGCTGCTTGTTCGTCTTCTTCATTTTGCGCATAGGTCGAATAAATCGCGCTACCCGCCCCAACAGCGATCAAAATGGAACAAAGTGTCATTATTGTTTTTTTATTCATTAAATTTTCCTTCTATTTCTGCGTCTTTAACGCGAAATAAAGACCTCGAAAATGCCCTGCAATGGCGATAGCGATTAAGCCCCCAATAACAGCGATATGTTCAATTGCCCAAAACATGGCGATTTGAGCTTGTTCTCCCGTGTAGCTCCAAAAGGTGTGTACAACCAAAATAGTGAGGAACAAAAACACAGCTAACGCCCCAGTTCCAAGCCATAAAAGACGGTTAAATAGCACAAGAACAGAGCCAATTAACATGACAGCAGCAGAAGCAATATTGAAAAACCAATCTGGGTGAAGACCTGCGGCACGCATTTCGGCCAGACTATTTTCATAATCAAAAACTTTGGCTAAACCAGATGAAATAAATAAAACCAAGACTAGTAAGCGAGCAATAACCCATAAGCTATTGCTTTCTAACATTTTGGTAATCACCGATGGCATAAACCTATCCCCTTTTAAAAAATAACCTCAATTGACAAACTAGCAGGGTGGCACTATAAAACCTTAAGTTAAGTTGAGGTCAAGCAAAGGTGAGCTAAAATGGCGGACAAAGACACAAAAACGATAAAACCTCAGAAGAACGAGGGGAAAAAAATTGATTTTACTCGAGCATTAACGGTGGGCGAAGTGGCAAAACGCTCGGGAGTGCCTGTTTCTACAGTCCATTTTTATGAATCAAAGGGGCTAATTCAAAGTACACGAACTCAAGGGAATCAGCGACGATTTCACTCTGTTGTACTTCGTTACATCGCCATTATTAAGGTTGCACAAAGTACGGGGATCCCACTACATGAAATTCAAGAGGCATTGGGGCGTTTTCCTGCAAATAGCGCGCTAACTTCGGAGCAATGGAAGGAGATGTCGACGCAATGGCGTAAATCTTTAGATAAGCGTATTCGGCAACTGACACGTTTACGTAATGAGTTGGATAACTGTATTGGTTGCGGTTGCTTATCACTCAGTGACTGTCCGCTGCGCAATCCTGATGATGTACTTGGTAGGAAAGGCCCTGGTGCCCGTATTTTAGAACGTCCATAAGTTATTTTATTAATTTCTGCGATTAATCATACTTTTCATTATTTGGATAGCCACTGCTGAAAGTGGCTATTTAACGATTTATATCATCACCTTACTATTTAAATTACCGCACATAATGGATATTTTTTGCGCCCATCGGCTACCCCTTTCCAGCATATTTGCGTAACTATTCGTTATGTTAATTTTTTGTGAACTCATTGTAACTAAATGAGAGAAAAAGAGGGTGACAAAGATGAAAGGCTTGAATAATAAGATTGCCATTGTGACTGGGGGAGCGACCAAAATTGGTGCAACCGTTGCGAAGGTATTAAGTGATTACGGCGTTAAAGTCACGATTTTTGACATTGATACCTTGAATGGTGAAAAGGTAGCTCAAAGTGAGCCCAATATTGATTTTCTTCCTGTCGATATCACAGACGACCAACAACTTAAACAAGGGATTGACCGTGTTGCGCAAAAATATGGGCAACTCGATTTTTTAGTTAATCTGGCTGCCACTTATCTTGATGAAGGCCAGTTATCTACAAGGCAGGATTGGCTCACTGCGTTGAATATTAATGTGGTGAGTGCAGTGATGGCTGCGCAGCTTGCAAAAGTACATTTCGCAAAATCGGGTAAAGGTGCCATCGTCAATTTTACCAGTATTTCTTCTTCTGTCGCCCAAACGGGTCGTTGGCTCTACCCTGCATCTAAAGCCACCATGTTAGAGGTAACTCGCAGCCAAGCAATGGATTATGCGGCTGAAGGAATTCGTGTAAATTCCGTTTCCCCCGGGTGGACTTGGTCCCGAGTTATGGATGAAATCACAGGGGGAGACCGCCAAAAAACAGACCGTGTTGCTGCTGATTACCACTTATTAAAGCGCGTTGGTGACCCAGAAGAAGTAGCTCAAGTTGTCGCGTTCCTACTTTCTGATTTGGCCAGCTTTGTTACAGGTGCGGATTACGCTGTCGATGGCGGTTACTCCGCTATGGGGCCTGAACAGGCTAAACCGGCAATTCCCCGTCTTGCTGAATAAGACACCATTTTAACTATTTTGTAGAGGAAAATACTATGCGCCGTATTGCTATCGTCGGTGGTGGTCAAGCGGGTATGCCATTAGCTTTGGGTCTACTCAATAAAGGTTATGAAGTCACTGTTGCAACAAACCGCACTCCAGATGACGTTAAAAATGGCCGAGTGATGTCGAGCCAGTGCATGTTCGATATTTCACTGCAATTTGAACGCGATTTAGGTATTAATTTTTGGGAAGAACAGTGTCCGCCGGTTGAAGGAATTGGCTTTACGGTTCCTCATCCCGAAAAAGCGGGGGAAAAAGTAATTTCTTGGCGTTCACGTCTCGATAATTATGCCCAAGCTGTCGACCAACGTATCAAAATGCCTTACTGGATGGAGTTATTTGCAGCTCGTGGCGGTAATTTACGAATTGAAGATGTTGGTATTGCAGAACTGGAACGCTTAGCGCAAACACACGATTTAGTCGTATTAGCGGGTGGAAAAGGGGAAATTGTTAAACTGCTTGAGCGCGATGCCTCCCGCTCACCTTATGACAAACCACAACGGGCCTTGGCACTGACTTATGTGCATGGCATGTTACCAACGCCAGAGTATTCACAAGTTTCTTTCAACTTAATACCCGGTGTTGGTGAGTATTTTGTGTTCCCATCACTGACGAATAGTGGTGATTGCCACATTATGGTGTTTGAAGGGATCCCCGGTGGGCCTATGGATCAGTGGAATGAAGCTCGTACTCCACAGGAACACTTGGCATACAGTAAAAAAATACTCAATACCTATTTACCTTGGGAAGCAGAACGTTGTCATAATGTTGAGTTAACTGATGATAATGGCATCTTAGCCGGAAGATTTGCACCAACAGTGAGAAAACCGGTGTTAACTTTACCATCAGGTAACATTGTGTTTGGTTTAGGAGATGCGTTAGTCACCAATGACCCACTAACGGGTCAAGGTTCGAATAACGCTACCAAGGCTTGTAAAGTCTATTATGACGCTATTTTAGCCCATGGTGACAAACCTTACACTGCAAAGTGGATGAATGACACATTTGAGCAGTTCTGGAAGTATGGTCGTCATGTTGTGGAATGGACCAATTCCTTACTCGCCCCACCTGAGCCGCATATTTTACACCTATTGGGTGCAGCCCAGCAGCTGCCATCCCTCGCACACACCATCGCGAATGCCTTTAATTACCCGCCCGTATTATTCCCTTGGTGGAAAGATGAGGCTGCTTGTGAGGCGTATATTCAATCGCAAATGATGGAAGAAGCTCGAGCTTAATGGGAGATATCAGTATGTCTATGATTGCAGAGGATACACTCATGTGTGATAGGGAATGGGGCGATACCGAATTTGAATCAAAGATATTGCGTAATCTGTTGGGATGTTACCCAACAGGCGTGGCGATTGTTACCACCCGAACTGCAGATGGCCGTGATGTTGGGTTAACTATCAACTCATTTGCGTCGTTATCACTTGACCCACCATTAGTGCTATGGAGCTTAGTGAATCATTCACCAAACCTAGCGGTATTTCGTGATTGTACTCATTTTACTATCAATATATTAGGCCACGGACACCAAGAACTAGCGATGCGTTTTGCGAACCCACGTATCGAAAATAAATTTGCAGATGTGGCTACCCACCTAACACCAGAAGGCGTTCCTGCATTGCATGGTGCTATTGCCACATTGGTGTGCGAAAACCATAAGCAAGACACGATTGGCGACCACTTATTAATGGTGGGGCATGTTCGCCGTATCGGTAGTGAAGCGGGTAAACCGTTAGTGTTCCATGGCGGTAGCTTTACTGCCCTACATGAAGCGCCTTGAGCGCAGGAGAGACTATGAACCAGCAAACATTAATGGCATTTGCAGCACAGTTGCAGCAAGGAAATATTCAAGTTATTGATCTGACACAAATCTTGTCACCATCATTTCCTGCGCTGCAATTGCCAGAACAATTTGGGCAAGTATGGTCATTTAGCATGGAACAAATTTCTCGCTACGACGATAACGGCCCTGCATGGTATTGGAATAATTTTAGTTGTGGAGAACATACCGGCACGCATTTTGATGCGCCAATTCACTGGATCAGTGGCAAAGACCAAATCAATAACACCGTTGATACTATTCCAGTGGAACACTTTGTAGCGCCAGCCGTTGTGGTAGATGCCAGTGCGGAAGTGGCTCAAAACCCTGATTGGGTGTTAACTGTAGAGTTTTTGCAAAAATGGGAAGAAAAGCACGGCACAATTCCTAAAGCAGCTTGGGTACTTTTCAGAACGGATTGGTCGAAAAAGGCGAATGACCCGGTTGCCTATGTAAGTATGCGTGAAGATGGTGCACACACGCCCGGACCATCGCAAGAAGCGGTGGAATGGCTTATTCATCAGCGTGATGTCAAAGGGTTTGGTGTTGAAACCATCAATACAGATGCAGGGCAATCATACAGTTGGCCAGTACCTTACCCTTGCCATACTTTAATGCATGGTCACAATAAATATGGCCTGCAATGTTTAACGAACCTCGACAAGCTGCCTGCGACAGGTGTCGTGATTGTTGCTGCGCCACTTAAAATTGAAGGTGGTTCTGGCAGCCCATTACGTGTACTCGCACTTGTGGGGTGAGGTATGACAGCAAGCTCAACTCCTCAAGTGATAGTCGTGGGCAGTGGAATGAATTCCTTGATGTGTGCAGCCTTGTTGGCAGTACGTGGAAAATCAGTCCTCGTTCTTGAGCGAAATGACCGCTTAGGGGGCTGTATCCGCACTGAGAATTTGTTTGAGGGCTATACCCATGATTTACTTTCTTGCTGGTACTCCTTATTTGTTGGTAGCCCTGGGTACCAAGAGCTCGAACCCTATTTAAAGCAGTATGGATTAGAATTTGCTCAATGTGATTATTCAACGGGGTTAGTGCAACCGGATGGTCAATCGATTGCGTTAAAACGGGATATTTCTGAAGCGGCTAAGCAACTCGACCAGTTGGCTCCGGGGGATGGCCTTGCATTTCGTAAGATGGCGGAACAGCTATTTACGCAAGATGCAGCGCTTACATTTGGCCTATTAGGGCAAAACCCATATAGCGCCAATATGCTGAAATTATTATTTTCAGAATGGCGAAAACGTGGAGTCGATGGCTTGCTTGATTTTGCAAAAGCAGGAATAGAAAGCTTTCGCCGTTGGTCAGAACGTGAATTACAGCACGACTTTAGCCGAGCTTTGATGGCGCCATGGGTATTACATACCGGACTTGGGCCGGATGAAGCCAGTTCTGCATTAATTGGGAAATTAACCTTTGCGGCGGTGGTGGCTGGCGGTATGCCAGTGGTGAAAGGCGGCAGTGCTCGTATCGTGGAGGCTTTTGCGAAGGTTATTGAAGCGCATGGTGGCCAGCTAAAAACGGGTATGAATGTTGAAAAAATCATCACTACAGGTGAGGGGAGAAACCAACGAGCAACAGGAGTGATGGCGAATGGGCAAATCATTGCTGCGTCTGAAAGCGTAGTTTGTAACGTTACCCCAACGCAGCTGTATGGGTCATTACTCGAAAATATTTCACTGCAAGTGAGGGAAAAAGCGAGAGGTTACCGTTATGGGCGTGCGGGTATGCAAATTCATTTTGCTTTAAGCGCCCCTCCCCCTTGGTGTAATCCTGAACTGTTAAATGTACCACTGGTTCATTTCACTGAAAGCATGGAGCAAGTGTGTTTATCGGTGACACAGGCAAATAATGGTTATTTACCAGATAAACCGACATTTGGTATTGGCCAACCTACCGCGCTCGATCCCAGTCGAGCCCCAGAAGGAGGGTGGATCTTATGGATCCAAATGCAAGAGTTGCCTCGAGTGTTAAAGGGGGATTCTGCTGGTGAAATTTCAGTACCGGATGACGGGGGTTGGGATGAGCAAGTGCGAGAGGCTGTTGCAGATCGAATTCAACAGCGTTTAGAGCTGGTAATGCCAGGCTTTTCTAATTTGATAGTGGGACGCAAGGCAATTTCTCCCGCCGACCTAGAAAATTATAATTGTAACCTTGTTGGTGGTGACCCTTATTCAGGAACTTGTTCACCTGATCAGTTCTTCTGGTTGCGGCCTTTTGCTGCGACTGGCCAGACGAAAACGCATCAAACCGCAGTCAAAAACCTTTTTCATATTGGCGCCTCAACCCACCCCGGTCCGGGTTTAGGTGGTGGTTCAGGTTACCTTGTTGCACAAAAATTAGCAGTCAAACGCAGGACATAATAAATCAGCAAAGGATTTGTGACTTAACAGGTAAAGCACACACAGTAAGCAACCCACTATGGCAGGAAACATGATGAAAAAAACAACAATCGGTAAGCTTGTAGCAGGTTCGTGTCTCAGCATATTTTCGTTTGGTGCGATTGCCACCGAAGGTGGCGGTTTAGGGGTATACCCCGATGGGCTAGAAAACTTTATGTCAGGTGCATTGCCACCACAAGGGGTACATGTACTGGTGTATGGTGGAAATGCGCATTATGACAGTATTCGCGATAACAAAGGCGATAAGATCCCTGTTCCGGGGTTTAGCGTCAATGTGAATGTACTCGCTCCTCGACTTATTTGGGTAACTGACCAAAAAGTCTTTGGTGGTGATCTGGCTTTTCATACAATTGTGCCATTATTGGATGTGACTGCAAAAGCGGCGGGGCAAAAAGATACCAGCCGCGGCCTCGGTGATATTACATTTGGCCCCGCATTAGGGTTTCATCCATCAGCCGATTTGCATTATGTGGTTGGGCTAGATGCGTATGCTCCAACAGGTAAATACAGCAAAACAGACCCATCAAGTTTAGGTAAGAATTATTGGGCGCTGCAACCAGTTTGGGCAATCAGTTATATTCCACCTGTTGGTGTAAATGCGGATTTGAAGATGATGTATGACTTTAACTTCCGCAATAACGATACGAAAACACGTTCAGGGCAAGCATTTCACGCTGATTATGCACTAGGTTGGGGGTTCGGCAATGGTTGGGTGGCAGGTATTGGGGGCTATGCATTTTGGCAAACGACAGATGATAGCGGACCAAATTCAGCTCAAGGAAAAGCTCGAGCCTATTCTATTGGGCCTTCAATTCGCTATGCTAACCCGCAAGGGTGGCTATTTACTGCTAAATGGGAAAAGGATTTTGAAGTTAGAAACCGTCCAGAAGGTTCCCAAATTTATTTGAAGGCATCGATACCTTTTTAAACACGTTTGTATATCAAAACCCCATATTGGCATTACATAACAATATGGGGGGTATTTCTAAGAAAGTGATGATTGGGAATTTAGGCTTTTTTCATACTCTGACTTGGAGTTTCACCATAGCGTTGTTTGTAATCTGCACTAAAGCGACCCATATGGGCAAATCCCCAACGTAAAGCTACCCCAGTGACGCTAGTTGCTTCCCCTGAAAGGAGCTCTGCTCGAACACGTTCCATCCGTAAATCACGTAGATACTGCATTGGGCTGATATCTAAGAACTCTTTAAAACCAGCATATAAACTGCGTAAGCTGACGCCTGCAATATGAGCTAGCTGCTCAACAGTGATAGGTTCATGGGCGTGTGCTTCTAAATATTCTTGCACTCTGCGTACGTGACGAGGACGAATTGTTGACCTTCGCATGCCTGAGTCTTCGATATAATTATGGCCTTGGGTAGAAAGTAAAGTGACAGAAACCAATTGTTCAACTTGAGTCGTGATCAATTTATGTTGTAAGAGATCGGGCGCGCGAGTTGCGCATTCAATCAGGTAATTCATTAAAGTGCGCCATGCAATGCAAGATTGCCAAGCAAAACCCAACTCAAAAACTAACGGTTTATCTAAAGTATGCCCTAGTTGGCCTACTAAGGATCTTTCGAGTAAAGAACGGGAAATACGTAACATAAATTGATCGTTATCGCTATTCCAACGCATTATTGTTGATTCTTCAGGGCTAAGAAGTGAGGCCATCTGAGGAGTTGATTCAATACATTTTCCACCACTTTCGATGACTGCTGTACCTGATAGAGGCATTTGAACCAAAAAAAAGTCCTGTAGTTGCCCTGGAATAATGGAGACATCGGCACCATAGCGTAAGCGGCTTAGAGAAATATCCCCCATAGGAATATAGTGCATACGAGCATCAAGGCGTTGATGTGGATTAAGTAAGTTAAATTGATGTGGCTTCATGACTCGACCAACCATCGATTTAATCTCTTCAGGGTCAGCTGAGGTAAATAATAAACGCTCTGAAGAACAGAGCTGATTTTCAATCTGAGATGCAGATGAATGGGACCACGAGTTGCTCAACATCGGAGGTTCCTCCAAAATGATTTGCCAGCCCTGCTTTATAGAATAACCAAAATAGGGCCCGACTAATATTGCTTGTTATGTGTTTTTCTCAGTAAATTCAATTTATTATAATATTTTGCAATGACTTATTATATTAGGGAGGAATGCTTTCCATTTAAGTCAAATGAAGCCTTCCTTTTTGTTAACATTTTATTGACTATTTTTTAACTAGTCATGAGTTGAACATAACATAAACAAATTTTCTTACCTAGATAAAAACATGCAGAAACTATCCTAAAACTGCAAAAAAATAGAAACTATGCGGTTGTTGTGATAGCGATAACAATATAAAAAATAAAGTTATTTTTATTTCAATAACAGTAAAATATATATGATTTTTCATATTAAATTTTATGTTTACCTATCTTTTTCTTATTTAATTAATGTAATGCTCTAATTAATTATTTTATGGCGATGTTTTTTTCTGATTTGTTTGCTTTTGTGAGGCCTATTTTCTATTTAAACATGCTATTCAGTATTTTTTATTTATTTTATTGATCTTTTTTTTCTACGCTATTTGGCGGAAAAACTAATTTTCTAGTTGTTTTAACTCACTATTTGTCCCTTATCTGCAAGCCTTATCCACTCTCTGCATAAATCTAATTTACATGATTAATCATGGATTGACCTGTTATTAACAAAAGATATACAAATAATAAACACAAAAAAGATAAAAACGTTCTGATGTTGATTGGTGAGGTTAAAATGGCTGAGCGATCGTTTGTACAAGAAGTTCAAAAATTACGGCAAGGGCAAGGTGAAACCTTCAGTGGTGAAGGGATCCTTGCTGTTACAAAAGCGCTATTAGAGTCGGGTGTATCTTATGTTGCGGGATATCAAGGTGCTCCTATCTCCCATTTGATGGATGTCCTTGCTGACGCACAAGATATTTTATCTGAATATGGTATTCGCTTTGAAAATAGCGCAAGTGAAGCAACTGCAGCGGCAACCTTAGCAGCCTCAGTTAATTATCCACTACGTGGAGCTGTGACTTTTAAAGCAACAGTGGGGACGAATGTCGCATCTGATGCCTTAGCTAACTTAGCTTCGGGTGGTGTGTTAGGTGGTGCTTTAATTATTGTTGGTGAAGACTATGGTGAGGGCTCTTCTATTATGCAAGAGCGTAGCCATGCTTTTGCGATGAAATCGCAGATGTGGTTGCTTGACCCTCGGCCCAATTTACCGTCTATCGTTCAAGCCGTGAAAGATGGTTTTGAGCTCTCTGAAGCCAGTAATACACCCGTTATGTTACAAATGCGTATTCGTTCTTGTCACGTTCACGGGCAATTTGTTTGCGCAGATAATCAGCGCCCTAAATTTACCGTCAAAGATGCGCTTGAGAACCCAACTCGAGACGTCAGTCGCATAGTATTACCCCCTGCTAGTTTCTTACATGAAAAAGAAAAAATAGAAGCTCGCTGGCCCGCTGCAATTAAATTTATTCAACAACATGAGTTAAATGAATTTTTTTCAGAAGACTCGGATGATGTTGGAATTGCGCTACAAGGCGGTTGTTACAACACGTTGATCCGCGCATTAAATCAGCTAGGGCTAGCGGATGTTTTTGGTAATAGCCAAATTCCTTTATATGTGATGAATGTGGCTTATCCATTGATTGACGATGAATTTGAACGCTTTTGTCGTCATAAAAAAGCCATTCTAGTTTTGGAAGAAGGCCAGCCAAATTTTGTTGAGCAAAATGTGGCGAATATTTTGCGTCAACGCAAGATTGATATTGCCCTGCATGGTAAGGATATGCTGCCAATGGCGGGGGAATATAATACTGCAACAGTGCTTGCGGGTTTACGTTCGTTTTTTGAATGCTATGGAAAGATAGCTCCACAAGTCAAAGCGGCTGCAAAACAGATTCGTATTCCAACGATTAATATTGCCACTCAAAAATCTGAAGAATCTTTACCTGAATACGTGAATGCAGCAGAGCCAACATTAGATGAATCTGTCCATGCGCGCCCACCAGGGTTTTGCACAGGTTGCCCCGAAAGGCCTATTTTTACTGCGATGAAGTTGGTGGAGCGTGAATTAGGCGAACATCATGTAAGTGCGGATATCGGCTGTCATTTATTTTCTATTCTACCGCCCTTTAATTTGGGGAATACCACCATGGGCTATGGGCTAGGAGGCGCAGGGGCTGCGGCTTTGAATGCAAAGGCTGGGAAACGCGCGATTTCAGTGATGGGAGATGGGGGGTTCTGGCATAACGGTTTAACCAGTGGTATTGCCAATAGTGTTTTTAACCGTAGCGATAACTTAACTATTGTGGTTGATAACAGCTATACCTCTGCGACAGGAGGGCAAGATATTCTCTCTTCGACAGCGTTGAATCCAACCCGTAGTACTGGTCATGAAATTGAAAAAGCGGTGAAAGGGGTGGGTGTTAATTGGGTGAAAACCATTAAACACACCTATGACTTAAAAACCATGACAAATACGTTACGTGAAGCTTTAACAACCGATGAGCAAGGGCCCAAGGTTCTGATTGCGCAAAGCGAATGTATGTTGAACAAACAACGCCGCGAAAAGAAAAAAGTGCGTAGTGATGTTGCCGCAGGCAAACGAGTGGTACGTGAGCGTTTTGGTGTCGACCCTGATACCTGTACGGGGGATCACTCTTGTATTCGTTTATCTGGTTGCCCGTCTTTATCAATTAAACCAAGCCAAGACCCATTAAGAACAGACCCGGTTGCAACAGTGATGGATAGCTGTGTCGGTTGTGGGCTATGTGGTGAAGTCTCTCACGCTGCTGTCTTGTGCCCTTCTTTTTTTAAAGCTCAAATTATTACTAACCCTAATGGCTGGGACAAATTGCGCCATCGTGTACGCGGTTGGTTTATTGGCTATTTACAGCGTCGTGACGCACGTCGTCGTGAACAATTTAGTTTCTAAGGGGGATGCATGAATTCTTTATCAACTGCATTACCATCAACAAAAGTCGCATTACAGCCGATTAAAATTGCCATTTTAGCCATGGGCGGCGAAGGCGGTGGAGTACTTGCCGACTGGGTTGTCAACCTAAGTGAAGAAAACGGTTATTTTGCTCAAACGACTTCAGTGCCTGGCGTGGCACAGCGCACGGGGGCAACAATTTATTATGTGGAATTATTCCCAGGTGCTGATAACCCACAAACGCCTTCTCCTGTATTAGCGCTTATGCCGATGCCCGGTGATGTTGATGTTGTTTTGGCCTCTGAATTAATGGAAGCAGGCAGAGCAGTACAGCGCGGCTTTGTTACCCCAGAGCGCACAACATTGATCAGTTCAACACACCGTGTTTACTCTATCGCGGAAAAATCAGCCATGGGTGATGGGCGAGTCGATAGCCAAGCATTAATTCGCCACACTGCGGCATCTGCGCGTCAGTTTATTCACTTTGATATGGCACAAGCAGCACAAGAAAGTGGCAGTGTGATTAGTGCTGTTTTATTTGGTGCGCTGTTTGGTTCCGGTGTTTTACCATTTAGCCGCGCACAATTTGAAGAAACGATTGTACGTGGGGGCGTTGGCGTAAAACCAAGTTTGCGAGCTTTTACATTAGGGGCAGAAAAAGCGACTAAACCCGAAGATGCATATCAGCCGGAGTCCACAAAGAACACCGTATATTCACCAAAAAATAAGCAGGTATCGCAACTATTAGCTCGTATCCAACATGAATTCTCTCCTCATGTGCAGTATCTCGTGACTGAAGGGACTCGCCGACTTATAGACTACCAAGACCCTGCCTATGCCACTTTATATTTGGATCGCCTCAATAACCTCTTTGCGCAAGATGGCGGGCAAGATGAGCGTTTGCAACGTGCGCTTGCACGCCACTTAGCCCTTTGGATGTCCTATGAAGACACCATCCGAGTGGCTGACCTTAAAATTCGTGATAGCCGCTTTTCTCGCGTTCGCAATGAAGTACAGGCAAAAGATAATCAATTATTGGAGATCAATGAATTTATGCATCCAAGAATTGAAGAAATTTGCGAAACGCTTCCCAAAAATTTAGGTCGTTGGTTAATGCGTCCACATTGGTTACACAAAGCGCTTCGCAAAATGACCGAAAAGGGGCGCACGATCACTACCAGTTCTTTATTAGGTTTTTTACAGTTGTATCTATTAGCCGCATGGCGAAAAGGCCGACGTTCGACGTTACGTTATCAACTAGAAACGCAGCGCATTGAAAAGTGGTTAGCTGCTGTAATTAAAGCAGCGAAAGCTAACCCTGCACTTGCAACCGAAATTACCGAATGCCAACGCGTGGTTAAGGGGTATAGCGACACTCATGCGAGAGGGTTGCGTAATTTTAAAATCTTAATGGACATCGTTGCGCAGCAAGGTAACAAACTCACCCCCATTAATTTACGTGAACTGCGTGAAGCCGCATTGGCTGATGAACATGGGAAAGAATTGGAAAAATGCCGTCAACGTTTAGCTATGAATTAAGGATAACATCATGAGTTTACTGACATTTACTAAGCCACATAAAATTCATTTTTCGGAGTGTGACCCCGCAGGGATTGTGTTTTACCCCCAGTATTTCGTGATGTTTAACAATTTACTTGAACGTTGGGTTGATGAATTAGTCCCTCAAGGCTTTGCGGGTTACATCATGGAACAACGCTTTGGCTTGCCGACAGTACACCTAGAAGCGGAGTTCAAGGCCATTAGCAAAATGGGGGATAACGTGATGTTAGAGCTACATGTACAGCGTATTGGTCGCAAGTCTCTGACGTTACATCAACGCTGTGTCGGTGTTGATGGAGTACTGCGCATGCAAGTGACGCAAACTTATGTCACGACGTCATTAGAAACGCATCAAGCCATCCCCATTCCAGACGCCTTGTATCAGGCATTAACCGCTCAGCAACCAGTGTAAGTAAAGGAGAAGTTCCATGAATATTGTGTGTATTGGCGGTGGTCCCGCAGGGCTTTATTTCGGGTTGCTGATGAAACTACAGAACCCAAAGAACCGTGTAGTGGTGGTGGAACGTAATCGTCCTTATGACACTTTTGGCTGGGGAGTGGTATTTTCTGATGCCACGCTCAGTAATTTGCGCCAAGCGGACCCAGTTTCTGCCAAAACGATTTCTGCAGAATTTAGTCACTGGGATGATATCGATGTGCACTTTAAAGGTGTATGTAACCGCAGCGGTGGTCATGGGTTTATCGGCATTGGGCGTAAAAAATTACTCAATATATTACAAGACCGTTGTGTGGAATTGGGGGTGGAGCTGGTATTCGAAACCCAAGTAACGGATGACCAAGCGATTGCTCGTGAGTACCAAGCTGATTTGCTTATCGCTTCTGATGGCATTAATAGTACGGTGCGTACGCGTTATGAAAACGTATTTAAACCAGATATTGACCCACGTCGTTGCCGTTTTGTTTGGCTAGGTACAAAGAAGATTTTTGACGCCTTTACCTTCTTATTCGCTAAAAATGAGCACGGATGGTTTCAAGTTCATGCCTATCAATTTCAAGAAGGGTTATCGACCTTTATTGTGGAGACGACGGAAGAAACCTGGCTTAAAGCCGGTATTGACCAAATGTCTCAAGAGGATGGCATCGCTTATTGTGAAAAACTATTTGCGCCGTGGCTTGATGGTGAAAAACTGATTGCTAACGCAGCGCATTTACGTGGTGCCGCAATTTGGATCCGCTTCCCTCGGGTCATTTGTGGAAATTGGGTGCATTGGACGCAGCCCACACAAGGTAAAGACGTTCCCGTAGTATTGATGGGAGATGCCGCTCATACCGCCCATTTCTCTATTGGCTCTGGAACTAAATTAGCACTAGAAGATGCTATCGAGCTGTGTGAAAGCTTGAAAACTTCAGGGGGTGATTTACGTAAAGGGCTTGAGCATTACCAGAAGGTTCGCAGTGTCGAAGTTCTGAAAATTCAGAATGCGGCACGCAATTCGACAGAATGGTTTGAAAATGTCTGTCGTTATGAAAATTTAGCACCAGAGCAATTTGCCTACTCTCTCTTAACGCGTTCACAGCGTATATCTCATGAAAATTTGCGCGTGCGTGATGCTGTATGGTTGGAAAACTATGAGCAGTGGTTTGCGGAACAAACAGGTGTGACTTCAAAGGCAAAAGTGCCCCCTATGCTGACACCTTATCATGTACGAGGTATCACTCTTAATAACCGCGTGGTCGCGTCACCAACATTGTTGTATTGCGCTAATCAGGGTATACCCGATGATTTTCATTTGGTACATCTGGGAAGCCGCGCATTAGGTGGTGTGGGTCTAGTGATGACTGAAATGACGGCTATAGCCCCCGATGCCCGTGTGACAAAAGGCTGTGTCGGTATTTGGAATGACGAGCAAGTTACTGCTTGGCAACGTGTGACTGATTTTATTCATCAAAAAACGGATGCCAAAATTGGCATTCAATTAGGCCATGCAGGGCGTCGTGGTTCAACTCAGCGAGGGTGGGAGAAAGAAAATCACCCAATGGATGCAGATAACTGGCCGTTAGTTTCTGCTTCAGCGTTGCCTTATTTACCGAATATCTCACAAACTCCGGTAGAGCTATCCGAGGCACAAATGACTACGGTGATTGACCAATTTGTTGCTGCAGCAAAACGAGCAGAAACGGCTGGTTTTGACTGGCTTGAACTGCAAGCCGGGCACGGTTATTTGCTGTCGAGCTTTATTTCTCCATTAACTAATCAGCGTACAGATAACTACGGTGGAACGTTAGAAAATCGCTTACGTTTTCCGTTAGCTGTCATTAGTGCTGTGCGTCAGGTGTGGTCAAAACCTTTGAGTGTACGTATTTCATCGACGGATTGGGTGGATGGCGGGACTACGGTTGATGACGCGGTGGAAATTGGCCGTGCAATGAAGCAAGCGGGCGCAGATATGATTGACTGCTCTTCAGGTGAAGTGTCACCGCAACAGCAACCGGTCTATGGTCGGATGTACCAAACACCAATGGCAGACCGTATTCGTAATGAAGCTGGAATACCGGTTATTGCCGTAGGTGCTATTACTGATGCTGACCAAGTCAACAGCATTATTGCCGCTGGGCGGGCGGATTTATGTGCTTTATCTCGGCCATTACTTTCTGACCCTGCATGGGTCTTACATGAATGTGCGCGTTATGGGTGGGAAACTCGTTGGCCGGCACCGTATGAATATGGGCGTCAGCAACTCGTTCAATCCTTGAAGTCGCGTTAAAGGCTTTGGCAAACAAAGAGGAAAATAGCATGAGTACACACTCCCATGACCAATACCGAGAAAATGTGGCAGGGCGTGCCGATGTGGCAGATACCCCTGAGCTAGTGGCGTATTACCAAGAACTAGATGCGTTGAAGACAGGTGCATTATGGACGGTCGCAAACAAGATTGAACCGTGGCAACCCAAATCAAGCTCAGTTCCTGTGTTGTGGCGCTACCGTGATTTACGCGAACATGTGTTGCGCTCAGTTGAACTGGTGACCCCAGAAAAAGCGGGGCGTCGCGTGATCTATCTGAATAATCCCGGCCGCCAAGAAGTGGCTGCTGCAGTAGGTTGGCTATACTCAGGTTTACAAGTCATGCATCCGGGAGAAGCCGCTTCGGCTCATGCCCACTCATCCTCAGCATTGCGTTTTATTATGGAAGGGCGTGGGGCATATACCATTGTCGAAGGGCAAAAAATGATGCTAGAAGCCAACGACTTTGTACTGACGCCGAATGGGACATGGCATGAACACGGCGTTGCGGAAGATGGTTTACCTTGTATCTGGCAAGATGGATTAGATATCCCGTTAGTCAATGCCATGGAAGCTGGGTTTTACAAAGTGCATCCTGACTTGCATCAAGCACAAACACGACCTATCGATTACCCCGTTGGTATGTGGGGAGGAACCGCATTACGTCCTCACGATATCGGCTGGGATAAACCTTATTCACCATTATTTAAATACCAATGGGGGCCAACCTACGAGGCGTTGTGCCGTGCAGCGAAGGCAGCGGATGGCTCAGTATTTGATGATGTTTTGATGCACTACACTAACCCGCTCACAGGAGGACCTGTGATGCCAACCATTGGAGCGAGTATGCAATTACTGCGTCCGGGCTTTGTTGGTAAAGCTCATCGCCATACGGGAAGTTTTATTTATCAAGTAGCGAAAGGGCAAGGGTACTCCGTGATCAATGGGCAACGCTTTGATTGGCAAGAGCGTGATATTTTCTGTGTGCCATCGTGGATGTTCCATGAACATGTGAATACCTCACAAACCGAAGATGCTTGTTTGTTTTGCTTTAATGATTTACCCGTAATGCACTCTTTGGGGCTCTATTATGAAGAGGCTCTAGTAGAAAATGACGGTCACCAGAAAGTCGTTACCTAGGTGAGTATTATATTTCTTATTGATTAATATAAATAATTTTATTATTCCAATTTACGTGAAGAAGTGAGTGAGGCAATCACCTCATTCAAGGAGAAAGAAAATGCGCTTAATAACTTATCGTTCTGATGTGACCGCGGCAGCCCGTTTAGGAGCAGTTGTTAATCAACAAGTAGTGGATTTAGCCCTTCTGGCACAAGAGCAAGAGCTGTACTTGCCTGATAATATGTTGGACTTTATCGATTTAGGCCCACAAGGTGTGCGTGTTGGTACAGAACTTCTGAATACATATCAAGGGCAATTCCCAGCAGGGACTGCGTGGCCTGTACAAAATGTGAAAATTTTGGCGCCGATACCTCGCCCACGTAAAAATATTTTTGGTATTGGCTTAAACTATGTTGAACACGTGGCGGAATCCAGCCGTACATTAGACACCTCAAAAGATCTTCCAAAACAACCCGTTATCTTTTCTAAGCCCCCAACCACAGTGATTGGGCCGGGAGATGCCATTGAACATAACGCCAAAATTACCCAACAATTAGACTGGGAAGTGGAGTTGGCGGTGATTATTGGCACTCGTGCGAAAAGTGTCGCGGCAAAAGATGCTCTTAATTATGTGTTTGGCTACAGCTTGATGATTGATATGAGTGCGCGTGATTGCCGCCGTGCTGGGCAATGGATTTATTCTAAAGGGCAAGATACCTATGCACCATTTGGGCCATGCATTGTCACTGCTGATGAGGTTCCAGATCCTCATACTTTAGATTTAAGCTTGAAGGTGAATGGTGTAACCAAACAATCCTCAAATACACGCCACATGCTATTTAATGTGAATACATTGATTGAAGATATTAGCCAAGGGATCACATTAGAACCAGGTGACATTATTGCAACAGGCACTCCTGAAGGGGTAGGGGCGGGAAGAACACCTCAAGAATGGGTCTGGCCGGGGGATGTGATTGAAGCATATGTTGAGAATATTGGTGAATTGCGCCATCCAGTTGTCGCCGTTTAAGGGGGAAGTATGCTTAATTTGCAGACGTTTAAAGCCGCTGCGGTACAAGCCGCTCCGGTGTTTCTCGATACCAATGCTACGGTAGATAAAGTTTGTCGTTTAATTGAAGAGGCGGCGGATAACGGAGCGAAATTGGTTGCATTTCCAGAGGTTTTTATTTCTGGTTACCCTTATTGGAGTTGGGTGATGAACCCGATAGATGGCAGTCCATGGTTTGAAAAACTGTGCAAATCTGCCATTGAAGTCCCAGGGCCTGAAATACAAAAAATTGCTCAAGCTGCCGCACGCCACCACATCAATGTTGTAATTGGTGTGAATGAGCGGAACCCTAATGGAATCGCTACGTTATATAATACATTAGTGACGATTTCTGATGAAGGAAGAATTCTGGGACGCCATCGTAAATTAGTCCCAACATGGGCAGAAAAACTGACGTGGGCAAATGGAGATGCCTCTTCACTAAAAGTTCATCAAACCAGTATTGGGCCTCTTGGGGCATTGGCCTGTGGGGAAAACACCAATACATTGGCGCGTTTTGCTCTATTGGCGCAAGGCGAGTTAGTCCATATTGCGAGCTATATCGCCTTACCCGTTGCACCAAAAGACTATGACATGGCCGAAGCGATTCGTTTACGCGCATCTGCCCACTGTTTCGAAGGCAAAGTTTTTACGATTGTTTCCTGTTCGACAGTGTCAGAAGAGATTATGGATGCAATGTCTGCAACTCACCCAGAAGCACGTGAGATACTGGCTCGGCCAAATAGCGCTTTCTCAGGAATTATCGGGCCTGATGGACGAGTTGTAGGCGAACCATTGGTTGACAAAGAAGGGATTGTTTACGGTGAAATTGATTTAAATCGCTGTATTCAACCACGACAAATGCATGATATTACAGGGCATTATAACCGTTTTGATATCTTTGATTTACAGGTGAACCGCCGGCCATTAACGGCAGCACGTTTTCACGGTAATGGGCAAGAAGATGAAGCTTTAAATGTATTTCCAGAATCAGGTGAGTCATTTGGGGAGAGAGAGATATGAGTTTAGCACGTACATATCGTATTGGGCAGATTGTCCCGTCATCAAATACCACAATGGAAACAGAAATTCCGGCTATATTACGGGCAAGAGAAGCTCTGTTTGCGGAGCGCTTTACCTTTCATTCAAGCCGTATGCGTATGCAAAAAGTTACCAAAGAGGAGCTGGCAAAAATGGACTCCGATAGTGACCGCTGCGCTATTGAATTGTCAGATGCTGCGGTTGATGTCCTGGGATATGCCTGTTTAGTTGCGATTATGAGCATGGGGAAAGGTTATCATCGCATTTCAGAAAAACGTTTGTTTCAACGTACGGTAGATAACGGCCATCCAGCACCTATAGTGACTAGCGCTGGGGCATTAGTTGACGGCTTACATGTAATGGGCGCTAAAAAAGTGTCTATTTTAACGCCTTATATGAAGCCGTTGACGCAGTTAGTGATTGATTATATCGAAAGTGAAGGCATTGAAGTGGTAGATAGTATTTCATTGGAAATTCCAGATAATTTAGATGTGGGCCGGCAAAACCCATTAGCACCAGTGGAAATTACGAAAAAACTCAATACCCAAGTAGATGCAATTGTGGCTTCTGCATGTGTGCAAATGCCTTCGCTACCCTCAATACAATTAATTGAAGACCGAGTTGGTTTACCTGTACTGTCTTCTTCGGTGGCGACGACCTATATGATGTTAAAAAAGTTGGGTTTAGAAACTCGTGTTGATGGGTTTGGTTCATTGCTAAGTGGAAAGTTTTAGCTGAATTATCGCCGACTTCTGCTACTCTTGAGGGGTTGTAATCAAATGCAATAATTCAAGATGTTATCAAGGGGAGCGAATGGCAAACTCAAAGGTTTTTGTTGATAATTATTTGCCTGCCCTATTGGGGCAGGCTTGGATGTTGGTTTCATCTGAGTTTCATGCCATTGTTGAAGAAAAAGGTTTGTCAATATTAGAGTGGAGAGTGTTATCCACACTAGCAGGTAATGGCTCGATGGGGATTACAGAGCTCTCACAAAAAACAGTCAGTAAACAACCGACAATTACTCGCGTACTACAACGGCTAGAACAGCAAGGGCACGTGGTTCGCCACAGTAACCATAATGGTAGTGATAAGCGCATAACACTTGTCAGTGTGACATCAAGTGGAATGTCACTAGTTGATGGTTTACTTATTGCAGCTCAGCAACACGAAGAAGTTGTTTTAGCTCCCTTGGGGCTACGTAAAAGTAAGATTCTTAAGCAAGTGCTACAAGAATTAATTGAGCGGCATAGTATAGAAAACACCAATACTGCAGATAAAAGCACTTCCGATAAAAATAATGAAAAAAAGCTAAAAAGAAAAAAATCAGGTAGCCTAAATTTATCTAAAGAAACAACAAAATAGTCGATTAATGATGGTTTAGTTCTATTTTTGATGGCAATACATAACTTATTATTGATATTGCGTTTAAATATTTATTTATCAAATAGATAAATAAGTTTCTTATGGGGCATTTAAGTCAGTGGTAATTTTTGCAACCTGATGATAGATAGGCTATTTCTTAATTTTATTATTTTTGTATCGATTGATTAATTGCCACTTTACATTGATTCATTTTATCTATTTACTTCATAACTGATAATTAATGATTAGCTAAACATGGAGCAATCAATGTCAGTAGTGACACTTGTACTCGTTTTTTTATTAGCCGTTGTTGTGAGCGTTTTTGTTTCACGACTGCTCAAAGATATTATTCCATTACCCCTGATCCAGATAGCACTAGGGGCTGGCTTGTCTTTATACGGTTTTACAGTTGAATTTGAACCTCATCTATTTCTATTTTTATTTATTCCTCCTTTATTATTCCTTGATGGATGGCGTATTCCTAAAGAAGCCTTATTTCAAGAAATTAAACCGATCATGTCGCTAGCCATAGGTTTAGTGGTTGTAACAGTGATTGGTATGGGCTTCTTTATACATTGGTTAATCCCAGCAATTTCTTTAGCTGTTGCCTTTGCGTTAGCGGCCATTTTATCGCCAACGGATCCCGTTTCCGTGTCTGCCATGACTGTCAATTCCCCATTGCCATCTCGAATGGCGCATATTTTGGAAGGGGAGTCATTGTTGAATGATGCAACGGGTCTGGTGTGCTTTAGCTTTGCAGTGGTCGCTGCGTTAACAGGTACATTTTCCCTTGCTTCAGCGGCTGGGCAATTTGTATTAGTGGCATTTGGCGGAATTTTAATTGGTTTGCTGGTGGCTTGGGCAATTGGCTGGTTAAACCAACTGCTCGTTAAGCGTACTGGGGAAGAACCTGCAATTCAAATTATGATCAGCTTACTGATGCCATTTACGGCTTATTTATTAGCTGAACATTTGCATGTTTCCGGTATTTTAGCGGCAGTAGTTGCCGGTATTGCCATGCACTATGAAAAAATTGCAGGTCGCATGCAAGCTGCTACACGTATGCAAAGTAAAGCGGTGTGGGATACGGTACAAACTGCGTTGAACGGGATGATTTTCATTTTGTTAGGCGAACAGTTACCGGGTATGTGGACAAATATGCCTGCTGTAGCAGAGGCCGCGGGTGCGAGCCATCCTTGGATGCTGTTTGTTTATGTGGCAATTATTACTGTGGCATTGGCAGTTTTACGGTTTAGCTGGGTGTGGATCTCGATGACTTTAACCGTCTTCCATAAACGCCGTCGCGGTAAAGAAGCGGATGTTATGCATATTCGTATGATGGCAGTAATGGCGACAGCAGGTGTGCGCGGAGCGATCACGTTAGCGGGTATTTTAACGTTACCTTTATTGATGCCAGATGGTTCATTATTCCCGAATCGTGACGTGGCTATTTTCTTAGCGATGGGGGTGATTTTATGCTCACTATTGATTGCCAGTATCGCACTGCCTATTTTAACGAAAGGGTTAGTACAAGACTTACCTTATGATAATGACGAAATTCGAGCGCGTTTAGCTTTAAATGAAGCCGCGATGGCACATTTACGTGAATTAATGAACCACCCATCGGATGATATGGATGAAATTGCTATGCGTACTGAAGTTGGGGCGCAACTATTAGAAATTTATGGCAGACGACTCGATAATTCGGATGAAACTGAGTCAGATGTCTATGATTTACATAAGATGATTAATATGGAACGCGAAATGTCTAAGTCGGCGTTAAAAGCGAAACGCGACGCGTTATATCAAATGCGTAAAAGTAAAAATATCAATGAAAGGGTGTATCACCGTTTACGTGATGAACTTGATTTAAAAGAAGAGACACTGAATCACCATAAAAATGGTAAACATTAATTAGCGAAAACAAAAGACCTGAATTTATTCAGGTCTTTTGTTATTGTAATTCAACTGAATTTGACGGCTTGTATTGAGTTCTGATAGGTTGGTTACAATTCAATTTAGGAAATTTATATGTCACAGGTTGTAGCAAGCTTAAGCATTATTATTACCATCACATAGTGGTGGGGGATAAGCTACATCCTAAACCCGCCAGATAAGGCGGGTTTTTTGTCCTTATCTGGTTAATTCTTCAGTAAGGAACTATTTATGAATTTAACAGAAGCATCTCCATTATTAAAAAAACAACCTCGTTTGCATTTTCTTTGTGGGAAAATCGCTTCTGGGAAATCGACATTAGCGAAACAACTGGCTAACCTCCCTCGTACTATTTTGCTCTGTGAAGATGAATGGCTTGCCGCCCTTTATCCTAATGAAATTAATGAATTGGCTCACTATGTCGAAAAAAGTGCTTTAGTAAAACAGGTATTGGAAGACCATATTAGGCAATTAATACAGGCTGGGAATAATATCGTGATGGATTTTCCTGCCAACACACCAATACAGCGTCAATGGTTAATGTCTTTGGCGCAATCATCTGATGTATCTTATGTATTTCATGTATTGCAGGTAAGTAATGATGAGTGTAAGGCAAGGCTTGTTGCTCGTAATTTAGCAGGGGAAAACCCATTTCAAACATCTGAAACGCAGTTTGATTTAATTACGGCACATTTTTCTTATCCAACAAGTAGTGAGCGGTTAATCTGTAAATTTTATCCATAAAGGTAACATATCTGAGTAATAAACTTATGGAGGAGACTTATTACTCAGATTTATGGTCACTTAGGTCGATACATTTTGAGGTTTTGCTGCTGTTCAATCCAATAGTAATCAGCTGGCCCCCCTGCACGCAATAGCGGTTTCTGGCTAGCACAATCATATAAGCCATTATTCAAGGCTGATTCATCAATATGCACCATGACGACTTCTCCCATCACCATCCAAGTATCCAATAGTTGCCCATCCGCCCGTTTAAGTTGCTGATATTGCGTGACAACACATTCCATTGAAACGGGTGTTTGAGCGATACGGGGCGGTGAAACGAGTGTTGAAGGGAGGGGGGATAGCCCCGTTAATGCAAATTCGCTTTCACCATGTGCGAGTGTGGCACTACTCATATTTACGTGTTCACCGAGTGAAAGCGTGGCAAGGTTATAAACAAACTCCCCTGTTTCGATGGCATTAGTTACTGAATCTTTTTTACCAACACTCGAGAAGGCCAATATCGGTGGTGAATAATTGAAAATATTGAAAAAACTATAAGGAGCTAGATTGGTTCTACCTTTACTATCACAGGTTGATATCCAACCAATAGGTCTAGGACCAATGAGTGATGGGATAGGGTCATGGGGTAGCCCGTGACCCTGCTGTGGTTGGTAACTATAAAACTTTGCTATCATTTTGGAGTCCTTTTTAACATTACTTTAACGGATATTTGAACAAGGTGTTAGGTATTTAAATAATAAATGCTATTAATGCATAAAGAATGCAGTAAGTGGATATTTTATTTTTAATTTTTCTTATATTAACGTTTGAGGATATAACTTAATATAATAATATTAAATTAAATAGTAATTGATGATTATCTTTATTTTATTTATGAGTTTTAGTATTGACTTTATTGCTTAACTCTATTTTTGTGTAAATCCAGTGGATTGATTTATTTTAATTAGAAGCTTTAATTTATTCTTTTAATTTCGTTATTTTCTGCATGTTAATATTTTTATATTTAATTAATCCGCCTTGCTATTATCTTGATTTATTTTTTTTAACCTTTTGATTTTTAGTATTTATTGTGTATTCATCTAAGTTATATTACATGGGTTATATAATTTAATAGGAAATAGCTATCAAATTATATAAGTTCGATCGATACAAACGTATTTACAGAATTAATTAATAAATCTATATTTAAATTAAATTATTCTCTATTTTTATTAGATGTAAAAACAAACTGATTCTTAAGTTCGTAACGAGTCATTTAAAATTTCAAATGGGAGTTTTATTCATTGGAATTAATATGATAAAAACAAATGCGTTATTACGTCGGGATGTTGGGTTATTTTTAAGACAAGCCCGAATTGATAAATCATTAACAGGGTACCAACTAGCTAAAATACTAAAAATAAGTCAACAACAGGTTTCTCGTTATGAGAGAGGGGAAACCGGTATTAATGTTGAAGTATTAAATACTCTTTTGGGCGTATTAGAAAGAAATTGGTTAGAATTTTTTTTCAAAGTCCTAGTGAATCATTCGAATGAAATTGCAGATATAAGAATACAAAATGAATTTTTTAATCTCATCGAAAGATCACTTTTCTACTATTATGGGGAATCAAAAAAAAGATAATTTTCAATTGGGTATGTGGTTGGAGTAAAAAATCACTCACATGGCGATGCTTAGTTTTATGTCCTCTTTAATTGAATTAAATATCGAAATTAGATTTACGCTATTGAATATTTAATGGCGTATTTATTGTAGTTTAATTTTTTAATTGAAAGGAAAAATATATGCAATTTACCAAATTAAATATTGCACCCTATTTATCAAAATCATCTCGGTTATTTATTTTTACTGCATTAATAGCTGGTATTTTTTCAACAAATTCTGCTGCCGACAACACAGGTACAGTTGATTTCGAAGGTGTCGTTGTTAGTACTCCTTGTAATATAGCGCAATCCTCACTAAAGCAAGTTATTGATTTTGGACAATTATCTCGTCGAGCATTGGAAAATGGTCGCGTGGCTGAGGTGAAATTTAATATTGAATTTACTGGGTGTGATTTCACTGACTTTGATATTGATACAGCTGGAAAACCTATTGCTGTTAAATCAATGGAATTAGTGTTTACAGGGCAAAGCTATGCGGATGCAGCAAATACTTTACTTTCTACCTCTGCGGGTAATACCAACAATGTAGGAATTGGTATTGATGGATTTGAGTTTGGAAAAGCTAAAGATGTGCTTTCACGTATCATCAATAAAAAAGGAGATAACGTATTATCTTTCAAAGCGTTAGCAAAAGCTGTTGATACAACGAAAAGTGTATCGGAAGGTAAGTTCAGCGCAGTAACAAACTTTCGTATTACCTATCAATAACTAAATGGTTTAACCGCCAGAATTGACTGGTGGTTAAATATTGATTCGCTAGAGGGGGGGGCATGGTTAGTTATCAAAGGGTTATGAATATAATAGTCTTGTCGATAATGCTTATTTTTAGTATTCACTCATATGCAGACCCCAAAATTATTAAGCCCTACAACGTCAATGCAAGAACATTACTTAAAGGCAGTGTTATCGATGCGCCGTGTTCAATAACGTTGAAAAATCGCTATCAAACTATTGATTTTTCTTCTTTGGCTCTCGCTTTTTTGTCAAATAGCTTGCAAAGAGAAATGCATGATCAGCCTTTTATTATTGAGCTACAAGATTGTGGTAGTGCTTATTCAACCATTGACCTAAAAACATGGAAAATACGCTTTGTCGGCCAACGTGCGCAATATATTGATGCTTTTACGTTACAAGGTGCTTCCGAAGGGCTAGGCGTATCGGTATTAGACAACTCAAAAATACGATTACAGCCTAATAAGGTTTATTCATTATCTGACAATGTGTTGTATCAAGATAAATCAGGATACAGCCTTTTCCTTCGCTATTTCTTACGTTTGGAATTAACCGGACAGCCGATTCAAGCGGGCCGTTATTACGGGCTGATCCGCTTTTTCATCGATTACCAATAACACGCACGAAGAATATGTTTTTATGAGCTTCATTTTGAAGATGAACTCTTATTGCATTTAATCTGGTATAGCTAGGATGGTATAGAGCATGGTGTTCAAAACTAACGAAAAATTGAAGCTAGCTTGGCTCATTGCTTTTCTGTTACCGAGTTTTATAGGATGGAAAGCATTTGCAACTGAATTTAATACAGATGTTTTAGATGCAGATGATATGCAAAATATTGATATGAGCCAGTTTTCGGTAGCAGGGTATACGCTACCGGGGGATTATGTTTTTACTCTCTTTGTTAATGGGCAACGTTTAGGGGCACCCCGCAATATCTCCGTTTATGAAAATAAGCCTATTGCAGGCGAATCAACCCAAGCGACACAAACTATTTGTATTCCTCCTGATATCCTTGAGTTAATTGGGTTAAAGCGTTCTACGATGGAGAAAGTGACACTTTCTCATAGTGGAAAATGCCTCGATTTTTCTGCGCTATCAGGCGTTCAAACAGCCATAGAGCTCAGCACCTTATCGCTGAAAATGACTATTCCGCAAATATGGATGGAATATCGCGACCCTTACTGGGTTCCTGCTAATTTATGGGAAGAAGGAATAGGTGGCGCATTTATTGATTACAATGCGAATATTTCTGCAACCAAAGAAACGAATAGTAATCGGCAAATCTATTTATCAAGTAATGGAATCACTGGGGTAAATTGGGGGGCTTGGCGCTTACGTGGTGATTACAGTACATCTTATCAGAAGCAACGGGGGGATTATCCTCAAGAAAAACATCACTTTGATTTTACTCGTCTTTATGCATTTACTTCATTGAAAGATAGTGCCTCAATCTTTACGTTGGGAGAAAATTATTTTTATTCGGATATCTTTGAATCTTGGCAATATACTGGTTTTTCTTTAGAAAGTGATGACCGCATGCTACCGCCTAAACTAGTGGGGTATGCACCTGAAATTATTGGTGTTGCAAATACTAATGCGATTGTAATTGTTCGCAGCCAAGAACGTATTATTTCTGAAACGGCAGTGCCTCCTGGACCATTTCGTATTCAAACACTTGATAGTGGGATCCGTGGTGTATTAGATGTGACTGTGCGTGAAGAAAATGGGGAGGAGAGCAAGTTTAGTCTTAGTACAGCTTCGTTACCTTATTTAACACGTCCCGGACGCGTTATTTATAAAGTCGCAATGGGAAAGACGCGTTATGACAATCGGCATTTGACAGGTGAGCCTGTTGTAAGTGGTGAATTATCATATGGTGTTTCAAATGCATGGTCATTATATGGAGGAACTCAACTTAATGGTTATTACCAAAGTGCAGCATTAGGGATCGGACGGGATCTTTTTTCAATAGGCGCGGTTTCTTTTGATATCACACAATCTTTTGCCGATTTTTCAGATAAAAGACGCCAAGGCCGCTCTTATCGCGTTAATTACGCAAAATCTTTCGATGAGCTACGCACAGATATTACCTTTGCAGGCTACCGTTTTGCCGACAAAGAATACCGAACACTAACGCAATTTATGGATGAAGAGAGAATAGGTTATGGTACTCAGGCAGCAAAAGAAAATTATCAATTATATTTAAATAAATATTTTGATGATTTTAATATTTCTCTTAATTATCAATATAGTACTTATTGGCAGCACGACTCACAAACGCAATACGGTTTATACATTAATGCGCCTTTAAATTTTCCTCTTCTGTCCCAGAATGCCGCAAATTTATCATTATCAGCAACTCGTACTGAACGAGACAATGGCAATGAAGATGATGCAATTAACCTATATCTCACGGTACCGTTATTCCGCGGGCATAGCATCACATTTTCTGAACTCTACTCACGGTCAGCGGGTAATAATCAATTTAATCATCAGGTTGGCTATAGCGGTTATGGGGAACAAGATAATTACAATATCAATGTTGGTTATAACCACGGCCAACATATTGATAATCAAGTGAGTTTGAGTGGCTTTTATTCACGAGATATCTCTCAAGCAAGTACATCTATAAATGCGAGCTATGTGCCTGATCAATACCACAGCATTGGCGGGTCAATCAATGGCGGGCTTACATTAACCTCGAAAGGGGCGGCATTGCACCGATCAGCGCACGGTGATACACGACTTATGGTTGAAACCCCCGACGTGAGCGGTATTCCTCTCGATAATGGGGTGATTAAAACCAATGCATTTGGGTTGGCTGTTATTCCCAATGTGAATAGTTATCGAAAATCAACAGCTTCAATTAATACCAGCCAGTTACCCGATGATATCGAAAGCCTCGATCCCTCGACAGATATTACGTTAACCAAAGGTGCCATAGGCTATCGCAGCTTATCGGTGATGAAGGGGCATAAATTATTTGTTGTTTTTGCTTTGTCAGATGGAAAGCACCCACCTTTTGGTGCCAGTGTACGTAATAAAAATAACCAAGAAGTAGGGCTAGTGGGTGAAGGCGGTGTGACGTGGCTAGTGGGGGTATCACCTCAAGAAAAGTTGTCGTTGTATTGGAATAACCAGCCACAGTGCGAGTTATCTCTACCTGAAAAATTAAATGAGCTTACGGATTTGTTGTTGCTGCCATGCTCTTCAGTCAAAGCGGTTCGTTCAGTTTATTCATCATCAAGTAAATGATTGTGAGGCTAATTATGTGGAAGTTAGATATTTGTTATCAATGGATTGTGAGAGTACTGCTTGTAATACCTATATTATCATTTAATACCTACGCAGCAGTGACCCTGGATCGAACTCGGATTATTTTTCCTGGGGATGTGAAATCGATTAATATCAAGATAACTAATGATAACCCAGAAGAGGCGTATCTCGCACAAAGTTGGATTGAAGACCAACAAGGTAAGAAGCTAACAAAAGGAGCGTTATTGGCCACGCCGCCACTACAACGCGTAGAGCCGAATAGCCAAAGCTTAGTTCGCTTGAGTCTGACGCCTTTATTTAGTCAGTTACCGCAAGATAGGGAATCCGTATTTTATTTTAATTTGCGAGAAGTCCCGCCTAAATCTCATGATGCGAATACCTTACAAATTGCTTTGCAATCGCGAGTGAAGCTTTTTTATCGACCTCCGTCCATTTTAGCCAAGTCAGAAACAAACTGGGCACATAAGGTCACATTAATGAAAACGAATAAAGGGTATCAGCTCAATAATTCAACGCCTTTCAATTTGACGGTTATTGGCTTGGGTAATAACCAAAAACAGTCGGAACAAAGCCAATTTGAAGTGGTGATGGTGCCGCCTAAATCGACTCAAGAGTTTATTTCCCAGCCACTAACAAGACCTCATTTAACCTATATCAACGATTATGGCGGAAAACCGACTTTGGCTTTTCATTGCCAACAAGACGTTTGCACAGTGGTGGATGAACATTAGTTAGCTGAGGGGGATATACGCCTAGCATCAATAATAGAAGGAGTAATGCATTGATAAAGCATATGCTTATTGGTCTATTTTTCATCAGTGGCATGATAGGAGTGATGGCTTCAGCGAACGGACTTTTAAATCATACTGCGGTGAATGAATCACATTATGAAGATTTAAATAGTGGATGGTTAGAAGTGAGCGCTCGATTATTCAATTCGCCTTGCCACTTAAAAATATCAACCTCAGCGGTGATGTTGACTCAATGTGGTACAGGTGGTGCATTTTCTGCGGATAAAACGCAAACAACGCCCGCACAAATACGCTTCTATGATGTGCAGAATGGAAATGTTACGGCCATAGAGAAAATGAATTTATTAAACGGTAATAATTTTATTCACCCACCTGTTTCAATGCATAAATCGAATTTATTACGGTTGGAGGTGGTTTATGAGTAAGGCAATTTTACTTTTAAGCCTTGTACTTCCTATCTTTGGTTGGAGTAAGGAAAGCCTAGATGTGGAATTTAGTGGCATTTTAGTCAACAAAACCTGTCAGTTAGCGGCTGATTCCATCAATAAGCGGGTAAAAATTGAAAATATACGTTTGAAGTCGATTAATGACAACATTCCTAGTGATATTACACCATTTTTTATCACGATTGAAAAATGCAGCCAAGCCGACCTTAATAAGATGATTAAGATTACCTGGAAAAGCCCAAAACAAGTCACTGTAGAGGGAGGGAATTACCTTGGAACGGATGGAAGTAGTGGTGTGCTGCTTGGTGTAGTTGATAAGCAAGGCGCACTTGTTACTTGGGATAAATCGATTGAGGTAACACCTGTTACGGTTACAGATGGAAGTCAGCAATTGGAATTTGGTGTATTTGTGCGTAAAAATCCGTTGAATGAAGCAAAAAAAGGGGTTTTCTCAAGCTCAGCGACTTTTTCATTGGAGTATGAGTAATGAATACAATCAATTGGTTATCTAAATTTGTTTTGTGTTTTTTATTCCTCCCATTTATGTCTAAGTCGGATGTTTTAATCGATGTGAGCGCGACGTTAGTCGACCCAGCCTGCCACCTGCGTAGCGAAGATAACAGTTCACCGTTAAAAATCAATTTTGGGGTGATTAATATACCGCATAACTCTGATGATATTTCCCAATCCCATATATTTCCATTGTATTTAACTGGCTGTAATTGGAATAAATCACTCGGTATTATGATTAACCCCAAAAATAGTAACACTATGGTTTATCAAGGAAAAAGTATTTTATCCACTAGTACTGATGGCCTTGGCATTAATATCAATAATATAACTGGTGGTGTGGCTCATCCACTTGAAGTTAATCAAATTCAACAAATATTTCCAGAACAAATAGATGCCACTTTACAGCGAATTATTTTACAAGCTGAGCTCGTCAATACCCTACCAGCGAGCCAACTCCGTGCTGGAAAATTTAGTGCTATTGCCATGATTTCGGTCACTTACTATTAAGGCGGTAATATCGGTTATGTCTAATTTTCAAATCCTGTTTCAGGCGGTTTCTAGCTCTATGGTGAAAATACCATTTCCCTTATTTTTTAAGGGAGAGTTTTTTAAACAAACATCTAGCTTATCAATGTATTTTCTGGTGGCCATTCTTAGTTTGTATGGAATGAATGCTCATGCAGATTATGCATCTCGAATACAAAATTCCAATTCAGGTTATTCAATTCGGATCGATAGTAATAGTGTTATTGAACCCGTTGCACGAGTTGGTTCTGATGGCAAAAATTATTATCGTGTAGGAAACCCTATTGTTATTGATGGTAATAGTGCTCAAGTGAGTGTGTCTGGCTTGGTTGATTGTGTTGGGAGACGATGGGGGAGCAGCAATACAAGAATTCATTCATCACAGGCATTTCATCGTTTGTTTATGTATGTAGCTTCTGCGGGAGTCACGATTGATGGAAAAACAGCCTACCGGATCAATAACAATTTAGTGATGACGGTGGAAACTCCAATAATGAATTGGATAAATATTGATGCAGGAATGTGCTCATATGCTTATGTGGGGCTTGTTAGGGCTGCCCAAGAGTTTACCAGTCAATTTCCAGTTACTATTACATTTTTTATTAATGAGCAAATTATTGATGGAAAACTGGTTATTCCTGCAATGGATTTAGCGGGCTATGTTCGCGCTTTTACTGAGCCTAAAGCAGTGCCACCCTTTGATAGCTGGCCTTTATCTGACTCAACAGTGCCAATGCGTCTTGCCGCTTCTCAGTTAAATGTGAAAGCAATGTGCTCCACGCAAACGAGCTCTGGGCAGGCTAGTACCGTCAATTTGCGACACGGTCAATTAAGTAGTATTCATTACGATAGCTTGGTGACGGAAAGTATCAGATACACGTGCAAATTTGCTGCCTTAACGAAGGTAAGGTTACGGTTAGACTATGTGACAGATGGCGACCCACAAAAGCGCTTGCCAATGAAAGATGCTTCAAATAGAACGATTTACAGTAAGTTAGACATTGTGGATGAACAAACCGGCGCGACAGGTACAGATATTCGTGTGGGAATTCATTCAAATCGCACTATTTATATTCGTAGTCGTATTCAAGGAAATAATGCAGACGCAGGAAGTTATCAAGGGTCTGCATGGTTAATTGCCACATTTGACTAAATTGAATTTTTGAATGGTTAGGTGTTATCCACTAATTCTCTGAATAAAACTGGATGGACTTTGCCCTAACCATTTTTTAAACATGGTCGAAAAAGACCCAACGCTGCTGTAGCCTAAATCAAATGCGACCTCAGTAATGGATTTACCTGCAGAAATATGGGTAATCGCACTTAATAAGCAAGCTTGCTGCCGCCAGTCAGAGAAAGATAACCCCGTTTGAGCACCAAAAAAACGGCTAAATGAGCGCTCACTTTTATGTAGTTTTGCCGCCCACTCCTGTGGTAATGAGGTGATTTGTGGCGCTTTTAGGAATTCCCGGCACAATTGGGCTAAATGTTCATCTCGTGGGATGGGGGCGTAGAAAGGCAGGGGCTCTGCTTGTGCAATTTCATACAAAATCAATTGGTACATCACACCATCACGACCATTTAAATCATATTCAATTGGGGTATCAACTGCTTCAAGCAATAGCTGACGAAGTAAGGGGGAAACCCTGAGTACTTCGCATTTGTTTCCCCTACGTGGAGCGGCTTTGGGCTCAATGTATAAGCTACGCGTACTGACATTCAACATGCGCGTTTCATGGGGCGTATTACAGGGGATCCAAACACCACTATCAGGCGGTATGACCCACTCGCCATCTGCGGTACTCACTTCAATCAAGCCTGTCGCACCATATAGAAACTGGGCACGGCGGTGAACGTGAGAATCAAGCAGCACATTTGGTAGGTAATCAGTGCCGATCGCTAAAACATCACGCGGAGTTGCATCGACAGTTTTCAGAGGAATATTTCGCATAGGAATTTTTCTTGGCTGAGATTCAAAAGCTATCATCTATTTTCTGAATATAGGCAATTTTTATTGATATAACCACATGTTTTCCGTGGTTGGCTGAAATTCCAATGTGTTTGGCAGGTTTTCGAAAGTTGGCAAACAGGGAAATGTTTACCCTATCGCGGCAACCTAATGTATGCCAGAGGTAGAGTTATCATGGAAAATTATTACGATCAGGCGGATAGTGAGAGTCTGATTGAACCCCTAACCCGTCGTCGGTTTATTCAAGGCAGCTCTGCGCTCATGGCTGTCCCATTTATTGCGACAAATACTGTTGCATCGACACCAGAAAACCCGAATATCATCCCAACCACAACGCTGCAAAATGAAGGCGAGCGAGTGGTCTCCACCTGCAGTAGTTTTGACTGTGGTGGCAAATGTGATATTCGAGCACACGTTAAAGAAGGCGTGGTGACACGAATTAGTACCCGTCCAGATGCCGATTTAGACGAAGAGATGCCCATCATGCGTGCTTGCGTGCGTGGCCGCAGTTACCGGAAGTTCGTTTATCACCCAAATCGCCTGAAATACCCAATGAAAAGAGTGGGCAAGCGTGGAGAAGGGCGCTTTGAGCGAATTAGCTGGGAAGAGGCGACAACCTTGATTGCAGACAACATGCAGCGCATCAACGCCCAATATGGCCCTGCATCGCGCTTTGTTAGCCTCAGCACTGGGGTAACAGGGGGAATTTTCTCCGGTGCCAATATGTTGCGTCGGCTGTTTAATATCACGGGTGGTTTTTTAGAAAATTACCACTCAGTGAGCAATGGCAATACCATGGCGGTTACGCCTTATACCTATGGCACGTCAGCAAGTGGTAGCACGTTAGATACATTAGAAAATACGCCATTGGTGATCCTGTGGGGACATAACCCGAACGAAACCATTTTTGGTCATACGAATCATTATTTCCAAAAAATGAAAAAAAATGGCGCCAAATTTATTGTTGTTGACCCACGTTACTCGGATACCGCATCGTCATTAGCGGATCAGTGGATCCCCATTTTGCCGACAACAGATAATGCGATGATGGATGCCATGATGTATGTGATCATCAGCGAAGGCCTGCATGATCAATCTTTTATCGACAAATTCACTATTGGTTTTGATGAGCACCAGATGCCCGACGGCATCCCTGAAAATGAGTCATTAGTGGCATATTTAATGGGGAAAAAAGATGGTGTGGTGAAAACTCCTGAATGGGCAGAACCTATCACCAAAGTCCCCGCTGATACCATTCGTCAACTGGCTCGCGAATATGCCAATACAAAACCGGCGGCCTTAATGCAAGGTTGGGGGCCTCAACGTCACATCTGTGGTGAACGCTCCGCCAGAGGGGCCACGCTATTAGCCACAATTACCGGAAATGTAGGCGTAAAAGGGGGCTGGGCTGCGGGCTATGGAATGGCAGTGACCCCTGATTTACGTAAAACGTTAGCGGGCCCTAGCCTATTTGAAAACCCAGTTAAAGCGAAAATCAATATCACCAATTGGGTGCAAGCTTGTGAAGATAAAGCATTAGTTACGCCAGATAACGGTTTAAAAAACGCGGAAAAACTCGATACGGAAATCAAAATGATTTTTTCGTTAGCGGGTAACTATATGACTAACCAGAACCCCGATATTTTGCATGCTGCTAAAGTTCTGGAAGATGAAAGTAAAGTTGAGTTTATCGTTTACAGTGACTTATACATGACACCCAGCGCCAAGTATGCCGATATTTTATTGCCTGAAACCAGCTTCTTAGAGCGCTGGAATGTGGGGGGAACATGGGGAACTGGCAACTATATTATTTTATCGGAAAAAGTCGTTGAGCCTGAATTTGAGCGGCGTAGTGACTATGAGTGGTTGCGAGAGGTCGCTGAAAAACTCGGCGTTGGCGAGAAATTCAGTGAAGGTCGTACAGAAAAACAGTGGATCGAGCATTTAGTCAATGATGCCCATCAGAAACGCCCAGAAGATGGCATTCCAACTTTTGATGAGCTGCTGGTTAAACGCCGTCATTTGTTAAAGCACAAACCCCATGTTGGGCATGTCGCTTTTGAGAAAAATATTAACGATATCGATAATAACCCGTTTGAAACGCCATCAGGAAAAATTGAGATTTTCTCTCAGCGTCTTTATGAACGTAATGATGTGGATATCCCTGCGTTATCCCATTATGTGCCTGCCATTGAAGGGCCTGAAGATGAACTTGTTTCCCGATATCCATTGCAGTTGATTACTTGGAAAGGCCGTAACCGTGCCAATTCAACGCAATTTGCTAACCCGTGGCTACAAGAGGTACAGCGCCAAGAGTTGTGGATCAACCCCATTGATGCCAAAAAACGAAATATTACGGATGGAGAGCGCGTCAAAGTGAATAACGACCGCGGTATCACTATGGTGCCCGTCAAAATCACCCAGCGGATTATGCCCGGAGTGGTGGCTTTACAAGCAGGAGCATGGTGGCAACCTGATGAAAATGGCGTTGACCAAGGTGGTTGCGCTAACGTTTTAACATCAGCCCGTAGCACAGCAATGGCACATGGAAATGCCCATCAAACCTTATTGGTGGAGGTAAGCAAAGCATGAGTAAATTTCACGTTTATCCCGCGATAAGCAGCAAACAGCTTGGTTTTTATATTGATTCTGCACGTTGCTCAGGTTGTAAAGCCTGCCAAGTGGCGTGCAAAGATAAAAATAATCTCGATGTCGGGCGCAAATATCGTCGCGTATATGAAGTCGCGGGTGGTGAGTTTATTGAAAATGGTACGGGAGGACTGGTGAATAACGTCTTTGCTTATACGTTATCCATTTCCTGCAACCACTGCGCCGACCCAATGTGTGTGAAAAACTGCCCGACAACGGCGATGCACAAGCGTGAAGGGGATGGCATCGTGATGGTCAATACAGACAAATGCGTAGGTTGTGGAACTTGCGCTTGGTCTTGCCCATATGGCGCACCGCAAATGAACCCTGAAACCAAACAAATGTCGAAATGTGATTTTTGCATCGACCTGCAACTAAAAGGGGAGCAACCCGTCTGCGTCGCCACATGCCCATTAGGGGCCATTCAGTTTGGCCCAATAGATGAACTCAGACAACGTTATGGCGAGCTGGCGGATGTCCGTGGGTTGCCAGACTCATCGATTACCCATCCCAATTTAGTGATCCACCCACATCTTGGGGCTGGTCGCACTCAAAACTCACAAGGAGAAGCCAAATGAATGAATGGCCATTATTGTTATTCACATTTTTAATGCAAACATCCATTGGGTTGAGTGTGATGTTAGCGCTTTTTGCGAAAAAATTATCAGCGGTTTTACCTCATAAAACGAATACACAATTTTTGCAGCAATACGTGTTTGTTGCCTGTGTATTTGCGGGGGTAGGTTTATTGTCTTCAATCACCCACTTAGGGGTTCCTTTGAATGCGCCTAATTCTTTGTTGAATATCTTTTCATCGTGGCTAAGCCGTGAAGTGGTTTTCACTGCGACCTATTTTGCTTTTCTTGGGCTGACTTTTTTGTGGCTATGGTTCAAAAAGGAATTGTCATTTCTGCTGCTTGGTTTGGCTATCATTGCTGGGTTATGTGATGTGTATGCCATGGCTTCAATTTATCGTTATACATCAATGTTAACGTGGATGAATGATAATACTTATTTGATGTTCTACGGCACGATGCTTACAGCAGGAGCTGCTGGGTATTATTTATTAATCAATTTGTTATTGCGCTTCCATGCAGGCTCGCCAGCGGCTCAAGTCTCAACGCGTGGGTTATGGGTGCTATGGGCGGTTATTGGCATTAGCTTATTAGCCCGTTTAGTTTATCAACCTGCCTATGAAAATTACTTAGTTAGCACGAGTTATCATAATGAATCGATTACATTTCCTATCGACTCTATTCATGCCTACCAAAGGATTTGGTCGCTGCGTATCACTAGCTGGGTAGTTGGAATACTGGCGGTGATTTTATTGGGATATGGATTATTTCGCCATATGCGACAGACTGCGAGTGGGGTTATGACTTCGAGCAGCAAAGGGTATTTAGTGGTGGGTTTTGCGGCTGCCATAATTGCTGAATTTATGCTGCGTTACTGTTTCTATACTATTCATCTGTAAATAAATAACAGTTTATCGCTTAGGAAATTACCTTTTTTATGATCCATTTTTCACACTATGCAGCAGCGTTTAATATCTTAGGCACTTGCTATTTATTTTCTCCAAATGATGATGCAAGCCATTATGCGATAAGTTTCTTCAAGCTAAATGACTTTGCATCTCAGTGGCCTTGTAAAATCAGTACTCAGCTTAGCGAACGCATCTCGGCATCGCTAAGCATCGAAATAGCGACGCTGCATACTCAGTGGACAAATTTATTTATTGGTCCTGAAGCATTACCTGCTCCGCCATGGGGCTCGGTATACCTCGACCCTGAAGGCGTATTACAGGGCTCTTCGACACTGGCGCTGAGCGAGTTTTTACAACGAGAGCGTTTAAAAATTCAGACGCGTTATCCAGAGCCTTCTGACCATGTTGGTTTAATGTTATTTCAAGCGGCAGTTTTGGCTTCACAAGTCAGGGAGGCAGCATTAAAAGAATTGCTAAATGACCATTTGGGGAGTTGGTTACCCCAGTTTTCTCAGCAATTAAATCGAACAACATGTAGCCCGTTTTATAACGCATTAACGGAATTAGCGCTGGTTACTGTAAGGTCATGTATATAATATTGTTCAGTATATTTGACCTTTTAATGGTTAATTAAACGTAATATTTGAATGGGTGAAAAGTTAACAAAATTTAATTAAATGAAAATTGATTTAGTTATAAGAAATGCAAATTAAAATGATTCTTACTTTACCTTTCTAAGCCATAATGCATTTTTAAGTCATACTACTTAATGATGTTTTTGGATATCCATAGGGGGTATAAAGTGGTCAATTTATTAAATCGTTTGTTGTCCCATGAAGATGCTGGCAGGTTGTTATTGCGTCTTTCCGTCGGTGGGCTCATGTTATTTCATGGTATGAGTAAATTAATGACAGGGGCGAGTGGTATTAAAGCGCTGCTAGCTTCTTATGGCTTACCTGAATTTATCGCTTATGGAACAATTTTAGGTGAAGTTGTGGCACCTATTTTTATTATTTTAGGAATTTTAACTCGCCCATCTGCATTATTAGTCTCCTTCACTATGGTGGTTGCATGGCTGATGATTGGGTTAGATAAAACATTTGTGCTTGATAAAACAGGCGCATGGGCGATTGAAAGTATTGTGTATTTCTTCTTGAGCGGTATTGCATTGGCATTTTTAGGTGCGGGTAAATATTCCATTATCAAAAACCCGAACTGGCGATAAATCCGTTTTTCTTTCGTGTTTGACATTGCCTTTGAAAAAAGACCATCAAAAATGTTCTGATGGTCTATTTTTTTGTCTAAAAAATGGTCGTTTCAAGATGAACGATATTTTTGAAATATTGCTAGTTTAAGCCATTTTAGCTATAATGGATATTCAAGCTACTTTATATTGTAGGTGATGTATGGAAACTATCTCAGCACAAGTTGCTAAAAATCAATTTGGTGATTTATTGATGAAAGTTCAACGTGCACCTGTTGAAATAAGCAAGCACGGTAAACGTGTTGCTGTTGTTATTTCTCCGGACGAATATGACCAGCTTATGCAATTAAAATTACAGAGCCTAAAAACGGTTTTGGCGGAGTCTATTGCACAAGCAGAACGCGGTGAATTTCATAGCATTGATGATGTATTTGCCCCGCTAACCATGGACGAACTTGAAAATAAGGCTTAAGGATGAGCGTTAGGTTTACTCATAAAGCAAGAGAGCATATCCGCTCAATCAAGCTTTATTCTATGCGTCGTTGGGGAGTTAATGTTGCCGAAGCTTATGCCAACTCATTACGAGTAACAATGACAGACATACTTGCCCGACAGCCATCCCTTGGTCGTGATCGTAGTGAAGATTTGTATTTGGGCGTCTTTAGCTTCCCTGTTGAAAGCCATATTATTTATTATCGAAAAGCGCTTGAAGGCATTGAAGTGCTGGCGGTATTACATCATACACAGGATCCAAACTCTCATTTATAAAAATCTAGGTGGCAATAAGCTTTATTGTTAATTATTTAATATTATTAAAGAAAAAGACCATCAAAAATGTTCTGATGGTCTTTTTTTAATCATGATAGTCAATTAGTTGCTAGCACAATTGTACGCAAGAACTCGTCTAATAATCGGCTGTCACGGCAAGCGGGCTCAGGAAATTGCATTCGCTCTGCGTTGGCAATAACTTCCAAAACGAGCTTATCAATAGCTGGTCGCCTCGCGCCATAATCACTTTCAACTGCTTGGTGCTTAATAACCAGCAATTCATCTATCTCTGTGAGTACCTTGTTATCGGTAACTGTGGCCGCGACTAATTCAGAAAATGCCATTGGTGGCATGCTTTTACTTACTTCTATCCAACGCAGGGCTAATACCGCACGCAGCAGATAAAGATATTTTTTCAGTTTAACGCGCTCACCTTTAAAGTCAGTATGTAAATTACGCTTACTTATTGATAAATAGTGATAGCGCGATTTTAACGGTGAATAAAATTGTGCAGTCAGTTGCTCCAGTTGAGTAAAAAATGCCTCATCCTTAAAATAAACAATGGGTGAATGCAACCACTCTATTAATGCAGGGTTAGAGTTACGCATTAATTTCAATGCTTTAGATAGCTCCCAACCTGATACATCCAGCTCATCATCAATTGGCTTTTCTATCACATCGCGCTTTTTATCTAGCGTTAGGTACCAATCAAGTTTGTGAACATAGATAAATCGAACATCATAGTCGCTGTCGCGGGAGGCAAAGCCCCAACCGCGACTTCCAGACTCACACGCAAACAGCATTTTTACGTGATGAGTTTCTTCTATTTCTTTGAGTGTTTTTCCTATCCGTTCTTTCATCAGCACGGATACACTTTCATGGTCAGTTTCCATGCTTTCTCCTGTTACTTTTTATCTTTAACCCTTCACACACACCACTTGGCGTAGGGTATGAACAATTTCTACTAATGATGATTGCGCAGCCATTACTGCGTCGATGTCTTTGTACGCCATCGGTATTTCGTCAATCACATCACTATCTTTTCGGCACTCAACATGGGCGGTCGCCATTTTTTGGTCGCTGACTGAGAAACGTTTTTTGGCCTCTGTTCGGCTCATTACACGGCCTGCACCGTGGCTACAGGAGCAAAAACTTTCTTCGTCACCTAAACCGCGCACGATAAAACTTTTGGCTCCCATAGACCCTGGAATGATCCCCATTTGGCCTTTTCGAGCCGACACGGCACCTTTTCGGGTTACCAGTACTTCTTCACCAAAGTGCTGCTCTTTTTGCACATAGTTATGATGGCAATTTACGGCTTCTTGCTCTGTGATAAACGGTTTTGGAATTTCGCGTGATAGTGCTTCCAGAACGCGGTGCATCATCACTTCACGGTTATGGCGAGCAAAGTCCTGCGCCCAACCTACCGCTTCCATATAGTCATTAAAATGCACGCTTCCTTCTTCGAAATACGCGAGGTCTCTATCCGGCAAATTGGCGATATGCTGTTGCATATCTTTTTGCGCCAACGTGATAAATAAGTTACCAATCGCATTTCCCACACCGCGTGACCCGCTATGTAGCATTACCCAAACACGGTCTTGTTCATCTAAACACAGCTCAATAAAGTGGTTCCCTGTTCCCAATGTCCCTAAGTGGTTGTAATGATTCGTTCCACGCAGTTTTGGGTATTTATCACAGATACGTTTGAACTCTTCATCCAAGTGCGCCCAGTGGGTATCGACAATATCCGGTGTACGATGCCAAGCCCCTTTATCTCGTCCATGTCGATGTGTGGTTCGGCCATGTGGTACTGCCGCCTCAATAGCAAAACGGATGTTTTGCAAGCTATCTGGCAAATCTGATGCCGTTAAGGACGTTTTTACCGCAATCATCCCACAACCAATATCCACACCAACCGCCGCAGGAATAATGGCCCCTTTGGTTGGGATCACACTTCCAATGGTTGAACCTTTCCCGACATGTACATCAGGCATAACGGCAAGGTGTTTAAAAATGAATGGCATTTTGGCCGTATTTTGTAACTGGGTTACCGCTTTAGGATCCACAGGCACGCCGTTGGTCCACATTTTTACAGGTACGCCATTTTCTTGAATTAATTGATTAAAGTTATTGTTATTCATTGTTATTCCTTAATTTTTACCAATCCGTTTAATACTTGATCTAATCCACCGTAAACGGAAATTTGGTCGATTCGATGTGCGATACTTTCTAAGGTCTCAAGTTCTTTTAAACGCAATGCAACCGGGTTGTTTTCCATTACTTTTGCGGTATTTAACAGTGAACGAGTCGCGGCAGTTTCTTCGCGGCGGCGGATCACGTTAGCTTGTGCCGATTTTTCGGCTTCAACGACTTGGGATAAAATAGTGCGCATATCTCCCGGCAAAATGATGTCTTTTACACCGATACTGTCAATTTCTAGGCCAAATTCAACCACGCATTGCGCGACTTGAGCTAACATCAGCTCATCGACTAATTGTTTGTTTTCTAATAGTTCATCTAAGGTTCGAGTCCCCACGATTTCTCGTATTGAAAACTGCAATTCACGATATAAATGCTCTACAGGCTGACTCAATTTTGAGAACGCCAGTAAAATATCGTGATAGCGCCAGTTGGCGCACAGGTTGATGCGTAATGTGACTTTGTCTTTGGTTAAAATCTCTTGTCCGCTAATTTCTAATGATTGTAAACGGGTGTCTATTATCTCAACTTCCGGTTTGTGGTTGATTTTCCAATAACCGTAAGTTCCCGGTTGTAATAAATCTTGTATCTCACCATCAATTTTTAACATACCGACATGCCATGCAGGTACTTGGCTAATCAAGGCCAACTCATTGCCTTTAATGCGTTTTTTACCCATCAGACGTGCAACGAATGCAGAGTCAATAACGCTATTTTCTAGCGACTGCGGCTCCACTTTTAAATTATTGCCATTTTTCCAATACAACCGACGGGTCGCTGGTGGCAATATTTCTGTCAAACTATTGTGCAAGTAAATAAAACCAATCTCGTCATCAGTCAAAGCGATGTCAATACAGTGGTCATCAACCCAATCAGGGTGAAATTGGCGTAAGTGGTCTGCCAGTTTTTCATCAATAGGTTCGTTATCAAGTGTGAACAATGACACAGTCAATCGATTGAACCAATCGTTTAAATGGTGCTCACCCGCAGTCAGTAATTGTTTAAAATCCCCATTTTTTGAGGTTAGTGCGATTTGTCCTTGAGCGATATTTATTTTTTTCATTATTTTTCCTTTTTCAATATTTATCCGGCACTGAAGAAAAAAGCGAAGTGGTGAGGGGAAAAGTAGAGTGCCAAAATTGGCTGTCTAAATTTCTGCTCATCACTCGGCAAAGCTCTCGAGTGGCGGTTTTAAGCTTAACTTCTGCTTAGTTTTATACAGTTGGATTTGTATTTTTTTCAGGAGTCGAACCTGATAGCTAGGCTATTACCAAGGTATCTTCCTGACGGCGGCATACAGACCATGTAGTGACTAAGCCACCATGTCTGCACCGGTTGAACGCGAAGTTCAGACAATTTCCGGCAGTGGATGAATATAGTATTGCCAGAAGCGTGCCAACTTTTATTAAAGTAAGTTGGAAAATTTTATACTATTGAAAAATAACAAATAAATATATCTAATTAAATTTCACTAACATTACCAAGAGAAATGGATTAGGCTATTTATTATCTTTTTATATCGTACTTTATAAATTTCTATAAACTCATCATGAATAAGAAACGCAAAGTGGTCATTGGTGTATTGGGCACCGTACTAGACAGACGAGGCAAAAAGGCCAATCGCTGGACAAAATGGCGCCCAACGGTTGGTCTTTGCCAACAGCCTGATTTGGATATTGGTCGTTTTGAATTACTGCATCAGGTGAATGACTATGGCATGGCGCACCGGGTGAAAGAGGATATTGAGCAAGCCTCTCCCAGTACGGAAGTGGTACTGCATGAGGTGGATATTGCGGATCCGTGGGATTTCGAAGAGGTGTATACCTCATTATTGGATTTTTCTTCGCATTATCAATTTGATACTGATAATGAAGAGTATCTTGTACATATCACTACGGGTACCCATGTGGTGCAAATCTGTTGGTTTTTATTAACGGAAGCTCATTATTTACCAGCCAAATTAATTCAAACTTCACCGAGCCAAAAAGGGCGAGAAAAAGACCCTATCGGCATTCATACCGTGATTGACCTTGATTTAAGCCGTTATACCCATATCACCAGCCGTTTCCAAACAGAGCAGCAACAGCAGGTTTCATTTTTAAAATCAGGTATTGCCACCCGCAACGCAGCATTTAATACCATGATTGAGCAAATCGAACGTGTCGCACTGCGTTCTAAAGCCCCGATTTTACTCAATGGGCCAACGGGGGCGGGGAAGTCTTTCTTAGCTCGGCGAATTTATCAACTGCGTGAAAGCCGCCACCAAGTTAAAGGGCGCTTTGTGGAAGTAAACTGTGCCACTTTGCGTGGTGATAACGCCATGTCGACGCTGTTTGGTCATGTAAAAGGGGCATTCACAGGAGCAATCAACCCAAGGCGTGGGTTACTGAAAGAAGCGGATGGCGGTATTTTATTTCTTGATGAAATTGCGGAACTTGGGCTAGATGAACAAGCCATGCTATTGAAAGCTATCGAAGAAAAAAGCTTTTTTCCTTATGGTTCAGATGAAGAAATTCACAGTGATTTTCAATTAATTGCAGGGACTCACCGTAATTTGGCGCAGCAAGTGGAAGAAGGCAAATTTCGCGAGGACCTATTTGCCCGTATCAATATGTGGACGTTTGCGTTACCGGGCTTGCGTGACCGCCGTGAAGACATCGAACCGAATATTGATTATGAATTAGCCAAATTTTGCCAAGACCAACAAAGCCAAATTCGTTTTGATAGCGAAGCTCGCAATGTGTATGTGAAGTTTGCCTGTTCCTCTCAGGCCCTGTGGCGTGGCAATTTTCGTGAGTTGGGTGCATCCATTAGCCGGATGGCAACGTTTGCCGAACGCGGGCGTATTACTAAAGCGGTGGCCGAAGAAGAAATTGGCCGTTTGCAAGCCCAATGGCAAACAAAATCAACCAATATATTACCACAGCAAATTGGTGAAATTGATTTATTCGACCAACCACAGTTGGCAACAGTGCTGGAAGTTTGTCGCCGTTCATCTACCCTTTCCGAAGCGGGGCGTGAGCTGTTTGCCGTTTCGCGGCAGCAGAAAAAACAACCCAATGATGCAGACAGGCTGCGAAAGTATCTCGCCAAATTTGGGTTGGATTGGGATAGAGTGAAGGCAGATTTAATGTCATGAATCTTTGTAATAAAAAGCCCCCAAGAGGGGGCTGATAAATAACAAGAATTTAAACCTAATGACAATTAATACTCTTTAACACACACAACCCCAAAATCACCGGTAGTTCGTCTGCTTCCTAAATAATGATGTGATGATAGATGGTAGATGGTCATGTACTTGGTTATTGTCCAAATCCAGCCGTCTGCTGCTATTTGGTCTAGTTTCATGTTGTCGTTAATGGTTTTCTCTGGCCACTGGGTGAATAGCGAGATTTTACTATGTTTTATATCTTCTGGACTGGCTATCTTTTGAGAATTAGTACAATACCCCATTGCATCATTCAAGTTCAATTTCGGCCCTGCGCTAAACCACTTATCCATGTTAAAGGTATATACCATATTCTTGCTATTCATACGCTTAGGTTTTCCTGTGATAGTGACTTTTGCACTGCGGGGGCTTTCCGGCTGTGTCTTCATAGTCACAACACCTTTTTCATTAATAGTTAGCCAATTTTGGTTAACCTCCCACTTATATTCAGAAGCAAAACCTAGTGAAGGTTCAATGGCAAATTGCGCTCCAGTAAACCCAGTAGAAGGGAATCGATCATCAACTTGATAGGTTTCTTCAACACCTAATCGTGTAATTGACATTTTGCCGTAATTGACAATTTGAGTATATTTATCGCTCCCCTTATAATTAATTGAATCGCTGAATAATTTAATTTGAGCAATTTCTGCATCAGGAGCGTTCATGTGCTCAGCTGTATATGTTCCTGCCGATGTTTCTGTCATATCCTTCGGTACTCGTTTATGGGTTGTGCTTGATATGACTTCTAATTTTGGTTTTTTCCCTGTAATCAAATGACCATTATCATCTTTAAGTACTAACTTTATCTCAGTGTTTTTGATATCAGTTGTACTTGTTTCATCGTTACTTACAGTGAATGTGCTTTTCCCTGAGGCAAATACAGGTGCACCAGCTTCAATAGTAATCCTCTCAGAATTACTATTAGCCTTACCTACAATCGCTGAGATTATGTACTCTCCAGGTTTTGTAAAACGGAATGTTCCTTTATACTGGCGAGTGAAAGTGTCTTTTGTGATATCCCACTTCTCTTTAATTTCTGATGATTTTTGAGATTTATTATGTATTGCAATATCGCTTTCATTAACAAACACGTCATTACCATACTTATCCTTGGCTTTTAGCTCAAATTTAACATTTTCACCGATGTTGATATTAGTTTTAGCAAGTTTCAATTCAACGGATGCAACGTAATCAGGGTGACTGAATGGGGTAACCGATATCTGTGCGGTATCAGAAACAGTATTCACTTTTGCTGTCAAAACATGCTGTGCTGTTTGAATCAGTGATACAGTGGCAATGTATTCGCCTTTCTTCAGGACATTTTCTTGCCATGCGGTTATTGGCACTGAACTTGGTTTTTGAGAACCAGCTAAGTTGATATCTGTTGCTTTTAATTCAGTGACTCCATTGCCATATTGGTCAGTTAACGTGAATGTTAACTTGAACTCTTTCCCTGGATTGGTTGTGAGTTTCCCTGAACTATCTGCGGTTATTGACGGTTTCATGTTGATATTTGCCACATTTTTAACCCCTTTCGGGTTTTCAACTGTGATATTGGCAACTGAAGAATACCCATTAACCTTGACTTCTAGTGGATGTGTAGCGGCTTTGGTTAGCGCTAAGTTAGATGTGTATTTGCCCTCTTTGCCTTCAACCCAGGCTATTGGTATTAATGTATTTAAATGTTTTAGTGTAATATCGGAAATATCAACCGCTACAACGCCATTACCGAATTTATCTTTTAGGCTGAGTTGAAGGTTCGCGTCATCATTAATTGCCACTGTTATTGGGGCATTTAACTCAACTTTCGCGACATTTTGGGCGCCTTCTTGTGGTTTTACCTCAATTTCGACATTTTTTACCTGTTTATTTACCTCAACCGATAATGTGTGCTTTTTAACTTTCTCTAGCGTGACCTGAGCCGTATAGACATTATCGTTTGATGGTGTTTTTACCCACGATGCGTTAGTGGTAATTGTGCTGTCGGTATTTTTGAACATAATGTCTTTTGTCATGATACCGGTCACTTCATTACCGTAGCTATCGAGCATGGTTAGGTTTAATGTGGTATTTTCACCTGCTTTAATTGAGGTATTATTTGCGGTTAATTTGATCTCCTTAACATTGTTAACCCCTTTTAATGCTGTCACCGTGATAGCTGGCGTGGACTTGGAGATACTATTTACTGTCGCTGTTAATGTATGTTTACCGACTTTGGTTAATGGCAAGGTGGCTTTATACACGCCTACCGATGCCATATGCCAAGCAATATTGCGGCTATCGATAGTTTCTGCGGTATGGCTGTCTTTTAATGCAATATCAACGCCATTGACGCCAGTAACCAGATTGCCATATTGGTCTTTCAGTTCTAACGTTAATTCAACTTTCTTACCGGCATCAAATTTATTGAGGTTTGTGGTCATTTTTGCGGATTTCACCACATCTTTCCCACTTGGATAGGTTGCTTCCACGGTTTGGATACGGCTTGGTTGGTTATTTACAGTAGCTTTAAACCGGTACTCACCGATTGTGTCTAACCGCTGTTTGGTGGTATATACGCCATCTTGTGGATTCACCCATGTAACGTTGGTTAGTTTTCCATTATTTGTTAACTGAATATCTTTAGTATTGATATCAACAACACCATTATTAACGCTATCCGTTAAGGTTAATGTTAATTGCACTTCTTTACCCGCCTCAATAGTACCTTCATGGGTTTCAAGAGTAGTTTTATGGACATTATTTGCACCTTTGGCAGGGGTAACGGTTAACTCAAGCTTATCGCTTAGTAGTTTATCTACCACCACTTGAATAGATTGCTTACGTAGCTTGTTCATGGTGAGTTCTTGAGTATATAGCCCACCACTTAGCTCTTTCCATGCAGAGGTTGAATGTAAATCAGTTAATAATTTCAATGAACTCGCCGCACCGGTTAGTTTGTTATCAAACTTATCTTTTAGTCCGACAGTTAAAATGAATTTGTCGCCTGAATTTACCGTGGAGTTTTTCGCGCTATGGGTAATAGAAATCGTTTCTAATGAGCCTCGTAAGCCATCTTTATCATAAGAAATGATTGGGATAGCGATAGGAGGGTTGACAACCCACTCGGCAGTTTCTGTCTGTCCGTTGACTTCCACTTTGATTTTGTAACGGTCTGCTTTGGCCGCTGGGAGCTGAGCGGTATATTTATATAATCCATTTTTTTCCATGAATATTATGTTCTGTTTTTGCCCATTAATTGTCACAGTGATATCACTACTGCTAACATTATTAACAGGGTTTTTATATTGGTCAGTTAAGCCAATAGATAGTGATGACGGTTGTCCTGCATCACTGTTGGCTATTGGTGAAATGGTAATTGTCTTCACGGCATTGTTACCTGATGGTGAATTGACAGTGACATTGGTTGTATCTGTAAATTGACCAATACTAGCTACCAGACGGTGTGTTCTAACGTCATGGAGCATGATGTTAGTGCTGTAGATACCTAAGCCATGGTTATCTTCATCCCAGACAGCGGATATTTTATTATTACTGTCAGTGAGTGTGATCGTATTATTATTGAGGTGAATAACAGGGTTGTTATCCCTATCAGTGACTTTTAGCGATAGCATGACGTTACTGCCTGCGGTAATGGTGCTTAAGTTTGTTGTTAGCTGAACCTTATTGATCTGGTTTTGGTTAGTCGATGGCAGGGCGTTAACCAATACATTTTTACTTTGTATTAGGTTAACCGTTGCTTTTAGGGAGTGAACTCCTGCAATTGCGACCGTTGTTGACGCAGTATAGGTTCCATTCCCTTTTGATAGCCAATTTAAACCTGTGAGGTTTTTCTTAATATGCGCATCATTTATGGTGATATCTTTCGCCATAACCCCTTCAACGCCATTATTCCATTGGTCTGCTAATATCAGTGTCAGCTCTGTTTTACTGCCTACAGTCAGTTGATTTGTGCTGGCTTTGAGCTCAACAATTTTTACTTGTGCAGGGCCGGTTAGTGCGCTGACATGAATCGCCAGTGGGGTGTTGGTTTGATGATTAACTCGGCTAACAAAGATGTTTTTCCCTTGTTGATGTAATGGGAGCGTGGTGGTGTAAATACCTGCACCTTTTTCTAACCAAGCCAGCTTAGGAACAGGCGTATGATTATGTTCTAATTGAATATCGTTGGCTTGTACTTTTTCAACACCATTGCCATGACTATCCGTTAATGTTAATTGCAATTCGGCAAGATCACCGACTGTAAACACCTTGTTGATTACTTTTAATACCATATTGTTGACGACAGATGTACTCTGCGGTGCTTTCACATCGATAACCTGTGATTGGCTAATGCCATTGGCTGTGACTTTTAAGGTGTCAGTGCCTAGCTTGCTTAATAATAAGTCAGCGGTATAAGTACCATCCGCATTGTCTTTCCATATGACAGAACCTGATTGTTGGTGAATGATAGTGAGACTGTTGCTGGAGACTTCTTTTAACCCATTACCAAAGGCATCTTTCAACATGATGGTGAGTGTGACTTTATTGCCAGCTTTGAGGTTAGCGGTTGGCGCAACGATAAACTGCACCTCATTGACGACTTTGTGTTGGCCTTTTTTCCCACCACCATCGCTAGCCGCAGCCGCAATTGGTGCAGGATTGCTAACATCAAATGGTTTCTTGTTTGATACAGTATTCGTTGTAGGGATAGACACCACAATATTGTGTTGACCGCTTTGTTGACCGGGTAATGTTCCAACGTAATTACCACTAGGGGCTTGGCCCACTGACATGGAAAATGGCTTTTGCTGATCGATGATAACGGACAAACTGGTGATATTGGATACTGGGTGTCCATTTTTGTCAGTCAAAGAGACGATGACTGTACTATCAGCTCCTGCAGCTACCGGTAAAATGTGGATAACGTCCACGTTTTTGACCTCATTGGCCCCTTTACTGTTTATCACCTCAATATCGACAGTTTGGCTGCTAATGTTGTTTACAGTCGCTGTTAACGTATCTTCCCCAATTGTTTTTAAAGCCAAATCCGCGGTATAGGTGCCATTTTTGTTATCAACCCAAGTCACCTGACCTGTTTGGTTATGCGTTAGTGTGATGTTTTTCACCTCAATACTGCTAAGCGCATTATCAAACGCATCTTTCAAAGTTAGTGTCAGTTTCGTGGTATCACCTGATTTAAAGCTTGATTGGGCTGTCGCCAGTTCAACGGTCTTAACCACACCTGCTTGGCCTTGAACACCGGAACCATCAACTTTTGTTGCTTGAATCGCTTTGGCGGCAGTCACCTGCCAAGTTTGTTGCGCTTTTTGCTTATTGGCAGCCACTTTAACCAGATAGTTTCCTGTTTTTTGCGCAGGTAAAGTGGCGATATAAGTGCCTTTATCTGTTTGAGAGCCAACAAATGTTAAGTTGAGTGGTTTATCATTAAGGGTGACTTTAATGTCATCTGCAATGTGTGTTACACCATGGCCATTGCCATCAACGGCTTGTACGCTCATGGCTCGCTCTGAACCGGCTGCCGATGGGGGGATAGCGGCCATGACCAGTTGATTAACTTGCTTGATATCGGTGGAATTTGTCACGGTGATATTTGCCGCTGAACTATTTATGCCATTAACGGTGGCGGTGAATGCATCATTTCCCAATACTTTTAATGGTAAGGTCGTTGTGTATTGACCATTGTTATGATCGACCCAAGTCACATGACCGGTTTGTTTGTGCATTAGAGTGATGTGGTTACTAGAGACACCTTTTAGTGGGTTATTAAAACGGTCTTTTAAGGTAACTGTGAGTGGTAAATTGTCGCCTGATACGGCGCTTGTCGCCGCCGTTGTCAGTTCAACTTGGCTAACGACACCGCGCAGGCCTTTTTGCCCACTCCCATTTGGGCTTGCAGTGACCGTATCGGGTTTTGCCACGACAAAGGTTTTCTTGGCTGAATTTTGCTTATTGACGCTAACAATCAGGTCATAGGAACCACTTTGTTGCCCCGGTAATTTCCCTGTGTAGCTACCGTCTGCTTGTTGAGTGACGGCAATATTTAGCGGTTGTTGTTTCCCGATATTCACAGCGACTTCAGTGATCCCCATGACTACGTGGCCGTTGATATCGGTCAAGGACACTGTAAGGACGCCTTCTGCACCTGCTTGCGGGCTGGCGATATTAACAATATCAACTTGATGGATACGGCTATTGCCAATCGCTTTTTCAACATTAATACCAACTGGTGCACTTTTTATCTGGTTAACTGTCGCTGCTAAATGATCTTTACCCAATGTCGTTAACAGTAAATCAGCGGTATAAGTGCCATTTTTGTTATCAACCCAAGTCACCTGACCAGTTTGGTTATGCGCTAGTGTGATGTTTTTAACCTCAATACCGCTAAGAGGGTTATCAAACGCATCTTTTAAGGTTAGCGTCAGTTTTGTGGTGTCACCTGATTTAAAGCTTGATTGGGTTGTTGCCAGTTCAAGGGTATTAACTACACCCGCTTGGCCTTGAGCACCGGAAGCATCAGCTTTTGTTGCTTGAATCGCTTTGGCAGCAGCAACCTGCCATGTTTGCTGCGCTGTCTGCTTATTAGCAGTCACTTTAACCTGATAGTTTCCTGTTTTTTGCGCAGGTAAAGTGGTGATATAAGTGCCTTTATCTGTTTGAGATCCAACAAATGTTAAGTTAAGTGGCTTGTCATTGAGAGTAACTTTAATGTCATCCGCAATGTGTGTCACTCCGTGACTGTTGATATCAATAGCTTGCACGGTCATGGTTTGTTCTGAACCGGCTGCCGATGGGGGGATAGCGGCCATGACCAGTTGATTAACTTGCTTGATATTGGTGGAATTTGTCACGGTGATGTTTGTCGCTGAACTATTTATGCCATTAACGGTGGCGATGAATGTATCATTTCCCAATATCTTTAATGGTATGGTCGCTGTGTATTGACCATTGTTATGATCGACCCAAGCCACATGACCGGTTTGTTTGTGCATTAGAGTGATGTGGTTACTAGAGACGCCTTTTAGTGGGTTATTAAAGCGGTCTTTTAAGGTAATCGTGAGTGGTAAATTGTGGCCTGATACGGCGCTTGTTATCGCCGTTGTCAATTCAACTTGGCTAACGACACCGCGCTGGCCTTTTTGCCCACTCCCATTTGGGCTTGCAGTAACCGTATCGGGTTTTGCCACGACGAAGGTTTTCTTGGCTGAATTTTGCTTATTGACGCTAACAATCAGGTCATAGGAACCACTTTGTTGCCCCGGTAATTTACCCATGTAGCGGCCATCTGCTTGTTGAGTGATGGCAATATTTAATGGTTGTTTACCAATGGTGACCTCAAGGTTTTGGATACCGTCAATCGTGTTACCTTGAGCATCAGTTAATACAGCCGTGAAGGTACTTTCGGCTCCTGCGGTTGGATTGGTGATATCACTGATATCAATTTTATGGATAGCGTTATTGCCTAACTGCGGTTTGACATCAATACCCATGGTTGGGCTTTGTATATTATCTGCTGTGATAAATAAGTGATCTTGCCCCAATTTTGTTAAGACTAAGTTGGCGGTATAGGTTCCATCTTTTTGTGCTATCCAAGTGACGTTACCTGCTTGCTTATGAGTCAGTGATTGTGCGAGATCTACGCCAGTTAATGGGTTGCCAAAGGCATCTTCCAATGTCACTGTGAGCGTTAACGTATCACCAGATTTTAAGTTTTTGTTTGGTAAAACGGTAAGTTTTGCACGACTAACCACACCGTGAGTACCTGATTTCCCCCCCGGATTACGGGTAATTGGAGAAGGTGCGCTGACAGTTAAAGTTGATCCTGTGGATTTTACGCCGCCCACAGTGACGATGACTTTATGGTCTCCTGATTTTTGGCCAGAAAGAGTACCGGTATAAGTCCCTTTGTTGACGGTTTCAGTGATCTTAAGCAATGCTTCAGCGCCATCGATAGAGACGACAGCGTTATTATCAACCCCTGTAATAGGTTGGTCATGGGCATCAGTGATTAATAGTGTGATGGAACTCGTTTCACCCGCAGCGGGGGTAGCGATGTCTTTGATTTTAACTTGCTTGATTTGCGAGGTTCCAGTCGCACTCCCTACGTTAATATTCAGTGGGGAAGAGGTGATTTGGTTCACTTTCACGGTTAAAGTGTCTTGCCCAATTTTGGTGAGTGGCAAAATAGCCGTGTAGTTACCGTTTCGAAGGTCTGTCCAGATAACGGGACTTACGTTAGGTTGTTGGTGCTTTAATTGAATACCCGCGCCACTGACGCCTTCAAGAGCGTTACCAAACCCATCTTTAAGGGTTACGGTTAATTGTAATAATTGGCCTGATTTCAGGTCATTAGCTGATGATGAGGCTAAAGCCACGGTATTAACGACACCACGTTGATTTTTTGTACCACTCCCATCTTTTTCTTTTACAGCGATGATCGCGGCAGTTTTAACTGTCCAAAGCTTTGATACGGTTTTATTGTTAGCTGTTGCTTTAACCGTATATTTACCCATATTTTTTGCGGGTAATGTTCCTGTGTAAATACCGGCTTGGGTGAGTGATTCTGTTAAAATAATGGATGTTGACTGGCCGTCGATATTTGCTGTTATCATACTGCTAATCATGGTGACGGGGTGCTGATATCTATCGGTGACTTTCACTGTGATAGTTTGGTTTTCACCTGCTTCACTCGGGGAGATTGGCTCCAGCTCGATATTTGCAACTTTATTGATATCAGCTGTATTACTTACTGTAATGGAAATTAATTGTGACTTATAACCGTTAATAGATGCTAATAAATCATTAGAACCTGTTTGGGTTAATAGCAACGGAGTGGTGTAAGTGCCATTCCCATTATCTAACCACTTCAGCGAACTCGTTGTATATCCATCTAGAATGATATTACTGGTGTCGATGGCCGTTAACGGATTATTAAATGCATCAACGATGGTTACGGTAATAGCCAATTTGTCACCTGATTGCAGACGAGTAGTATCCCCTGTTGTCATGGTAATGTTATTGATAACGCCTCGTTCACCTCGATTACCCGTTCCACTTGAGTTGTTCGAACGAATTGGGGCTGGTTTTTTCACCTCTAAAGTGTTTTTAGCGGAGCTTTGGCCGTTTACCGTGGCAGTAATTTTATGATCACCCGCTTGCAGCGCTGGCAGCGTGATTTCATAAATACCTGATTTCCCTTCTTTTACGGGCAGGGTGTGCTGGAAGCCGTCAATCTCAATAACCATTTCGTGTTCACCGACCACCGGGTTGCCGTGGTTATCGGTTAATTGAACGGTCAATGTACTGGTTGAACCTGCGGTGGGTTTTTCTGTTTGAATGATGCCAATTTTACTGACTTTGTTTTTCCCTTTGGCTGGGTTAACTTGAATCGATTTGACGGCGGTTTTATGGCCGTTAATTGATGTGGTTAAGTCTTTCGACCCCATTTCAGTTAATGTGAGAGTCGCGGTATAAGAACCATCGCCATTATCCGTCCAAACTGGCTTGCCGTTATATCCGTCAAGGGTAATGTTATTGGTATTCAGCTCGGTCAAGCCGTTACCAAAGGCATCGGTGATGGACACAGTGAGCTCAAGCTGGTCGCCAGATTGTAAGCTGTGGGTATCGCCTGTTGTCATGGCAATATTATCGACAACGCCTTTTTCTCCTTTGGTTCCTGTTCCGTCTGGTTTTTTCGACTTAATGGGTGTTGGAGTGTTAACGACTAAAGTTGTGTCAGTCGAGTTTTTACCATTCACATTTACGCTAATGCTGTGATTACCTGCTTGCAGTGCTGGCAATGTGACTTCATAACCACCTGATTTTCTTTCTTTTGCTGGAAGCTTATGAGGTTGTCCATCAATATTGACGGTAATTTCAATTTCACCGACCACTGGGTTACCATGTTTATCAGTGAATTCAATAGTGACAAGGCTATTTGCGCCGGCTGCTGGCTTTTCTGTTTTGGTGATTTTTACCTTATCAACGTGGGTTGTCCCTGAGGCGTTATTAACCTGAACTTCTGTGTGTGGGCTGCGAGTACCATTGATGGAGGTAGTTAAATCATTGCTACCAACGTCGGTTAAGGTCAAGGTAGTGGTATAAGAGCCATCGCCATTATCTACCCAGTTTAAGGTATTTCCTTTGTGTTTACCGATATCGATGTTATCGGTATTTAAGCCAGCTAAGCCGTTACCAAAGGCATCAGTTACCGCTACCGTGATTTCAAGAGGATTACCCGACTCAAAACGGTGAGTGTGATCAAGTGTGATTGCGACTTTGTCGATAACACCTTTTTCACCTTGTTGACCCGTTCCATTCGAATTGTTTGGTGAAATCGGTTTTGGTTGCTCAACCAGTAAGCTCTCTTTGATGGATGCTATGCCATTCACACTCGCATGAATATCATGTTTTCCGGCTTGCAGTGCAGGTAGTGTAACCTCATAAATACCCGGTTTTCCTTCTTTTGCGGGGAGAGTGTGTGGTTTGTTATCAATATTAACGATAAGCTCAGTTTCACCGACGACCGAGTTATCGTTTTTATCCATTAGTTGAACGGTCAGGATGCTACTTGAACCTGCGGCGGGTTTTTCTGTTTTGATGATCTTAACTTTGCTGACCTTATCTTTCCCTTTTGCATTGCTAACTTGGACTTGTTTTTGTGGGCTCTTAGAGCCATTAATGGAAACGGTGAGGTCATTATTGCCGACGTCGGTTAGTGGTATGATAGTGGTGTAAGAGCCATCACCGTTGTCAACCCATACCAAGGTATCGCCTTTGTGTTTACCAATATTGATATTATTGGTGTCTAGGCCTGATAAGCCGTTGTTAAAGGCATCAGTAATGGATACGATGACCTCAAGTTTATCGCCAGATTGTAGATGGCTAGCATCGCCTGTCGTGATAACGATATTATCGATAACACCTAATTCTCCTTTTGGCCCCGCACCACTTGGGCCTTTAGGTTTAACAGGTCGTGGTTTATCAACAATAAGCGGCTCTTTTGGTGATTCTTCCCCGTTAACGATAACAGAAACTATATGGTTGCCTGCAAGTTGGCCTGGAATAATGACGTCATATATACCTGGGGATGTTTCTGTTATCGGTAAAGTGTGTGGCTGACCATTTATATTGGCAATAGCTTCAGTTTCACCAACAACGTGATTGCCATGTTTGTCGGTTAACTCTATCGTCACAATACTATCTGTGCCTGCCGCTGGTTTTTCTGTTTTGGTGATTTTCACTTTATCAACGTGAATAGTTCCGCTGGCATTATTGACGAGAACGTCAATTTTCGGGCTAGTCGTGCTATTGATGGAAGCCGTTAAATCAGTGTTGCCGACTTTACTTAATGGCAAGGTAGTGGTGTAAGAACCATCGCCATTATCCGTCCATGCTAGCGTGTCACCTTTGTGCTTGCCGATATCAATATTATCGGTATTTAAGCCTGATAACCCATTACCAAAGGCATCGGTGATAGTCACTATAACATCAAGGGTATCCCCTGATTGTAAACCATGGGTTTTGCTTGGAGTGATGATAATGCTATCAATAACGCCTTTTTCCCCTTTTTGGCCTGTCCCGTTCGTATTGTTTGGTGAAATCGGTTTTGGCTGCTCAACAATCAATGTTTCCGGTGAGGATGTTTGCCCATCAACCGTGACGGTGATACTTGGCGAGCCCGTATGCTGCCCAGGTAATTTTCCGTTGTAGATCCCACTACCGGGACGGTTTTCAGTGATGGTAATTGGAGTTGGTTTTCCATCGATATTGACCGTCACCGTACCATCAGCTCCAGATACGGCATTGCCGTGCATATCAGTTAATGAAATGGTGATGTTGCTGCTTGTGCCCGCAGCGGCTTGTTCAAGGTCTATAATCGTGACATGGGCTAATTGGCCGAATACAAAATGGGTTTCTACCGTGACACTTTGCTCATTCAGTGCTGCTGTTATTTTGACCGGCCCTGCAACTTGGCTTTTTACCTCGACATCAGTATTGCCTTGTTCATCGGTTGGGCTCAACTGTTTGGCTGTTGCATTTTTTGCTTCAAGTTGCAGCACTGCTCCTTTAATGGGATGTGCATTATTATCAGTAACATGGAATTGAATTTTATTTTTAGATTTACCATCGGCAATCGCATTATCACTAAGAACATTGAAATGATTAATATGTGCTTGGTGTGTATCGGCAATAAAGAAAAAAGCGGTATCAATAGGAGCGCCGCCATTTGGCACTGCTTGAACTCGGTGTTCCCCCGTGACCAGTGACGTGAATTGAATGGACGCTTCGCCTTTTATATTGGTGGTAACTTGATATTTCTGTTTATCAGTTGATTTTGCCGCCTGCATTTTTTTGAATAAATTGCTAAACGCCATTCTTGAAGAAGTGGCTTTTGGCGTGATGAGCTTTAGTTCTGCTGGGAGAATAAACGCCACTGTTGAGTCTGGTGCGATGCTATTTAAGCTATCTCTGGCTGTAACCGTTAAGGTATTAATATCATGGCCATTGGCGACAGCATTTCCTTGCTTGATAACCTCACTTTGACTAATTGATAGTACGCCAGAGTTTGTGACTTCAACTAATGTTGTGGCTTGCGGTGAAATATTTCCTTTACTGTCAGAGGCCGTCACCGTGAATTGGTAAAGGTTGATTTTTTTCCTTTCTTGTTCAGTCATTGCCACTTTATAGGACGGTAGCTTGACTCTTGTCGCAGCACCATCGAGGGTGATTTCTCCTCCCGCCATTAAAAATTCAGGAGCTTGAATGGTCAGTTTGTCTAACGGATATTTGGTGTTGACGGCATTGATTAAAGATACCTGTTCTCCAGTGCTTCCTTGGATCATCGCTGGCAATGATAGCGTTATTAGCGCTTTCTTTTGGTATTCCAGTACGATGTTGTTATTACGGTTTACAAAATCATAGCGACTGCCCAGTAAACGGCGTGAATCCCCCACTTTGCTTGGATCGAGCTGCTCAGCAAGACTTTTGCCCAATGCCCAAGTTAGCTGGACTTTGGCATTAGTTTCCGTTAATCCACCACTGATTTTATGTTCTGCACTTAAGGTGAGTAGCGAGAAAGGTGTCCAATTCACGCCAACGGTAGTGGCAAGAGGGTCTTTTTGGCGTTTATCTTTACCGAATAAGGCAACATCATCACCGAAATACTGTTCAAATTTAAGATTTCCGCCAATATTTGGGTAAGAGGGTAACCAACCCTCAGCGTGTAAATCCCATCCATTGGCAGGGCGAGCATTGGAGTCATGATTTAATTCAGGCGCGCTACGCCATGCTGATGTGCGTAAATAGGTATTCGCGCTCAGCTTTAAGAAGTCTTGTGCGTACTCTGCCCCGAAACCTAGGCGAGAGTGGTAGCGAGATAAGTCATGATCAAAAAAGGCATTGACGCCCATCATACTCTCTGGGGTAAAGCGACGAACCCCAATACCATTATTGGTCTGTAAGCGGGCATCGGTACGGTGAATATTATGTTGGGTAAACAATAATAAATCAGTACTGTCATACCAAGGAACTAGCCAATCTAACTGGGTGTTTTTTATAGTTAATTTTTTATCTACGTCAACACTGAATTTGGCATTACCCGTTTTGGATAACCAACGATTTATTTCATCTGTTGCAGCGTTTGTGGCTTTACTGCGAGCGAAGTCTTGTGCCATATCTGCAAGATCAGCAGCTTTTTTCTTATCAGAGATAAAACGTGCTGCGCTTTGGCTATATTCGGCAATAAACTGTGCTGTTTTATCATCATTGGTTAATACGGGGTCACTCCCTAGAGTAGGAAGGTTATCCGGTGTGAGCATTTTTGCATAGCTTGGCATAACCGGCATGACGGCTGATGACCATATTGCAGTAAAGAGGACAAAGCCATTTGAGATTTGATGTCTCAATGTTGGTTTTGTGGTTGACGTAGCGGGGTTCATTCAATTCATTCCTAGTTTCAATATTAATTTGGCTATTGTTGAATGCTTATAGTGGTAAGAGCTTGTGAATTAGTTTGACTTAAAAAGAAGCGGAATTTACAAGGTGGAAAAACGCGGAATGGGCGGCTTCTATTGATAGCCCTACAAAACAATTCTCTCGCTAATATGAAAGCGTTTTTCTCGGTTGGGAATAGATATTACTTGAATAAAAACAATTTATTAGCTTAAAAAATTCGGTGTTTGATTGGTATAATAGTCAACCTAGTCACAATGCAATTAAGCCATAAACTAGGCTAGCGGAATGAAAAATGCCCCTGTTAAGGGGCTAATTTTGACGCTGAAAGAACCGCTAAATTAAGTTTGTTTTATTATGGGCAATATTAGCTTATTTTTTGAAATAGTTGCCTTAGCAAACTTAACGGCGTGCGTGTAGGCCTATTTTGCTTATTTACTGGAGATCTGAAAAGAGTCCCAGTACTTGGGTGAATATTTATCGTAGATCCATTCCTTAGAAAGTTAACTTGTATTGTTCGACTATCGCCATTCAGGGTGGCAATGATATTTATAGAACCTTCGACTAAGCTGCTGATTTCTAATTCTGTATTTCCATATTCATCAGTCAATTTAGTTGGTGTGATAACGGCATTTGGTGCTTCAAAGTGAACACGTGCCCCTGCGATGCTTTGTCGGCTATTATTCACAATATGCAGTTTAATTTTGTTTTTACTGATCCCATCTGCCACTGCATTGTTTTGAATGATATCAATGCTACCAATAAATGACTGGCTAATATCGGATTTAAAGTTATACATTTCAGTCATTTCTGTACCATGCTCAATATTTGCTTTTATTGCATAACTTCCTGATACCAAACTAGTAAATTGAATGGAAGCTTCACCTTTACTGTTAGCGATGATGCTATGGGATTGGTCAGAAACTGATTTTTCTGCCTGAGCCTTCCACATAAAATGATTAAGTAATGAATAATATCCCGTATTTTTTTGATTAATAGAATTAAGATTTGCAGGCAATGTGAAATTGACTTTCGCATTGGGTACTGGGTGGCCAAGAGTATCTTTAATTACTACAGTGAATATATTTGTATTTTTACCATCAGCGACAGCATTATTTCTTTTTGCGGTATTCTTATGGGTGATAGTGAGAGCGCCTGTGTTGGTAACTTCAATTAACGTTTCTGCTTGTGGTGAGACATTTCCATTAGTGTCATAAGCCGTCACGGTTAAGCGATAAAGATTGAGTTGTGAGTTTTTAAATGAATGATTGGCAATTTTATAAGACGGTAGTTTTACTGAACTTTCTCTGCCATTAAGGTGTATTTCCCCCCCAGCGGCTATCAATTCAGGGGCTTCTATCACTATTTTTTCTAGCGGGTATTTCGTGGTTAAATTGCGGATAATAGAAAGTTCTTCTCCTGTCATACCCTGAATAACTTTCGGTAATGATAATGAAATTAAGCTTTTCTTTTGGTATTCCAACACAATGTTGTTATTACGGTTAATAAAATCATAACGATTGCTGGAAATATGGCGAGTGGCCGCTACCGCCGAAGTATCAAGATGTTGCGCTAAGCTCCTTCCTAGCAACCAATTAAACGCCACTTTTGCATTTGTCTCATTTGTTCCACTATTGCCTATTTTATGTTCTGCATTTATTGCGAGCAGGGGAAATGGAGACCAATTGACGCCGACGGTAGCCGCCATTGGGTCTTTCTGGCGCTCATTTTTGCCAAATAAAGCGACGTCATCTCCGTAATATTGTTCCAGTTTTAGGTTTGCACCTAAATTCGCATACGTGGATAGCCAACCTTCAAGTTGAATATCCCAGCCGTTGGCGGGGCGTGCGTTATAATCATCGGCTAATTCGGATGCACTGCGCCAAGTCGATAGTCCCAAATAGCTATTCGCACTCATTCGAACGTAATCTTGAGCATATTCCACACCAAACCCTAAGCGCGAATAGTAATGGGATAAATCATGATCAAAGAAAGCATTTACCCCTATCATGCTATTTTGTTGGAAATGACGTAAACCAATACCGTTATTGGTCTGTAGCCGGCCATCAGTACGGTGAATACTGTGCTGAGAAAATAACAACAAATCTTGCTGTTCATACCAAGGTACTAACCAATCTAATTGAGAGGTCTTAATTGACAATTTTTTATCGAGATTAATATTTAGCCTGGCATTACCGGCTTTGGATAACCAATGTGTTATTTCATCCGTCGCCATATTTGCGGCTTTATGGCGAGCGTAATCTTGTGCCATATCTGCCAGATTTTTGGTGTTTTTTTCTTCAGAAGCAAAGTTTGCGGCATTTTGTCCATATTCCGCTAAAAAACGTTCAGTACTATCTTCAGGTTGGAGGACTTCGGGTTGGGTTCCTTCAAATTGAATGGCCTGACTACCGAGTGTAGGTAAATCGTCTAAATGGACGATTTGGGCATAACTTGGCACCATTGGCAAAATAGCCGTAGACCAAATTGCCGTAGAGAGGAGCAAACTGTTCGGTAGTTTAGGTTTCAATTTTGACGAAGGGGGATTCATCGAACATATTCCTGATATAAATATTAATATCGCTATTTTCAGGGCAGACAATGATCAGTGCTTGTGAATTGATCGGATGAATATGGAAATACGATTTGTATATTGGAAATATTTGGAATAACTGGCTTTGGTTGATAATCAAAAAATACGGAATACTATACAGATTAAAATAAATGATTTTTTTATTGGAAAAAATCTTACCATAATAAAAACAACAAATTAGATGAGGAAGTTATGGAGTTAACATTTTTAGGAACCAGTGCTGGGGTGCCGACAAAAGAGCGCAATGTCACCAGTATGATATTAAATTTGGTCGGTATCCGTAAAAGCTACTGGTTATTTGATTGTGGCGAAGGGACACAACATCGCATTTTAAATAGCCCATTTAAAACGCCAAAAATTGAGAAAATATTTATTACCCATTTACATGGTGACCATATTTTTGGTCTACCCGGTTTGTTATGTAGCCGCTCAATGGGTGGAGCGACAGACCCACTGACTGTTTATGGTCCAAAAGGGTTAAAACACTATATTGAAACGGTATTAGCCGTGAGTGTGTCTTATATGACATACCCGTTGGAAATCGTTGAAATTGAAACTGGGCAGTTATTTGATGATGGGGAGTTAATTGTGACGGCTTATGCTCTTGACCACCGTGTTGAGTGCTACGGCTATCGTATTGAAGAGCACCCAAAAAGTGGTGCATTAGACGCAGTCAAATTAGCCAATGACAATATTCCTCGTGGCCCTTGGATGCAAGCGCTTAAAGCGGGTGAAACCATTGTTCTTGATGATGGGCGAGTCGTGAATGGGACTGATTACCTTGGTGAGCCTGTTCCCGGTAAAGTCGTTGCGATTTTTGGTGATACTCAACCGACAGAACAAGCACTGGAGCTTGCGAGAAATGCCGATGTGATGATCCATGAAACCACCTTAGAGGCCGAATTTGCACAAAAAGCTAATGAGCGTGGCCACTCGACTACAGTACAAGCGGCGGAGTTAGCACGTGCTGCTGGGGTTAAGCGTTTTATCGCAACTCATATTAGTGGTCGCTACGTGAGTGAAGATATACCAAGATTGCTTGCAGAGTGCCAATCGGTGTTCCTCGCAACAGAAATTGCAGAAGACTATTTAACCGTGAAGATTTAATGTTAGCGGGCAAGATATTGTCCGCTAAATCTATTGGCGATTTTAATAAATTACTTTCACAAAGCCATTACGGCAATATGTTTCATATTCATCAGAAAGCTGCCTATTTGTGACTATCACATCAAATTGTGATAATTCCCCCATATTGGCGGTCGCGACTTCATCGAACAGGTTATAAGGGGCGAGTAAAATCTTACGGATAGATTTTTCCATCGCTTTTTTCTTCATTGGTAAATCATCGAGATTATAGCAAGTTACGCCAAAATTTCCGTGCACGCCAGCCGCTGAAATAAAGGCTTTTTTAGGGTTGATTGAATCAAGTAATGAAGGGAGTGAAGGGTTGTAAAAAGAATCACTTTTAGGGCGATACTCCCCACCACATAAAAGTGCGGTGGCATTTTTCTTTTGGCTAAGGGCGAGAAAAACGTTATGTGAGTAACAAATGCCAGTGAAATTAATCTCTTCGGGGATGAGTGAAATCAAGGTGGCCATTTCAATGCCATTATCAAAGAAAATCACATCATCTTCTGTCACCATACTAGCGGCAAGATTAGGGATATATAATTCTTCGGTTTGGTCAGGGGTAAAAACATCGGCTTGCGGCTCTTGGGTAGCTAAGTTGGCTGGTTGGGTAACAGAAACAATATAGCCGCCAAGGAGTGACATAGGAATGGGGCCTTCTGTGTCTGCGCTGAGATCTCGTCGGATAGTCATCTCTGAAACTTCGAGTATTCTAGCGGCTTCTTTTAAATGAATGCGTCCTGAACGTTTTAAACATTCACTTAAACGGCGAAGGCGTTCTTTTTGTTTAGTTTCTATCACCCTACAATCCTTTTTAAATGCACAAAATTGGCGCGGTTAGACCGCGCCCCATCACTTAGTAGTCACTCGGCTTGGTCGCCGTTCCTGTGACAATTGCTACACTCGCGCTGGCACCTACACGGTTTGCGCCAGCTTCAATCATTTTAATTGCGGTTTCACGGTCACGCACACCACCGGAGGCTTTTACACCGACTTCATCACCAACCACTTTACGCATCAGGGCGACATGGTGCTCTGTTGCACCCATTGTACTGAAACCTGTTGAAGTTTTCACAAAACCGACTTTAATTGTGCGGCAAATTTCACAAACTTGTGTAATTTCTTCATCAGTTAATAGGCAGTTTTCTAAAATAACTTTTAATGTTGCTTTACCGCAGGCTGCAAATACCGCTTCGATATCACGACGGACAAAGTCTAAGTCGCCACTTTTTAGCATGCCAATGTTGATAACCATATCGACTTCATCAGCGCCACGGCGGACAGCTTCTGCGGCTTCAAATGCTTTGGCTTCAGTTAAGCATGCCCCTAGTGGAAAGCCTACCACACAGCAAACTTTAACGTCGCTGTTTTTTAAAAGTTCGCTGGCTAAAGGAACATAACCTGTGTTCACACATACAGAGGCAAAATGGTGTTCAGCAGCTTCCGTACACAGTTTAGTAATATCGCTGACAGTCGCATTCGCAGCAAGTAAAGTGTGATCAATATATTTTGCTAAGTCTTGCATTTTCAACTTTCCTATATAAATGTGGGATAGACAACAAAGAATGAGGAAATGTGGTAGATATAACACTTGATCATTCGTTATTCGAGATCCTAATCACAAATGATATTTTTGCAACATGATAATGTTACTATCATATCATTATGTGATTTATTTAACACGAGGGACATTATGGATATAGCAGTTATTGGTTCAAACATGGTTGATTTGATCACTTATATCGATCAAATGCCAAAAGAAGGCGAAACGTTAGAAGCGCCAGCTTTCAAAATTGGTTGCGGCGGTAAAGGTGCGAACCAAGCGGTTGCTGCTGCTAAGTTAAATTCAAAAGTGATCATGTTAACCAAAGTCGGCGATGATATTTTTGCAGATAATACGATCCGCAATCTTGAGTCTTACGGTATTAACACCCGTTATGTGGAAAAAGTACCTTGTACCTCAAGTGGTGTCGCGCCTATTTTTGTTAATCAAAATTCATCAAATAGCATTTTGATCGTCAAAGGGGCGAATAAATTTTTATCCCCGGAAGATATCGATCGCGCAGCGGAAGATCTGAAAAAATGTAAATTGATCGTCCTGCAATTAGAAGTCCAGCTTGAGACGGTTTATCACGCAATTTCATTCGGCAATAAACATGGGATCCCAGTGTTGCTCAACCCAGCTCCAGCGCAACGTACGCTCGATCTCGATTTTGCTTGCCGATGTGATTTCTTTGTACCTAATGAAACGGAATTAGAAATTTTAACCAATATGCCAGTAGACACGATGGATAACATCCGTCGTGCCGCACAGTCTTTGCTGGATAAAGGGTTAAAAAATGTCATCGTGACATTAGGAGATAAAGGGGCGTTATGGATGACTCGCGACAGTGAGTTACATATACCCGCAATTAAAGTGAATGCCATTGACACCAGTGGTGCAGGGGATGCCTTTATCGGCTGTTTCTCTCATTACTATGTCCATACGGGGAATATTGAAGAAGCACTGAAAAAAGCAGTGATGTTTTCGGCCTTCAGTGTGACAGGGAAAGGGACTCAATCTTCTTATCCAAGTGTTGAGCAATTTAATGAATTTGTGCAAATCAACACAGCTAATGAATAGCTAAATAATAATAGTCCAACGTAGCTATATACCCTTTGAATAATTAAGTGGTCATCAGAGCCACATAGCCACTCATCGGGTATAAATTATAAAAATATAAGGGTTACTATGAACATTAAGAACATCACTCAGTTACCGGATGGCTACCTGAGTAAGACTCCTCTATTCCAATTTATCCTACTATCGTGTCTGTTCCCATTATGGGGATGTGCTGCAGCATTAAATGATATTTTAATCACACAGTTTAAAAGTGTCTTTGAACTCAGTAACTTCGCCTCTGCTTTAGTGCAAAGTGCATTCTATGGCGGTTATTTCTTAATCGCTATTCCAGCGTCGTTAGTGATCAAAAAAACCAGTTATAAATATGCCATTATGGTGGGGCTGATCCTATACATCGCGGGTTGCAGTATGTTCTTCCCTGCGTCTCATATGGCGACTTACACCATGTTCTTGGCAGCTATTTTCGCCATTGCGATTGGTTTAAGCTTCCTTGAAACCGCAGCAAATACATATAGCTCAATGATAGGGCCTAAACAATACGCGACATTGCGTTTAAATATTAGCCAAACTTTCTACCCAATTGGCGCAGCGGGCGGGATCTTGCTAGGTAAGTATCTGGTATTTTCCGAGGGGGATAGCTTACAAAACCAAATGGCAGGAATGAATGCGGAACAAATTCATGAATTCCGTTTAGCCATGTTGGAAAATACCCTCGAACCTTACCGTTATATGATTATGGTATTGGTTGTGGTAATGATCTTATTCCTTATTACCAAGTTCCCTAAATGTAAAGTGGCAGAAACGCAAGATCATAAGCGTCCTACTGCATTAGAAACCTTAAAATATTTAGCGAAAAATAGTCGCTTTAGAAAAGGAATCATTGCCCAATTTTTATATGTCGGTATGCAAGTGGCTGTGTGGTCATTTACCATTCGTCTCGCATTAGAGATGGGGGATATTAACGAACGCGATGCCTCAAACTTTATGGTGTATAGCTTTGCCTGTTTCTTTATTGGGAAGTTTATCGCCAATATTCTAATGACTCGCTTTAATGCAGAAAAAGTCCTAATTATCTACTCGGTGATTGGGGCGTTGTTCCTGATTTATGTTGCGTTTATTCCGAGTTTCACTGCGGTGTATGCAGCGGTCATGGTGAGTATTTTGTTTGGACCTTGCTGGGCAACCATTTATGCAGGTACTTTGGATACCGTTGATAATGAGCATACCGAAATGGCTGGGGCGGTCATTGTGATGGCGATTGTCGGTGCTGCGGTTGTTCCTGCCGTTCAAGGCTATGTCGCAGATATGCTGCACTCATTACAACTTTCATTCCTCGTTTCCATGCTGTGCTTCGTGTATGTCGGTATTTACTTCGTTGGTGAACGCCGCTTTAAAGCCAAACAAGCTGCAAAATAGTGCTCAAATTGGGTAGTGTGAGCTACCCAATTCCATTTATCTTATTAAACCGTGAGTATGAAAATGAATACATTGATACCTCTTCACAAAAGCTTATTTACGGAAAACCCGACGCTTATTTTAAAAAATAACCAATTTACTGCCACTGCATTTCGTTACCAAACTGGCGTGGAAGGGCTACGAATTGAAAATCAGCAAGGGTATTTAACGATTTTACCTTTTTTAGGACAAATGATTTGGGATGCACAATTTTGTGGCCAAAATCTGAAAATGGAAAATATGTTTTCAGCGCCAAAACGTGTTCCAACGGTAGTTGAAACCTACGGTTGCTTTGCATTCCATTCAGGTTTAATCAGTAATGGTTGCCCTTCACCAGAAGATTCACATCCATTACATGGGGAAATGCCTTGTGCAGCAATGGATAGCGCTTGGCTTGAACTGACTGGCGAAAGTTTAAAAGTCGTCGGCGAATATGAGTATGTGATGGGTTTTGGTCATCATTATCGTGCGACACCGTCAGTGCAATTAAACTCAGATAGTGCATTATTTGATATTCATATGTCAGTCACCAATTTAGCATCGGTGCCTATGCCTCTCCAATATATGTGCCATATGAATTATGCTTACGTGGAGAATGCAACATTGACACAAAATATCCCCGAAAATGCGATTAAATTGCGTGAATCAATACCGGGGCATGTACAGCCAACTGAAAAATGGCTCGCATTTAATGAAGCGTTGAAATCTGGCAAAGTCTCATTAAATCAGCTTAATCAGCCACAAATGTGTGACCCTGAAATTGTGTTTTTTATGGATGACCTCAGCCAATATACCGCAACGCCTGAGTTTAGGATGATTTCACCCGCAGGAGATACGTTTGTAACGCGTTTTAAATCTAATGAGCTAAATTATGCAACTCGTTGGATTTTGTATAATGGTGACCAAAAAGTTGGCGCATTTGTACTCCCTGCAACTTGTCGTCCAGAAGGTTTCCTTGCGGCGAAAAATAACCAAACACTGATTTGGTTAGAGGCAGGGCAAACTCGTGAATTTACTGTCACTACTGGTGTTGAAAAGTAGTTTTTTACTTTAAAAAGGCAGCACATTGCTGCCTTTTACTCATATTGCTGACATTCTTCTTCTAAATCGCGCAGAAGCGCCGCGGCATCATAAACTAATGTTTTTTCCCCATCAGACTGCATCATCAATGCAACCTTAATATTTGCTTCATGCATATCAGGCAGAATTTCTGTCATCAGGTGTTTAAGGGTAAATAGTATTGGCGTAAAATTTGCCCATTCACCCGTTAAACACAACTCAACAAATGCTTTGGCAGGCCATAGGGGGAGAAAAAGACATTTTTCATCATTCCATGCGGTAACGATATTTTTCCCATCACCGAGGCTCCATACCTGTTCCCAGTCAGCGATTTTACCGACAAAATAGTTATACTGTTGGTATGGTCTAAGGGCATGGACATTTTTTATTTCTTTATCATTTGGGGAAAATAGGTTGTTATTCATTATTGGATAATCTAAAAAGTACCTGATAATTATTGGGAAAATTATCTTTATAATTGTTATCTTAATAACAAGATAACGAAAAACAATACACAGTAAAACAAATAAAAATAAGATCTATCAGGTAAATTTTAGGGCGGTTAGAAATGATAGAAGCATTACTTGAAAAATATGCGATTGGTATGACCTTAATTGCGACTTTTCTCGCAATCTATTTAGCTTTTGAGATTGTACATAAACGCCGTAAGCATAAACATAAACGCAAAAGTATTTTGATCAATGTGATTCAAACTGTTGTGCTGTGTGGCGTGGTTATTGTTATTGCTCAATATGTAGACATGGCCGCAAAAGATTTTGATTTAACCTTTATTTCCACTTCTTTGGTTAATTTTATTACCATCTCATTGATTGCATTGATTTTAATGCGAAAACTGTTCCAACTAGCGAACCGACTAGAAAAAGCACAGATTAAAAAAGGCAGTGACCCCACTTCGGCACGTATTGTTGCCCGCGTGTTTAAAACAGCGATATTTGTCATTATGGTACTGCTGTTTGGCGAGCATTTTGGGATGAGCCTTTCTGGTTTGATGGCGTTTGGCGGGATTGGCGGTATTGCTATCGGTATGGCCGGTAAAGATATCCTGAGTAATTTTTTCTCTGGGTTAATGCTCTACTTTGACCGGCCCTTCAATATTGGCGATTGGGTCAGCTCACCGGATAGAAACATTGAAGGCACGGTGGTTGAAATCGGCTGGCGGATCACTAAAATTATTACGTTTGACCACCGTCCGCTATACATTCCCAACTCGGTTTTTTCTTCTATTAGTGTGGAAAACCCGGGGCGCATGACTAACCGACGTATCAAAACTGAAATTGGTTTGCGTTACGAAGATTCAGACAAAATTGGAGCTATTGTCGATGATATCCGCACGATGTTACAACAAGATGTGAATATCGATACCAGCCAAACCTTATTAGTTTATTTCGATGCTTTTGCCGACTCTTCGTTAAATATTATGGTGTATTGCTTTACCAAAACAACGGTTTGGGCTGAATGGCTAGCCGCACAGCAAGCGGTGTATTTGAAGATCATTGAGATAGTTAAACGCCACGATGCTGACTTTGCATTCCCATCACAGACTTTGTATGTGGAAAAAAACAACTAACGTCCCATTACGGATAAATTGACCGATTAATTTGTGGTGTTCACAGGGTTAATTGGTTAATTTATCTTTTTATTATCTTTATGACGGCCTGAAGTATGGGGGAGTGGGGTGTGATGAGATAGAATTTTTATGCTATTAACCAGTGGCTTATAAAATATATTCGACTTTCCAAATCTTGCCCTCTTTTCTTACCATGCTAGTCATTTCAATTCCCTGATCTATCAAGTATATTGTCCGCCTCTTTTCCTCAGCTAACTAAGAGCCAGACTGCTATGAACAAAATCAATGTGGCATGTAGCCAGGGGGTCGCAATCTATTTCACTAATGAATTTCAGTGGGTAGATATTCGCGATGCACAGTTAAACAATATTGCCGCTGTCGTGCTATCTGAACAAGATGCCAACCAAGGGCTGTGGGAAAGAGTTGTTGAGAGTCAGCTGAGTATTCCGCTGTTTATCATTAGTGATAAACAGCTGCCAACCGATGAAAATTTACCACCTTATTTAACGGCGCTATTACCGCCAGCCCCGGCTGCTCGTGAAGAAAATAGCCGTCAATTGCTCGATGCTGCAAATCAGTACCTTGAGCAGTTATTACCGCCATTTTTTGCTCGAATGATGGATTATGCTGCGGGCCATAATGTGACTTTCGCCTGTCCGGGGCACCAAGGCGGCCAATTTTTCCGTCGCCACCCAACAGGGGAGCAGTTTTATCAATTTTATGGTGAAAACCTGTTTCGTACCGATTTATGCAATGCCGATGTGGCAATGGGCGATTTATTGATCCACGAGGGCGCAGCGAAAGAGGCACAAAAATTTGCCGCGAAAGTTTTCAATGCGGACAAAACTTATTTTGTCTTAAATGGCACCTCATCATCCAACAAAGTCGTGCTAAATGCGCTATTAACACCGGGTGATTTAGTTTTGTTCGATCGTAATAATCATAAATCAAACCACCATGGGGCGCTGATACAGGCGGGGGCAACACCGGTCTACCTAGAAACGGCACGTAATCCTTTTGGCTTTATTGGCGGTATTGATGCGCACTGCTTCGATGAAAGTTATTTACGTGGGCTTATCCAAGAAGTGATGCCTGAAAAAGCACAAGCCCAACGGCCATTTCGCTTAGCGGTGATCCAACTTGGAACTTATGACGGTACTGTGTATAACGCAAGGCAAGTGGTTGATAAAATTGGACATTTGTGTGATTACATTTTATTTGATTCTGCGTGGGTGGGGTATGAACAATTTATTCCAATGATGCGCCAGTGCTCGCCATTGCTACTTGAATTAAATGAAAATGACCCCGGTATTATGGTGACTCAGTCAGTTCATAAACAACTGGCTGGTTTCTCACAAGCGTCACAAATCCATAAAAAAGATAACCACATCAAGGGGCAAGAGCGCTTTGTTTCACACAAAAAACTCAACAATGCTTTTATGATGCACGCTTCGACGAGCCCATTTTATCCCTTGTTTGCCTCTTTAGATGTCAATGCACGTATTCACCAAGGTGATGCAGGCAAAATGATGTGGATGGACTGCGTGAAAGTGGGGATTGAGGTAAGAAAATCGATACTTCAGCACTGCCGTTATTTTAAGCCTTTTGTTCCTGAAATCGTTGATGGCAAGTTATGGCACGAATACCCAACAGAGCAAATCGCTGCTGAGCAACGCTTCTTTAACTTCATACCGCAAGAACGTTGGCATGCGTTTGATGGCTATGCACAGGACCAATACTTCGTTGACCCCTGTAAATTGATGCTAACGACGCCAGGTATTGATGTCGAAAGTGGAGAATATGACGCTTTTGGCGTGCCTGCGACGATTTTGGCGCATTTTTTACGTGAACACGGCGTGATCCCTGAAAAATGTGACTTAAATTCAATTTTATTTTTGTTAACACCCGCAGAAACCCGTGAAAAACTGGAACTGCTAGTATCCCATTTAGTCCGTTTCGAACAGCTACTGGATGAAGATGCGTTATTAGAAGATGTATTGCCTTCGGTTTATCAGCGTTATCAAGACCATTATCAGGGTTATACATTACGCCGTTTATGCCAAGAGATGCACCAACTCAGCGTTAATGACAATATTAAACAGCTGCAAAAAGAGATGTTCCGTAAAGCTCACTTCCCGGAAGTGAAAATGGCACCTCAACAAGCACATTTAGAGTTTATTCGTGGTAACTGTGAATTATTGCCATTAGATGAATTGGAAGGGCGTATTGCCGTTGAAGGGGCATTACCGTATCCACCGGGCGTATTATGTGTCGTACCTGGGGAAGTATGGTCGGGGCCAGTACTGCGTTATTTCAAAGCACTAGAAACGGGTATTAATGCATTACCGGGCTTTGCTCCTGAGTTACAAGGTGTGTATATTTCGAAAAATGAAGGTGAGAAAAAACGTGTCTATGCGCATGTTTTAAAATAAATTTCTAAGTATTCAGATATTAAGCATAGATTTTACCTTGCTAGCTGGTTAAATTGGGGTCAGTGCCATTTCTGACTCCAATTTTAATAAGGTAAGGTATGAGCAAAAAAATAATCCTCGATTGTGACCCCGGCCATGACGATGCTATCGCGTTATTACTGGCTTATGGTAACCCTGACATTGAATTATTGGCGGTAACAACCGTTGCTGGTAATCAAACCCTCGAAAAAGTCACTCATAATGCACTGGCTATCGCTGAAATGGCGAAGATTAGCGGTATTCCATTTGCTGCGGGCTCGGTACGCCCTTTAGTTCGGGAAATTGAAGTTGCGCCTGATATTCATGGGGAATCAGGGCTTGATGGGCCTGTATTACCGACACCAACATTGAAGCTTGATGAAAGACATGCAGTTTCACTGATTATCGAAACCATTATGTCTCACCCACCTAAAACGGTGACTTTAGTTCCTACTGGCGCATTAACGAATATTGCGCTTGCTGCTCGTCTTGAGCCTCGCATTGTCGAACGAGTTAAAGAAGTGGTGCTGATGGGAGGGGGCTATCATGTTGGGAATTGGAGTGCGGTAGCTGAATTTAACATCAAAATTGACCCAGAAGCGGCTCATATTGTTTTCAATGAAAAATGGCCGTTAACCATGGTGGGCTTAGACCTTACCCATCAAGCGTTAGCAACTCCTGATGTAGTGAAACAAATTGCTGCGATTGGCAGTGATTGTTCACAATTTGTCGTCGAACTACTGGATTTTTTTGGAAAAATGTACAAGCAAGCTCAAGGCTTTGATGCTCCGCCAGTACACGACCCTTGTGCGGTTGCTTATGTTATTGACCCTAACGTAATGACCACACAAAAAGTGCCTGTAAATATTGAACTGACTGGGACGCACACGTTAGGCATGACGGTGGCTGACTTCCGCTATCCTGCGCCTGAAAATAGCCATACTCAAGTTGCTGTTAAATTAGACCATCATAAATTTTGGCAGTTGATTATCAACGCATTAAAAAATATTGGGTAATAAATGGATAATGAAATAGAACAAATGCCTTATGAGGCATTAATTGAACGTAGCATGAATTCACTACAGGCCAAAAACCAATTTCATTGTGATACATGGAAATTAGATGAAGCCGATTGGTCAGTGAACCAAGACGAAGGAACCATTATTTTTCATGCGCCTGACAATATAATGGCAACAGCGCTAGTTCAAATTGTTGGTACTTATGACCAAAGCCAAGGCAGTTGGATGTGGAGCTGGGCAAACAGTTCTATCGACAGCGCTTTAACACAAGATGCAATCGCGGTGAAAGCTTATGGCGAGCGGAAAGACAACGCATTATTAACCGCCCGCATTAGTCAAATCGAGGAGTATGACGCATGGCAATTAACGGCATTGGCTTGCGAACTCAATAATCAGCAAGGGGTGTACCGTGGAATTGCGGGGCACACTTTGGTATTTATGACATTTGGTGAAGTTTCTCTTAAACAAATTTAGGTTGTATTGGTGCTTTATCTCTGGTCGATAAGGCATTTTAGCGCCTTTATTCCATAACCTATCCGTTATACTCATTTTCTTTTTCAATGAGGAGCTTGGTCATGTTAAATATTGCACTCGAAGCCGCTAAATTAGTCAAAACCATGACAGTAGACGCTTTTGAAGGGGCGGGAAAGTTTGATTATAAACCCGATCGTTCCGTAGTTACGGAAACGGATACCCGAGTTGAAGAAGAAATTAGGGCATTCTTTGCACAAAAAACACCGAATATCGCTGTTTTAGGTGAGGAGTTTGGCTTTGTCGGTGAGCAGCAATTCAGTTCTGGTTGGGTAATTGACCCGATTGATGGTACGCGTGCATTTATTTATGGAGTGCCGTTATTTAGTACGTTAATTGCTTATGTGGAAAATGGGGAACCATTACTTAGTGTGATTAGTTTTCCCGCGATATCCACACTCTACTTTGCCTCACAAGGGGAAGGGTGCTGGGTGCAAACAGCTAGTCAGGCTCCAAGACAGCTTAAACTCGAAAGCCAATCGCCTAAATCATTATCAGAAGCAGTGGTAAGCGCATCAGGCATTCATAATAGTAATTATAATTCCCGAGAAGGGTCGCAAATTTATCATTTGGATGCGGTTGTGGGCCAAGCAAGGGACTTCATTTTTGCTAATGACGCTTATCAGCATGCCATGGTTGCCAGCGGTCGCATTCATGGTGCGATTGATACCATTATGAAACCTTGGGATAGTGCGGCACTTATTCCGTGTATCCGAGAGGCGGGCGGGGAAGTTTGTGCATTAAATGGACAGCGTAAGCAAGCCATGTTTGCGGGAAGCTTGCTATCAGCCGCAACGCCAGAATTAGCTGAGCAAATTATTGAGTTGATGAATAGTTGAAGATGAGAGCGTGAAGATAAGCCTCTTCACGCGATTTAGTTGATATAAATTAGCTAAAATCAAAATGCAAACGTAGTTTTTTGCAATGTAAACAACGGAATAAATAACCTTGAGCAGAGCTATCTTGATGGAGAATATTCGCGAGCTCTGAAATTGAAAAACCATAATCAGCGATATCATTTTCAAGGGAAACAAATTCATCGAGTCTATCTTTGATGTCATCCCAGTAAACATAGCCTATGAATTCACAAGGCTCTTGGCAGTGTGCGAGCCAAATTTCTTGTTGCCACCCTTGATAGCCCGGTGTTCGTTTAATTAGTTCATCAAACATTTCAGTAGGGTAGGGGTTTAGAGTATGTGAAAACTCGCCGTCCTCGTCATATTCGCAATCAATACCTTCAACACTGGCAGGGTCTTGAAACTCACCATCAAATTTTGCACTGGCAGAACCATCAGCAATACACCAAGGACACAAAGCATCAATATCCTCAGTAGAATAAAACGGGCTTTCATAATAAATATCAGTAGGTTGCTTACAACAATCACAGGTTACTGTTTTATCCGTCAGAAAAGCTTCTGTTTCAATAGGGTTCGGGTGGTACCTAAATGTAGGGAGTGTTCGGTTATTGAGTGGCATATACAGTTCCTATTAAAGGTTGCGCGAGAAGTAAACCAACTTTGGGAAAGCATACCACAAGGCTGCTTGATTATATCTTTTGGTTTTATTCCATTGTGAGTTTCAGATAAAGTACATTGTTCAGTTAATTTGAATAAATCGAGCTATATTATTAGCTTTAACCTAAATAACATTGTCGATATGATGCCTTCATCGCAGACAACAAGGGTTGTCTCATCGAATAAAAAATGAAGGAATTAGACTATGAACATGTTAAAAACTTTGATGGCAGCTTCTGTATTATCTTTCGTCGCATTTGGTGCATCAGCAGCAACAATCACCGCAACAGGTGATACGCTAGCTTCAACAGAAGCGAAAATTGCAGCTAAAGCTAAAGCAGCGGGCGCAGATAGCTATACAATTACCAGTGCTCGTATGGGGAATTTTGTCACAATGAGCGCAGAAACTAAATAACGAATTGTGTGAATTCATCTTGTTGAAATATTTTTGATAAAAAGTGGTGTTTTAGGCGCGATAAGCAGATTAAATACCACTTTTGTTTTATCTGAACCCACATAGAGTACTTTTCTAATCATTGAGGAGTCGTTGATATGAGTTTCAAATATAACCGCCTAGATAAAGATAATGCAGCTGTATTACTTGTTGACCATCAAACGGGTTTGTTATCGCTAGTTCGTGACCAAGACCCAGATAAATTCAAGAACAGCGTGTTAGCACTGGCCGATTTGGCAAAATATTTTAACTTACCAACTATTTTGACTACATCTTTTGAAGATGGTCCTAATGGCCCGTTAGTTCCTGAATTAAAAGAAACATTTCCTGATGCCCCTTTCATTGCTCGCCCTGGTCAAATCAACGCGTGGGATAACGAAGAGTTCGTTAAAGCTGTCAAAGCCACAGGTAAAAAACAGCTGATTATTGCCGGTGTTGTGACAGAAGTATGCGTGGCATTTCCTGCACTATCTGCACTGGAAGAAGGCTATGAAGTTTTTGTGATCACTGATGCCTCAGGTACATTTAACCCGATTACACGTGATGCCGCGTGGGATAGAATGTCAAAAGCAGGTGCTCAATTGATGAGCTGGTTTGGTGCCGCTTGTGAATTACACCGTGATTGGCGTAATGATGTGGAAGGGTTAGGCACTTTGTTTTCAAACCATATCCCTGATTACCGCAACTTAATGACCAGCTATGCACTGCTTTCTGCGAAAAAATAGTGCGTAACTGGGTATTAAAATGACATAATTGGTTTAAAAATCCTCGATACGACATTGCTCATATCGGGGGTTATTTCGTTAAATTAACTGAGTTCAGCCGCTCATTTTCGTCATCATCGCACTTAATTCGCTCTATGTTATAATAGCCTGCTGTTTTTGCTTGGCTCCTTACTTTTGGGGGCTATCCATTTGATTTCAATACACAAGACCACCATGCATCAAAATACCTCAAAACAAGGCTACACCAACCTAAACCGATTTTCCGTTGCGCCGATGCTCGATTGGACAGATCGCCATTGCCGTTATTTTCATCGCTTATTAAGCAAAAACACCTTGCTGTATACCGAAATGGTCACAACAGGGGCGATTATTTACGGAAAAGGGGACTATCTTGCTTTTAGTGAGGAAGAGCATCCTGTTGCGTTACAGCTTGGTGGTAGCGATCCTGCCGCATTAGCGCAATGTGCCAAATTGGCACAAGAGCGTGGTTATGATGAAATTAACCTAAATGTAGGTTGCCCATCAGATCGCGTACAAAATGGGCGTTTTGGTGCTTGTTTAATGGGAGATGCGCAGCTTGTTGCTGATTGTGTGAAAGCCATGCAAGACGTGGTTTCTATTCCTGTAACCGTAAAAACTCGTATTGGTATTGATGAGCAAGACAGCTACGCGTTTTTATGTGATTTTATTGAAACTGTTTCTGATAAAGGCGGCTGTGAAATGTTTATTATCCATGCACGTAAAGCATGGTTGTCCGGCCTTAGCCCAAAAGAAAATCGCGAAATCCCACCACTTGATTACCCGCGAGTTTATCAATTAAAACGTGATTTTCCTCATTTGACCATGGCGATTAATGGTGGAGTCAAAACGCTGGAAGAAGCAAAAGAGCATCTTCAACACCTAGATGGCGTCATGGTGGGGCGCGAAGCCTATCAAAACCCGTCTATTTTAACGGCGGTTGATAACCAATTGTTTGGTGAGCACTTTCCTGTCACTAATGGTGTTGACGCTGTTAGAGCGATGTACCCTTACATCGAAAAAGAGTTATCGAAAGGCGCTTATTTAGGCCATATGACCCGCCATATGTTAGGGATTTTCCAAGGTATCCCCGGCGCACGTCAGTGGCGTCGTCATTTAAGTGAAAATGCGCATAAAAAAGGGGCTGACTTAGTCGTTGTTGAGCAAGCTCTCGAGTTTGTGACGCGTGGCGAATAGCTATCATGTGGGGAAAAAAGCGCCATTTGGCGCTTTTTGCATATTGAGTCGCTTATTATGGAACCAATAAACTCGAACCTTGGGTTTTTCTTGATTCGATAGTGAGGTGAGCTTTTTGTGCATCTTTTAAAGCAAAAATTTGTGATTGCGGCACATCTACATTCACTTTTCCGCTTAAAATCATATCAAATAAGGCATTACTAGCTTGGTCTAGCTCAGCACGGTTAGTCACATAGACACCAAGTGATGGGCGAGTGACGTATAATCCGCCTTTTTGGTTTAAAATTCCTAAGTTTACACCGGTAACAGGACCAGAAGCGTTACCAAAACTCACCATTAAGCCGCGACGCTTGAGCGAGTCTAAAGAAGCAATCCATGTAGATTGACCGACAGAGTCATACGCCACATTCACTTTCTCGCCATTAGTGATTTCTTTCACGCGAGCTGCAATGTCTTCTGTTTGGTAATTGATGACTTCCCATGCCCCGGCATCTTTGGCTCTTAACGCTTTATCTGCAGAACCCACCGTGCCTATCATCTTAGCGCCTAGCGCGTTTGCCCATTGGCAAGCTATCAACCCAACGCCACCTGCAGCGGCGTGGAACAGAAAGACTTCGTCACGTTTCAGTTGATATGTCTGATGGAATAAATAATAAACCGTCATGCCTTTTAATGAGCTGGCTGCGGCTTGTTCAAAGGTAATACCATCAGGAAGGTGTGCCACGGCACTTTCAGGGACATTATGGACTTCGCTATAAGCACCTAGAGGGCCTTGCGCATAAACGACACGGTCACCGGGCTTGAAACCTGTGACATGGGCACCAGTTTTCACAACAACACCTGCCGCTTCTGTACCAAGGCCACTTGGTAGCTTAGCAACAGGGTATAAACCGCTGCGAACATAGGTGTCGATAAAGTTAATCCCGATAGCACGGTTTTCTATTTGAATTTCATTATCTGCTGGGTTTGCTGGGGAATAATCTACTAAGTTAAGTACATCAGCGCCGCCATGCTGCGCGAATTCAATACGTTTTGCCATGACAATCTCCAATAAGGACTATTCATTTTAATTACAATAACAATCGTTTTATCATAACGCCATGTTTCAATCAGAAGAATTATAGGTTTGTGCTTTCAGTGATGTATTTTATCTTGTGATTACTTTGCGCAAAGACGCAAAGAAAACCACAAAAAAATAAGATTGGCGTATACTAAGCGCAGATCGTTAATTATAGACTTGGATATTAATGTATGGCTAAAAAACCCTCATCAAATTTCAAAACGGATGCCCCACGAGACCACCAAATGGAAGGGTTAAAACTTCCACCACATTCTCTCGAAGCGGAGCAGTCTGTTTTAGGGGGGTTAATGTTAGATAACGAGCGTTGGGATACCGTTTCTGAACGTGTGACTCACGCTGATTTCTTTAGCCGCCCCCACCGTACCATTTTCTCACAGATGCAATTTTTGCTTGAGCAAGGCAAACCTATTGACCTTATCACCTTATCAGAATCACTAGAACAGCAGGGTGAGTTGGATAGCGTCGGTGGTTTTGCTTATTTGGCTGAGCTATCTAAAAATACGCCAAGTGCGGCGAATATTAATGCTTATGCAGACATCGTCCGCGAACGTGCGATTGTTCGCGATATGATTTCAGTCGCTAATGAAATTGCAGATGCAGGTTATGATCCACAAGGGCGAAGCAGTGAAGATCTCCTCGATTTAGCCGAAACCAAAGTATTCCAAATCGCTGAGTCAAGAGCGAATAAAGACGAAGGGCCAAAAGGTATTGAAGCCATTTTGTCTGAAACTGTTGAAAAAATTGAGCAACTTTACCAACAACCGCACGACGGTGTTACTGGGGTTTCAACAGGTTACCAAGACCTCGATAAAAAAACCGCAGGTTTACAAGGTTCTGATTTAATTATTGTGGCCGCGCGTCCATCGATGGGGAAAACCACTTTTGCAATGAACTTGTGCGAAAACGCGGCGATGACGGAAGAAAAACCTGTTTTAATCTTCAGTTTAGAGATGCCAGGAAACCAAATCATGATGCGTATGTTGGCATCATTATCCCGTGTTGACCAAACCCGTATTCGTACTGGGCAACTTGATGATGAGGATTGGGCGCGAATTTCAAGCACGATGGGTATTTTGATGGAAAAGCGCAATATGTACATCGATGACTCTTCGGGCCTGACTCCCACAGAGGTTCGTTCACGTGCGAGGCGTATTTATCGTGAACATGGTGGTTTAAGTTTGATCATGATTGACTACCTCCAATTGATGCGAGTTCCTGCTCTTTCTGACAACCGTACGTTAGAAATTGCCGAAATTTCACGTTCACTTAAGGCGCTAGCGAAAGAATTAAATGTACCTGTGGTGGCTCTGTCGCAGTTAAACCGTAGTCTTGAGCAACGTGCCGATAAGCGCCCTGTTAACTCGGATTTACGTGAATCAGGGTCTATCGAGCAGGATGCGGACTTAATCATGTTTATCTATCGTGATGAGGTTTATCACGATAATAGTGAGCTCAAAGGGGTTGCGGAAATCATTCTCGGTAAACAGCGTAATGGGCCGATTGGTACGGTGCGGTTGACGTTTAATGGGCAGTGGTCGCGCTTCGATAATTATGCAGGGCCAGCTTATAATGATGAGGACTAAATCCTCATCATAAATACTCGTCATATTTTGCGCTGTCACGGTGTTGGCTGCACTCGGCTACGCGAATCATATACTTATGTATGCTTCTTGGATTAGCTCAATCGCCGCCTAGCGACAATGCAAACTATTTAGAGTATTAAAGTTAAACTAGTTTGAATAATTTTTTCTTTATACAGAAACAAGATCGAATGGAAATTGATATTTTTTAGCGTATAACAAATAGAGAATATATTGGGCTGCCAAAGGGCAGCTTAATTTTTAGCGGGTTTAGAGAAAAAGAACGAGGAAACAATGAAAGCGGCAACCGCATTGATAAACCGCCGCGCTCTGCGACACAACTTGCAACGGGTGAAAGAAATTGCACCAAATAGCCAGATGATTGCAGTTGTCAAAGCAAACGCTTATGGTCATGGGTTAGTAGGGGTTGGTCAGGCAGTAGAAGAGCTGGTGGATGGCTTTGGTGTGGCAAGACTCAATGAGGCGCTACTATTACGGCAGCACGGTGTGATAAAACCGATTGTTTTACTGGAGGGTTTTTTTGAACAATCTGACTTGTTGTTAATGGCAGAACACCAGATTGACACCGTGATCCACTGTATAGAACAGCTTGAAATGCTAGAAGCCACCAAATTACCCTATCCTCTTAAAGTTTGGATGAAACTGGATACAGGTATGCACCGCCTTGGCATACTTCCTAAAGATGCCGAAGGCTTTTATCAACGTTTACAACGCTGCCAGCAAGTTCAGCTCCCTATCAATATTGTTAGTCATTTTTGCCAAGCGGATGCCCCCCATTTACCGACAACTGAAAAACAAATTGCCTGCTTTAAACAGTTTATTGACGGTAAAGAGGGTGAGAAATCCATTGCCGCCTCCGCAGGAATTTTACTTTGGCCAGAAGCTCACTATGACTGGGTTCGTCCAGGGATCATGATGTATGGCGCTTCGCCACAAGAAGGGAAAAGTGCAGAAGACTTCGGTTTGCTTCCTGTGATGACACTAAAATCAACATTAATTGCGGTTAGGGAACATGCGGCAGGACAATGTGTAGGTTATGGTGAAACATGGTGTAGTGACAAAGACACACTGCTTGGTGTTGTTGCAATCGGCTATGGTGATGGTTATCCACGTAACGTACCTTCAGGCACACCGGTGTTAATTAATGGGCGAAAAGTGCCTATTGTTGGGCGAATTTCCATGGATATGACAGTGGTGGATTTGGGACTAAATGCCGATGATAAAGTGGGGGATGACGTTATTTTGTGGGGAAATCAACTACCGGTTGAAGAAATTGCCACACAAACAGGCATTATCAACTATGAGTTACTGACGAAGTTAACCTCTAGAGTTGCAATGGAATATGTAGACGAATAGCCAGCAAAGGGTTATTTTCAGATAACAACGTAAAAATGGCGCTAAATATGGCAAATCATCGCTTGGTTTATTTAGCGTAAAATAATGATTAGGAGATGTCCTGTGTTCGAACATGTTGATGCTTATCCGGGCGACCCAATTCTGTCGTTAATGGATGAATTTAATAAAGACTCTCGTGAAAATAAAATTAATTTGAGTATCGGTCTTTACTATGATGGTGACGGGAAAACCCCTGAACTGGCGACAGTCGGTACGGCAAAAGCGGCGTTAAATAAACTGCCAGCAAGCGCATCACTGTATTTGCCTATGGAAGGTTTGAAAGATTACCGTACTGAATTACAAAAATTAGTATTTGGTGAGGATTGCCCGCTAATTGCACAGGAACGTATCGCTACCGTCCAAACGATTGGTGGTTCTGGTGCGTTAAAAATTGGTGCTGATTTTTTACATCAATATTATCCCGATTCCGAAGTGTGGTGCAGTGACCCAACTTGGGAAAACCATGCCTCTATTTTTTCAGGTGCGGGAACAAAAGTGCATTACTACCCGTACTTTGATGAAAAAACCAAAGGCGTTAAATTTGATGAGATGCTAGCGACATTCAAACAATTGCCTGCTAATAGCATCATCCTAATGCACCCGTGCTGTCATAACCCAACAGGCTCCGACCTGACTCCTGCACAATGGGATGAAGTCACTAAGGTAGCATTAGAACGCAAATTGATCCCATTTTTAGATATTGCTTATCAAGGTTTTGCAGAAGGCATTAATGAAGATGCTTATGCTATCCGAGCGATGGTTAAAGCTGGCTTACCCGTGTTTGTCAGTAACTCATTTTCTAAAATCTTTGGTATCTACGGTGAACGTGCAGGTGGCCTTTCTGTGATCTGTGAAAACCAAGATGAACGTGACCGTGTGTTAGGCCAGTTAAAAGCGGGTGTTCGCCGTTTATATTCTAGCCCGCCATCTAATGGTGCAAAAATTGTTGCTGCGGTATTAACCAACAGCGCAGAAAAAGCCAAATGGTTAGCGGAAGTGGAAGAGATGCGCTTACGTATTTTAGACATGCGTACGGTATTGGTGGATGAGCTAAAAAAAGCATTACCAAACCAAAATTTCGATCACTTATTAAAGCAGCGCGGCATGTTCAGCTACACTGGTTTTTCTAAAGAGCAAGTGGCTCGCTTGAAAGACGAATTTGCGGTTTACTTGGTTGGAACTGGCCGTGTTTGTATGGCAGGTGTCAATCGCCATAATGTTAAACGCATTGTTGAAGCATTTGCTGCCGTTAGCCAATAATTCTTAGCTATCGTAATAATTATCAGGGAACAAAATGCTCCCTGATAATCTTCTTACTTATTTTTTAATGACCTTTCTACTTAGTAGCCGCGTTCTAAAATCGTTTTTAAGAACCGTGCGGTGTGAGATTTTTCACACTCAGCCACTTCTTCTGGTGTGCCTGCAATTAAGATTTCACCGCCGCCACTACCCCCTTCAGGGCCTAAATCGACAATCCAGTCCGCTGTCTTAATGACATCAAGGTTGTGCTCAATCACCACAATGGTGTTTCCTTGGTCACGAAGCTGATGTAAAACGACTAAGAGCTGTTGAATATCAGCAAAGTGCAGGCCAGTTGTTGGTTCATCCAAAATATAGATAGTTTGCCCTGTACCGCGTTTAGATAACTCTTTAGCTAATTTCACACGCTGTGCTTCACCACCAGAGAGCGTCGTCGCTGATTGACCGAGGCGGATATAGGATAAACCAACGTCCATCAGCGTTTGTAACTTGCGGGCAAGGGCAGGTACGGCATCAAAAAATTCACGAGACTCTTCGATGGTCATATCCAGCACTTCATGGATATTTTTACCTTTATATTTAATTTCTAGCGTTTCGCGGTTATAGCGTTTGCCTTTACATTGGTCACAAGGGACATACACATCAGGCAAGAAGTGCATTTCAACCTTAATAACCCCATCACCTTGGCAAGCTTCACAACGACCGCCTTTAACGTTAAAGCTAAAACGCCCTGGGTTATAACCACGAGTCCGAGACTCAGGCACACCAGCAAATAGTTCACGCACAGGTGTAAACACACCAGTATAGGTGGCAGGGTTCGAACGTGGTGTACGGCCTATTGGGCTCTGGTCAATATCAATGACTTTATCAAAGTGCTCTAAACCTTCTACATCTAAATAAGGGGCAGGGGTGATGGTAGTCGCCCCATTTAATTGGCGTTGAGCAATAGGGAATAGCGTATCGTTTATCAGTGTTGATTTACCTGAACCAGACACGCCAGTGATGCAGGTAAATAACCCAACAGGGACTTTTAACGTCACATTTTTCAGGTTATTACCCTTTGCCCCAAACACCGTCAGCATTTTATCTTTATTAATTGGAACGCGTTTCTGCGGGATATCAATTCTGCGCTCACCACTTAAAAATTTACCGGTGAGTGAATCAGGGTTTGCGACAATATCTTCCAGTGTTCCTTGGGCAACAATTTGCCCACCATGCACCCCAGCTCCCGGGCCGATATCAATCACATGGTCTGCGGCGCGGATCGCGTCTTCGTCATGCTCAACGACGATCACGGTATTTCCTAGATCACGCAGGTGGATCAAGGTTTCAAGTAAGCGGTCATTATCACGTTGGTGTAAGCCAATTGAAGGTTCATCAAGGACATACATCACACCGACTAAACCTGCTCCAATTTGGCTTGCTAAACGAATGCGTTGTGCTTCGCCACCAGACAAGGTGTCAGCAGAGCGTGAAAGTGTCAGATAATTAAGCCCAACATTGACGAGAAATTTCAGGCGATCGCCAATTTCTTTTAAAACTTTTTCTGCGATTTGAGCGCGCTGGCCTGTGAGTTTTAGATTTTGGAAAAATTCCATTGCGTGGCCAATGCTGTAATCTGCGATTTCGGGCAATGTTGTATTTTCAACAAATACAAAGCGCGCCTCTTTACGTAAGCGCGTCCCATGGCAAGAGACACATGGACGGTTGCTGATATATTTCGCTAATTCTTCACGGACAGCCGTTGATTCTGTTTCTTTATAACGGCGTTCCATATTATTGAGCACGCCTTCAAAAGGGTGCCGGCGCACAGTGATGTCGCCACGGTCATTACGGTATTTAAACTCAATCGTTTCTTTGCCTGAACCATATAAAATAATTTTTTGAATGGCAGGACTCAGAGTGTCATAAGGCGCTTCCACATCAAATTTATAATGCTCAGCTAATGACATCAGCATTTGGAAATAGTAAAAATTACGGCGATCCCAACCCCGAATTGCACCACCTGCGAGTGAGATTTCAGTATTTTGAATGACTCTTTCGGGATCAAAAAACTGCTGAACACCTAAGCCATCACAGCTTGGACAGGCCCCTGCAGGGTTGTTAAAAGAAAATAGGCGAGGTTCAAGTTCCACCATACTGTAGCCGCAAACAGAGCAGGCAAAATTGGCAGAAAAAACCAGTTCTTCTGCATTCGCATCATCCATATCCGCGACAATTGCGGTACCGCCAGAGAGTTCTAGTGCGGTTTCAAAGGATTCGGCTAAACGCTGAGCAATATCATCACGAATTTTAAAACGATCGACAATGACTTCAATCGTATGTTTTTTCTGTAATTCGAGCTTTGGTGGATCGGATAGATCGCAAACTTCCCCATCAATTCGGGCACGGATATAGCCTTGGCTGGCTAAGTTATCGAGTAACTTAACATGCTCCCCTTTACGTTCTTTAACGACAGGAGCAAGTAGCATCATTCGGCGATCGGTGGGTTGAGCCAGAACATTATCGACCATCTGGCTAACAGTTTGAGCCGCAAGCGGTATGTCGTGATCAGGGCAGCGAGGTTCACCAACACGTGCAAATAATAGCCGCAGATAGTCATGAATTTCTGTGATGGTTCCGACCGTCGAACGTGGGTTGTGTGAAGTGGATTTTTGTTCAATCGAAATTGCAGGGGATAACCCTTCAATATGATCGACATCCGGTTTCTCCATTAAAGAAAGAAACTGGCGAGCATAAGCAGATAAAGATTCAACATAACGGCGCTGACCCTCTGCATACAGGGTATCAAAAGCTAAAGATGATTTCCCTGAACCAGATAACCCAGTAATAACAATGAGTTTGTCGCGAGGGATGATGAGATTGATGTTTTTCAGATTATGCGTGCGTGCGCCGCGGACTTCGATATTATCCATTTACCACTTCCCGGATGATTTGATATTGAACAATCGCAAGAGACTATTATCACATATTTATGGCTGAATGGATATACAGTATTTCCTATTCGTCATATTTCAAACCGTGGCGTTGTTGGCTGCTCTCAGCTACGCAGGTCACATACTTTTGTATGCTCCCCGCGATACCTTCGCTTGCCGCCTAGCCACAGCTTGAACTATTTAGAGTAAGATTTTAATGGTGAAACAGAAAAACAGAAAAACAGAAAAACAGAAAAACAGAAAAACAGAAAAACAGAAAAACAGCGATCTGCATTTATCGAAAAGATAGATGCTGTGCGAATTATTTTGTGTCTATACTGAAAATTGGCACGGTAGAATTTCACCAAAAGTTGGAAAGCGTTTCGCAAATTAACAAGCTTAATTTCAAATATTGGTGCAAATCAGCTCTGTCGTGGTAAACTTCACGGCTAATCCAGAGATTAAAATTCAATGCATCAGGAGTGATAAATGGCCAGCAGAGGCGTAAATAAAGTAATTCTTATCGGTAACCTAGGACAAGATCCAGAAATCCGTTATATGCCTAACGGCGGAGCTGTGGCAAACCTGACTCTGGCAACTTCTGAAAGTTGGCGTGACAAGCAAACCGGTGAGATGCGTGAAAAAACCGAATGGCACCGCGTGGTTATTTTCGGCAAATTAGCGGAAGTGGCAGGTGAATACCTGAAAAAAGGTTCACAAGTCTATATCGAAGGTTCTCTGCAAACACGTAAATGGCAAGACCAAAGTGGTCAAGACCGTTACACGACAGAAGTTGTTGTGAATATCGGCGGCTCAATGCAAATGCTAGGTGGCCGTGGCGGTGATGCACCATCACAAGGTCAAGGCGGCCAAGGCGGTTGGGGCCAACCTCAACAGCCACAAGCAGCACAGCAATTTAGTGGTGGCGGAGCTCCAGCCGCACGCTCATCAGCACCTGCTCCACAAACTAATGAACCACCAATGGATTTCGATGACGATATTCCGTTCTAATTTATTTGCTGATTAGAATGCACAAAAAATAAAGGCTTCCTTGTGAAGCCTTTATTTTTTTAATAAAGATAAATGTATAAAATTATATATCCAAAAAATTATTATTTTTTTATTAAGATAGTAAAGTAAATATAAAACTGAAACCTTAAGGTTTTATTAATTTTAAATTAAGGTTTTCTTAACTAAATGGGAAATAATAAAGCCCCAGTAGTTAACTTACATGGGGCTTTGTATTGGTAGTGTTATTAAAAAAGGAAATATAAATTTTATTTTCATATTAGCGTATCAAGCTACTTTAGGTTCCAGTAGTAATGGGTCATTTTGACTTTCACCCGATAGGCGATAGATTGACGGTGACGTACCTAAATAAGCTCTAAATCGCTTTGCAAAAGATTGTTGGGAGTCGAATTGGTATTTTAATGCAATATCAATAACTTGAAGCTCGGTGGAACATAGGTCTTTAGCAGCTTCACAAATTCTCCTTCGGCGAATATATTCACCTAAAGGCATACCTACGACTTTTCTAAATACTCTTTGTAAATGCCATTTTGTATATCCTGATCTGAGTGCGATATCATCGAGTAATAAACGACTGGTTAAGTTCATTTCAATCCAAACTAATATTTCATTAACAACTGTAGATTGAAATTCTGTGTATTTCCCATTACAGGGAACAGGGATTTCTTTATACATAATATCTTCCTATTAGTTACTTTTTAATCTTATCCGTCATTAAGTCAATAGCCAATAAATAAATGGTAAACAAAACCGAATACAGCTTGTTAATTTGTAAAATAGACAAAACACCGATTTTTAATTAGTTTATAGCCAGTAGAGTTTATCTTAAGGAGATATATTCATAATGGTATCGATTAGCAACAGATGAAACTATTACGCCCTTTGAATATAAAAACACGGTACTATGGTAAAGCTCTTCATTGGTTGCTGGGGATATATTTCTTTAGCTTCCAGAAACTAATTAAAATTATGGCTGAGATGACGACAGATAGGGTATTCATCGTCTGCCAACCGAATGTGAAGAAAAGAACCCCTGCTCCTAAGCTACCTATTCCACCGAAGAAATAGATAAGAAAATCGGTCATTCCCTGCACTTTAGCGCGTTCATGAGCTTCATAGGTATGTGGTAATAGGTTAGTAGTGCTGATTAAAATTAAATTCCAGGCGACACCGACAAAAATACCCGCCAACAAATAATTGTAAAAATGGTTACCTAGCAGGTTCATAGTCGCTGATAAAATTAACAATATGATACCGCAGAAAATAATGCGTTTTGTCCCTAAATGATGAATTAATGTTCCAGTGAAAAATGACGGTGCAAACATACCTAATACATGGAATTGAAATACAATTGCAATAGAGGAAAAGGCGAAATCATGTTGTTTCATAGATAACGGTATCGAGGCAAAGGTGAAAACCACAATGGCATATCCAACCGTGCTAACAATGGCGATTAATTTTAAAATAGGTTGTGAATACAATGCACTGTAGTCGCGTTTGACTAACACTTCATCCGATGGCGTTTTCACTATTTTCTTTAATGGCACAATTAATAATAGAATAAATGCGATTACATAAATGGCGGCTAACGTGATGAACGGCCCTGCAAACGGGTATTCTGTAAAAAATCGTTGGGTGGTAATAGCTAATGTTGGGCCGATTAAGGCTGCGGCAATGCCTCCACTCATAACTAGGCCAATGGCTTTTGCTCGTAAAGAAATGGGGGCTTCTTCAATTGCGGCAAAACGGAATTGTTGTGCAGTACCAATAGCAATCCCAGTAAAAAACAGTCCAATAGAAAAATAAATTAAATGGCTTTCTATCACGCCCAGAATAGAAAAGCCTGCGCCGATTAACCCACCGATGTTACCAATAATAAAGCCTACTCTTCTCGAATACTTTTGCATTAAAAACGCGATCGGAATAGTTGCTAGGATTAAGCCAACGTACTGGCTTACCAGTGGAATTGTTGCATAAGTTGGGTTGGTAGCCAGTTTTTCGCCAATAACCACTGCTACAGAAAGGACAATAGCATTTCCTGTGATAAATAATGCAAGTGTGATGGCTAACCACCAAACGGATTTTGGCATATATCCCTCTTTTTATTAATTAAAAATCAATTAGTTAATATTTTCATCAAGGGCGCAATCCCCTTGATTGGAGCAAAGGATACAACTTGAAGTTGACTTTAAGTCAAGGTTTTTTGGGGGATTTAAAATAGCGATTAATGCTGTATTTTTTTGTTTTTGTAGATAATATCTCCATTAGAGTGGTGTGTGATGAATGTCGCAATTATCATTCCTTTGGAATAAAACAAGAAAAAATGATTGTCATCCTGAGAAATTTATGTTTTCTTAAGAAAAGAAATTGAAAAACAATAATCAATAAATTAGACAGACTAAACAGGAAAATCCCGTGAACATGATTACTAATCACTCAAACCTACTACTAACCGCGCCATGTGCCGCGGTGGTCGTGCGTGTGGTGGTGGTCGTGGGCTTAGCGCCGTAACGGGTACAAATCAACGCAGATTTAGAAACCCCGCCGGCGCAAACCGAGCGGGGTTTTTTATCACCTCTCGCTCGGATCCGCAGGCTAGCAAAGGATAATTATGATGAGCGAATCGGGCACCACAACATCACATAAAACCCGCTTTACGGGTGCGGAATTAATCGTACATTTACTGGAAAAACACGGTATTACTATCGTTTCAGGCATTCCAGGTGGAGCGGCTTTACCTTTTTATGACGCATTAGGTCAAAGCCAGAGAATCCGCCACATACTGGCACGTCATGAGCAAGGCGCAGGTTTTATAGCTCAGGGAATTGCTCGTACCACGGGAAAAGCCGCGGTTTGTATCTCTTCAAGTGGCCCTGGTGCGACAAACTTAGTGACCGCTATCGCAGATGCAAAGCTGGACTCTATCCCGCTGGTTTGTATTACTGCTCAAGTTTCTTCATCAATGATTGGTACAGATGCTTTCCAAGAAGTTGATACCTATGGTATTTCGATTCCAGTAACGAAACATAACTATTTGGTTCGTAATATCAATGAATTGCCACAAGTGATATGTGATGCTTTTCGTATTGCAGAGTCAGGCCGCCCTGGACCTGTTTGGATTGATATTCCAAAAGATGTTCAAACAGCCACAATTGAACTAACTGAAATACCAGAAGTATTACCGAAAGATAAAGCCCCTGCATTTGACATGGAAAAAGTGCTACAAGCGGCTGAAATGATTAATAACGCGAAACGTCCAGTACTGTATTTTGGTGGTGGAGTAATTAGCTCCGATTCTACAGAAACGGCGATTGCATTTGCGGAAAAAGCATCATTACCGACAACCATGACACTAATGGCACTTGGTACTATCCCGATGCGAAACCCCTTATATTTAGGGATGTTAGGTATGCATGCTGCCGCAAGTACTAACATGATTATGGAAGAATCAGATTTATTAATTGTGATTGGCGCGCGTTTTGATGATAGGGCGATAGGGAAAGCTGAGAAATTTTGCCCTAACGCGAAAATCATCCATGTGGATATCGATAAAGCAGAAATTAGCAAAATTAAGCGCCCAGATATCGCCATTCATGCTGATGCGGGTCAAATATTGGAATTGTTATTGCCTTTAGTTGAACGTAATGAGCGCACAGAATGGATGGCGCAAGTTAATCAATTAAAAGAGAAATATCCATTGAATTTTAGCGAGGCTGATAACCCGTTAAACCATTATGGTTTAGTTCTGTCTACGGCACGTGCAGCAGGCGAAGATGCGATTGTGACAACGGATGTTGGTCAGCACCAAATGTGGGCAGCCCAAGCTTATCCTCTGTCTCGCCCACGTCAATGGCTGACATCAGGTGGGTTAGGTACCATGGGTTTTGGTCTGCCTGCCGCCATTGGTGCTGCGCTGGCAAAGCCCGAAAAAACCATTGTGTGTTTTTCCGGTGATGGCAGTTTGATGATGAATATTCAAGAGTTGGCAACCGCAGCGGAGCATCAACTGAATATCAAAATCATCTTAATGAATAACCAAGCGTTAGGAATGGTACATCAACAGCAAGATTTATTTTTTGAAAACCGCATATTTGCTGCAGCTTATCCGTATCAAACGGATTTTATCAAGATTGCGGAAGGGTTTGGTCTGCAAACTTGCGATTTAAATAATGAAGCAGACCCAGAAATGGCATTAGAAGCGATAATGAATACCAAAGGTCCATGTTTGATCCATGCCTTGATTGATGTTAATCAAAAGGTATATCCAATGGTTCCGCCGGGTGCAGCTAACATTGATATGATTGGAGCGTAATTATGGTATTTGAACATCATCCGATTGCTTTAGAGCTAATTGTTCGTAACCACCCAGGTGTTATGTCACATATTTGTGGTTTATTTGCCCGTAGAGCATTTAACGTTGATGGCATTCTATGTATGCCGATTAAAGATAAAGATGAGAGCCGTATATGGCTATTAGTACAAAAAGATGAGCGCTTGTCGCAAATGATTAACCAAGTTGAAAAATTAGAAGATGTTCGGGAAGTACGCTTTAGTGATGATTTGCGTCTTTTCGAAACAATGGAAAATTATTTGCAGTAATTCTGATATTAAACTTTATGACTTAAATAGCCCATTCAATTGCATGGGCTATTTTCTTTTACATTTAATTATAGTGATAATTTAGGGTTTCCTAAAACGAACAAGGATGATATAAAATCAGCTACTGAATAATGATTCTCTGAATGTATTGCAGGTTTGTATTTCGCAATATGAATAATAAACAGGTATAAAATTATGCAAAATAATATCTATTTGTCGGACACCTATCAGTATGAAGTTGAAACATCCCTACTGGTACAAGGGCATGATGATGAAGGTCATTGGATAGCTTTAAAAGATAACATTTTTCACCCACAAGGCGGTGGACAACCCATGGATACAGCATGGGTGAATGATATACCTGTTCGTATTAAGAAACAATTGGGTGGGCTAATTGTAGGATACATACCTGAAGGTGTTACTTTTAGCCAAGAAAATAATGTGGTTGCAAGGGTGGACAAAGAAAAACGTCAGCGCTACGCTGCTCTTCATACCGCCGGTCATTTGTTGAATTGGGAATTGCGTCGTTTTGGCTGGCTTGCACAAAAAGGCCATCATTTTCCTGATGAATCTCGAGTGGAATTTAGCATGATGGAAGGGGATGTTACTCCTTTTGATGAACTCGATAGCCAATATATTGAAGATATTGTTAACCAAAGCATTCGTAGTGGACGCTCCGTTGCAATAAAGCAAAAGGATGATTTACGGATCAGTTATATCGACCAAACTGAAGAAATGCCTTGTGGTGGAACACATGTTTCTTCGCTAGATAATATTCAGCATTTTTCAATTAAGTCGATGAAATTTAAAAAGGGGACACTGCGCATTAGTTATGATGCACAACATGCCGTAATTTAAACGCTATCACTAAGATGGGAGTAGGTCATAACAACAGTTGCTTGAAGTTCTCCTTCCATACAGAGATAACTATGTGGGAAATCACCACTGAAAGCATAAAAGTCCCCCGCCTCTAAGACGATATTTTGGTCGTTATGCAGTCGTAACATGAGTGAGCCAGAATTCACCATAATGTGTTCATGGGTTCCACTCATATGGGCGGGGCTATTGATGATAGCGCCTCTCTTCATGGTCAATTGCCAAATTTCAGAGATATTTCCCATGCTAATGCGAAATTTAAACTGTTGTGAATACTCTTTTTCGCTGGGAGTGGCTTTGAGGAAATAGGGATAAGCCTCATGTTGCCGAGTAAACAGGTCGCTAAGTGGAAAGCGTAGGGCAATAGCAATCGACTCTAATGTATCAATACGTGGGTTTGAGTCACCGGACTCCAGTTTGGATAAAGCCGCTTTCGATATTCCTGATATACGCGATAGTTCGTTTAGCGAAAGGTCTCTTGCTTGCCTCAGTAAGCGAATTTTTTGCCCGATTTTTATATTAATTTTTTTATCCACAATGTGTCTTTACCTGAATTTTAATTTATTGTGCTAATTCTGTATTACTCAGAGAAGCAAATTATACACGCTTAATTGTATATTGTATTTAAAGCGGCTATTTTGTTTTTTGATATAGATTTGAAATTTAAAACCCTACAAAAATAAAACTATTTTCTGTATTTGAAAGAAACTATAGTGAGGATGTTAAAAAACGCCTGGAGCTAAGGTCATGCCGTTTGAATTATTATCACCAGAAATGGCGATTTGTTTCTCAACACTGCTTTTTGCTTATTTGGTTTTTGGCATGGCGGGCTTTGGTTCAGCCCTGATTGCAACACCAGTATTAGCAATGTATTTGCCGTTAAATATGATTGTTCCAATTTTGGCGTTAATTGATTTAACTGCCGCGATTTTAAATTTATTTAAAGATGGTAAAAATGCGGATTATCAGGAAATTAAATGGATAATTCCACTAATGATAGTGGGGAGTTTAGTCGGTGCTGCGATTTTATTAAAAACTCGCCCCGATATACTCGTATTACTACTTGGGTTATTCGTTGTAGGCTATGTACTCCATGCTTTCTTTTCTAAAAAAGCAAAATCACCCTTTTCAAAAGCATTGGTTGTTCCATTTAGTTTAGTGGGTGGTGTTTTTAGTGCTTTATTTGGTAGTGGTGGCTTTATTTATGCCATGTATTTATCTAGCCGAATTGAAGATAAACAGCGTTTTCGTATCACTCAAATGACATTAATTGGGTTTAGCACACTAACTCGAGTCGTGATATTTTTAGTGATGGGGGTGTATCTCAATCTAGATATTTTATTGATTGCTTTAGCGTTTTCTCCCGCCATGTTAATTGGTACGTGGGCTGGACGGCATATAACATTAAGAATTTCACGTGAAGGCTTTTTAAAAGTTATTAATGTCATCATTTTATTATCAGGTGTTGTGCTGCTTTATCGGTATTTTTTCGTCCTTTAAGTATTTAGAACGTCAAAAATAGTTTCATAAAGATAAATAGCAGAATATATAAGTCGTGTTACAATCACCGCAAACATTATTAGTTTCACTAGTAATGATGTGGTTTTTTATTTTTCATAATAATCTATTTTATGGAGTTAAAATCTGTTCTTTTGTAAAAAAGAAACGGGTTAATTTCAACATGAGCTCTGATAATCAGCGTTTACAAAATTTTCGTCGTTCCCCATCTTTTGCTATTTTTACTATCACTATGAGTATTGCGGTCATTGGTATCGTTATTGGGCTAAGTATTCCAATGGTTGCGCTTAGGCTAAATAACTATGGTTTCAATGAGTTGTATATTGGCATTATTTCGGCGGCACCTGCATTAGGCATGTTTTTAATTGCACCAGTGGTTCAACGTATTGTGCGTTGGTCAGGTAAGCGAAAAGCAATGCTATTGGCAACGATTGTTTCTGCCATTAGCTTATTACCATTATTGAGTACGTTACCTCTTTGGTTATTATTTCCGTTACGGTTAGTAACGGGCTTAGCGAGTGGTGTGATGATTTGCTTGGGGGAAACGTGGATTAACGAATTATCGCCTGAAAATAAACGGGGCCGTATTTTGGCAATTTACACTACAGTCTTCACAGTAAGCCAGCTACTTGGGCCTTCATTTATTGCTTATTATGGTGTGGAAGATAAATCACCTTTATTGATTTGTACGTTGATCCATTTAATCTCTGTGGTGCTATTTATTTTAATGGATCAAAAAGTCGGTGACCGTTTAGCTGAAAATGCCGCGAAATCTAATTTTTCAATTATTCAATTTGTAAAAATCGCACCGGGTATTTGTGGTGGAATTTTATTTTTTGCCTTCTTTGATGGAACTATTTTATCGATGTTCCCGATTTATGGTATGGGAATGGGGCACACAGAGGCGGTTGCTGCATTAATGATTAGCGCCATTCTTGCTGGGGATGCCATTATGCAGTTACCTTTTGGCTGGCTAGCAGATCATATGAATAGAGAAAAACTATACCGAATTTGTGGCATTATCACACTTGCAGCCAGTCTATTATTGCCCTTCCTTATTACTCAACCTTATCTAATTTGGGTATTGCTGTTTGTTTTAGGGGCGACTGCGGGGGCAATTTATACCATTGCTTTGGTACAAATCGGCCAATATTTCAAAGGGAATGAGTTGATCATCGCTAATGCAGCTGCAGCTATGCTGTGGGGAATTGGCAATTTATCAGGGCCATTACTTGCTGGGGTTGCGACTTCAATCTCACCTGTAGGTTTACCGGTGTTATTGGTTCTGTCTGTAACAGTATTTTTATGGTTCACACGAGAAAAATACAGCGCCCAAACGGTTGAACAAGTTACCCAATAAGTTGATTTGCGGTGCTTTACTCAAATTAGCGAGCACCGCATATAAATTATTCAATAACTTTATACACAACTAGATTTTCTCGGAATTCATCTGGGCGGTGATTGTGCCAGAATAACTCCATGCCTTGTGGTGCAGGTTTAATCGTTTTTGAGAGTACAATTAGCCAGCGGCATTGTTCAGGTTTTTCAAACCGGTCTTGGCGTTGGTGTAATACGCCAGTGTAATAGTAGAGCATTGGCGCTTCAGATTCGCCAATATTATCAGAAGCCATACAATCATTTTCTGTAAATTGGCCAGATAAATGCTGGTTTAAATCGACAAAAACCCCTTCGAAACCTTTTGCGTAGTCTATCCACCCCAAAAACAAGGTTAAAATTACCCCCCAAACAGCACATAAGCCTAATAACCAGTTTTTCATCATATGAAAAGCAGGTGGTATAGGGTTTGGAATAATTTTATTGCGTAAAAACCATACCAATGTAATTAACAAAGCGCAGATAAATGCAATGGGAGAAAATGGCATTTGGTAGCTCATGGGGAGCCAGCGGCTAAATGGAGCTAACCATTCTTGTTGATGACCAGTCAAGGCGATGAAATAGCAAGCCCATAAAAAAAGAATGAGTACAGACCATAAAATAGCCGCAAATCGGGCAATTCCATTAAGGATTTTTTCAGGGAAACTAAGTAGTGTTTGGGTTCCTAAAATGGCCATTGGGGCAATAAAAGGCAATAAATATAGTGCGCGACCAGAAGCTGATATCTGTAGGAAAACAACGCCTAATAAAGGAAATAGTGCTAACAGAAATTCGTTTGAATTAAATAAACGCTTAATTGGGTGCCTTAGAAAATAAGCGACAGCTAGTAAACCGGAAGGAAAGGCAAATAAGGAAACCGCTGCAGGGATCCGCGTTAGGTTAGCTTTTGCGCCTAATTTCTCAACAGAAAAACCAAAGAAACGGCCGATATTATTTTCCCAAAACCACACTATAAATAAATCAGGATGCTGAAGGTAGAGTTGGATAGGCCAAGGTAAAATAGCGATAAGGGCGATTAAGCCTGCGGTTAAGCTGTACAACCAAAATTGCTTAGTCCGGCACTGAGCAAGAAAAATGGGAGATAAGAACAGGCAAATCCAGAGAACTCCGGGGATGAAAACGCCTTTTGACAACATGGTGACGATGGTTCCAAGAGATAACCAAAGTGCAGACATGCGCATTTTTTGTTGTTGTATCAGCCCCAATAACCCATACAGACCAATGGTTGCGCCTGCCATCAGTGCAACATCGGTAAACATATCATGACTATGCCTGATAATCCCGGGGGCACAGGCATACAGTGCAAAAGCGACCCAAATGCGAATATCAGTGAAGTCTGTGGCTTGGAAAAAACGACGTGCCAAAAGAATAAAAAATGAAAAATTGATCACCGAAAAAAATAAGCTTGCACTACGAGCTGCATCATAAAGTGGCATGAAGCTTGAAAATAAATGAGAGGTAATAGCTGCAACCCAATAATAAAGCGGGGGTTTTTCCATAAATGGCTCACCCGCATTTGTAGGTACTAACCATTTACCAGTCTCATACATAGTTTGAATAATACCAAAACTATAATTTTCATCTTGTTTCCAAGGGCTGTGGCTATATATTCCTGGTAATAAATACATAGCAAGAAAACTAATGAAAAGTAGTAAAATACTCCGCTGTAATATGATTAATGGTGCATTCTTATTTGACATTTTTAATATGTTTTATGTGTTTTTTACTTGATTAAATTGAAACTATAACTGCAGTTGATAATAATTCAGGTTATATACTTAAATATATATTTACTCAGCAAGTGATATTTATTTTTTAATAAAAAACAACAGGAACTGTTTTTTTAGCTCTATTTTTAGAAGACGCATATTACCACCAGTAAATAAGTTTTTAGCTATTGGTTTTGTAAGCAAATATTCTGGGATTGTATCAAAAAAATGATCCCCCTCTTTAAACAGACACTATATGAAAGGTATTTAGCTATTTTTACGTAAAGTAAATGTAACTAAAAAGAATCATTATTTGAAAATAATCTTTATTGCATAAGAATCTGCATATTTGGGTGCTAAAAACAGCAAATGGGTAAGAAATGCTAAAAATACTTGATCATTCCCCCTGTTTAGAATGATAATTACCCCCCTCACGATACGTTTTATTCTATTTTAAAAGCCAAACGATTGCGCAACTGTTTTTATTGGGTTTTTTTTCTCAGTTAGTTTATTTTTTCTTAAAAACGTAATCGTTTACGTCAACGTATAGGTTAGTTGTTAGCAGTATTTGAGAATCTTCGTTTTCCATTAACAGCAGAGGTATACCATGTCAGGCCAACAGGCTTCATCCAGTTGCAAATTGGATTCATTTTTCAAGATAACAGCGCGCGGCTCTTCAGTTCGCCGTGAAATCATTGCAGGATTAACCACATTCTTAGCGATGGTTTATTCTGTCATCGTTGTACCTGGCATGTTAGGGCAAGCAGGGTTCCCTCCAACTGCGGTCTTTATTGCAACCTGCTTAGTGGCTGGTTTTGGTTCTTTATTGATGGGGTTATGGGCCAATCTACCAATGGCGATTGGCTGTGCTATTTCACTGACTGCATTTACCGCATTTAGTTTGGTATTAGGGCAGCAAATTAGTATTCCTGTGGCATTAGGTGCCGTATTTTTAATGGGGTGTTTGTTCACCATCATTTCTGTTACAGGTATTCGTAGTTGGATATTACGCAATATGCCAATGGGTATTGCACATGGTACAGGTATTGGTATCGGTTTATTTTTACTGTTAATCGCTGCTAATGGAGTGGGTTTAGTGATCAAAAATCCAAATGCAGGCCTGCCTGTTGCTCTTGGTGAATTTACGTCTTTCCCTGTTTTGATGTCACTCATTGGTTTAGCGGTTATTTTTGGTTTAGAAAAACGTCGTGTTCCGGGTGGTGTACTCCTCGTTATTATTGCAATTTCAATTATTGGTTTAATTTTTGATCCCGCAGTGAAATATCAAGGTTTTTTCAAGTTGCCTTCATTGGGTGATGATGGGCTTTCATTGGTTTTCAATATGGATATCATGGGCGCATTACAGCCAATGGTATTGCCAAGCTTACTTGCATTAGTCATGACGGCGGTTTTTGATGCGACAGGCACTATTCGTGCGGTGGCGGGGCAAGCGAATTTATTGGATAAAGACGGTCAAATTATTGATGGTGGTAAAGCGTTAACTGCAGACTCTGTAAGCAGTATCTTTGCGGGTGCGATTGGTGCATCTCCTGCGGCGGTATATATTGAATCTGCAGCAGGTACCGCCGCTGGTGGTCGCACAGGTTTAACCGCCGTGGTTGTCGGCGTACTGTTCTTACTTATTCTCTTTTTATCGCCGCTATCTTATTTGGTGCCTGCCTATGCAACAGCTCCAGCATTGATGTATGTTGGGCTTTTAATGTTAAGTAATGTCTCTAAGCTTGATTTCGATGATTTTGTGGATTCAATGTCTGGCTTATTGTGTGCCGTATTCATTGTTCTGACTTGTAATATCGTCACGGGGATCATGTTAGGCTTTGCTGCTTTGGTTATCGGCCGCATTTGCGCAGGCGAATGGCGCAAATTGAATATTGGTACTGTGATTATTGCTGTACTTTTAGTGGTGTTTTACGCTTCAGGTCTGGCAATCTAAAGTGGATTATTTCAAAAAGGTGGCTAATGTTGCCACCTTTTTAACTTATTGTATTAATTAATCATAAAGTCTCAATTTTTTCCCCGAAAATGGATGGCTAGGGATAAAATAGAGAGAAGGCGGTTAATCAAGTGGATGTGCATGATTTCCACTGGTTACTGGCTTAGTCTTAATTATCATGGTCTGGACGGTGCTATCTCTTACTATGCGGCGGCAGGCAAAATTTTAGGTTCTAGTCGCTAGGTTAATTCAGTAAGGGCAACATGGAAATTTTCTTTACTATTCTTATTTTGATTTTAGCTGTCTCTGTTTCAGGGGTAGCCGCTAAAATTCTTCCTATTCGTATTCCTCTTCCTCTCATTCAAATTGCTATCGGTGCGCTGTTGGCTTGGCCTCAATTCGGCCTGCATGTCACCTTTGACCCAGAACTTTTTATGGTTCTGTTAATCCCACCTTTGTTGTTTGTTGATGGGTGGAAAACCCCAACACGCGAGTTCTTTCAAAATGGTCGAGAAATTTTTATTTTAGTGTTGGTTCTCGTGCTGGTTACAGTGATTGGGATTGGTTATTTAATTTACTGGTTGATGCCAGGTATTCCATTGATTGCTGCGTTTGCTCTAGCGGCTGTGCTATCTCCAACTGATGCCGTTGCGTTATCTTCAATTGTTGGAAAAGGGCGTATCCCTAAACGGATGATGAGTGTGCTAGAAGGGGAGGCATTGATGAATGATGCCTCTGGTCTGGTTGCATTAAAATTTGCGGTAGCAATTGCCATGGGAACCATGGTGTTTAGTGCTTCTGGCGTTACCATTGAATTTTTCAAAGTTGCGGTTGGCGGGCTACTCGCAGGTATTATCGTGACTTGGCTGTACAGCAAATCGTTACGTTTAATGAGCCGTTGGAGTGGTGATGACCCAGCAACCCAAATTGTATTTATGCTATTGCTGCCATTTGCATCATACATGATTGCGGAACATATTGGGTTTTCAGGTATTTTAGCCGCCGTTGCGGCGGGTATGACCATCACAAAATCGGGGGTTATCCGTAACGCTCCATTAGCGATGAGGCTACGTGCTGATAGCGTTTGGTCGATGCTTGAATTTGTCTTTAACGGGTTGGTTTTCATCATGTTAGGGCTTCAATTGCCCGGTATCTGGGAAACGTCTGTTATCCAAGCAGATCTCGACCCAAGCGTAGAAACGTGGATGCTATTTGCCGCGGTGGCAATTATCTATTTTGCTTTATTGTTATTGCGTTTTTGTTGGCTATGGCTGATGAAAAGGTTTAGCCGTTTATTCTTAAAGAAAAGACCACTGCAATTTGCGAACTATACCGTACGTGAGCTTTGGCTAGCCTCTTTTGCAGGGGTACGCGGGGCGATTACCTTAGCGGGTGTGCTCTCTATTCCGTTATTTTTAACGGATGGCTCGCCATTCCCTGCTCGTTACCAGCTCGTGTTTATTGCCGCGGGAGTTATCTTATTTTCCATTTTTGCAGGTGTGGTCGCTTTACCGCTTCTGCTGCGTAATTTTAAAGTAGGAGATAAAGAAGCGGATGCCAATGAAATTCGCATGGCAAAAGCCGCGATGGCGGAAGTGGCGATTGTCAGCTTAAATAAAATGCAGGAACGTTTATCTGCTGACGTTGATGAAAAACTCGATTCAGAAGATATCAGTGAAGTCGCTTCCCGCGTGACGGGTTATTTAAGGCGACGTACCGCAGGACAAGATGAAATTGACCATAATTTGCTGGTTGAAGACCTTGAACGGCGTTTCCGTTTAACGGCATTACGCGCAGAACGTGGTGAGCTTTATCACTTGCGCGCAACCAAGAAAATCAGTAATGAAACGCTACAAACGTTACTGGTTGACCTGGATTTATTAGAAGCCGTCTTGATCGAAAAAGAGCATTAAAACCAAAAAGCGAGTATTCTAGCCAACATTCTTAAGTTTGGGGCGAAATACAGCATTATGTGGTTACTTGTTATCACGACGCTGCTTTGGGCAGCGTCGTTTAGTCTTATCGGCGAATACCTTGCGGGTCAAGTAGATAGTTGGTTTTCAGTGTTAGTGCGGGTTGCACTGGCTTCGCTGGTTTTTTTACCTTTCCTACGTTGGCGCCAATTTAGCGCTAAAGTGATTGCGCTCTATATGCTAGTGGGCGCTTGCCAACTAGGTATCATGTACCTGTTTGTCTTCCATGCTTATCAATACCTTACTGTTGCTGAATTTTTGCTTTTTACGGTATTAACGCCGCTATATGTCACGTTAATTTATGACTTATTAGAACGGCAAAAGCTGCGTAAAGGCTATTTGTTTAGCTCACTATTAGCGGTAATCGGCGCTGCAATTATTCGTTATGACCACTTGAGTGAATCTTTTTGGTTAGGTTTACTTTTTGTGCAGTTAGCAAATATCTTTTTTGCGATTGGGCAGGTGGGGTATAAACGTCTGATGGAGGTGCATCCAATCCCTCAACATCAGGCTTTCTCATGGTTTTACCTTGGTGCAACGCTAATTGCATTACTTGGATGGCTGCTATTTGGTAATAAATCGATGATGCCGACAACGACTCTCCAGTGGGGCGTCTTACTGTGGTTGGGTATTGCAGCTTCAGGCATTGGCTACTTTATGTGGAACTATGGCGCAACCAAAGTGGATGCTGGAACCCTTGCTATTATGAATAACATGATGGTCCCAGCGGGGTTATTAGTGAATTTTGCTATCTGGCAACAACATCCGGATTGGCTGAGTTTTACCATAGGATCGAGCCTGATAGTTGCTTCTCTTTGGGTGCATAAGCGTTGGATCCTTTCGCGGCCTTCACATAAGACAAGTTCTCCACGGCGTGGTCAGTCGTCGTCTCAGTAAACGCTTCAATAGCTGGCTGGCGCTGTTCTCCTTCACGGCAAGCTGCATACAGCCGGCTCCATAAACCGCTACCCAAGGTTTTGGTTTTTACTAGCCCTTGTTTTTCAAATGAATCAACCGCCCAGTGAGGTAGTGCGGCGATGCCCATTTTGGCTGCAACCATTTGGATTAAAATTAATGTGTTATCGACATTTTTCACATTAGGAGACACGCCCGCAGGTTGCAGAAAATGGCGCCAAACATCGAAGCGATCCCGTTGTACAGGGTAGATAAGCAGTGTTTCATCTGCCAAATCATGGGGCTCAATATGCGGCCTTTTGGCTAACGGGTGGTCATTCGCTACAATCAATTTCACTTCATAATCAAACATTGGCGTATAGTGTATGCCTTGATCTGGCAAAATGTCAGAGGTCATCACAATATCCAATTCCCTTGACAGTAATTCAGGTTGAGGGTCGAACGTCACCCCTGACTTAAAATCTACGCTGACTTGTGGCCAAGTTTGTCTGAATTGTTGTAATGCAGGGGTTAACCACTGAATGCAGCTATGGCATTCAATCGCGATGCGTAATGCACAAACCCCAGGCTCATTACATACTCGAATAGCATCTTTCACCAATGGCAGAACCTGTTGCGCCAATTGTAATAAGACTTCCCCTTGTGGCGTAAAGCGCAATGGCTGGCTTTTACGAACAAATAACCGGAAACCTAGCCGATGCTCTAAATCACTAAACTGATGTGATAAAGCAGATTGTGTCTGGTGCAAGTGAGTTGCTGTTGCCGCTAATGAACCGTATTGGCTGAGCGCTTGCAATGTTTTTAAATGTTTTAGTTCGATCATGAGAAACCTTCACGGTGACAATGAAAAATTTGCGCTTGTGCTTTATACAGTACCTGTTGATTATGGATGTGTAAACATCTAGACGGCTAAATATTTTAAGGGGTCAATATGTCTGTTATAAATCATACACTTGGTTTTCCACGTGTCGGTCTAAAAAGAGAGCTAAAACGTGCACAAGAAGATTATTGGGCAGGCAAGATTGACCAAGCCGCTCTATTAGAAACTGGTTATCAACTACGTGTACGCCATTGGCAGCAACAAAAAGAGGCAGGTGTTGAGCTATTACCCGTTGGTGATTTCGCTTGGTATGACCAAGTGCTGACAACCAGTTTGTTATTAGGCAATGTGCCGCCACGCCATCAAAATGATGATGGTTCGATTGATTTAGATACCTTATTTCGAGTAGCCCGCGGTCGCGCACCAACGGGCAAACCCGCTCCAGCAGGTGAGATGACGAAGTGGTTCAATACTAACTACCACTACATCGTGCCTGAATTTCAAAAAGGGCAACAATTTTCCCTGTCTTGGACACAGCTGCTTGATGAAGTCGATGAGGCATTAGCATTAGGCCATAATGTGAAACCGGTTATCATTGGCCCTATAACCTACCTTTGGTTAGGTAAAGTGAAAGGGGAACCATTTGACCGCTTATCATTATTGAATGAATTATTACCTGTTTATCAGGAGATCTTGTCGCGCTTAGCAGAAAAAGGTCTTGAGTGGGTGCAAATCGATGAGCCCGCATTAGTGTTAGATTTACCAGAGCAATGGCAGCAAGCTTATCAGCAGGCTTACCAAGCGCTATCAGGCCAAATAAAAATACTGCTAACCACCTATTTCGATGGTATTAGTCACCATGTAGACTTGATTAAGCAACTCCCTGTGCAAGGTCTACATGTTGATGTGGTTGCAGGTGCTGATAATATTGAAAAACTACATCAAATACTGCCAGCAGACTGGGTATTATCACTAGGAATCATTAATGGTCGTAATGTATGGAAGGCGGACTTAGGCGAAAAGTTTTCACAGGTGAAGCCGCTCTTAGGTCAGCGTGATATATGGGTAGGAACGTCATGTTCATTACTGCACAGCCCAATTGACTTAAATGATGAGACGCGTTTAGATGCCGAAGTAAAAAGCTGGTTTGCTTTCGCTATCCAAAAATGCGAAGAACTTGCTCTGTTAACAAAAGCGTTAAATCAGCCAACAGACAGCCATATTGCTGAATTAGATACATACAGCGCACCTATTCGAGCGCGTAGAACATCAGCTCGTGTGAATAATGCATCAGTGGCTCAGCGTTTGGCGGCAATCAGCGAAGGGGATACAGAACGTTATAGCCCCTATCCACAGCGAGCAGCGCGCCAACGTCAACGCTTTAACTTACCATTATGGCCAACAACCACGATTGGCTCATTTCCTCAAACAAGTGAAATCAGAACATTACGTTTAGACTTCAAAAAAGGGAATGTGGATAAAACCTACTATCGCACCAATATTAGTGAACATATTAAGCAAGCTATTAAAGAACAAGAAATTTTAGATATCGATGTCCTTGTGCATGGTGAAGCTGAACGTAATGACATGGTGGAATACTTTGGTGAGCACTTTGATGGCTATGTATTTACCCAAAATGGTTGGGTTCAAAGCTATGGTTCACGTTGCGTTAAACCGCCAGTGATTATTGGTGATATTAGTCGCCCAGAAGCCATTACGGTGGAGTGGGCAAAATATGCTCAATCTTTAACGGAGAAACCTGTCAAAGGGATGTTAACTGGCCCTGTCACTATTCTATGTTGGTCATTCCCACGTGAAGATGTTAGCCGTGAAACGATTGCTAAACAAATTGCGCTAGCCTTACGTGATGAAGTCGACGACTTACAAAAAGCGGGTATTGGTATTATTCAAATCGATGAGCCTGCACTGCGTGAAGGGTTACCATTGCGCCGAAATGAGTGGGCGGCTTACCTCAAATGGGCGGTTGACGCCTTCAAGCTTAGTGCAGCGATTGCTGAAGATGACACGCAAATTCACACCCATATGTGCTATTGCGAATTCAATGACATCATGGATTCCATTGCGGCATTGGATGCCGACGTGATTACGATTGAAACATCACGTTCAGATATGGATTTGTTAGATGCATTCGAAGATTTTGATTATCCAAATGAAATTGGTCCAGGAGTGTACGATATTCACTCACCAAATGTACCTAATGTGGAATGGATTGTTGCGCTATTAAGAAAGGCAGCGAAGCGTGTTCCGGTTGAGCGCTTATGGGTAAACCCAGATTGCGGCTTGAAAACTCGTGGCTGGCCAGAAACTCGCCAAGCATTAGCTAACATGGTTGAAGCAGCGAAACAGCTCAGAAATGATCAGTAAAATGGCGATTAGTTAGTGTGTCAAAAAGGCAGGTTTTCCCTGCCTTTTTAGAAAGTATTAACCAAATAATTTAGATTTCAGTAAGTTCATACCGATAGAAGCCAAATCGAGGTTTTCTGGGACTTCGCCATTTGGTGTGGCGCTATCAACCAACTGAGGAAGATATTTAGCAATCATTTCTGAGGTTGCTTGAGGCTCTAAGCCAACCTGTTGAGCTAATTCTTGGATATTTGCATTTCCAAAAACTTGCATTAATTGGCTGGCATCGATAGGTAAATTATTTCCTTCACTGATCCACGATGCAATAACACCGCCTAAGCCTTGCTCGTTAAATTTTTCGATAACACCTTGAAGGCCACCTTGCTCCTCAACCCAGTTTATTACTGATTGAAATTGTTGCATTTTATCGCCTGCAACCATACCCATCATTTGCTCAAATAACCCCATGTTATCTCCTAGGCAATCCGCCAATTTATGCTCTCATCCATAGTATGGAGCATTATTCAAAAAATTGTAGTCGGCTATTTTCAGCAATTTGAGTTTTAGGTCAATAGAAATGATGCATTGAATATAGCCCAGTAGAGAAACAAAGATTTTTCATTTGTGAATTAAACGTGAATAAACATAACGAGCGTCACATTTTTTATCACATCATTCTGTGAAAGCATGTTTAAGGTGGGTTTTTATTTATTTTGTTTTAATTCAATTGGTTATGCTTTTATTGTTTGTTTTTTATATTATCTCAAATGTGATATTAGTCATGTGTTTGTGAATTTTATTGTGTGAAAATTCACAACAGTCACGAAGATTAACAACATCAGGGGTCATTATGGGAAATTTCGTTAATAAAATTGGCGTGATTGGCCTAGGTTCTATGGGGATGGGGATCGCACAATCTCTTATAAAAAATAACATTCCTACCTATGGATTTGATTTAAACCAAGGTGCATGCAAAAGCCTACTTAACGCAGGCGCAATTGCAGTGGGGCAAAATGCAGCGGAATTTGCCCATGAAATTGATGCTTTGTTGCTGGTGGTGGTTAATGGTCGTCAAGTTGAAGCCATTTTATTTTCGGGTGAACAGCCTTTAGTTGAACAACTACGCCCCGGTACGGTTATTGTGTTGCACAGTACCTTGGCTGCGGAACAAACTAAAAATATCGCTCAGCGCCTTGCCTCATATCAATTACCGCTTGTAGATGCGCCTATTTCAGGTGGCTCAATTAAAGCCGCTGAAGGGAAATTGACTGTAATGGCTTCAGGTGAAGCAGCTCTATTTGAGCAGCTTTCACCCGTATTTAACGCTATTTCTGAGCGCTTATATCGCGTAGGGGATGAAGTCGGCTTAGGTTCAACCGTCAAAACGATTCACCAGTTATTAGCTGGGGTGCATATAGCTGTTGCCGCAGAAAGCATGGCTTTAGCCGCCAAGGCGGGTATTGACCTTGACGTGATGTACGACATTGTTACCCATGCAGCTGGAAATTCATGGATGTTTGAAAACCGTATGCAACATGTCTTAGACGGTGATTATACGCCAAAATCCTCAGTAGATATTTTTGTCAAAGATTTAGGGCTAGTGATGGAAACAGGGAAAGCATTAAATTTCCCGCTGCCACTTGCTTCAACAGCCCATCAAATGTTTATTTCAGCGAGCAATGAAGGCTTTGGTCAGCAGGATGACAGCGCGGTGATCAAAACATTTAAAGGTATTACTTTACCGGAGAAAAAAGCATGACAGTGAAGTTAGGCGTAATAGCGGATGATTTTACCGGTGCGACAGATATTGCAGGCTTTATGGTGCAAAACGGTTGGAAGGTTGTTCAGCTATTGAATGAACCTGATGAAAATACACCAGTACCAGAAGATGTTGATGCGATAGTGATCAGTTTGAAAAGCCGCTCTTGTCCTGTCGATGAAGCTGTTAGTGCATCGACCAATGCGTGCAAGTGGCTGAAGCAAAAAGCGAATTGTCAGCAAATTTTCTTTAAATATTGCTCAACGTTTGATTCAACCGAAAAAGGCAATATTGGCCCCGTTACAGATGCATTAATGGCCCAACTGGGAACAGATTTAGCATTAGTTTGCCCAGCGTTACCTGTGAACGGCAGAACGGTTATTCACGGTCATTTATTTGTGAATGGCCAGCTACTTAATGAAAGTGGCATGCAGCATCACCCTGTAACCCCAATGACCGACGCAAATTTATTGCGTGTGATGGAAAAACAATCAAAAGGTAAAGCAGGTTTAGTCAAACTTGAAGATATTCAAAAAGGCAGTGACGTTGTTAGCCAAAAGCTTGCCGAGTTAGCTCAACAAGGTGTGAGTTACGCGGTCGTTGATAGCTTAACGATGGATGATTTGCTTCCTATCGCACAAGCGGTTAAAGCCATGCCACTGTTAACTGGGGGCTCAGGCCTCGGCGCTGCATTAGCGAATGTGGATAGCCAATGCCCATGGGGCGGCACAACACAACGTGGCGAAAAACCAACAGGTAAAAACAGAAAAACGGTTGTTTTATCGGGGAGTTGCTCGGTAATGACCAACAAACAAGTGCAGGCTTATCAGCAAGTTGCTCCTGCAAAAATGTTGGATGTGGGTGAATGTTTAAATAACTCAGAGTATGCCAAAACATTAGCTGATTGGGTGCAAGCACAGCAACTAACCGGTTTAGCGCCAATGCTTTATGCCACTCAATCACCTGAATTATTGAAACAGACACAAGAAAAATATGGCGCAGCGGAATCAAGTTTCGCGGTCGAGAAGGTATTTGGTGAAGTTGTCGCACTGTTGCAAGCGAAAGGGTATGACACCTTTATTATTGCGGGTGGCGAAACCTCAGGAAAAGTGGTTCAAAGCCTTGGAACAGAACAATTAAGTATTGGTTCACCAATTGCCCCTGGTGTGCCATGGGTACAGGATTTAGCAAGCGGTAACTGGTTGGCGCTGAAATCAGGTAATTTCGGCCAAGAAAATTTCTTCCAGTTTGCACAGGAGATGTTTAATGAGTGATGAAAAGGCGCTGCGCCAAGAGTTAGTCGATTGGGCTAAATCAATGTTTAACCGCGGATACAGTAGTGGTGGTGCAGGAAATATTAGTGCTCGGTTACCTGATGGTTCGATTATTGTGACACCGACAAACTCCAGCTTTGGTGATTTAGACCCTAACAAACTGAGTAAACTCGATGCACAAGGCAATTGGATTGGGGGTGATAAGCCGACAAAAGAAGTTTCTATGCATATGGCGATGTATTTGCAACGCCCTGATTGCCAAGCAGTTGTTCACCTTCACTCACCTTGGTTAACGGCGTTGTCTTGCTTGCCGGGGTTAGATACAAAAAATTGTTTACCTCCCATCACACCTTATTATGTGATGCGAGTGGGGAAATTGCCATTGATTGAATACTTGCCACCGGGGGATGACCGAATTGGTGAGGAAATTGCAAAATTAGCACCGACACATAATGCGGTATTGCTATCAAATCATGGTCCGGTCGTGGGTGGCAAAACGTTAAGACAAGCTTTCTTCAATGCAGAAGAGTTAGAAGATACCGCTCGCTTATATATCACATTACGCCCACATGGCTTTACAACATTAACGCAAGAGCAAGTTGAACAGCTCGAAAGTCGTTATCCACAAAAGTAGCGAGGCGAAAATGGCTAAATTTGCTGCAAATTTAAGCATGATGTTTACCGAAGTGCCTTTTATACAGCGCTTTGAACGTGCTGCAAATGCGGGGTTCAAAGGTGTCGAATACCTCTTCCCTTATGAAGAAGATGCCGATGTCATTGCGGGGGAGCTGAGTAAACACCATCTAACACAAGCTCTGTTTAATATGCCAGCGGGAAATTGGGCACAAGGGGAGCGTGGTATGGCTTCGATCCCAGGTCGTGAGAAAGAATTTGCCGAAGGCGTACAAACGGCCTTGAAATACGCAAAAGCCTTAGGCTGTAAACAAGTTCATGCGATGGCGGGGAAAGTGAATGAAAACTATACACTTGAACAGCAAACTGCATGCTATATCAAAAATATTCAATATGCGGCGGATGTGATGGCTGAGCACGGTATTCGTGTGCTTATCGAACCCATCAATACCCGCGATATGCCCGGATACTTTTTGACGACACAAAAACAAGCTGAAGCATTACTACCTGAAATTGCTCGTGAAAATGTATTTATCCAGTTGGATTTATATCACTGCCAAATTATGGAAGGTGATTTATTGAAAACAATTGAACGTTTATGGGGTAAATTTAGTCACATTCAGATAGCGTCAGTTCCTTATCGTCATGAACCGGATAGCGGTGAAGTCAATTACCCATGGATTTTTAAGCAGTTGGATGAAATGGGGTATGAAGGCTGGTTAGGATGTGAATACCATCCTGCAGGCCGCACCGAAGATGGATTAGGCTGGCTTAAACAAGCAAATTCATAATTAGGAGAACCTATGCTCCCTTCTGAGCGTCGTGATTTTATTTACCGTTACGTGCATGAACATCAAACCGTATCGATCAGTGACTTGGTTGAGCTAATGAATGTCTCTCATATGACAGTGCGACGTGATATTCGGATGTTAGAAGAAGAAGGGAAGGTACTCAGTATTAGTGGTGGCGTTAAGTTAAATGATGTGCTGCGCCAAGAGTTACCTTGGAGTGAAAAAGCGCGGTTACATCATCGCCATAAGCGTGAAATTGGCCAGTTTGCCAGCTCACTAGTTGAAGATGGGCAAGTGGTGTATCTCGATGCGGGAACAACTACCTTTGAGATAGCACGCGTACTCGGCGAGCGTTTCAACTTAACGATTGTCACTAATGATTTTTCGATTATGCAGTACTTAATGAATAAGTCGCAGCTAAACCTATACCACACCGGGGGATTGGTGGATAAACGTAACCATTCTAGTGTAGGAAATACGGCTGCGATGATGCTGAAAACCCTCAATGTTGATATTGCTTTTATCAGCACCAGTTCATGGGATTTGCAGCACGGGGTTTCTACCCCGCATGAGGAAAAGGTTCAGATAAAACAAACGCTATTGGATGTTGCTCGCCGTTGTGTGCTGGTTTCAGACAGTAGTAAGTTCGGCAAATATGGCATGTTTCGTGTTTGCCCATTGAATCAATTGCACGACATCATTTGTGATGACCAATTACCAACTGATGTGGTGCAGCGGATAACAGAACAAAACATAAAACTTCATTTAATCAAGACATAAAACATAAATAATCTTACCTAAAACTGCATAGCCAGTTAAAAGGCTATAGCAAGGAGAATTACAATGAAAGTTATTATTACTGGTGGCGCAGGCTTTCTGGGCCAGCAGCTAGCCGCTGCTTTGCTTAAAAATAGCCAGGGTTTAAAATTTGACCACCTTGTTTTAGCCGATATTCAATGCCCTACATCACCGGTTGAAGATGCCAGAGTCAGTTGCGTCGCGTTAGATTTAACGCAAGCAGGGGCGGCTGATAAACTGATTGATGCACAAACCGATGTGGTTTTCCACCTTGCAGCTATCGTAAGTAGCCATGCTGAAAGTGATTTTGACTTGGGTATGAAGGTTAACTTTGAAGCCACTCGTCAATTATTGGAAGTCGCTCGTGCCAAGAACCCTGCAATCAAATTTATGTTCACCAGCTCCCTCGCTGTGTTTGGTGGTGAGCTACCTGATGTCATCACAGACTTGTGTGTCGTTAACCCACAATCGTCCTATGGTGCTCAAAAAGCCATGTGTGAATTGATGGTCAATGACTATTCACGTAAAGGCTTTGTTGATGGCCGTGTGATGCGTTTACCAACCATTAGTATTCGTCCGGGTGTGCCAAATAAAGCGGCCTCTTCATTCGCAAGTGGCATTATTCGCGAGCCATTAAATGGGGTTGAAAGTGTTTGTCCTGTCTCCCCTGACCTAGCGCTGTGGTTATCTAGCCCTGAAACTGTGATTAACAACTTTATTCATGCGGTCAGTATCCCTGCTGAAAAATTTGGTAAATCACGCACTGTGAACCTGCCAGGTATCACCGTTACCGTCCAAGGTATGATCGATGCTCTACGTGATGTTGCAGGCCAAGAAGCTGTGGATCTTATTCGCTTTGAGCCTGATGAAGCCATTAACCGTATTGTGGCGAGCTGGCCGGGCAAATTTGATATCAGCCGTGCATTGGATCTCGGTTTTCGTGCAGATGGCTCGTTTGGTGATGCGATCCGTTCGTTTATCACCCACCACGGTTCGTCTAAGTAGGAGATAGCCTATGTCCTATATTCCTATTATTGGCCTCGCAGTGGCCATATTTGTCCTGATCTTCTTAGTATTACGAACGCGTGTTCATGCGTTATTAGCAATGCTAATTGCCGCAGCAATCGCAGGTATATCCGGTGGTTTGACCGCAGCAGAGACAGTGACAGTCATTACAAAAGGCTTTGGGTCAACACTCGGTAGCATCGGTATTGTTATCGGACTCGGGGTAATGATGGGAAGGGTGCTGGAAGTTTCAGGTGCTGCTGAACAGATCGCTTATAGCTTTATCAAATGGTTAGGAAAAAAGCGTGAAGAATGGGCGTTGGCAATTACCGGTTATATTGTCAGTATTCCTATCTTCGTTGATTCCGCTTTTGTGATTTTATACCCATTGGCAAAAGCATTAGCCAAAAATGGTAAACGTAGCATACTAACTTTAGGCGTTGCACTCGCTGGTGGGTTAGTGGTGACACACCACACCGTTCCACCAACACCTGGGCCTTTAGGCGTGGCAGGGATCTTTGGTGTCGATGTTGGCGCAATGATCCTGGCAGGAATGAGCCTCGCTATTCCTTGTGTTATCGGTATTGTTCTTTACGCAAAATGGTTAGGGACTAAATACCCTGAATTTATGCCAGATGAAACGGGTAGTGAAGACCTGAAAGAAGTTCACGCTCGTTATATGGAAGAAAAAGCGAATAAACCATTACCAAGCCTGTTCTTATCGCTTTTACCGATTATTACGCCTATTTTGTTAATTTTCATAAATGCAATTAATGGATTAATTCTTAAAACAGAATCTTTCCAAGGTATGGAAAGCAATTGGTATTTCCAAACATTTGAATTTTTAGGCGCACCCATTATTGCATTATCAATTAGTGTGTTGATCTCTGTTTACACATTAATGCCAAAAGCAACGAAAGAAGAAGTCATCGACCGTATGGAAGAAGGCTTACAAGCAGCCGGTATTATTCTGCTTGTTACGGGGGCTGGTGGTGCATTAGGCGCGGTACTGCGCGATAGTGGCACAGGAAACATTCTTGCTGAGCATGTAGCAAATCTGCCAATTACACCTGTATTGATTCCGTTTATCATCGCGACGTTGGTTCGTTTGATTCAAGGTTCGGGTACAGTAGCAATGATTACCGCAGCATCTATTTCTGCACCAATCATTAGCCAAATACCTGATATTAACTTATTGGTCGCAGCGCAAGCGGCAACCATGGGATCTCTGTTCTTCGGTTACTTTAACGACAGCCTGTATTGGGTTGTGAACAGAATGATGGGAATTAAGGACGTTAAACAGCAAATCATTGTTTGGTCTATTCCGACCACCATTGCGTGGGCAATAGGTCTAGTTGGTGTCCTCGTTCTTGATGTAATTCTCTAATATAGCGTTACTATTTTTAGTTCTGCCAAATAATCAAAGCGCCCAGCAATCAGGGGCGCTTTTGTCGTTATATCAAACTTTCATCTATACTGATGACAATGGATTTTAAAGAGAAATAAGATCAATGAATAAATGTGACATAAGTCACTTAATAATGAAATCAAACTTTTATTGTTTTCATTAAAAGTGACATTCATCACTAAAAAATTATGGCTTTATCGCTATATTATAAATAACGATTAATCAGTATTGACTGATTTAATGATGCCATTGTGTAAAGGAGTTTGAAATGTCTGACGTTTTCCACTTAGGTTTAAAGAAAAGTGACTTACAGGGTGCGACCGTAGCGATTGTTCCTGGGGATCCTAACCGTGTTGAAAAAATTGCACGTCTGATGGATAACCCTGTACACCTTGCGTCATTGCGTGAATACACCTCTTGGCGTGGTGAGGTTGACGGAAAAGCCGTCATTGTTTGTTCAACCGGTATCGGTGGCCCATCAACGTCTATTGCAGTCGAAGAACTTGCGCAGCTTGGTATTCGCACTTTCTTACGTATTGGTACAACAGGTGCAATCCAAGAAGATATCAATGTCGGTGATGTTTTAGTGACAACTGGAGCAGTTCGCTTAGACGGTGCTAGCCAACACTTCGCGCCATTAGAATACCCAGCAGTTGCCGATTTTGATTGTACCAATGCGCTTTATGCCGCAGCGAAAGATGCAGGTGCAACCGTTCATGTTGGTGTAACTGCATCATCTGATACCTTCTACCCAGGTCAAGAGCGTTATGATACCTATACTGGCCGTGTGATGCGTCATTTCAGAGGTTCGATGAAAGAGTGGCAAGACATGGGCGTGATGAACTACGAAATGGAATCAGCCACATTGCTGACTATGTGTTCTAGTAGTAAAGGGTTACGTGCTGGTATGGTTGCGGGTGTTATCGTAAATCGTACCCAACAAGAAATTCCAAATGAAGCGTTACTGAAGAAAACTGAAGGTAACGTATTAAGTATTGTGGTTGAAGCTGCACGCCGCTTACTGTAGTCCGTGATTTACTGGCCCGTTTACTTGACTTTCACTCGGTTGTGGACAAAAAGTAAGCGGGCTTAGTCCTTTTACATACCTCTTATTTCTCTTTATTTCCTTTATAAATGTTACAATTGTTAATCAATTTACAGGAAATATTCTGATCCTCTTATTCGCTAGATCTGTTATTGTCATAAAAACAATTATCAATATTATGTGCCCTTAAATTGTTCAGGTTACATTTGTTTTATTGCTAACTGGAATGAAAGCTGTAGGGCGAAAAGGAATTATTATGTCAACAACACCTTATCTTCATCCTTCTGTTTTGCCTTTAAAAGGCGGTATTAACTTCCGCGATCTTGGTGGTAAAAAACTCGCTAATGGTGGGAAGATCAAGCCTAGAGTCCTGTTTCGTTCCGGTGCGTTAGACCGATTAACTCAAGAGGACGAAGCTGTTCTACGTTCACAAAATCTTTTCCAAATCATTGATTATCGTGATGAAGCTGAAATCTTAGATAAGCCTGATGTCATTTGGCAAGGCGCACATTATGTGCATGCACCAGCAAATCCGTTAGCAAAAGAGGTCACAGCAAATTTAGATAAACTTACGCCAGAAATATTGGAACAATTTGACCCGCAAGCTTTTATGTTCCGTTTATATGAATTATTACCACTGAACAATCCTGCTTATTACCAATTGGTCAATTTACTCAAACAGCCAGAAAAAGGTGGTATCGTACAACACTGTGCGGTAGGAAAAGACCGTACAGGCGTCGGGTCCGCATTAGTATTATTTGCTTTAGGTGCAGATTTAGACACTGTAATGGAAGATTACTTACTGACTAATGAAACACTTGCACCATACCGCAAGCATTTACTCGAAGAGCATGCAAAAACGATGGACGAAAGCATTGTGAAAAAATTTGAGTATGTCTATTCGGTACGTGAAGACTTTTTAAGAACGGCTCTAAACAGTATTGAAAGCCATTATGGCAATGTTGACCAATGGCTAGAAAAAGATTTTGGCTTAGGAAGGCAACAACGAGAAGCACTGCAGAGTCAGTTTTTGGACTAAGTTTCACTAACTGTAAGATGAGTTGTGGATAATCCATTTTTCCGTATCCACAACTTAGTTTTTCTAAAAGTGTTTCTGCTTTGTTTAATCTTGATTTACCACTTTTTCGCTACAGTATTCTGATTATTCCCTAATGAAAGGAACTGACCGTGACACTCAATGAAATTGTCACCATAGTGACGGACTTTACACGCGAACATGAAGTATGGGCGCTTCCTATTATTTTCTTTTTGGCGTTTGGGGAATCTTTGGCATTTTTGTCACTCCTGTTACCAGCAACGGTTATTTTACTCGCGCTTGGCGCTTTAATTGGTGAAAGTAATATTACTTTCTGGCCAATATGGTTAGCAGCAGCTCTCGGTGCTTTCTTTGGGGACTGGCTCTCTTATTGGATTGGTTATCATTACAAAGAAAATGTACGCCATATGTGGCCGATTTCTCGTAACCCACAAATGATTGATAAAGGGCAGCGTTTCTTTGACCGATGGGGTATTTGGGGAATTTTCTTTGGGCGCTTCTTCGGGCCGTTACGAGCTATTGTTCCCTTGGTTGCAGGGATTTGCGCCATGCCACAACGGCATTTCCAACTTGCGAATATTGCTTCTGCGATGATTTGGGCATTTGGTATTTTAGCGCCGGGAGCGCTCGGCCTGAAATGGTTCGCAAGTTGGATAGGCTAAGCTTGCGAAGTGCTTCGCAAAATTTTCTTCGATGGCTAAATTACCTCTGGACACTTATACAGTATCCCATTACCTTACACTAGACTTTGTAAAGTAAGGATTTAACCGTGGATACCTCTCTTTTATATGCTGTTATTGGTGCGTTGAGTGGCGTTTTAGTTGGTGGTTTAGCCGCTTGGTTCTCTATTGCCCAAAAAATTGCGCAAAAAGATCAGGAACTACAACAACTCAACCGCCAACTTGCTGCAAGTGACGAAAAAAACATCCACCTTGCGCAATGGAAAGAAGAGTATGACAGGCTAGATCAAGAATTGCGCACTCAAAGGGATATTAACCGAGAACAAGAAGCGGAGCTTCGCGAAGTTATCACTCGTTTTGAACAGAACCAGCTAGCCAACGAAGAAAAACAGCGAATTTTACAAAATAGCGAACAACGGCTGACAGCACAATTCGAAAACTTAGCAAATCGTATTTTTGAACAAAATGAGCGTCGTGCATCAGAGCAACAACAAAAAAGCCTATTGGCGATGCTGTCACCTTTTCGTGAGCAATTAGAAGGTTTTCGTCAGCAAGTTCAGCAAAGTTTTGGTGAAGAAGCGAAAGAACGCCACACTTTAGCCTATGAAATTCGGCAATTACAGCAGCTCAATAATCAAATGACCAAAGAAGCGGTTAACCTGACACGAGCCTTGAAAGGGGATAACAAAATTCAAGGAAACTGGGGGGAAACTATTCTTACCAGGATCCTCGAAGTCTCAGGTTTACGTGAAGGAAGTGAGTTTGAAACCCAAGTTAGCATCAATACAAGTTATAATAGCCGCTATCAACCGGATGTGATTATCCATCTTCCTGAAGGGAAAGATGTGGTTGTTGATGCCAAAATGTCGTTGGTTTCCTATGAACAGTACTTCAATAGCGAAGATCCACATGAACAGCAACAGGCGTTAAAAAACCATGTGGCATCTATCCGCAATCACATGCGTATGCTAAGCCGCAAGGATTACCATCAGTTACCGGGAATTCGTTCATTAGATTACGTTTTAATGTTTATCCCTATTGAACCTGCGTATTTACTGGCTTTGAAAGAAGCACCTGAGTTACTTGATGAAGGAATTAAACAGAATATTATGTTAGTTTGTCCTTCGACATTGTTAGTGGCGGTGAGGACAATTAATAATATTTGGCGGTATGAACGCCAAGGGCAAAATGCCCAGGAGATAGCAAATAGAGCAGCGAAAATGTATGACAAGCTGCGCTTGTTTGTGGATGATATGCAGGTTTTAGGCACCAGTCTTGATAAAGCAAATAATACTTACCTATCGGCAATGAAACGCCTTGCCGAAGGGCGTGGAAATTTAATTAGCCAGGCGGAAAGTTTTAAAGAGCTTGGGGTCGAAATTAAACAACCTATCCAGCCCCAATTGGTTGAGCGATCAGATACGTCTAATTGTGCGGAATCTTAGACTTCTGATAGGGTTTTGGCCCAAAGACTGTTACACTTCCTACAAAAGTTTGAATGATAAGCAGGCATAAGAGAAATGACTGAACCAACTAAAGAAACCATTGATTTCGGTTTCCGTACTGTCGGCAAAGAAGATAAAGCTGGCCTAGTAGCGAATGTTTTTCACTCAGTAGCATCAAAATATGACTTAATGAATGATTTGATGTCATTCGGTATCCATCGTATTTGGAAGCGTTTTACCATTGAAGCGAGTGGGGTACGTCGTAATCAACGAGTACTTGACCTTGCAGGTGGAACGGGTGACTTAACCGCTAAATTTTCACGTTTAGTCGGTGAAAAAGGTGAGGTCATACTCGCAGATATTAATGATTCAATGCTAAAAATGGGGCGTGAGAAATTACGTGACCTAGGCATTGTTGGTAATGTTAATTATGTACAAGCCAATGCAGAAGAACTGCCATTCCCTGATAACTATTTTGATTGCATTACTATCTCTTTTGGTTTGCGTAATGTCACCGATAAAGACAAAGCGCTACGCTCTATGTTCCGAGTGTTAAAGCCGGGTGGGCGCTTATTGGTGTTAGAGTTCTCTAAGCCAATTATTGAGCCACTGAATAAAGCTTATGATGCCTATTCATTCCATATACTCCCTCGTATTGGTCAGGCGATCGTTAATGATCCCGATAGCTATCGCTATTTAGCTGAGTCAATCCGTATGCATCCAAACCAAGAAACACTAAAAGGTATGATGGAAAATGCAGGGTTTGAACAGGTGACGTACACTAATATGACAGGTGGAATTGTCGCATTGCATAAAGGGTTTAAATTCTAAGATGGAAGCACCATCAACACATACCGAAAATCAAAATACAGTTTTGTATTCTTTGATAACAGCATTGATGGAAACCTCTCTTAACCACATGTTGTTTAAAGAAAAAGTTCTACAGCCAGCTAGAATGCGCTTGGCCGGCAAGGTTATGGCTATTGAACTTAAAGAACTGAATAAAACGTTAACACTCGTTTTTGCTGAAAATCATGTTGATGTGTTAAGCCAGTGGGTTGAGCCTGCGGACTGTACCATTAAAACATCCATCTTTACGCTAGTTAAATTGAAAGACAAACAGCAATTATCTCAACTTATCAATCGTGGTGATATCGTGATTGAAGGGGATATGCAAATTGTACAGCACTGGTCTTCTTTACTTGACTTAGCAATTTGGAATCCTGCTCATTATCTATCACCTTACATTGGTGATGTTGCGGCAGAAGGTCTTAGCAAGTTCCTGAATAAAGGTGCTTGTCTTGCATCTCATTTAGTAAAACGGCAAAAAACGTATATCAAAGACGCAATAATTGAAGAATGGAAGATGGCGCCTAGCCAGCTTGAACTTGCTCATTTTAGTGATGAAGTTGAGCAAGTAGAAAATTCAATGAGTGCACTTGAGCAACGTTTAAGCCAGTTGGAGGAGAAGAATGACACCCGGTGAAATAAAACGACTTTACTTCATTATTCGGGTTTTTCTCTCTTACGGATTAGATGAGTTAATCCCCAAAACTAAACTAACGTTACCATTAAGAATAGGTCGCTTAGGTTTCTTTTGGATTAAAAATAAGCATAAAGACAAAACATTGGGCGAAAGACTTCGTCTCGCCCTTCAAGAACTCGGGCCAGTTTGGATCAAATTTGGCCAAATGCTATCGACTCGCCGAGATCTTTTCCCACCTGCAATCGCAGATCAATTGTCATTATTACAAGACAAAGTGGCAAGTTTTGATGGCAAACTGGCACGAGGCTATATTGAGGAATCTCTCGAAGGGCCTTTAGAACAGTGGTTTGATGACTTCGATGAACAAGCTTTAGCTTCTGCGTCTATTGCTCAGGTGCATACCGCAACGTTAAAAGAAAATGGTAAAGATGTTGTCATCAAGGTTATTCGTCCTGATATTCTGCCAATTATTAAAGCTGATATTAAGTTAATGTATCGTATTGCAAATTGGGTTCCTTTGCTGCCAGATGGGCGGCGATTAAGACCCAAAGAAGTCGTGCGTGAATACGAAAAAACCTTGATCGATGAGCTGAATTTGCTCCGTGAATCGGCAAATGCCATTCAGCTTCGTCGTAACTTTGAAAATAGCGCCATGCTGTATATACCAGAGGTATATCCAGATTATTGCCGTGAAAACGTGATGGTGATGGAGCGTATCTACGGGATCCCAGTTTCCGATATTACTGCGCTTAAAGCGCAGGGAACGAATATGAAACTGCTGGCAGAGCGTGGTGTTAAGGTCTTCTTTACACAGGTTTTCCGCGACAGCTTTTTCCATGCTGATATGCATCCAGGAAATATCTTTGTTAGTTACGATCATCCAGAGGACCCTAAATACATAGGGATAGACTGTGGGATAGTCGGCTCATTAAACAAAGAAGATAAGCGTTATTTGGCAGAAAACTTCATTGCTTTTTTTAATCGTGATTATCGTAAGGTAGCAGAACTGCACGTTGACTCCGGCTGGGTTCCTTCAGACACAAATGTGGAAGACTTTGAGTTTGCTATCCGTACCGTATGTGAGCCTATTTTTGAAAAACCATTAGCTGAAATTTCGTTTGGGCAAGTATTATTGAATTTATTTAATACAGCACGTCGTTTCAACATGGAAGTTCAACCACAGTTGGTATTATTACAAAAAACATTATTGTATGTAGAAGGCCTAGGACGGCAGCTTTACCCACAGCTTGATCTCTGGAAAACCGCAAAACCATTTCTAGAGGACTGGGTTCATAGCCAAGTAGGGATACCTGCAATTACTCAGGCATTAAAAGAAAAAGCACCTTATTGGGCAGAAAAAATGCCTGAAATACCGGATTTAATTTATGGTGCATTACGGCAGCATAAGTACTTACAATCAAATATCGATCAACTAACTCAACAACTGAAAAGTCAGCGTAATAAGCAGCGTAAATCTCAGTACCTTTTAGGTATCGGTGCTACATTTATTCTCTGTGGGACTCTATTCCTCATTTCTAATCTCACACCGTTTGGAATTGTATTTATGGTGGCAGGTGCACTGTCTTGGTTGTTTGGTTGGTGTAAAACCGGCGGAAATTAAGTAAACTTTGTTTTGCGACAAGTTTATAAGGCTGTGAACATTTCCGTATTTTGTGTTGGTTGTATATAATAGATCTAATAACAATTGATCCCAAAACTATATAGAGGTATTAACAATGGAATCAACTATTGCAATGGCTGCTTTCGGTAGTCCTTGGCAACTCATTATCATTGCTTTACTTATTATTTTAATTTTCGGCACCAAAAAATTGCGTTCTTTAGGCTCAGATTTGGGTGAGTCACTCAAAGGCTTTAAAAAAGCAATGAGTGATGACGAAAAAGCAAAAGCAGAACAAGAAAAGCAAGATGCTGACTTCGCACCTAAAAATATTACTGAACAACAGGCTGCTGAAAAGAAAGAAAGCCCAGTTGAGAGCAAAAACAAAGAGCAGGGTTAAACCGTGTTTGACATAGGTTTTAGTGAACTGTTGCTTATTGCAGTTATTGGTCTCGTTGTATTAGGCCCTGAGCGGTTACCAGTGGCAGTGAGAACTGTCGCTGGGTGGATCCGTGCGATGCGCTCTATGGCTGCAAATGTACAAAACGAGTTATCGCAAGAGTTAAAGCTGCAGGAGCTGCAAGAAACGCTGAAAAAGGTGGAAGAAAAAGCTAATTTAGAAGCGCTTTCTCCTGAACTTAAGCAGTCAATGGAAGAACTGCGTACAGCGGCACAATCGCTTAAAAGCGATTACCAAGCGACAACCAATGATATTGAAACAGAGTTAAACAAAGCAAAAGAGATCACTGACAGTTACGATAGTGCTGTAAAGGAAGCGAAAGATAATACTCAGCAGTCACCTGAAGAGTCTGATCCAAACCCAGAGCATGCTGCTAAAATGGCGGCTGTTGTTGAGGATGAAAAGCCAGAAGATTCAGTTGCCGTGAAAACAGTAGAATCACTCGATGCTAAAGTAAAAAACTCTAATCAAACTGAAAGTGAAAAATAACACATGGCTGTAAATGATACACAACCACTTATTAGCCACCTCATTGAACTTCGCAAACGGCTGTTAAACTGTTTAATTACAGTTTTAATTGTTTTTGCTGCGCTTGCTTATTTTTCAAATGATATCTATCGGCTGGTAGCAGCCCCTTTGATTGATAAGCTACCAGTAGGTTCGCAAATGAGTGCGACAGATGTGGCGTCAACATTCTTTACCCCAATTAAATTGACAATGATGGTTTCGGTTTTTGTATCGATACCGGTTATTCTCTATCAAATTTGGGCTTTTATTGCACCTGCCTTATACAAGCATGAACGCAAACTCATGTTGCCTTTGCTTGTTTCAAGTAGTTTCTTGTTTTATTTGGGAATGGCATTTGCCTACTTCGTTGTTTTTCCGCTCGCATTTGGTTTCTTTGTTAAAACGACCCCAGATAGCGTTAACTTTATTCCCGATATCAGTAAATATCTTAGTTTCGTCATGACATTATTCATGGCTTTTGGTGCGGCATTTGAAGTACCTATTGCAATTATTTTACTGTGTTGGACAGGCGTGACTACACCCGAATCTCTGAAACGTAAACGTCCTTATATTTTAGTTGGGGCATTTATCGTTGGGATGTTTTTAACGCCGCCAGATGTACTCTCTCAAACTTTGCTTGCTGTTCCAATGTATTTGCTTTTCGAGCTCGGAGTTTTACTATCCAATTTCTATGTTGGTAAAGGTAGAAACCGGCAAGAAGGGGCAGAGGAAGAAGAAAAAGAAGAGTCTTGATTTGCATTAAATTATCTTTAATTTGCAATGCAAAAAGGTGAAAAGCCCTTTAAGAAGGGCTTTTGATTGCTTAAAGCGTTCAATCTGTATTTTTTTTAAATTGCGTATTATCAACCACTTTAGGTACACTTTTATTTAAAATATTCAGTAAAAGAATAGAACGATACTCTCCATTAGGCTCATCAAAAATAGCTTGTACTCCCGCGAAAATACCTTCGGTAATTGTCACTTGGTCGCCATGTTTTGGTATATCTGGTGCGACGGAATAACTAACGGGGGTTTGTTGTAATAGCTCAATAATTTCTTCGGGGACTTCCGTCGGAAATTGGCCAAAACGAATAAAATGGCTAACCCCTCTTGTTGATTGGATAGTTGTCGTATGAATTTCATTATGATCAAATTTCACAAATAAGTAGTTTGGAAACAGGGCTTCTTGCACTGTCACCCTTTTCCCTCTAACCACCTTTTCCATTTCAGTCATGGGCGTCATACAAACAACATTCTGTCGGTTTAAATGCTCCATAGCCCGTTCAATTTGGCCGCGTTTGCAATAAAGCAAATACCATTTTTCCATTTTTTTGAATTCCATCTGACAAAACTATGTTTATGATAACAAATTACGACATAACAATGTGACTAATGAAGAACAGAACCATATTATTGATATGCTTAGGTCTATATTAACCGAATATAGTCTTATGATAACTGTAATGCAAAAACCAAATCAGTAGGAGACATAATGGATATCTTTTTGTTGAGTAACGGTAAGCTACCAGGCAACCCGGTATGGCTCAGCTACGCCTTACCTCGAATCAAAGAAATGATTGTTCGTAAGAACATAAAGTCAGCAGTTTTGGTTCCGTATGCAGTTCTTCGCGGTTCACATGACGAAAGAGCAGAACAGCTTTCAGATGCGTTGGGAATAAAAGTTACGTCTATTGAGCACTTTTCTAGTCCTGTGGAAGCGATTGAGCAGGCAGAATGTATTCTTGTGAGTGGTGGTAACACTTGGTGGTTGAATAAATGCCTACATGAGAACGGGTTGATAGTTGCGATTCAACGTGCGGTTCGTGAGCGTGGTGTGCCATATATCGGCTGGAGTGCAGGATGCAATGTAGCGACTCCAAGTATCCGTACTACGAATGATATGCCTGTTAGTAATGCTGCAATTATGCCATCTCTGGGGCTATTTCCATTACAAATTAACCCTCATTATATTGATGCTCATATTTCTGGTCATATGGGCGAAACTCGTGATGAACGATTACAAGAATTTTGTGTGATTAATCCTCATGAAGTTGTTGTTGCGCTCAGGGAAGGAAGTGGGTTACAAATTAAAGATAATGAACTTCATTATTTCAGCGGAAAAGATGAAGGTTTTAAACTATTTCAGCATAATAAAACATTCTCAGAACAATTTGATACTTTACTATTAGAAAAATTAGTCCCTTTTGATTGCCAGTAAAATGGTATACTAAACCAGAAAAAGATTGATTTTAAAGTATTTTATACCCTAAATAATTTGAGCTACAGGAAGGCGACAAGGGAAGATAGGCGAAGAGCATAGATAAACTATGTGACTCGGCTAGGCTAGCTGAGCGTAGTCACTTATACTTCAACGAAAAGCGCTGTAACTTGAAGGATTAAGGGTATAGACAGTAACTTGTAACCTTGGCCGGACGTCTTATAATGGGACTCCCTCTGTAACAGTAAAAGAAGATAATGAAATACCGTGACCTTAGAGATTTCATCTCGCAACTTGAGAAACAAGGCGAGCTAAAACGCATTACAATGGAAGTCGACCCCTATTTGGAAATGACTGAAATTGCAGATCGCACACTAAGAGCAGGGGGACCGGCCCTATTATTTGAAAATCCCAAAGGCTATAACATGCCAGTCTTGTGTAACCTTTTCGGAACAACTAAACGTGTTGCAATGGGGATGGGGCAAGAAGACATAAAAGCATTACATGATGTAGGCAAATTACTCGCTTTTCTGAAAGAGCCCGATCCTCCGAAAGGCTTTCGTGACCTTTTCGATAAACTACCAAAATTCAAGCAAGTGCTAAATATGCCTGCAAAACGGCTAAGCTCTGCGCCTTGTCAGGAACAAATTTGGGCTGGTGAAGACGTTGATCTTACAAAAATCCCAGTTATGCATTGTTGGCCTGAAGATGCCGCTCCTTTAATTACATGGGGGCTGACAGTGACTAAAGGCCCACATAAAGAAAGGCAAAACTTAGGTATTTATCGTCAGCAAGTTCTTGGAAAAAACAAAGTTATTATGCGTTGGTTGTCTCATCGCGGTGGCGCTCTGGATTTTCAAGAATGGTGCCAAGCGCATCCCGGTGAAAAATTTCCTGTTGCAGTCGCCCTGGGTGCAGACCCAGCAACCATTTTAGGCGCGGTAACACCGGTCCCTGACACATTGTCAGAATATGCTTTTGCGGGGTTATTACGTGGTAATAAAACCGAGGTTGTTAAATGCATATCGAATGACCTTGAAGTTCCCGCTGGCGCTGAAATTATTTTAGAAGGGTATATTGAGCCAGGTGAAATGGCTCCCGAAGGTCCTTATGGTGACCATACCGGTTATTATAATGAAATAGACAGTTTCCCGGTATTTACTGTGACTCATGTGACTCAGCGTCGTGATGCAATTTATCATTCAACTTATACGGGAAGGCCACCAGATGAGCCCGCAGTATTAGGGGAGGCGTTAAACGAAGTCCTTGTTCCCATTCTTCAAAAACAATTTCCTGAAATTGTTGATTTTTATCTTCCTCCTGAAGGGTGCTCGTATCGTCTTGCCGTTGTG